>JANRIK010000051.1:0-19178 GCA_033765085.1 Bryobacter sp. | reverse complement strand
GCCTTCGGCTCCGCTGTCCTAATCTGCAACTACAAAGACAAGAGCCTCCCGCCTTGGTGGGCGGGAGGCTCTTGAAACAGCCGAAGAAAAAACCGTCAGCACCTGTGAAAGGTATTGACAGGTCGTTTCATATCAGAACGAATAGCGCAGGCTGAGCTGAATCGTACGTTCGCTGCTTTTACCAGTAATTTTGCCGAAGTTGGCGTCGGTTGGGTTGGTATTCGCACCGTTCCAGTTCGGGTGGTTGACAAAGTTGAAGCCTTCCGCGCGGAAGGTCAACGCTTGGCGCTCCGTCACGCGGAATGCCTTGAAGATGGCCAGGTTCCAGTTCTGGAAGCCAGGTTGGTTAAAGCCAACCGAAGCCCGGTTCTGGTTCGGCAGCGTGCCGTTGGCCGGACGCGTTGCGAGCGGTCCGCCATTCAGCGTGTTCTGGAACCAGAAGTTGCCGTCTTGGAAGTTGCCTGCCGCAGTGCGGTTGCTGAACTGCTTCGTCACAACCGGTTCGCCGGCCAGGTTCCAGGGCTTGCCGTTGGAGGAGCCGATGCCCAGGTAATCGTCGCCGTTCCCAATCGTAATCGGGGTACCCGTCTGGAATTGGGTTACGCCGGAGATCTGCCACCCACCGGCCACTAGGCGCAGGGCCTTGTTGGTGTCGGAGGAGTTGAAGAAGGGCATGTCCCAAATGAAGTTGATCACCGCCGAGTGGCGGCTGTCGAAGTTGGCCTTGCCCCAGTTCAAGCCCTGGTTGAAGACGTCGATGAAAGGGTCGCGGGGGCCGGAGTTGTTGTCCATGGCCTTCGACAAGGTGTAAGCGAAGCCATAGCTGAAGCCCTTGGTAAAGCGGCGGTTCGCTTCAAATTGCAGCGCGTGGTAGGTGCTGCGGCCCGAGTGTTCCAGCATGTTGATGTTCGCGAAGCCCTTGTAGGTGCGCAGGAAGTTTACGTTCGCGCCGGCATTTTCCGGACGGAAGGTGGTGCCAGTCGGCAACTGGTTTAAGTCGCGTTCGCGAGCCAGGTAGTTACCCACCGAACCCACGTAGCCGATTTCGAGGGTGGTCGCAAAGGGCAGTTCGCGTTGGTAGGTAGCGTTCCAGTTGTAGCCGCGGGGCAGCTTGTAGGCCGGGTCAATGGTCATGAAGAACTGCGGGAAGGACACGCGGCTTGCGCCACCGGGGTTATCCGCAACACCATTCGTTACCGAAGCAGAAGGCTGGTAGGGTGGGTTGCCGCCGAGGAAGACGCTGTCATAAACGCCCGGGCGGGAGATGAAGCCACCGAAGCCGGCGCGGATGACTTGCTTGGTTGTAATGGAGTAAGCAAGGCCAAAGCGGGGGACCACATTGAACTGGTTGGCGGCGGGGTACTTGTCTCCGCCGTCGAACAGACGGTTGAATTGCGGGTCGCTCGCCGAGGGCACCCGGCCAATCGCCGCATTCGGGAACTCCGTGCCAGGAATCTGCACGCCGTTGAAACGGTCGCCGCTCAGCACGTTGCCGGTGGCGCGATCGAGAACAGCGGCGCGGGAGGGATCATAAGCCTCAGGGTTAAAGTAGGCAATGTTGCCCCACAGGCTCTTGTAGTAGCCGTTGGACCAGGTGGCGCGGAAGCCATATTCCAACTTCAGCTTCTGGTTGACGCGCCAGGAGTCTTGCCCGAAGAATTCGAACATGTGGCCGCGATAGGGGGTGTAGCTGCGGGGACCAATTTCCGCATAGGTGGAAAACAAGCCGAGAGCGGCGTTCGTCAAGCCCGTTCCCGTCCCGGGAGCGCCGCCAGGGCGAACGTCGTTGAACACGAAACGGCCATTCTGGTTGTTCGTGCCGCCGGGAACGCCGGAAACGTTGATTTGGTCAAAGTCGTTTTGGCCGGAGCGCTCGAAGTAAACGCCAAACTTCAGGGTGTGGTTGCCAGCGATCTTCGTGAAGTTGTCGGACAACTGGTAAATCGGGCCGGAGGAACTGGCCGGATACGGACCGCCGTCGATCGTGCCCACGTTCGGGATTTCGATCGTCGGGATCTTGTCGTTGATTTCCTTCGGTTCCGGGAAAATGTAGGGGTAGGTGATGTTGTTCACCGAGCGTTGGAAGCGGCCAGATTGTTGAACAGCGATGGTCACGCGGTCGTTGGAAACCGCGAATGTCGCTTCGTTGATCATGGTCGGGCTCAACGTCCAAGTGTGGTTCAAGCTGGCGGTCTTGTTGGGACGGTCCAGCGTGGCGGGCGCGAAGTCGAAGCCGCCACGGAAAGCGTCGAACACTTCAAACGCGTAGTTCGCGTGACGGAAGCGGATAACCTGATTCTGGGTCGGGTTGAAGTCGATCGAGTAGGTGTCCTTACGCTGGTTTTGAATACCGCCGCGCGCTTGGAAGTAGTTCGTGTTCCCTTGATAAACACCGTTCGCTTGCGGGTAGGTACGCAAGAAAGCGATGCCATTCGAGCTCAAGCGGCTGGCTGGAATGATGTTGCCAGGGAAAGGAGCGCCCGTTTCCGGATCGTTGATGTTGCGCGGGGAGGAATAGAAGGGATTGCTGCCCAACAATTCGCTGAAGTTGCCTTGGCGCATCAGTTCAGTCGGCACGCGTTGGAAGGTATTGCTCGTGTTGCGGAAGCGCACCCACTCTTGAGCGAAGAGGAAGAACAGCTTATCGCGGTCCTTGTTGAAGACCTTCGGAATGAAGATCGGGCCGCTGATATTGTAGCCGAACTGGTTGAAGCGCAGGGGAGCGGTTTCCGCCGTCGCGGCGCTCTGGTTGCGGCTCCAGGTGTTGGCATCGAGCGCATTGTTGCGGAAGTATTCGTAGAATGCGCCGTGGAAATCCTTGCCGCCGGAGCGGGTGACAACGCGGATCTGACCGTTGCCAGAACGGCCGTATTCGGCCGAGTAATTCGCCGTCAACACCTGCACTTCTTGCACTGTGTCCACGTCGGCCGTACCCACCGAGGTACCGTTGGCGCGCGTACGCACACCCACCGCACCGTCGAAGGTGATCAGCGAATCCTGCGAACGGCCACCGTTGATGCTGAAGCCGCCGCTGGACAAGCCAAAGCTAAAGCCCGACAACGCGCCGCCACGAACACCCGGCTTCAAGAGGGCCAGGAAGATCGGGTTGCGGCCATTCAGGGTCAGGTTTTGGATTTGCTTTTGTTCGACGGTCTTGCCCACCGTGGCGGATTCCGTGTTCAATTGCGCCACGCTGGCTTCTACGGTTACCGTTTCCGTGTTTTGGCCCACAGCCAAATCCACGTTAACCGCAATCGGCAAACCCGCGTCCAGCTTATTGCGGCTGATGGTTGCCTTCTTAAAACCGGGCGCTTCCACCGTTACGGTGTAATATCCGGGGCCCAGGTTCGTAGCAATATAAAAGCCCGATTGGTTCGTGGTGATATCACGGCTGAACGAAGTGTCTTCGTTGCGGATGTTCACCTTCGCACCGGCGACGACGGCGCCGCTGGAATCCTTGACGATTCCAGAGATGTTGGAGTTGTCAGATTGCGCCAGCAACAGGCTGGACATAAGCAGCATCGCTATGCCCAAGGCACTGAAGCGTGACAAAACGGAGCAAACTTTGCTCAATGTTTTCATGCTTTTCCTCAGATTCAGAGAGTAGATTGTTGGGGTTCTCCCGTGCTTGGAGAGAACCAGAGACTAACAGACCTTCTGTAAGTTTATCCCAAGACGCACTTCCATAACCTTAAGAAATTGTTACGTTTGGGTTACTTGACGAATTAGTGATTTTTAAGGTCCTGCTCCAAATCGTCCAACACGCCGCCCCGCTTGTCTCCATCGAGGTCTCTTTCCAGGCGCCGCAAGGCCAGCCCCACCACGTCCCGATGGTGCAGTTTGCTGCCAAAGCGCTGGTCGCCGCTTAGACCCAGCCAAATGTCATGCAGCCGGTCCAAATCCTCCGGCCATAGGCGCGGCGGATGCGGACCCAGGTTCACAAACACGCTCGGACGGTCTGCCGCAATAATTTCCAGCGAGAACGGGTGGCGCGGCTCCGGAAGTTTCTCCCAGGCCAGGCCAATGCGCCGGGCCAGTTCCTCGCTCTCCATCTTCGCGCTCACGCCCGTCACCAAGCGGGAGGCCTTCAATTTGTGCGCCGTCTGCACCATGGCGTCAAAGGGGTCCACGGCCGGCACCACCAGCAGATCCACTGGCTTGCCTTCTTTTTCCGCCAGCGTCACCACGTGCGAAAACAGCTCCTGCTCGTAGCTGGTAAACAATTGCTCCTCGCGCAGGTCGTGCTCGCCCGTTCCCACCGCCACCGGCCGCACGGTCATCACCACAATGTCGTGCCGCCGCAGATTCGTTTTTGACAGCACCTTCCGCAAGTGTTCCATTTGCCGCCAGCCGCGCACGGCCACCAGCACGCAACCGGGGCGCGCCTCCAGGTGGTCGGCGTCCACTTCTGCTTGGTGCTCCAGGTTGAATTGCTCCAACCCCTTTTCTTTTTTCTTTTTGCGCCGGTTCACGATTTCGCTCACCGTGAACACCCCAAACAGCAGCACTGTAAAGCTGATGCCGTAAACTGTGGCGATCTTCTTCGAAAACAGGTTCGCGATCGCAATCAGGAACAGCGACATGGTCATGATCGCCAGCCCCACAGGCCATTCGCGCCCGCCCAGCGTAATGTTGAACGGGAACTTGTACTCCTGGTCGTTGCGTTGGAAGCGCAGCGCCAGTACGCCCATCGCCTTCATGAAAAAGCTCCAAACCACGCCAAAGGCATAGGCTTCACCCAGGTAGTAAACGTCGCCGCCCGAACCCAGGATCGTCAAAATCTGCAGAATGGTTACCGCGTGGATGATCCGCGCCGTGGTGCCAAAGCGGCTATGCGGCTTGCGGAACCACTTCAACAGCACCCCGTCTTCCGCTACGCGGTTCAGCACGCCGTTGGCCCCGATGATGGACGTATTTACCGCGCCGCTCAACATCATCGTGCCCACAATCACGACAAACACGTGGAAGCCGTACTTCAAAAGCTCCGGCCCCTCCAGGCTCATCGCCATGCCGCCAATCAGGTTGTCGTAATACTTCGAACGCAGCGCGTCGGGAATAATCATTACTGCCAGCAGCGAAATCAAGCCTGTGGAAAGCACAGCGTAGCCGCAAACGATGTTCGCCGTGATCTTCAGATTTTTCATCTTCGGATACGCAATTTCGCGGTACACCTGCGCCAGCGTTTCAAAGCCGCTCATGGCCAACAGCGAGTGGCCAAAGGCGATCAATAAACCCACGGCCGCCAATTGCGGCCAGAAAGTTCCCTCAAACCAGCCCAAACTCGAGGAATTAAATTGCACGTTGGCCAGCACCGGCGCCGGCGGCAATTCTCCGCCGCCCCGCACTAGCAGCGTGTACGCGCTCCAGCCCAGCAGCACCACCACCATCACCGTCGTAATTTGCATAATTCGCAGCGCCTTCTGCGAACTTTCGTGAATGCCCTTGATATTGCTCCACCAGAAGTAGAGCGTCACCAGTACGCCAAAGATCATGGCAAAGGTGGGCGGGTGCACGTGGTAAGGCTGATGCAGGTTTTCGAAGGTTTCGTTCAGCAAGTGCCCCAAATACTGGCCTGCGGATACGGAAGAAATTGGCCCCGTCAGAATGTAATCGACAATCAACGCGCTGACGCTCACCTTGGCCAGCGTGGGCCCCAGCGCGTCCCGCACCACCACGTACACGCCGCCACGCACAAACATGCTGCAGCTTTCCAGGTACACGCTGCGCACGGCGAAGCTGTAGGCCATGACGGCCAGGATGAACCACGGCGCGGTTTTGCCCAGCGCCTGCTCCACGATGCCGCCGATGTAAAACATCGTCGAACCCATGTCGCTCAAAACAATTGCGGCGCCCCGCCAAAAACTGATGAAGGAAAGCGCTACCGTCGTAGCAACAACAACCTTGGAGGTTGTTGTTAAGCGGCTCTGGTCGCTAGAGCCGTCGGAGGTGGGTGTAGACATAATTGGCAACCGGACTCTGTGGTTCCGGGCACAATCATTATTGTAGGCAAATTTTATGCCGGATTCACCCGCCGCCCACTTCGCCCACGAAATCCTTGCCCAGTTGCGCGCCCAAGGCCACTCCGCCTATTGGGTGGGCGGTTGTGTGCGCGACCTCCACCTCGGCCTTCCCATCAAAGACTTTGACATTGCCACCAGCGCCCGTCCGGAAGCGGTGCTGGCCCTTTTCCCCCATTCCGAACTCGTGGGCGCCAGCTTCGGCGTCGTGCTGGTCAAGCAGCCCGGCTTGGCCATCGAGGTGGCCACCTACCGCAGCGAGGATGCCTACCACGACGGCCGCCGCCCCTCCCTCGTCCAATACGAAACCGAACCCGCCCGCGATGCCGCCCGTCGCGATTTCACCATCAACGCCCTCTTCCACGATCCCTTCACCGGAGCAACGCTCGATTTCCACGGCGGCCTCGGCGACCTTCGCACCCGCACCCTTCGCGCCGTTGGCAACCCCGCCGCCCGCTTTGCCGAAGACCACCTGCGCCTCTTGCGCGCCGTCCGTTTCGCCGCGCGCTTTTCCTTCACCATCGAGCCGCAAACCGCTGCCGCCATCCAAGCCCATGCCCCTTCCCTGGCGCGCATCTCCGCCGAACGCATCCGCGTCGAACTAAATCGCATCCTCACCGAGGGCGCCGCCTCCCACGGTCTTCGCCTGCTCGATGAGCTTGGCCTGCTCGCCGTTGTTTTGCCTGAGGTGAAAGCCTTGCAAGGCGTGGCCCAACCCCCGGAGTTCCATCCCGAAGGCGATGTTTGGACCCACACGCTGCTCATGCTCGATCTGCTCACTCCTCCGCTGGATCCCGTCCTTGCCTGGGGCGTGCTCCTGCACGACATCGGCAAGCCCGTCACCCAAACCATCACGGACCGCATCCGTTTCAACGGACACGTTGAAGCTGGTCTGCGCATTGCCGAGCCCCTGCTGGGCCGCCTGCGTTTTTCTGCGGACGATACCGAGCGCATCCTCGCTCTTGTCCAGCACCACATGCGTTTCATGGAACTACCGCGCATGAAGCTCTCCACGCAAAAGCGTTTTCTGCGCCTCCCCTATTTCGACCAACACCTGGAGCTTCACCGCGTCGATTGCACCTCCGCCCAGCGCGGCTTGGACAATTACCAACTCGCGCAGCGCCTACTGCGGGAAATGCCTCCAGAAGTCGTTTCCCCGCCACCGCTGGTGCGCGGCCAGGATGTTCTTGCCTTGGGTGTCCCTCCCGGTCCGCGCATCCGCGCCCTGCTTGCCGCCGTTGAAGAGGCCCAACTCGAAGGCTCCATCGAGGGTAGGGAAGAGGCCTTGGCCCTTTTGGCCCGCTTGGCTGCTACGCCGTCAACTACGCCGTAATCTACGCCGCAATCCTAGACGTCAAGTACCACCGCAACACCCCGTGCGGCTGCGCCCCCATGCTTTCGCAATCAATGCGCATCAGCGCACCCTTCTTGAAGTCCACCAGCAGGGAAGGCGAGTTTAATAAGTAAGCCGCCATCCGGCTGACAAACGGCTCGTGCGTCACCAGCATCACGCTCTCTTCGCCTTTGTACAAACGGACTTCTTCCCATGCCTCGGCCGGGTTCGCCTCCGGCACCAACACCCGCGTTTCGCTTACCTCGCCGTTAAATCCCAAATGCTTGGCCGCCAACGCTGCCGTTTGTTGCGCTCTTCGATACGGCGAACTCAGTATCACTTTGGGCCGCACGTCCGCTTCCTCGGCAATCTTAAACAAGTGCCGCAGCTTCTTCTTGCCTTCCGCCGTCAACTCCCGATCGGCGTCCCGCCCGCCCGGCGCACTGTCTTCCGCAATTCCATGCCGCAGCAAGTATAACTCCAAGGTTATTCTCCTCTAGGCCTGTTCTTAATACTACGATGAACACTGAAGATACTACGATGAGTTCCGTGCAACTTCGCCTCTCCGCTTGGGCAGGGCCTTCCTTGGCCTGTTCCGTCGCACTGGCCTTCGTTTCCATTGCGGCCAGCCAAATTTTCCTCGGCCTCGCTATTCTACTTTTCTTCGCTGGCTCTCCGCAACCCTGGCGCCCCGCCCTCCATTGGCCCCCGGGCATGCGCTGGGCCGCGGCCTTCCTTTTGCTTACTTTGCTGGCCGCTCTTCTCAGTGGCGAAGCCCGCTCCGCCCTCCCCCAAATTCGCAAGCTCTTCCTCTGGGCTCTGCTTCCCCTTGGCGCCACGCTCTTTCGCTCTGCCTTCCACCGTTCTCTCTTTGCTTATCCCTCGCTCGCTGCCGTCACAGCTTCCGCGCTGTGGTCCTTTTGGGAGTACCGCGAAAAGTGGCTCGCCGCCCAAGCCGCCGGCACAGATTTTTACCTGGCCTACGTGGCCGCTCGCATCACCGGCTTCATGAGCCACTGGATGACCTTCTCCGCCCACATGCTGCTCGGCTTTTGCCTTGCCTTGGCTTTGCTGCTTTATACGCGCCGCTCCTGGGCCACGCGCGCCCTTCTGGCCTCCCTTTGCCTTGTTTTTTCTGCCGCCATCCTCCTGGCTTGGACCCGCTCCATCTGGCCCGGCCTGGCCCTTTCCTCTTGCCTCCTGGTGGCCTACTGGCGGCCTCGTTTGCTTGCGGCCTTGCCCGTTCTCGCTCTTGCCGCCTACTTGCTTGCCCCCGCCTCCACCCAGCAGCGCATGGCCAGCATTTTTTCCCCGCAAGGCCAAGTGGATTCCAACCAGCACCGCGCCGTCACCTTCTCAACCGGCACGCGCATGATCCTCGCCCACCCCTTCCTCGGCCTCGGCCCCGAAGGCCCCGGCAAGCATTTTCGCGAATACCTCCCGCCCGAATGGCAAAGCCGCCCCTTGCCCGAAGGCTGGTACGGCCACCTGCACAACGTTTACCTGCAATACGCTGCCGAGCGCGGTCTGCCCGCTTTGTTCTGTTTCCTGGTCTTTGTGGGGCTTAACGTTCGCCTCTGGCTTCAACGCCCCTCGCCCCTGCGCCGCTTCGCCCTGGCTGCGGTAGCAGGCCTTGCCGTCAGCGCCTTGTTTGAACACAACCTGGGCGATAGCGAAGTGCTCACTCTCTTCCTAGCCCTTCTCGGCATTGGCGCCGCCGCGGAACCTCCTCCCCTAGCCCCAACAGAAGCATGATCCCCGCCCGCTACTTTCCTTTCCCGGATGCCCAATACCGCCTCCAAATCGGAGCCTCGCCCCTTGCACCCCACGAAAGCATCCTCGAGCCCGACGAACACCGCGACCATGAGCTCGCCCTTAAGCGCGCCTGCTTTGCCGCTCGCGACAACTATTACTTTCTCGCCCATCCCGGCTCGGAGGCCGCGCAACGCGAGGCCGCACTCTACCTTTCGCAAGGCAGTCTGGACAACTTCCGCGCCCTCGGCGACTCCGTTCAGGAAGACCTCCTCCTCCTCGACCTCACCCAGCCCGGCATCCCCCTCATCGCCGGCCATCTCTGCTTCCCCAACGCCTGGTCCCTCGACGACAAGCTCGGCCGCTCTTTCCTCGAAATCCACTCCCCCGTCCCCCACTTCGCCACCACGCTCGGCCCCCCCAGCGAAAAACTCCTTGCCCGCCTCAAGCCCCACCGCCCCGTCGCGCGCCTCAATTGGGCCCTCAAGGCCACAGCCCAACTCGACCTCACCCTCCGCTGGTCCGCTTGGGAAGCTACCCAAAAGGCCCTCGTCACCCCCACCAACGCCGGCGAACGCTGCTACCTCCGCATCGAACGCCAAACCCTCTCCCTCCTGCCCGAAACCCAATCCGTCCTTTTCACTCTCCACTCCTACGTGCAACCCCTCGCCACCTTCTCGCCGGAACAACTCCACCGCATCCACGGCGTCCTGTCCACCTGCCCCCCCGCCATGCTGGACTATAAAGGCATCTCGCCCTTCCTCGAGCCCGTGCTGGAGTGGCTAAGGCAGAATGCCGCACGTGAGACTGATCCTGAATAGCGTTTGGTATGAAGTTATCCGCTAACCCCTCACCTTCTCGCTGTCAACAAGCAGGGCCGCCCCGCCAGGTCCGGGCTGATCCGCACCTCACGGTATTCCCGAAAATACTCCGCCGCCCGCTCGCTGCCAATCTCGAGCGCCAGGTATCCCCCGGGCCGCACCACCTCCCACGCCTGCCTCGCCAACACCGTATAGGCCGCCAAGCCGTCCTCGCCCGCAAACAGCGCTGCCGCCGGCTCCCACTCCTTCACTTCCCGCTGCAAGCCCGCCCGGTCCCGCTCCGCAATATAAGGCGGATTCGACACCAGCACATCCACGCTCCCCGGCCGCAACGCCCCCAACCAATCACTCTGGAACAATTCCACCCGCGCCCCGTGCCGTCGCGCATTCTCCCGCGTCACCGCCAGCGGCTCTGTCTCCCGATCCACCCCCACCACCGCGCGGCCCAACTCCGCCGCCAAGGTCACCGCAATCGTTCCGCTGCCCACGCCCGCGTCCACCATCTTCCCGCGCGCCTCTGGGGTGCCCAAAATGTACTCCACCAAATGCTCCGTCTCCGGCCGCGGAATCAACACCCCCGGCTTCACCCAAAACTCGCGCCCAAAAAATTCCTGCTTCCCCAGGATGTACTGCACCGGCTTGCCCGCCGTGCGCTCGTGCAGATAGCGCCCGTAATGGATCCACCCCAGCTCGCTCAGCGCCTCGCCGGAGTGCGTCAACAGGTACACCTTGTCCCGCCCCAGCGCGTGCCCTAGCAACAATTCCGCCGTCAAGCGCGCGGGCTCCACGCCGTGCTCCCGCAGCAGCGCTATGCCTTGCATCAAGGCTTCGCCAATGGTCAGTTCGGGCCGGATGGGAGTCTTACGCCACGCTCTTCAGCTTTTCCGCATTGTAGTGCGCCGTCAAGGCTTGGATCAGCGGGTCCAGCTTGCCTTCCATCACCTGGTCCAACTGGTGAATGGTCAGCCCAATGCGGTGGTCGGTCACGCGGTTTTCCTTGAAGTTATACGTGCGGATCTTCTCGCTGCGGTCCCCGGAGCCCACCATCGATTTCCGCTCCGCCCCCAACGCCGCCTGCTGCTTTTCCATCTCAATTTCGTACAGGCGCGAACGCAACACCCGCATCGCCTTTTCGCGATTCTTAATTTGCGACTTTTCGTCCTGCATGCTCACCACTAACCCCGTCGGAATGTGCGTCAGCCGCACCGCCGAATAAGTAGTGTTCACGCTCTGCCCGCCCGGTCCCGAAGAGCAGAAGGTATCCACGCGCAGGTCCTTGGCTTCAATGTGCACTTCCACTTCGTCCGCTTCCGGCAACACCGCCACCGTAATCGTGGAAGTATGAATTCGCCCCGCCGCTTCCGTCGCCGGCACGCGTTGCACGCGGTGCACGCCGCCTTCGTACTTCATCACCGAATACACCTTCTTGCCCGAAATCGTCGCGGATACTTCCTTATACCCGCCCGCGCCCGATTCGGAAACGTCCAGAATTTCCACCTTCCAGCCCAAGGTTTCCCCGTAGCGCGCGTACATGCGGAACACCTCGGCGGCAAACAGGCTCGCTTCGTCCCCGCCCGCCCCGGCGCGAATTTCCAGGATCACGTCTTTGGCGTCGTTCGGGTCCTGCGGCAACAGCAGCAGGCGCAATTCCTCTTCCACTACGGGAATCTGCGGCTCCACTTCTTCCATCTCCGCCCGGGCCATCTCCACCAGTTCGGGGTCGCTCTCGGCCAACATGCCTTTGGCCTGCTCCATACGCGAAGTCAACTCGCGCCAGCGGCGGAAGCTTTGCACCACTTCCTCCAACTCCGTCACGCTCTTGGCCGTCTTGCGGTAGGCTTCCTGATCGGCGATGATCTCCGGATTCGCCATATCGGCCTGCAATTGGTCAAATTTCTGCTCAATATCTTTGAGCTTGTCAATCGGTAGTAATGCCATGTGTCCTTATCGTTCCGCTTAGGCGATTACCAATTCGCCGCCCTGCGCTTTTTCCCGCTCCATCGCCCCGTTCAGCGCCGCAATGGCTACTTCCGTCTGCTGCCCGTCCGGCTGGTTCGTTGTGATCCGTTGCAGCCACAATCCGGGCAACGTCAGCAGCGTCAACAAGCTGCCCTGGTTCTTTGCCGCATAGCGAATCAATTCGTAGCTCAACCCCGCCACCACCGGCAACAACGCCAGCCGCCCCAGGAATTTGCCCAACATCGTGTCAAAGGGCAGGAACATGTACAGCACCATCGAGATCAACATCACCACAATCAAAAAGCTGGTGCCGCAGCGCGGATGAAAGGTCGTATATTGCTGCGCGTTTTCCACCGTCACCGGCTTGCCGCTCTCGTAGTTGAACACCACGCGGTGCTCCGCTCCATGGTAGGCAAACACGCGCTGGATGTCTTTCGCCCGCGACAGCAGCCACAGGAAACTTAGGAAGATCGCAATGCGAATTGCCCCGTCCACCAGGTTGAACAGAATCGTGTTGTTCAGCGTGCCGTACTTCGTGTTCAAGGCCTCCGTCAGCCACAAGGGAATGAATTTATACAGCACAATGAAAAAGCCTAGACTAAAGGCCAACTGCAATCCCATCGCCCAACCGGGAATCTCCGTCGCCTTCTTGTCTTCCCGCGCCGCCCCCGGATTCTTCTTCTCTTCCTCTTCGGCCAACTGCACGTCAGCGGAAAACTTCAGCGCCTTCACCCCCAGGCTCATCGCCTGCCCCAGCGTCCCCAAGCCGCGCAGCAAAGGGTAGCGGAAAATCGGATACTTCTCCGACACCTTCCCAATCGCTTCCGTCGTCGATACCAATTCCCCGTCCGCCCGCCGCACCGTCACGCAATAGCTATGCGGCGCGCGCATCATCACACCTTCCATCACCGCCTGCCCGCCGATCAGCGTCTCTTCACCGCTCTCCAGTATCGGGCCCAATTGCAAATGCGCCTGCAGGCGCCACATCCACTGCCAGTTCATTTTCAATTCAATTATCTCTTACGCGCCGCCCGTGCCGCCGGAGCAGTTCCCGCGCTTTGTCCTCCGCTACCTGCTGGTTGGGCTCCGCCATCCGTGCCTCGTCATTGGGCCGCATGCTCCAAAAGCTTGCCACCTCCAAAACTTCCGCCCCCGTGGCCGCCAATGCCTCTTGGAGCAACCTTGCCGCGCGCTCCGTGGAACCTGCCCCGCACATCAGGCCCACCACCTTCCGCCCCTGCCATTTGGCACGCTGCAACATCGCAACGGTCGGCGCGTCGGGCGCCCAGTTGTAAGTGTTGCTCACCACGGCAATCAACGCGTAGGGTTCTGCTACCTTCGTTTCGCGTCCTGCAGTTTCCAGGCTCACGCGCCACCCTTCGTCCCGCAATGCCTCCGCCGCCGCCCGTGCTACACGGTCGCCAAAGCCCGCTTCCCGGCTCGGATGGTACACCACCAGCGCCCGCGCGCCCGCTGCCGGTCCGGTTTCCTCCGCCTGGTAGGATGCCTCACTTTGTACCCACAAAGTCAGGACGCTCCAACCCAGCGCCACTCCCAGCGCTGCCCATGCCGCCCAACGCAGAGCGACCCGCATTGATTCTGCCTACCCTTCGAACTTCCAGCCCTTGCGGAATTCCGGCTTCACCATCTTGGTTGCTTCTTTGTTGTTGGTGAATTCCATCTTGGCCGCGTCCCACTCGAGCTTGCCTTCAAAGTGCAACGCAATCACGCCCATCGTGATCCACTCCGTAAACGGACCCGCCACGCTGAAATTCGAACACGCCGGGTCGCCGCCCTTCGCCGCCCGAATCCAATCGCGGTAATGCCCCGGCGAACGCGTCAACATTTGCTCCGGCAACTTGAAATCCTTGTGCCGCTCATCGGGCAACAAGCGCACCCGGTTGGCATAGGTGTCCGTCGTCATCATGCCTTTCGAGCCAATCCATACCACGCCTTCGCGGTTGGCAAAGCCCCGTGGCAAAGTTCTTCTGGGTGCATTTGCTGCTTGTGGCGGCGGTGGCGGATTCCACCCAAACGCATCCTCGCCCCCAATCAACGGCATCTCTTCCGTCCATCCCGCCGGCTTATACGCAGGCCCCGTGGAAGCATCGTACCAGTACAACTTCAACGGCGCCAGGTTCCGCCGCGCCGGAAATTCAAATACCGTCACACTCTTCTTCGGGAACGCAAACTTGCTCTTTCCCTCTTGCTGAATCACTTCCACCGATTTCGGCGCGCCCAGCAGCAAGCCCATATTCACGGCCCCCAACAAGTGGCAAGCCATATCGCCCAGCGGTCCGCAACCAAAGTCAAAGTGCCCACGCCAATTGAAAGGCAAGTAAAAGCCCTGCCTTCCAAAGTTCACCGTTCCGCTCGCGGTTGTTCCTGTCGCGTCAGACTTCTCCACGCCCGCCGTAAATTCGCGCTTTGCCGCCACGCCCAACCACACGTCCCAATCCAGCGTCTCCGGCACTTTGGTCGGCGCGGGAATTTCCTGCATCCCCTGCGGCCAAACGGGCCGCGTTGTCCAAGCGTGCACTTCTGTGATCTCACCCAGCGCCCCGCTCCAAACGATTTCGGCCGCCACCCGCGCACCGTCGTTGGAATAACCCTGGTTGCCCATCTGCGTCGCTACTTTGTACTTCGCCGCCGCCATCGCCAATTGCCGCGCTTCCCAAGGCGTCCGCGTCAGCGGCTTTTCGCAGTAAACATGCTTGCCCCGTTGCATGGCCCACATGGCCGCCATGCCGTGCATATGGTCCGGCGTGGCCACAATCACGGCGTCCACATTGCTAGCTTCCTTGTCCAGCATCTGCCGGAAATCCTTGTAGCGCGTCGCCTTCGGGAATTGCTCAAACATCCGCGCCGCGTTCTGAAAGTCCGGGTCCGCCAGCGCCACAATGTTTTCCGAAGCGCAGCCGCGAATGTCGCTGGCCGCTCGTCCCCCGGCGCCAATCGAGGCAATGTTCAACTTCTCGTTCGGGCTCCGGTAGCCCATCGCCTTCAGCGATGGCACGCTCCCAAATCCACCCGCCGGCACCGCCCCGGCCAACAGCGCCCCTTGGAACACCCGCCGCCGCGTCAACTTTTCTTGCATGGCAACCCTCCTCGCAGTTTGAGTCGCCTTTGATTCTATCGCGTGCTTCTATCGTGCTGCGTACACCGAATTCGGCTCCAGCCGCAGCCGTTTATCCACCATCGGAACAGCGCCTTCTTCCCCCACCGCCACTACCGGCAGCCGCACGCTTTGCATCCGTTCACTCTGCATCCGTTCATAGCGCCAATCCGGCACCGCCACCTGCTTTGGCGAGCCTACAATGTAGCCCAGCAAAAACGCCACCGGACTCAACAAACAAAGCAAATAAATCATCCTTAGCTTCTGCATGTCACGGTACTAGTGCTCATATTCCCCTCTTCCTCTCATACTTTTCCCGCTATGCTGTTTTCGTTGTCCGCCTTCAACTCGCTCCTTTGCCCCGTCCGCGCCTGCGGCCAGCCCCTTACCCCGCACCACCGCACCTTCCTCTGTCCCCATGGCCATTCCTTCGACCTCGCCCGCTCCGGCTATCTCAACCTTCTCCAGCCCCAGGACAAACGCTCCGCCCACCCAGGCGATTCGAAAGCCGCCGCCCTCGCCCGCCGTCTCCTCCACGATCACGGTCACACCCGCCCCTTCCTCGACTTCCTTCTCACCCACGTCTCCCCCACCGACCATCTCCTCGACCTCGGCTGCGGCGAAGGCTTTTTCCTGGGTGAAATCCAGCAACGCACCGCTTGCCAAGCCACCGGCGTCGACCTCTCCGCCCCCGCCATTGATCTCGCCGCCCGCCGCTACCCGCAGCCCCTTTGGATCGTCGCCAATGCCGATCGCCCCCTCCCCTTTGCCGCCGCTTCCTTCTCGTTGCTGCTCTCCATCACCGCCCGCCGCCAACCCGCCGAATTCCACCGCCTTCTCGCTCCCCACGGCCGCCTCCTTCTCGCCACGCCCGCGCCCGAAGACCTAAAGGAACTCCGCGGCTCCACCCCCGACCGTACTCCCCAAATCCTCGCCGAATTCTCCCCTTACTTCACTCTCCAATCCCACACCCGCCTCACCCACACCGCCCCCCTCACCGCCGACGAACTCACCGCCCTCCGCCTCTCCATCTACCGCCCCCTCACCAACCAGGAACCAACCGCCCAGGAAGTAACTTTCAGCTTGGACTTCAACTTACTCGGTAAAGTAATTTACTAAGCACGATCAGTCCTAATACGTCAATCCAACCAAGACAATCGATTACTCTTCTTACCTCATTTATCGCCACCTTATCTCTCAAGCCGACATTCCCCATCAGTGTGCCCGCTGGTCTCCCGCTAACTTCAGTACCTAACGGCGAATGCTATGTGGCCAGTCAGTTCGTTTCTCAGCCGGTGCGGCAGATTCTCGTCCAGCAGTACCTTCACGCCGCTGGCTGTCCCCGTCGGGCGTGCGCGTATGCAATGAGTCGCTCAACTTGCTCCACCCTCAACGCAGGATAGTCTTCTTGAATCTCCTCAAGGGTCGCCCCGTTGTCATAGCTATTCGCAATGGCATCGGGTAGAATACGCGTGCCCCGCACAATCGGGGGCCCGGAAACTTTTCCAGGAACTTGTTCTATCAGTTCACAGTCTAGCCAGTTCACTTCCATACACTCACTTCCATGCACGGCCTCCTGCCAGCCTCTTTGGCAAAGATACAGGGCTTAGAAAAGCTACTACTCCCCCGGCTTATACACCCGCTCCGTATGCCCCCGCAGATCTTCCGCGTAAAAGTACACGGGCCGCAACGCCCCCTTTGGATAACGCCCCGCTTGGTCGCGAAAGTGCTTGCTGTCCGGCTTCCCGCTTTGCCCCCCCGCGCTTAGAGCCAAGGCCCGCACCCGCGGCCCAAACTCCACCACCGCCACAAAACTATTGCCGCTCGTCCCGTACCATTTCTTCGTATTCGGATAAGCCCGCGCGCCAAAGCTCGCTAGCGATCCCCAAATCCCGCTCGTGAACGGCACGGCCAGGCTCTCCGCCACATCGTCAAACTCCGAAGCAATCTTCTCGTTCAAACGTTGGAAGCGATTGATCTCTCCCCAGGGCTTCTTCCAAGTCCCAAAGTCTGCTTCCAACTTTGCCATCGCCTCTTCCAGCGCCACCAGTAGCACTCCCGCCTCCGCCATTTGCGCCACATAGTCCTCGCTCGGCATTCGCGCCGCCCGCGCCGCTGCCCCAATCTGCGGCAACAGAGCGCTGCCCCAAAACACGCCCAGCGCCGTTTCTACCGACGACTCTGCCCAACGCCGGTCCCATTTCGCCAATGCCTCCACCGCCCCTGCCAACTTTGCCTTCCGCGCCGCGTCTGCTTCCTTAGCCCAAGCCCGCTCCAAGGCCGGCAAGGCCTTCTCAAACCACGGCAAATGCGCGTCGTAGGCCGCCCGCAACAGCCCTTCCAGATCAAAATCCTTTTTCCCTTCCAACACTTCCACCGCGTGCCGCCCCCGCGCCGAAGCCAAGCCATTCTCCACATACTTCGGAAAGCTTTCGCGCTTTGGGCTTGCGGCGCCTGCAGAGGCCCAGGGCCAATCGTTCGCGTTATAGAGCCACCCCGTCGAGGGATTCTCCGTGCTCGGCAATTCCTTTAAGTCGTGCAGCCCTTGCCAGTCCACCGCCGGGTCCGCCCCGTCCACAGGCTTCGTATAGTCGAAGCGGTCATTCCGCCGTGGCATAAAGTTCCCGTGGAAGTAAGCGACATTCCCTTTCCGGTCCGCGAACAGCGTATTGTTCGAAGAATTCGTCTTCGTCTCCATCGTCTTCCGGTACGACGCCAAGTCCTTCGCCTTCGTCCGCAGATAGCTCTGCGTCAATGCCTTCACCGGACTATTCATCAACTGCACACTTACCCACTTGCCCCCCTCTTCCCGCACCACCGGACCCCGGTGCGAGTAGTACACCGTAAACTGCTTCTCCCGCATTCCGCCCTCCGTCCGGTAAGGCACCCGGATCTCCTTCGTCCGGAACTTCCTTTCTTCCTTGCCATAGCGGTAATACACGCCATCCGCCTTCTTCACCACCGTCTCGGCAAACTCATCAATCACGTCCGCCCCGCTCGAGGTATGCATCCATCCCGCGCTCTCGTTAAAGCCCTGATAGATGAAGAATTGCCCCCACGTTGCCGCCCCGTAAGCGTTCAACCCTTCTTCGCTTGTCATCTGCTGCTCGCTGCGGAAATAAAACGTCGTGTGCGGATTAATCAGCAACAGCGCCCGCCCGTTCTTCGTCAGCTTCGGCGCAATCGATATCCCGTTCGATCCGCTCGGCTCCTTCAGCCAATCCTCCCGCTCCGCGTGCGCCGTTTGCTTCTGCCCATAAAATGCCTCCAGCCCCGGCACCCGAATCGATTCAATATCCCCACCAATACTGCCTTCCGTAAAGCTCAGCGCCATCCACGGTTCAAACCGCGCAATCACCCGCGGCTTCGTTTCCGGATGCCTGTAGAGGTAGAAGTTCAACCCGTCGGCCCAAGCCTGCATCAATTTCTTCAGCCACTCCGGCGCCGTGCGGTACATTGCCTGGAGTTCCACCGGGTCAATCCACATCTTCATCCGCAGGTCCTGGAAAACCTTCTCCTCGCCTTCGGCTTCCGCCAAGCGCCCCATCGCATTCAGGTAGTTCAATTCCACACGCGGAAAGTCATCTTCCGCCTGCGCGTAAATCATGCCAAACACGGCATCGGCATCACTTTTGCCTCGAATGTGCGCAATGCCCCAATCGTCCCGGGTAATCTGCACCTTGCCCGCCGTGTTCTCCCACCGCTTCCGTTCCTCCGGCGTCGGATCGATCGCCAGCAAATGAGTCACCAACACCAAGGCCAGCAGCACAAGCTTCATAACCCGCCACTTTACCGCACCTGTTCAACGCCCCTGTTTACCCCGCCTCACCGCCCACTGACGTTCCTAAAGCTCTACAACTCCGCTGAGCCCAATTCTTGACGCCCTTTTCGCCAGCTTCTTGTCAAAGGTAAGAAATTTTGCGTTCCCCGGTCGCAAACTAACGTGGAGCGCATCGGCCAACTCGATTCCCTTAGCATTCAGTTCCAGCGCCGATAGCCACGCCTGCCGGTTCTCCGTTGAAAAATTTGGCAAACCTAACTGGACCTGTCCCCTCGCCTGAGACACGAGTTTAGACACAGTTGGCTGCCGGGCTAAAAAAGCCCTGGACAGCTAGGTTTAGGTTTAGCAGAATCGCCATAGTCGGAGAGACGGAAGCGGGCTCTGCTGGAGAGCAACCCGC
>JANRIK010000038.1:0-13654 GCA_033765085.1 Bryobacter sp. | reverse complement strand
TTATTTGCATGGATCTCCTCGACGTCAGCAAGCGACAAAGCCTTCCCTTCTGCTTTCAGGTCGGCCTGCTGTCCCTTGACCATACTTGCCGCGGCCCCCGAGAGACCGGTGATCAGTTCGAGACGAGTCTCGGCGGACAATCGATCATCCTCCGCGATCGCCTGAAACGACAGGGCCTGCAATGCGTCTCCTGCAAGTATGGCCGTCGCCTCACCAAACTTCTTGTGGCAAGTCTCGCGGCCGCGACGAAGGTCATCGTCATCCATCGATGGAAGATCGTCGTGGATGAGCGAATAGGTGTGGATCATCTCGAGGGCGGCGCCGACGTGTTCGACGCCGGGGGCGGCGGGATGGATGGCCTCCGCGGCGGCGAGGGCGAGGAGGGGACGAATGCGTTTGCCGCCGGCAAAGAGGCTGTAGCGCATGGCGCGGTGGATGGTGTGGGGCTCAACGGATTCAGCGGGGACCCAATGGTTGAGGCTGGCTTCGGTGCGGGCGAGGGCATCGGACCAGAAGGCCTCCGGATTACGGGTGGCGGAGAGGGCGACGGCGCTCATGAGGAGGATTGGCCTTTCCGGGCGATGAGTTCAATGCGGGTTTCGACTTCGCTGATGCGCTTTTTGATGGATTCGCTAAGGGACACGCCGCGCTCGTACAGCGAAAGGGAGACTTCGAGGTCTTCGCGGGACTCTTCGAGTTGCGCGACGATTTGCTGCAATTCGAGCAATTCCGCTTCGATGGTTTTGGAAGGGGACTCGCTGGCGGGCGAGGTGCTGGCGGGCGAAGCAGAGGCGGGTTGGGTTTTCTCGGGCATTGTACAGTTTCGTGGTGCTGTCTAGTGGTGGCCGCCGGGCTGGTAGCCGCGCAAGGGAAGCATTTGGCCGGCCTCGTCGAGGGGGAAGGCGAAGGCGTCGCCGATGATTTCGAGCTGGGGGTTGGCTTCGATTTGGGGGCGGAGGTTTTCGCTCATCTCAAGGTGCGTGAGCACGAGGGTGTTGTGGATGCGGGCGATGGTGACTTGGGAGAGGTCGTGCTTGCCGACGGTGGGAAGGAAGCGCTCGACGCATTCGCGGTCGGTATCCCAATGGACGGGGGTGCGGATGGCAGCGGGGCTGGAGGCGGTGAGGGAGTTGATGGCGGTGGGGGCCCAATCGGTTTGGGGCAGGATGCGGGAATTGATGACGTCGGCCATGCCCATGCCGACGGCGCTGCCGTAGGTTTTGGGGGAAAGATCGCGGACGAAGATGCGGTGGATTTTGGGAGCGCCGGGCCAGGGGTTGTATTCGCCGTGGACGCCGCGGTTGACGACTTTGGTATCCATGCCGGCGCCGGAGATTTCTTTGCCGATTTCGTCGAGGATAAGGATGTCGAGTTCGGGGACCGGAATTTTGCCCATCCAGGATTTGGCGAGGGCGAGGAGCTGTTCTTCCTGCTGCTCCATGGTTTCGACGGGGACGGCGGTGAGCTGGGCGGTGGCGTGGTTGGGGTCTTCGAGGATGGCCAAGCCGCCGAGGATTTTGCCGCTGGCGAGGACCTGGCGGCCGACGGAGCGGATCATCTTTTCCATGCCCATGTTGTAGGCGAAGGTGTGGTAATACTGAGCTCCGGCGAACTTGCCGAGGCCGATGGCCATCATTTTGTAGAGGCCGGATTCAATGGCGCCGGCGAAATCGGTATGCCACTTGACGCGGCCGATGAGCATGATGCCGGCGGAATCGTAGGCGGCCTTGTCGAGGTAAGCGGTGATGCCTTCGGGGGTTTGGCCAAGGCTGACTACTTCCAATTGGCTGACGAGGGGACAGCCCATGGTGGCTTCGGTAATGTCGTATTTGCTGAGCACCATGGTTTGGCCTGCGGGGGTGGCGGCGCCGTGGCTGCCCATAGCGGGAAAGAGGAAGGGCTGCATGCCGGCGGCTTTCCAGAAATCGACGACAGCGCGGACGATGGTGGCAATGTTGGCAATGCCGCGGGAGCCCACCCCGATGGCGACGCGGGAGCCGGGGGCGAGCTTGGTGGCCATTTGGGAGCGCTGCAATTCGGCGGCCACGGCGGCGGGGATGTCTTTGATGGCGCGATCGGGGAAGTGCTGGCGGACTTCCAGCATCCGGGGTAAGGGCATAAAGGCTATTTTGCCACGGGCGGAGGAAGAACTCTATCGGGGGTACTGGGCCCTAGAAAACTTTGGTTTAGCGGAATCCCAAGGGCCCGATAATAAAGTTAACTTTATGGGGCATTATTGCGTAATTGTGGATCCAGAGCGAGGGCGGCGAGAAAGATCAGTGACGCGAGCAAGGAAGCAATTGGAGCGCTTCCAGCAGGGTGTTCGGCGGAGTAAAGGCGCGGCCGGGTGGGGTGAATACGGGCTGGGAGAAGCGACCGTATTGGTCCCAAGTGAAAGCGCAATTCCCTATGTTGTGGAGCAGGGAGAGAAACGACTGAGAGTGCTGGCAACGGCGGGCCGCCGACCGGGAAAGGAATTGTTACGGAGGTGGGAGTTAGATAAGTTTAGCGGCAAAGAATTGACACAGGCTATGGGTTATGGGGTGGCGATCGAGTACGGATGGGAAGGGGAACTGCGGGTTTGGGCGGATATAGGCGGCTTCTATCCGGCTTATTACTGGAGCAATGGCGAAGTTATGGTGTGCGCAAGTTCACCGACCTTTGCTGATTGTCATGAGGACTTTCGGCGAAAAGTAGATACATTCGGGATCGTTACGCAACTTACGCTTGGGCACGGTGGGCTGGGCCGGACTTTGTGGGAGGGGGTAAGGCAAATGCGGCCTTGCCATGAGTTGCAATGGAGGCGGGGAAGTGAGGCGAAAGAAGAGGCGCTGGATTGGTACAGTACAAAGATTGCTTACCGGGACGTGGGCGAAGCGGCGCAAGCTTTTGGAGAAGAGTTAGAAAAGAGTACACAGTTATGGGGAGGCAGGCAAGCGTGCTTGATGCTGAGTGGGGGAATTGATTCGCGGTTGATGGCGGGGGCGTTGCGGAAGAATTGGGGTACGAATTACAGAGCGATTACTTTAGGCAGCGAGGAAGACCAAGAGTACAAGATAGCCAGCCAAGTGGCGCGGCATTTGGGAGTGGCGCAAAAAAGAGTGGAGGTTCCCCTCGAGAAATATGACGAATGGATGGACCTGCAATTAGAGAGTTGTCAGGGTACTTCGGGGGTAACGAATTTCGCAAATTGGGCGGTCGGCGAATGTGGGGAGTTAGATAAAATTAGTTTGGTAAGTGGATTGGTGGGAGAGCAAATTATGGGGGGCCGGATTGCGCACGACGTATGGAACGCGCAGACGGGAGTGGCGGATGTCCAAATACTCATGCAGCGAATGGTCCGCTTTGGCTTGGCCGTGGGGATGCAGGAGAGATTGTTGCGCATTAAGGGCGCGCAGGAGATGAGGGAGAGTATAGAGCAAGCAATCTTGCGGGATTTTGAGCGGTACGAAGGTGCGCCCTTCCAGAAAGCAATCCGGCTGTCTACGGAGTACCGTTTGCGGCACCATTCAGGGCGGGAAGCGTGGCGTTGGGGGCAGGCAGCATTGCCGCGGCTACCTTTTTTGGACCCGGAAGTGCAAAGGATTGGTGCACAGATGCCTTATGTATGTACGGTGGATCGTGAGGTGCAAAAGCGGCTACTGATAGATAAATATCCGGACTTAGCGAGGTTGCCCTTAGACCGGAACAGTTTGTTCATCCGGCCCTTACTGGTGGACGGATTGGGAGCAAAGCTGCGATGGGCTATGCAACAACGGCTATATATCAAGAAGAACGTCAGGAAACTATCGGGTAAGGAGGAGTTTCGCTATTACTACCGTGTCTATAGCTTGAATTATCACCCAGGTTGGATTCGCTTGCGTGACCGGGCCAGGAGTGTAGCCCGAAAGTTTAGCGATATTTTTGACCCCGAAGTTGTGGAGAAGTTGATACCCGCGGGGGCGCAGGATGTTGAGGAGGGGACAAGTATCGTTGAGTCTGCCGGGCGCAAAGTACTCATAGGCCAATTGCTGTGGCTGGAGAAATTTGCATAGACGACAAGCCGCTTAGGGGGAGGATTGAAACTCGATCATGCGAAGGATGCCGGAGGTCTTGTTCGCGGTGTTGTTTTGGGGCAGGAAGGCGAGTTTGACGGGCTTGGCGGATTGCGGGCCGCAGTGGAGATCGACGGTGACGCTGCCGGTGCCGCGGACTTCGAGATTCTTGGTATCGGGAAGGTGGAGGCGGAGAAGTTTGCCATCGGCGAGGCGGAAGACGAAGATGAGGTGTTCGCAAAGGAACTCTTGGAAAGTGGCGCTGAGGGTTTGATGGGCTTCGCCGGGTTCAGCAGGCGGGGGAGTTTCGTCGAGAGCGGGAGGCGCGGTGGGGAGTTCGCCGCCGCTGGGTTTGCGCAAGCGGGGGGCGGGGGAATCTTGAGCGGAATCCTGAGCAGAAGCCGGGGCAAAGGAAGAACCAGCGCGGGCGGTGGCCTCGGCCTGATGGCTGCGGGCGACATAGCTGGCCAAGGAACTGCGCAGGCTTTCGATGTTGCGTAAGTCAATTTCTTCGGTGGCCCATTGCGCGGCGGTGTTTAAGTTGCTGGTAGCTTGGTCGAACTGCTTGGTGCCGACCAAGGCATAGGCGCGGGCAAGAAAGAAACGCGGAGCTTTGCGGGGAGTTACGGTTTTGACGGGTACCGTAAGGGCGAAGGCTTGGTAGGGCTTTTTCATGCGGCCGAGGTGGAAGGAAGTTTCGGTAATTAGATCAATATGGCCGGGATAAGTGGCGAGGGATTTCTGGTAAGCGTCGAGAGTAAGTTGGTGGAGCTCGGGCTTATTCCGAGTTAGGCTGGCGAAGCGCATGATGAGATAGGGGCTGGTGGAGCCGAGAGTGAGAGCGCGTTCGAGGTGGCGTTCTTCGGCCGCAGGGTCGGTGGCGCGATAGGCGGCGATGGCGAGCATTTCGTGGGCGAGGGGGGATTGAGCGTATTGGCCGGCGAGAGTTTGGATGGAGCCTGCGAATTGCTGCCAATCCTTACGGTAAAGCTGAAGGCTGGCGAGAGTCATTTCGGCTTCGCCGTCGGCTAACTTAGCGGGGCGAATGACTTCTTCTTCGTGTTCGAGCTTGGTGTTGAACAGGAGGCCGCGGTAGGAGGCGCGGCGGATGTAGTTATCAAGGTCCTTGGAAATTTGGGGGAGGGAGACGCCGAGGGCGGCTTCGATGTCTGCGGGGGTGATCTGCTCTTTTTCCGCAGCCTTGAGTAATTGGGGGAAGCGTGCGGAGTATTCCTTGCTGAGCATGAGCATGTGAACAAGGGCCCAGGATTGGGCATAGAGGCGATGGGTATCGTTGTTGCCGGCGCCGTAGACCTTATGGCCGTGGGTGATGCTGAGGAGTTCTTCGAGGGGGTAGAGGGTGGTGGAGTTAAGGAAGGAAAGGTGGTGGGGCGGGAGGTTGCCGATGAGGACTTTTTTGTCCCGCTCCTGGAGGGTGGAATAGACTTCGGCCAAGCCTTCATTGAGCCAAACGGGCAGCTTGAGGCCAGCATGCCGGACGATCAAATGAACATATTCATGCACGGCAATGGGGAAGCTTTGGGGCGTAAGATCGCGCATAACAATGTAATCCGCGTCGGGCGCCGAGAGATAAAGAGCGGCGGAATTTTTGCGATCGGTGATGAGATTGTACTGTTGGTCGTAGCCATCGAAGCTGATAATGCGGATGGGTTTATCGCGGTCCAACTTGCGCCAGGAAGCTTCAAAGAAGCGGTGGACTTGTTCGAATTGAGCGGCGGCCCTGCGAGCTTGGCGCTCGTTGTCGCGCGTGTAGAGGGTAAAGCTGGGAGTTTCCAGTTTTACCCACTGGGTAGAGGCGGCAAATGAGTTACTAATGAGTAACAAAAATAGGAATGAATTGCGGAACAACACGGTTCGGTTAGGGTAGCAAAGATTGTTTTTGAGATCAATGGAGCTTTTGGTTGGTCCCAGGAAAAACAATTCCGTTAGGGAAGAAACAATTCACGAATTACGCCGCTAGGGCCGGTGGGAGAAAGCTTGGGAAGGAAGGTGGCTCTTACCTGGGTTTCCTTCTGAGGGCCACAGGGGAGATCGAGTTTGGCTACTGCTGTGCCGTCAACGAAGAGAGGACCGGAGGGGTGGACCTTGAGAAGGAGTTCGCGGCCGGTGCGGTTTTTGAGCAGAAGGGTGTGATCGGTACAAGAGTGATGGAGAAGGTGGCCACGAGTTTCTTGGAAGAGTTCCGGTTGCGGCGGGGGGCTCGGCAAACCGGACTCGAGGGAAGACCGAAGCCATTTTTCGGTGGCCGTGGCATTATCTATTTCGGTGACGCCGCGTGCGAACTCAACGGCAAGCTTCGCATCGGCGAGGGCGGCATTGAGCGATCCGGTGGAAGCTTTGGCGCGGGCCCGGAGAAGGTAGAGGGCGGAAGCTTTGGAGGGGACAATTTTCTTGACGGCCAGCAAGGTGGCGAGGGCTTGGATGCCGCGGCCTAAGTCCAAATGGAGCTGGGCAAGGGCCATGCGGACGGTTAAATTGTCGGGATACTTGCGAAGGCAATCCTGGAGGGACTTGATTTGGAGGCCGGTGAGGGCTTTGTCGTTGGCGAAGAATTCCCGGAAGGCTAAGACGAGCCAGGGCTCGGTGGAGCCGGCGAGGATCGCGTCGTGCAAGGCTTGGCGAACGTTTGTAGGGTTATCGGAAAGGCTTGCGGAGTACGCCTTTAATTCCGCGGCGCCCACAGTTCCCGGGAATTTCGAGATGTAAGCTTCGACTGCCAATTTAGCGGGCTTTCCAGTTGTTAGAGCCAGTGCGGATTTGGCAAGGACGAGAGCAAACTCGTCTTCAGCAACGGGTTGGGATTGCAGCTTCGTGGATGGACTTTGCGGAGGGAGATTGATTGTGAGAGCGGGAAGCAGAGATCGGCGGGCATAGACGTCCAAGTCTTTCTGGATCTGATCGAGGGATTTGCCGGTGATGGATTCTAAGTCGTTGGCTGTAGGTCGGCGGCGGGTGGCAATTTCCAGCAACTTCGGGAAATGCGGCGCGTAGGAAGGTTCGAGGGTCAACATATGGACGAGGGCCCACGAAGTATCGCTATCGCCTTCCGCGGTGGACCCTTGCTTGGAGAGCAGATGTTGGAGAGAGACGGGACTTTTCGATCGAAAGTAGAAGCTTGCGCTTTCGGGTATACGGCCCAAAGAAATCTGGTTTTCCCGCTCTTCGATGGTTGAGTACAGCAAACCTAGGCCATTGCCCAGCCAGTGAGGAAGATAGAGTCCAGCCCCTGCGATCATCGTGTGCACGAGCAGATATTTCGCTGTATTGGTTCTGTCGCCGTCGAGAGTATTTAGAACAACGAAGCTGCCTTGTTCTCTGGATGTGGCCGATCCAATTGAGCTTTCGAGGAGGCCAAATCGTTCGGATCGTTTGCCACTGAAGGCGATTATGGTTAGTGGCTGCTCTGGGGCCGGGCTTTTCCAGAGGAGATGGAAGTGAACTTGAGCTGGAGCGAGGAGAGCAGCCATTCCGGGGAGCTGCTTGTCATTTTCTGAGGCGTAGATACTAACGTTTCCAATTTGTATCTTCTGCCATTGCGCGGCGAATGAGTTACTAATCAGTAACAAAAATAGGAACGAATTGCGGAACAACACAATTCGTTTAGGCTATCAAGCTTTGGCGTACTCTTCCAAGGGGGGGCAGACGCAAACGAGGTTGCGGTCGCCGTAGGCATTGTCGATGCGGGAGACTGCGGGCCAGTACTTATCGACGCGGGCGGTCCCGGTGGGGAAGCAGGCTTCGGTGCGGGAGTAGGGGCGGTTCCAATTATCGTCGGCGATGTCCTGGGTAGTGTGGGGGGCGTGGCGAAGGGGGGAATCTTCGATTTTGTACTTGCCGGCTTCGACTTCGGCGATTTCGCCGCGGATGGCGATCATGGCGTGGATGAAGCGATCGAGCTCGTACTTGGATTCAGATTCGGTGGGTTCGATCATGAGGGTGCCGGCGACGGGGAAACTCATGGTGGGGGCGTGGAAACCATAATCGATGAGGCGCTTGGCGATGTCGTCAACAGAGACGCCGCAGAGGTCCTTCAGGGGGCGGGGGTCGATGATGCACTCGTGGGCAATGCGGCCATTGTGGTTTTTGTAGAGGACGGGGAAATAGGGGGCGAGGCGGTGGGCGATGTAATTGGCGTTGAGGATGGCGACTTCCGTGGCGAGTTTGAGACCGGCGCCCCCCATCATGCGGATGTAGGTGTAGCTGATGGGGAGGATGCTGGCGCTGCCGTAGGGAGCGGCGGAAACGGGACCGACGCCGCCGGGACCAGCTTCGCCGGAAACACTGGGGAGGAAGGGTGCGAGGTGGGCCTTTACACCAATGGGACCCATGCCGGGGCCGCCGCCGCCATGGGGAATGCAGAAGGTTTTGTGGAGGTTGAGGTGCGAGACATCGGCGCCGAAATCGCCGGGGCGGCAGAGGCCGACCTGGGCGTTGAGGTTGGCGCCGTCCATGTAGACCTGGCCGCCGTAGCGGTGGGTGATGTCGCAGACTTCGCGGATTTGCTCTTCGAAAACGCCGTGGGTGGAGGGATAGGTGACCATGACGGCGGCGAGTTCGGCGGCGTGCTTTTGGGCTTTGGCTTCGAGGTCGGCAAGGTCGACATTGCCTTGGGCGTCGCAGGAGACGACGACAACGTCATAACCAACCATTTGGGCGGAGGCGGGGTTGGTGCCGTGGGCGGAAGAGGGAATGAGGCAGACCTTGCGATGGGCTTCGCCGCGGGAGATATGGTAGCCGCGGATGGCAAGCAGGCCGGCGTATTCGCCCTGGGCGCCGGAATTGGGTTGGAGGCTGACGGCATCGTAGCCGGTGACTTCGCAAATATCCTTTTTTAACTGGGCGAACATGGCGTGGTAACCCTGCGCCTGTTCGGCGGGGGCGAAGGGGTGGAGGTTGCCGAACTCGGGCCAAGTGACGGGGATCATCTCGGAGGTGGCATTGAGCTTCATGGTGCAGGAGCCGAGGGGAATCATGGCGCGGTCGAGGGCGAGATCGCGATCGGACAACTTGCGGAGGTAGCGAAGCATTTCGGTTTCGCTGCGATAGCGGTGGAAGACGGGGTGGGTGAGGAAGGTGCTTTGGCGGAGGAGGGAGGGGGGCAGGGGATCTTCTGCAGGAGGAGCCGCGGGAAGGCTGCCGCCAAAGGCGCGGAGGGCAAAGGCGCTGAGAGCAAGGGCGAGGTCGGCGTCGGTGGTGGTTTCGTCAACGGTAAGGCTGACGCGCGAGCCTTCCCAGCGGAAGTTTACGTTGAGGGCGCGGGCGGCGTCGCGAATGGCGGCGGCTTGGGCGCCGACGTTGAGGCTGAGGGTGTCGAAGTAGGCATCGCTTTCGAGCGAGAAGCCCAATTGGCGCAGGCCGGCGGCGAGTTTGGTGGCCTTTGCGTGGACGTCATGGGCAATGGCGGCAAGGCCCTCGGGGCCGTGATAAACGGCGTACATGGAGGCGATGACGGCGAGTAGGACTTGGGCCGTGCAGATGTTGGACATGGCCTTTTCGCGGCGGATGTGTTGCTCGCGGGTTTGGAGGGCGAGGCGGTAGGCGCTATTGCCGCGGGCATCGATGGAGACGCCCACCAAGCGGCCGGGGATGTGGCGCTTGTAGGCATCAATGACGGCGAGATAAGCGGCGTGGGGGCCACCGTAGCCCATGGGGACGCCGAAGCGCTGGGTGGAGCCGATGGCGATGGTGGCGCCGAGTTCGCGCGGGGAGGCCAGGACGGTGAGCGCGAGCGGATCGGCGGCGACGATGGCGATGCCGCCGGCGTGTTGGATTTGGGCGATGGGGGAGCGGAGGTCGCGCAGGGCGCCGTGGGAGGCGGGATGTTGGAAGAGGGCGCCGAAGCAATTGGTGAAGATTGTGGGGTCGAAGTCTGGGGTGAAGGGATCGCCGGTGATGATTTCAAAGCCGAGGGGTTCGGCGCGGGTAGTGATGACGGCAAGGGTTTGGGGATGGGCTTCGGCGTCAACGAAGAAGCGGTTGCCTTGGGAGGAGGAGACGCGGCGGGCGACGGTCATGGCCTCGGCGGCGGCGGTGGCTTCGTCGAGGAGGCTGGCGTTGGCGACGTCGAGGCCGGTGAGGTCCGTGATCATGGTTTGGAAATTCAGCAGGGCTTCGAGGCGGCCTTGGCTAATCTCGGGCTGGTAAGGCGTGTAGGCGGTGTACCAGGCGGGGTTTTCGAGGATGTTGCGCAGGATGACGCCGGGAAGGTGGGTGCCGTGGTAGCCCATGCCGAGGAAGTTGGTGGCGATGGTGTTTTGTTGGGCCAAGGCGCGGAGATGGGCAAGGGCTTCGGTTTCCGAAAGCGTGGGGCCGTGTTCGAGGGCGCGGTGGAAGCGGATGCTGGCCGGGACGGTTTGCTCGATGAGGGCCTCAAGGTTGGGGAGGCCCAGGGTGGCGAGCATGGATTGAATGTCCTGGGGCGAGGGGCCGATGTGGCGGCTGGCGAAGTTGCGGTTGAGGGTAGGCGTGGCGCTGGGCGTAAGAGTAGGCATGGCGGACTTATCCTTTGTGCCCTCTCTGTCTTGGTGGCCTGAAAAAGTTATCTCTTCGGCGGACCGGTTCCGGTGAAAGAAGCGGTCACTTTCCAGATGTTGGTCCTGAAGCGGTCCTTTTGCCTGAGAGTTTCCGGGGCGGTTGCTCCTTCGGCGTTTCTGCGAGGGGCAGAAAGCTCTCCCGCAATCAGGTCATACAAATTTATGAAAGAACTTGTTTCCTTAGTATCGCGCGAAATTTTGCGAGGGAGCGGGAGAGGCTAAAAATCTTTGCGCCGGTAGAAGGTAGTGTTGTGGCCGCCCATGGGGTCGGGATAGTAGCCGCGCAATCGGGACAGGGGCACGATGGTCCAGGGCGCAAGCGGGGAAAGGCCGTTTTTACCAAAGACCAGGTCTTGGGCCAAATAAACCGAGGTGTGGTAAATCGTGTCGTCGGGGTCTGCGAGGGCAACAATGTCGCCGAGTTGGTAGTTGTCCTGGACGATGTAGTAATCGCGCTTCAGGTCTTCAATAGCGAGTTGGGGATTGAGGTAACGATCGTTGGGGGTGGTGGCGAAGAAATTGAGGGCGGTCCAGAAGCAATTTTTCAATCCGGGTTTGTAAAAGTCCCCCAGGGCAAGCTTTGGGTAGCGGTAGAGCAGATCGCGCGCCAAGGGCGGGAGCAGGTGGCCAATGTCGATCGAGCTATTCGGCCCGGCGGCGGCTACCGATTCGAGTAAAGGCCGGATGTCAGTGCGGCGGCCGCCAAGCCCCCAATAGCTAGCCACTTTGTCTGCTTGCTCGATGTCGTCGATGTGGACGCGCACCAAGAAAGTGGATTCGCGGAAGAGCGCCTTGGCAAGTTTTTGCAGTTCGGGGCCTTCGCCCAGTTTGCGGCGAACGAGATCGATGTCGGCGAAATAAAGAAATTCCTTCCAGGAATAGACCAGCGGTTCCACGATGCGCAGGGTTTCCGGCGCAAGGCGGCTATTCCCAAGCCAATCTTGGGCGGACTTGCCAAAGTGGCGGTAAGCGGCGTATTGACTTGAATTTTGAGGAAGGACGCCGAGTTGCACGTAAAGATTCGCGCGAACCTGGGGCGAGAGGTTTTCAACTACGCTAGCGGGCGGGCGGACGATGTGGCCAGACTTTGCGGGGTCGGGCGAAGCGGCATCCGCCAATTGGCGGGCCGTGGCGGGATCCAGTCCCGCGGACAGCAAAAAATCAAAGATTTGGTTGCGGGAGGTTTGAGGGAAATGCCAGCGGTCTGGGTTGGCGGGGCCCCAATCGGAAGAAATGAATTCCTGCGGGGGAGAGATGACAACAGGTGTAGTTTCCAGCCTTCCCCAGGGGCCAGCTGCGGAGTTCCGAACGGATTGCACCGTATTGGCTCCGCCCGAGACCGCATTGCCAATGGCGGAAGCCCGATTGGTAGAAAAGGACCACGCCAAGAAAGCAGCCCAGGGGCAAAGAATGGCCATTACCAACGCAAGAAGCCAGGCGGAAGGGAAGGTAAGTTTCGGCGGAGGGACGTAGAGGCCGGTTGGGGCCGTCTGTAGAGGCGGCAGTTCTTCTTTACCGACAGACTTTTGTTTTGCCATTCATGGGCGGAGACGCTTTGTTGGGCGCGCGAAGTTACTGGGATTTAGAAGAATTAAGGTTGCCCATAACATCGGTAACTAATTCCTTGGAATCGTTGAGCAGCTTTAAGATGAGCTGTAAATCCATGGCGGGTTTGCCGGGTTGACGGGCGGCTTGGCAATAGACGCCGTGTTGGCCGACGAGGCTGAGAGCGTCGGTGAGGAGGTCCTGGGCGAGGGCTAGGCGGCCGCGGTCGGCGCCGTATTGGAATTCGAAGCGTTCGATTTGGTCAGCATAATCCCGGTAGACAGATGCCATAAGGACAAGGCTAGCGCGGGGAGGTTGACTACACTGAAAAAATGCAGCGAATTCTTTTGGCTCTGTTGGTTGCCGTAGCCCTGCGGGCGGACGTGATTGTGATGAAGGACGGGGACCGCGTGACGGGCAAGATTGTGAAAAAGGAAGGCAGCGAAGTGACGGTGGCGACGAAGAATTTCGGCACCGTGAAGCTGAAGTGGGAAGACATTGCGAGCGTGACGGGGGAGGAATCGTTGAACGTGGTGCTGGCGGAGGACAAGACCGTGAAGGGGCCGCTGAAGGCCGAGGGCGGGGAAGTGGAAGTGGTGGGAACGGGGACGAAGGTGCCGCTGACGGATATTGTGGCGGTGCGCAACGATGCGGAGCAGAGGAGCTATGAGCGTTTCATGAATCCGGGCGTGCTGGACCTGTGGACGATTAACGGCAGCTTGAACTTCGCGGGGACGCAGGGTAACGCAGAGACGTCGACGATTACGACGCCGCTGAATTTTGCTCGAGTTTCGCGGACTTCGACGACGAAGGCGTATTTCAATAGCATTCGCGCGCGGGCGACGGTGGACAACGAGAGCCAGCAGACGGCGGAGGCGGTGCGCGGGGGATGGTCCTACAGCCGGAATTTGCGGAAGCGGCTGTTTGGGAGCTTTTTCAACGACTACGAATACGACCGGTTTCAATCGTTGGATTTGCGCGTGGTGCTGGGCGGCGGCCTTGGGTATGACTTTTGGGTGAGCGAGCGGGGGAAGTTGGCGCTGGTGGGCGGTGCGGCGTGGAACCGGGAATCGTTTTCGCCGGCGGACGCGGAGGCCTTTACGCGGAACTCCACGGAAGCGTATTGGGGCAATGATTTTGCTTATAAGTTGAATAGCCGGACGAACCTGACGCAGGCGTTCCGGATGTTCAATAACTTGAGCAATACGGGGGTGTACCGCATGAACTTTGATGTGGGGGCGACAACTGCACTGATGAAATGGTTGACGTGGAACATTTCGTTGAGCGACCGGTTTCTAAGTAATCCGGTACCGGGGCGGCAGAAGAACGACTTTTTGTACTCGACGGGGTTTGGGTTTAGTTTCGCGAGGTAGGGGGGATGGAGTTGTAACAAGTCGCCACGCCCGCGGCGCATTGCATGCCCGTGCGGCCGTTGCGGTCCGCGGCGATGGCTTCGCCGAAGGGGTGGTAGTCGTAGCGGGCTTTTAGGCCGCTGGTGTCCCAGAGGGCGCGCGTGGAGCC
>JANRIK010000037.1:0-13703 GCA_033765085.1 Bryobacter sp. | reverse complement strand
AATACCCACTCTGGAGCCGCTTGACCGCCGCTACCTTGAACTCGCGCGTGAACTTCCTTCGCGTTTCCGACATGACTCAAATTCTCCTCGTTGGAATTTTCTGAGTCTAGTCTCGTGTCTCATTTTTGGGGACAAGTCCAGGGCCTCTTGCCAACCTTCTTTGTCCCAGTGGTCGTAGGTAAGGATGTCGCTGCCTGCATAGCCGGCGCCGCTGGAGACATAGATGCGCTTCCCGTTTGGCGCCCAAGCCAAGCCACTCCAAGCCTGTTCTATCGGAAAGGTAGCAATCTCCTTTTCCGTGGCGAGGTCCACGATGTGCAACTGATGGCGCGTGTACCCAGAGTTGGTGTAAGCGAAGAGTTTGCCATCCGGGCTCAGCTGGCCGCTAAGGATCATGTCACCGGAGCGGAGGTGGCGCCCGGCGGGAGTCGTCTTCCAACCGCTGACGAGCATCGCATTGGGGCCGCTGCGGCCCGGCACGGTGATGGAAGCGCCAGAGGAAGGATGTTTCATGCGGTATTGCTCAACCGCGGTGTACGCGGCAAGGCCGCCAAGGGCAAGAATCGAGAGCAAAACAAGAGTGCGTTTCATGGCCATACTCCGGAAGATTCCATTAGAAAACCAGCTTCAAAGCGAATTGAAGCTGGCGGGAAGCACGAGTGGAAGTTACAGTGCCATAGTTGACACTGGAACGATTGGTATCAGGCGTCACAAAGTTCGTAACGTTCAAGAGATTGAAGGCTTCGCCCCGGAACTCAAGACGAATGCGCTCCGTTAAGGGGAACGTTTTGTGCAGGCCAAGGTCGGCCTGGTAGAACGGCTCGCCCCGAACAGTGCCGCGGCCAGCATTGCCGAAGGGGTTGCCTTGGGTCGCAGGCACGACCTGCACCGCCGCCGGATCCAGCCAGCGGAACCACTCGCGTTGGTCATCGGGAAAGTACAGGCTAGCGCCCGTTACATTCGGACGAATGGAGCCGACCACACTACCGATGCCTTGCCGCCCAACCGGGTTGTAGCGCAAAGTACCGGGCAAGCCGCTGGTCATGGTGTTGATTAGCGTTATCCGCCACCCCCCAGCGACGTAATCGAGCGCTTTCGGGATTTGCGCGCCGAATTTCTCTCCGCGGCCAAAGGGTAGATTCCACACAACCGAAGTTGTGTTGTTTAGCGTCTGGTCGTAGCTGGAAACCCCTTTTTCATTCGAAAGATCAAAGACATTGGTGCGGGAGTCGAAGCCGAAGAAGGTCTCCAGATGACCAGCGGCATTGTCCAGAGCTTTGGAGTACGTAAAGGAGTTGAGGAGATAGAGACCGGCCGAGAAGCGGCGTTCCAGGCGGGCCTGCAGGGAATGATAATTCGCCCAACCCTGCGGCGGCGCCGTTTGAATCGTGGTGAATCCCTGAATTGGACGGCGGTCGTTGACCGTAAGATTTTCGTTCGGACCATTAAACCGAGCCTGGTTCAAGTCGCCGAGAATGACCAACTTATTGGTGCGGTTGCCCACGTAGCCCACGTCGAGAACCAGATTCTTGCTCAGCTCCCGCTGGATGGAGAAGTGCCAGCTCGCCGTATAGGCCGTGCGGGTGTCCACCGGGATATGCAGCGTACGTGTGGTTGCGGTGGAAACGTTGGCCGGATCCAGGAAACCACGCGGGTAGCCGTCCTGCGTGGGCCGGAAGCAGGTCTGGATGGGTTGGCCATCGCGGCAACGGCCTTGGCTCGGCAACTGCCCAATTGAGGGACGAAGCACCCAAGGAATATTGCCACTTAGAATGTTTTCGCCGCCCAGGCGATTGAAGTGAATAAAGCTCGTGCCGAAGCCCGTGCGGATCACGGTCTTGGGCGTAATGGTGTAGGCGATCCCAATGCGCGGAGACCAGTTGTTCTTGTCGGGCTCAATGCCACTGCGGTCGCGGAAGGAGCCGTCTTTGGCGGGAATCAGGGTCCGCGTTTGCGGATCAAAATTCGAAAGGCGATTTTCGGCTTCGTACTGCGGTGTCGCGAATTCGTAGCGGGCGCCAAGGTTGAGGGTCAGGTTGCGGCTCAGCTTCCAGTCGGTCTGCAAGTAGAAAAAGTGCATCTGCTGGCGGTATTGAGCAACCAGCACATTGGCCGCATCGTAATTGCCACGCAGACCCATCAGAAAATCTGCCATGTTGTAGATGCTGTTGGCGGCGGCCCCGCTAGGACGGGCGAACTGGCCACTGTACGAGTCCCGGCCATATTGCGGAGTAAAATCCTGGATCTCGGTATGGATGCGCTGGTATTCGTACCCAGCCTTAAGGCTCAAGCGGCCCAGGAAACGGGAGTAGTTGGCTTTCGGATTGTAAACCGAAGGATTTTGGAATTGCGGGTTGCTGGCTTGCCGGCCAAGGCTGGTGAAACCGCCAATATTTTGCGTGTTGAGACCGCCGGCATATTCCGGATCTTCCGTAAGACCGGAGATGCCATACAAGGTAAGCATATTGCCGTTGCCAATTTCCAGCGGACGCCGCCCACCCTTACTCCGGGAGCCGCCATAGCGCACGTCAAGCAGCGAAGACGGGCCCAGCGTGTAGGTACCGCCGACCACCAGTTGGCGATTGAACTCAGCTACAAAGCCATTGGAGGATCCACCGGAGGGGGTGGGGATGCTGGCTTCTTCGACGGCATTGGCCTCCCGATGGCTATAGCGGCCAAAGACATTCAGCTTGGAGCTCAGATAGTAATCAACTTTGATATCGCCTTTGTCATCGTTCTGCGATGCGCGGGGGAGCGACTCGTAATTGTTGGAAAAGCCCGGGCGATTCGGGGCGGGAAGCTCGTTCAAGACTTGCCGGCCGAAGGAAGGCAATTCACTGAGCGGAATCTGTCCGTTGGAATACAAAGCACCGGTAAGCGGGTTTTGCAGTGCTAAGGGGCGGCCGCTGGCATCGGTGAAGCGGCCCTGCCTTTGTTCCAACGTGGCGATCGACGCCAAAGCAAAGGTGCTGGTAACGCGGCGAAAGCCCTCATAATTCCCAAAGAAGAAAAGCTTATCCTTGCGAATCGGACCGCCTAGCGACGCGCCAAATTGGTTTTGCACCAAGGTGGGCTTCTTGTTTTCCCGCGGCTTAAAAAAGCCAATGGAATTCAGTTGCGTGTTGCGAAGGAATTCCCACGCCGCGCCATGAAAAGCGTTTGTGCCGCTGCGGACGGAAGCATTGATAATCGCCCCACCGGCGCGCCCGTATTCGGCCGAGTAGTTGTTCGTGACCACTTTGAACTCGGCCACTGCATCCGGCGAAAGTTGAACTACTTGGTTGGAGAAGCCCTGGTTCGATGTGCCGTACGAGTTATTGTCCACCCCGTCGATGATGAAGTTGTTCAGGGAAGAACGGAGGCCATTCACGTTAAAGGAAGCGTTCCGCGGCCGCCCGCCTTCGCCGGTGAACGAAAGTACACTCGGGCGCACCCCGGGACAAAGAAGGGCCAGATCGGCGTAAGACCGCCCATTGAGGGGAAGATTGACAATCTTTTCGGCGCTAATCACCTGTCCGCGATCACTCGATTCCGTCTCCAGCGCGCGCACGGCCTCTGCCACCGTGATGGTCTCGCTTGTCGAGCCCACCTTCATCTCCAGATCCACTCGCTGCCGCGCGCCAACAAGCACAGAAAACTCCGCGGAGCGCGCGGTCGCAAATCCAGTCTTTTCCGTACGAACGTAGTAGCGGCCAATCCGCACATTGAAGAATTCGAAATTGCCTGATCCGTCGGTGTCCACGGAAGTCTCAACGCCCGTTGCGATGTTCAGCAAAACCACTCGCGCACTTGGCACGGCAGCCTGAGAAGCATCACGGATGGATCCCAGGACTGTTGCTGTTTCAAATTGTGAGTGGAGGCTGATGCAGCCAAATGTGCAAATCAAATAGGAAAGGAGAAGCCGCTTGATGGTGTACATGCTCGGTTCTCCGATGCTACGGAAGCCTTGTTGCAACGGCATTACGTCCTAGTGAATTTCATGCATGGTTAAACTACGCTCTTCCTGCAGCCCGAGATACTCAGCCAGACAACATGGAAAAGCCTTCACAAAATGCAAGTTCCGCCGGTAGCTGCAATCCGCCCGTGTCCGGCTTTCCGAAGGAATCGGCAGTGGTCTCCCCTTCCCCCGCCTAGCGTCCGCTTTCCACCGGCAATCTTCCGCTCGCAATAAGCAAGTTTTGGTGTGCGTGGTTGAGGCCCTTCTGCGGCTGGTCAAGGCTGTTGCGGATCAACTCGACCTCGGAACAATAGTGCGCCAGACCAAGATTTGTAAGCTGCAGAATTACGTTGGCTTCCTCTTGCAGGCGGTCGACATTAACGCACCCGGCGTCCTGACGAACCTTGGCTTTCTTCCTAAATGGACCCCGCACGCTACAGCTCCACCATTCCTTTCATCTTCTATATGCTGGCGGCCATTTTCCTAGTTGGCGCGGTGGGTGCGGTAGAGTTCCTTGCTGCACCGTCGGCGCTGGACTCGGCACCATGCGCGGAAAGTAGGTCGGCCATACCGTCCGGGGTGGTCATGTTAGCCTATTGCCGTTGCTTATGGCGAAGCAGACATTCACCCAACTCCTGAATCGGGGCGCCGCCGGCGACGCGCCCGCGCTGGCCCAAGCCTACGAAATCATTCACAGCGACCTGCATTCGGTCGCCGCCCGGCTGCTCCGCCGCGAAGCCCGCAGCGTCACCCTGCAACCCACCCTGCTAGTGAACGAACTCTTCGTTCGCTTCAACGCCCTTGAAATCCGCGTCGCCAGCCGTGGCCACTTTCTCGCCCTTGCCTGCCGCAACATGAAGCAGTACCTCATCGATCGCAGCCGCCGCCGCAACATTCGCGAGCGCCACGCGCCCGAACTTGCCAACCGCGCCGCGCTCGCCGCGCCGCCGATTGACTGGTCTACGCTCGCCGTTCGTCAAGCACTGGCACGGTTAAGCTCCCACGACGCCCTCGCTTGCCAGGCGCTTTGCCTTACCCGCCAATCCGGCTATACAATCGCCGAAGTGGCCCGCCTGCAAGAACGCCCCACTTGGCGCGTAAACCAGGATTGCCAATTTGCTGAGCAGTGGCTCCGGCGGAAACTCTCGAAGGCCTAAGCTGATTTAGCTGGCCAGCCGCGCATCCGCTCCGCAACGGCGGATGCCCAAGCTGCAACTTCTGGTGGCCGTTGCTCGGGCACCAATTCAACCGCCGCCGCCACCAATTGCCGCAATTTTTCATCACCGTACCCTGGCAATAAGGGACCTTGTTTGCCTACCCCCGTCTCGCTCAAAGTCTGCCCCGTCAGTAGCTCCACCACAATCACGCCGAGTGAAAAAACATCGCTCGCCGCCGAATAATAACCCGTCAGCCTTTCGGGCGCCAGATAGTCCAACGAACCAGCCAGCAGTTTGGTCTTGGTCCGCTCTTCTTCCACGCCCAATAGACCGCTGGTGCCAAAGTCCACGAGCACCACCCGCCCGTCCTCGCGCAGGATGATATTCTCCGGCTTCAAATCCCGGTGCACCACACCCACGCGATGCACCGCCGCCAGCGCCTGCCCCAGTTGCTGAACGATACTGGCCTCGCGTTCGGGGTCCCGCTCTCCGGCGACGAGATATTCCCGCAGCGTCCGGCCCTCCACCATTTCCATCGCCAGACAGGGTTCGCCGCCCACCTCAATCCAAGCCTCCACCAAACGCACCACGCCGGGATGCCTCACCATTTGCAAAGCAGCCACTTCCATGGAAAAGCGGTCCCGCAACCACTTCACATCCCCCGTTCGCCCCGCAATTACCTTTACGGCGTAGCGCTCTTCTCCACCCTCGCGCCGCGCGGCGTACACCTGCGAGAAGCCACCCGTCGAGATCAGCTCCTCCAAAATATAGCCGTTCCCCAGAATCTTGCCATTCCACGCCTCCCCTTGCCGCTGGGGGAATTGCCCCTTGCCGCGCAAGTACCACCACTTCTCCTTCTCCAGCCGGTAAGTCAGCCAATCGCGCCGCCAGTAGATCCACACCCCGCCCAACGCCAATATGACCAAGCCCGCAAGCAAGGCCGTTTGCTTCCCGATTCCTCCCGCGCCGCTTCCCCCGCCAAAGCGCTGCCGCCAAACTTCTCCTCTGCCGCTTTGCCTTACCTGCACCTCGTAGGCTTGTCCGCTAGCTAGGTCCACTTGCACCACACCCTCCTGGGCCTCCCGCCAGCCTTCTTCCAGCGGCGCAATGCGGTATTCGAGCGCGTGCGGCCAAAGGCGCCAATTCCGCGGGCGGGCAAACTCCAGCCGCAACTGCCGCCCTTCGTCCGGCATACGCTCCACTTCGCGTCCCGCTTGCCAAATGCGGCTCAAGCGCGGCGGCTCCTTTTCCGGTAGAAACCACGATTTTTGCGGCTGCAAACGAACCACCCCTTGCGCCCCCGCCAGCCACACCGCTCCCTGCCGGTCTTCGAAAAATCCATACTGCGCGGCCTCTCCGATTTCTTCCACCCGCAGCCAATCGCGCGCCGCCAAGTGCTCTCCGTCGGCCACCCAAACTCCCGCTTCGGTTCCGCGCCACACCCATCCCCGGCTGTCGACTTTCACCCAAAGGGTCCGCTCGTTCCCGTAGCCATCCTCCGGGCGAAACAATTTCACTTGTCCCGCTTGCCAGCGCGCAAAACCAACCTCCCGCCGAAAGCTTACCCAAAGCTCCCCCTTCCTGCCGGGCGCCACACTTGCAACATCCCGCAGAGGCGGCTCACTGCTTAAGCGTTCCCATTGGCCGGGTACAGACTCCCGCGCAATGCCTTCCCGGTAGCCCACGAGCCACTTCCCTTCCCTGTCCTGCACTACATCGAGCGCCTGCGAGACGAGGTCCTGCCCTTCTCCCGGCAGAGCCACTCGCCGTAATCCGCTTTCCATTGCTTCGAACAACCCGTTGCGGCTGGCCGCCCTAATAGATCCCGGCCGAAGCTCCACCAGTTTCCGGAAGTCGTTGCGATAAAGCTCTGCATCGCTACCCGGAATAGAGCCTTCCGGCCCGTCCCGGCCCAACCAAGCCAGCCCGCGCTGCCGCACGCTTGCCAACCAACGCCCATCGCCAAGCACCAGCGCGTAACGCACTTCCAGGGCGCTGGGCCGTTCTTGCCGCCATTGCTTGCCGCTTTGGGTCCAGATACCCTGTGTGGTCACAACGAAGATGCGGCCCTTTGCGTCTTCCAATACTTGGCGCGGCGCACCGCCACCCAATCCCGCCACCGACCAAAAACTTCGCCCCTCATCCGCCACCAATTCCCACAGCCCCCCTTGTGCGGAACCCGCCCACACGTGCCCCCGCGCGTCTTCATAAATCGAAATCGCCACCTCCGGCAAGCGCGCAAATTCTATCCGGGGGCTCAAGCCCCAAATTTTGGTCCCGTCCTTCAGCCAAACCTGTCCTCGGCGGCCCAAGGTTAAAGTATCCCAGCGCTTGCTTTCCAGGCGGATCTCCTGCCGCTGCCCACTACCCTCGCCTACCACCTTGTCCAGGTAAAGAAACCACTCTTTTCCTTCTCCATCCACCGTGCCCAAGATCGCCCCCGGCTCCCGCTTGCGCCAGCGCATCGCTCCGTTCTCATCCACCTCATAAACCGCGCCATTCGCCGTGGCCAGCGCGCCCCCGTTCGCCTTGGGCAATACATAAACCGAATTCTGTAGCGCCCGTCGTTGGCTATGCCCCTTTCGCCATACAACCAGCGCCGGTGCATCATTGGATTCGTACATCACCGACGGTCCCAAGCGCAGCAACCCCCGCACCGCGCCCCGCTCCACCACGTCAAACTTGCCAGGTTCTCCCGCGCGTTCCCGCGCCACGCCTTCCCCCGAGGACAGCGCCCACAGTTCCTCAGCCTCCCCCACAACGAGTTGTGTCACTTCCCGCAACGGATACCCGGCCACCTTTACATAACGATAGCCGTCATAGCGCAGCAAGCCTTCGTTGCCCCCGACATAAAGAAAGCCATCGCTCCCCTCCGCAATCGCCTTCACTTCAAACGGCGCCCGCGGATGGCTCAGCACGCGGTGCTCCGCGGCGCCCAGGCACCACGCCAGGGCAAGCACCACCGCGAGACATTCCCTCATGCTTCTATTAATGCGCGCCGGCAAGCCGAATTGTTGGGAAAACTGTAGCCTCCGCTGGGCAGCGTCAGGCAACAATCAAACGTTGGAGCTGGGCAAGGTCAAATTCCACGCCAAGACCGGGGCGCTCCGATGGCTTGGCGTAGCCGGGGAAGTATTCGAGAGGGGAAGTGAGCAAGGCGTTGCCAAAGGCGCCTTCGTGCTTGTTGCCGCCTTCCATGATGACGCAATTGGGCGTGGCCACAGCGAGATGAATCGAGGCCGACATGTAGGGAGCGGTGCCCATGCTGACGTGGGGCGACCACAAAACGCTGTGGACATCGGCGAGGATGGCGATCTTGCGGCATTCCGTAATGCCACCGGCGCGGCAGACGTCCGGGTTAACGATATCGACGGCTTTTGCGGAAAAGAGATCGCGGAACTGGAAGCGGTTGGACAGCGTTTCTCCGGCGACAATCGCGGTATCCATGGCATCGGCGAGTTTGGGATAGCTGATGGTGTCCTCTGGCATGAGGGCGTCTTCCCACCAGCCGATGGAGCCCATGCGGTCAAGCTCGCGTCCAAGCTGGGTGGCTTCGTGCAGCTTGAAGGCGCCGAGCGAATCCAGCAGGAGCTGGCCCTTGCCCTTCACGGCGGCGGCGGCCGCAGCGACGCGGTTCATGTCGCGGGTGCCAGCGCCTTTTCCGAGGCCCATTTTGACGGCGGCGAAGCCCTGGTCCATCGCCTTGGTGGCCTGAGCGGCAACCTGCTCGGGGGTGGCGCCGCCAATGCCGAGGTAAGTGGGGATACGGTCGCGGTACTTGCCGCCGAGAAGGCGGTAGAGCGGCTGGTTGGTGTACTTGCCAAGGATGTCCCAAAGGGCGATGTCGACGCCGGCAATAGCCTCTGTGTAGAAGCCGGTAGAGTAGCCGCGGAGGCGCTGGGTAGAGTACATGCGGTCCCAAAGCGCTTCCACGTCGCGGGCGTCTTCGCCCAGCAGCACCGGCGCGAGCATGTCGGTGATGATGGTCTGGTGGACGCGGGGAGCAGCCGGAGCATGACATTCGCCCCAACCGTGAAGGTCACCGGCAGTTACCTTCACCAATACGGCCTGAGAGAACTTCCCGGACCGGGAAGGGCTAGCGTGATCGATGCGGTTATACAGTCCGGGGCCGCCGGTGAGCGAGCCGGGCAGGGGCATCTGCATAAGGTCCGCGGCAGTGGCCGGAGTATTGGGGGTGCGGATAATAAAGGCCTCGACGCGCGTAATTTTTAGGGGAGAAGCGCTTGCGGCAAAGGCAGCGGTAAGGGAGGGGACGGAAGCGAGAAAAGAGCGGCGGAGCATGATGTTTAGCGGGTGCGGAAAGTTTGGCTGTTGATGAGCGCAAGCGTGAGATCGCGCGTGCCGCCGCCGGTGCGGCGAATGTCGGCAACGAGGGCACGAATTTCCTGACGCTCCGCATAGTTCGGAACACGGCCCGTGGCGTAGGTTAGGAGTTTTTCGCCATAGTTGGCGGCAACAAGATCAATGTTCCGGACAAGCCATTGTTTGAGTTCGACCGCATCGCGGACAGGAGTGCCATCGGGAAGCACAACGGCGGAAGCAATCGGCTTCTTCGATTTGGGCCAAGTCTCGCGCCAGCGGCCAACGGGGTCGTAGTTTTCGAGAACAAAGCCAAACGGGTCAATGCGGGTATGGCAGGAGGCGCAGCGGGGCTCGTTGGTATGGGCCGCGAGGAGTTCACGCGGGGTAGTGGCGCCTGCGGTATCGGGTGTAAGGGCGGGGACATCGCTGGGCGGGGGCGGCGGCGGCATGCCGAGAATCTTGTCGAGAACCCACACTCCGCGCAGGACAGGTTGGGTGTCCACTCCATTCGCCGTGACAAGCATCGTGGAGGCCATGCCGAGGAGGCCGCCATAGCGGCCATCGCGAGGGAGCGAAATACGGGGTAGGCGGTTGGGGGGAACAGGCTTGGCGCTGGGGGAGAGCGCAATGCCGTAGTTTTTCGCGGCAAAGGCGGGGGTGGTGAAAGTGAAATCGGGGTTGACGAAGTCCGTAAGGGGGCGATTGGCGCTCAACATTTCGGTGAAAAAATGCTCCACTTCCTGGCGGGCGAGGGCAAGGTCGGCGTCGGGGAAACGGAAGGCGGGGTCGGGCATGAGGGAGGCCAGTTTGCGGGTATCCAGCCATTGGCCCGTGAAGTTGCGGATGAAGGGAGCGTCGGGCTGCGCAGGAAGCAGGCGCTCCGCCTCCGCACGGAGGCCATCGGGCGTAAGGAGGCGGCCAGAGCGCGCGGCATCAAGAAGAGAGGCATCCGGCGGGGCGAGGCGCAGGAAGTAGGAAAGCCGCGCGGCGAGGTCGTAGGCGTCAAGCGGGCCAGGCTGAGTTTCGCGGTAAAGGAAGCGCGGGGAAATAAGAATAGTGCGAAGCAAAAGGTGCATCCCTTCGGCAAAGGTGTGCCCCTGTTGCCAGTGACGGGTGGCAATGTTAAGGTAGCTGGCGCGAGTCACTTCGTCGATGGGGCGGCGAAAGGCTTGGGGGAGAAAACGATCGACGACGCGGCGAGCGTATTCCTGGGGAGGAACGGCATTGGGGGAAACTCCGGCGAGAGATTCCTGGATGCGGCGGCGCTGTTTGTCCTTGGGGCCTTCAACGGGAGCTAAGGGGCCCTCGACCCTAAGGCCGTGGATTTGCAGGGAGGGGCCGTGGTCGAAGTATTCCTGGGCCAGGGTGTCGTGCAGGTTATTTAGACCGGGAGTTGTACCGATCATCTGGAGCATACGACGAGTACGGTCGGAATCAAGAGTGGCATGCGTCATGTCGAGCGCGGGGTCGAGCATTAGTCGATTGATCAGATCATAGCCATTGCGTCCGCGAAGGCGTGCGGGGGACCTTGGCGTGCCATCGGAATTGTAGAGAGCCTGCAGGTAAGCCGCCAGGAGCCGCGGGTTGCGGGCAAAGCGTTCGCGGAAGAGGGCCGGGAGTTGTTCAGAGGTGTGGTCAAGTTCGGCATCGGCCCAGCGGATCAGTGGCGTTTGCCCTTCATAGAGATCGGCTTCGAACGTAAAGGTTTGGGGGGCGTCGCCGGTGACGGCCACGGAATGCAGCCGGCGGAATGCCTGAATCTTGGACCGGTCGGTGGCGTCAATTTCGCGGGCCCAGACTTCAAGCTTCATGGCCTGGTTGGGACGCGGCTGGAAGCGGGAGGCCGTAATCGTGAGGCGGTAGCGGCCGGAGTCCATAATTTCGACGCGGGCCGGCCAGGTGCAGCTTCGCATAACATCTTCCGCGCGGGAGGACATACGGAGAATGCCGTTGCGCACCGTAGCGGCAGAGAAGCTGATGACAAGGTCATCGGGCGTGACATCCCAACGGCGCTGTTGGGCGGGAGGGGCGGGTGGAGGAAAGACAAGGTCGGCAATATCGGCAGCGGTGGTGGCATAGGCTTCCATGAGAGGAGCGGAGAGATTGAGACCGGCGGCGAGGTTGTCGAATCCATGCGACGGAACATCCGGCGGAAAGCCCATGGGAAGCCGGAATCCGGGGAGGCCCAGGAGGTGGCGAATAGTGGCCTCGTACTCAGCGGCGTTAAGACGGCGCGGAACTGAGCCGCCAAAGGGGGTATGGCGGGAGAGTTGCGTATGAAGGTGAGTCGTGAGGGGCGCGAGAGCGGCGTCGGCAGGCCGCGGCAAAGGCGGGGGCGGCATGCGGCGCTCGTCGATAGCACGGAGCATCCGTTCCATCAGCGAACGATCTGCCGCAGTGGACCCATCAAGGGTGCTGCGCTGGAGGTCAACCCCACCTTTTTTACTGGCGGTGGAGTGGCAGGCGAGGCAGTGGTTGCGAATGGTTTTCGCGGAATCCAGGGGCAATGGCGCGGCGGCGGCCATTGAGGCCGCGAGAACAAGGACGACAATCGAGGAGTTCATGGCCGGCTAAGAAACTAGGTGATTTAGGTTACGGCTGGCGTTGGAGAACGTGCCAGTTTCGAGCCCGAGGCGCTGCATCAGAGTGATGTAGAGATCGCCCAGCAGCGGCGCGTTGGGGGCATTGCGGTCAATAGCCAGGTAGCGGCCATGCGAGGAGAAGCCGCCGCCGGCCACGAGCGTGGGCAGATTCTGGTTGCTGTGCCGCGAAGCATCCCCCATTCCGGTGCCCACCAGCACGATCGTCGAATCCAGGAGAGGACGATCTTGCGCGTCTTTCTTCGTGCGCAATTGTTCCAGAAAGCCCGCGAGCTTGGACATATGGGAGCGTTCCAGCTTGACCAGGTCGCGGACCATGCCAGGGTCGTTGCCATGGTGCGAGAGGGCGTGGTAGCCGGCGGAGAGGGCCTGGCCGTCGATGGAGAACACTTGCCCTAGGCCGTAAAGGCCAAACGTGATGACGCGCGTCGATTCGGTCTGGATGGCGAGGGCCATAAGGTCATAGAGCACCTGTTCGGCTTCCATCATGAGGTTGGGAGTTATAGGGTCGGTTTCAGGAAGTTTGTAGTTCGGCTGGGGGATAGGCTCGTCAATGGTCTCAATCTGGCGGGACATGCGGCGTTCGACGGTCCGGACAGATTCGAAGTATTCGCCGAGCTTAGCCTGATCAGAAGCTGGCAGAGAGGCGTGCAGGCGCTTGGCATCCGCGACGACATCGTCCAGGACACTCTTGCCGCTGGAGAGGACATAGGCAACCCGGGCGCGGTCGGCCTGAGACATGAAGAGCCGCTTGTAAAGAACGCTGGGGCGCTCAATTTCCGGCAGCGGGACGCCCTCCTTCGTGTAGCTCATCTGGCGGCCGTTGGTGTGTTCGCTGGCGCCGGCAATCAAGTGGATGGAAGGAAAGCGCGACTGCTGACCGATCCGATCGGCGATGATCTGATCGAGCGAGTAAGAACCCGGGACCTTGCCGCAGAGATAGTTGTTCCAGGCTTCGTGGCCATTAGGGGCGCGGTGATCGAGGCCGGAGAAGATGGTGAAGTGATCGCGGTGCGGAGCGAGGGGTTCGAGCAGGGGCGGCATTTCGTAGCCGGAGCCGGTCTGCTTGGGGTAGAAGGCAGGCGCGTGCCAGCCCAGATAAGCACCCACAGAAACAAAAGTTCGTACCGGTGCGGCAGGGCGCGAGGGGGCGCCGAATGCTTCGAGTGCGGGTAGCGCGATGGAAGCTAGGCCCGCCTGTAGAAAGCGGCGGCGGGGATGGGCATGGAGGCGTTGAATGTGCATACTAGGCTGCGGCCGGACAATCCAGCCTGAGGCTAGCTTATGCTACTCCGGACTTGGTGTCGAGCCGCCAATCCGCGGATAATTACGCCTCAATCGGGACCACTCCAGGAGAGCAAGGCAACGACGCCAACCCCTTCCAATTGATGCGCAACGCAGGGCACACGCGCATGGACGTAAGTTTGCTTTATACGCAGGCCGACCGCCAACGGGACCGCACGGCGGTATTGCGGCATCAGAAGCGGGTGTTTGCCGCGTCGAGGAAACGAGTGGGGGCGAAGCCCGCGAGCGCCAAACCAAGCAGCCACAACCCGTCAAAACTCCGCATCTTGGCTCTGCCGCGAATCGTAGTGCTCGGACCCAAAGACAGGAAAACAAAGGAAGAAGAATGGTGGGCCTGTGCAGACTCGAACTGCAGACCTCTACCGTGTCAAGGTAGCGCTC
>JANRIK010000033.1:0-12852 GCA_033765085.1 Bryobacter sp. | reverse complement strand
GTTCTTGTGCATGACAATTCAGGTATCAACTAGAATAATGTATAACTGTAAGCATTAGTACTAACCAGCTATACGGCAGTACAACACGCTGGGGCAGTTGACGCGGATCCAGGGGGCGGGGATTAACATTGAGTACCAGTTCAGTGCGACGGCGAATGATGGGAAGATTACGGGCCAGAAGAACTGGGCGACGGGCGAGGAGGTGACGTATCAGTACGATGCGTTGGAGCGGTTGATTTCGGCGGCGACGGTAAGCAGTGCGTGGGGCTTGAGTTGGAGTTATGATGGGTTCGGGAACCGGCTGAATCAAAACGTAACGAAAGGAACGGCTCCGACGATGTCGACGTTGGTGGATGCGAATACGAACCGGCTGAGCGGGTTTGGGTATTCGTACGACGGGAACGGGAACTTATTGACGATGCCGCAACAGAGTGCGTCGATGACTTATGATGGGTCCAATCGAATGGTGAAGTTCACGAACCAGAACGATACGGAGAGTTACCAATACGCGCCGGATAATAAGAGGGTGTGGCGGAGTAAGGGGTGTAGTTATCAAAGTGTGGTGGATGGTTCGATACAAACTTCACCGGCGCTGACTTTTTACTCGGTTTTTGGGCAGAAGCTGGGTGAGTACTGTCCTTCGCCGGAGCCGAACATACCGCTGGGCCCGCTGGTAATGAGCGAAGAGGTGTACTTTGGGGGGCGGAAGGTGGCGAAGTGGGATGGGTATGGGAACCTGGCGCCGCTGACGACGGACCGGCTGCATTCGAAGGGGGATGGCAGTACGTTCTTCCCGTACGGGGAGACGAAGAGTGGGACGGCGATCACTGGGGATAGCGTCGCGACTTATAGCAGGGATTGGAGTGGGTTGGATTATGCTGACCAGAGGTGGTACGCGCCCGGGGTGGGGAGGTTTACCGGTGTGGATAGAATCTATCCCAGTCAAGTTCAGCAGAGCCCAGCAAAATTCAACAGATTTAGCTATGTATATAATCGTCCATTAGATTATCTTGATATTGATGGCTTGGTTCCGGTAAGTGTCATCGTTGCTACTGAGATGAGCTACCGTGCCATTTTTAGTTATAAAACTCCGCCTATTGAAGTTACGGATACCATGGACCCTATTCCTTACATTCACGCAGGTGGATGGGGAGGGACAGCAAACACACCATCCTTAGAGGCACCGCCAAGCGATTACACTTCCGGAGTTGCAGACTGGTGTTCGGTACTGCCCGATGCCCAAGTACAGTCATATAGCGTTCAAATGTCAACCGTAGCAAATCTTAATATTACTGCATCGGTAGTTACTAATTTTCTGACGGGAGATGTTACGCTCTATGTATATATGGCATTGGCAGGGGCAAATATTGGCGGAGCTGTAGGTGCAAATTATCAATACGGATTTGCGCAAAATTACAACGCAACTGGTGGCGGTCATCCAGCAAGTGCATTTGGTCCTGGTGGGGCGATCTCATATGATGTGGCTAGTCTTGTACCGCTCTTGAATCTTAGCGCTGGTGGGGGATTTAACAGTGGCGCCAACGGAACAAGTGCCGCCCATGCCTTTCTACAGTTTGGTGTCGGTATAGGCTATGCACAGTTATCTTTTACTACACCAATTGCTGGAGGTTCTTTCAAGCCGTTGTTCCAAGCTACATTATTTAATGTCAAAGAACTTATGAACAGTTCAGCGGGCGCTGCCTTGGCGTTTTTCGAAGATCCATTGTTGGCCGCTGCGTATCGCGCCTTTCAAGCAAATTGCCAGTAGTTACTTATGATGCAAGTGGCTATGCTATTAATGGTGTTTGGCGCAATATGGTGCCTGATTTGCATAAGTGCTTATGTGATAATTAGAGTGAGGGTGGAGAGAATATCGCCAACGTTTGATTCTTACTTGCCTTTGGAGTATATGCGAGAATATAAACGACTGGTGGGTGGCGACTGGCTATACCGAATTGCACGGCACGGACCCATTGTTTGCGTTCTTTTGGTGCCTATTGTGGCTATACTTTTACGCTAATATTTGATGAGTCTATGGGTAAAGTGCTAATTCGCTCAGGCAGTGAGGTCTCAAGCGATTGAAGCAATGCGGGCGCAGAGGTTCTAGTCCAGCAATTTGTTAATTAGTCGTTCTGTTTTCATTAGCCTGCTGTGCGCAGGAATGTGAAGCGAATGCGTACATTCGACTCCTCAACTTTCGCCCCTCACGGCCACTGGTGCTTCGGATACCTCCGGCTCAGCGCGGGCCGGAGTTCAGGGTAGAGTTTGGACCAGAAGCTGGCGAGGTCTTGGGTGACTTGGACGGGGCGGCGGTTGGGGGCCAGCAGGTGGACGAGGACGGGGACTTGACCGCGGGCGAGGCGGGGTGTTTCGTTTAGGCCCCAGAAGTCCTGGAGGCGGGATTCGATGTAGGGGGTTTGGCGGGGAACATAATGCACAGCGCAGGAGCGGCCGGCGGGGAGCTTTAGGCGTTCGGGGGCGAGGGCGTCGAGGGCGGGGAAGTCGATGGCTTGGGAGAGCAGCAATTGCCATTCGCCGGAGGTGACGGCGTCGCGGAGTTGGTCGAAGCCGCAGCGGGTGGGGCAGAGGGATTCCAGCAGGGAAAGCAAAGAGGCTTCGTCGAAAGAAGAAGAGAAGCCGTGGCGCTGGGCAAATTCGAGGCGGGCGAGGAGAGCGGTGGTGGATTCCACGTCAAGGAATTTGCGCCAACCGGCTTCGCGGACTTTGGCGGCGAGGGCAACGGAAGCAGCGGGGGAAGTGGGGCGGGGGTTGAGGGTGGAGGTAAGGACAAGGCCGCGGAAGAGGAGGGCGGATTCTTCTTCGATGCGCTCGGCGGCGCGGTTCCAGGTGTAGCGGTCCGAAGATTCCACGTCGTCAGGGAAGAGATCCAGCAGCCAATCGGGGGAGATGGGGCAGGCGGCGCGGATGAGGGCAAGGCCCTTATTGTTGCTTTTGTCATTGCGCTCTTCCACGTCCACGGCGAGGATCCAATCGGCGTGTTGGGGGAGGGGGGAAGCGAGTTGCGCGGCGATGCCACCGGCAATTTCATATTCCTGGGCGCGGCGGTGGCGGGCGACGCGGTCGGGGTAGCCGGCGAGGAGGGATTCGGCGAGGGGGCGCTCCCAATCGGGGCGGGTGTGGGTTTGGATTTGGCGGGAGAGTTGTTTGGCGATGCGTTGGGCTTGGCCGTCAAGAGGGGTGTCGGCGAGGTGGATGAGGTCGACTTGGCGGGATTTTTGGCCGCTGGAGAGGAGGGCGGCAAGGTGGGCGGCGGGTTCGGCCACGCGGCGCTTTTCGGCTTCGAGCAGGACGCGGGCGAGGCGGGGGGCGACGGGGAAGGCGGCCATGCGGGAGGCGAGGGCGGGGGTGGCGCCGAGGGAATCGAGCAGGGCGGAAGCGGCGGCGAGGTCTGTGGGGTGGGGGGGAGTGAGCCAGGGGAGGGAGGCGGGGACGGGGATGGATAGGGCGCGGAGTTGGAGGAGAAGGCCGGAGAGTTCGCGTTGGAGGATTTCGGGGGCGAGGGAGGCGGGGCGGGAGAGGAAGTCCTGTTCGGTGTAAAGGCGGATGGCCAGGCCGGGAGCGGTGCGTGCCGCGCGCCCGGCGCGTTGCGTGGCGCTGGATTGGGGGATTTTGGCGAGGGTGAGGTGCGGCAGGCCGGTGGAGCGGGAATCGCTGGCGTGGCGGGCGAGGCCGGAATCGATGACGATGGTGACGCCGGGGATGGTGACGGAGGATTCGGCGAGGTTGGTGGAGAAGATGGCTTTGCGAAGGGAACTCGGGGCGAGGGCGCGGTCCTGTTCTTCGGGGGGGAGGTCGCCGGCCAAGGGGAAGCAAGCAAGGGAATGGCGCTGGGCAACGGATTGGCTGGCGGCGATGGCGCGGCGGATTTCGGCAAGGCCCGGAAGGAAGATCAGCAAGTCGCCGGAATAGGCGGAGCGGCATGCTTGATCTGTCGCGTGCGCCACGCGCTCCTCCAGGGCAAGGCTCGATTCGGGCGTGTAGCGGACTTCGAGGGGGAAGAGGCGGCCAGCGGAGCGAAGGATTGGGCAGGGCTGGTTGGCGGTGCCAAGGTGTGCGGCAATGGGGGCGGCGTCCAGCGTGGCCGACATGACGACGAGGCGGAGGTCCGGGCGGCGGGTGCGTTGGAGGTGGAGCAGGAGGGCGAGGGCGAGGTCGCCTTCGAGGTCGCGTTCGTGGAATTCGTCGAGGATGACGGTATCGACGGTGGAGAGCAGGGGGTCCGCCGTGAGGCGGCGGTTGAGGACGCCTTCGGTGAGGAAGCGGAGGCGGGTACGGGGGCTGGTGAAATCTTCAAAACGCACCTGATAGCCGACGGTTTCACCGACTTTTTCGCCGCGTTCTTCGGCGACGCGACGGGCGGCAAGGCGGGCGGCGAGGCGGCGGGGTTCTAAAACAAGAATGCCGTTTTTGGTTTGGTTGAGGAGGTGGGCGGGAACGCGGGTAGTTTTGCCGGCGCCGGGAGCGGCCTCGATGATGAGGTTGCCGGAAGGCGGAATTTGGGGAAGGATTTCATCAATGGGAAATTCCACGTAAACTACCTATTATGTCTGTGAAGCTGAATCCTCCGAAGCGCTTGCTGTACGGCCCGGGTCCGTCGATGGTGGAACCGCGGGTGTACGAGGCGATGTCGAAGCCAATCGTGGGGCACTTGGACCCCTTCTTTTTTGAGATTAACCAAGAGATCAAAGCGGGATTGAACGCGGCCTACGGCACGGCGAACGAATTTACGCTGGCCATGAGCGCAACGGGTTCGGGCGGCATGGAAACAGCGGTGGCGAACTTTGTGGAGCCGGGCAGCAAGTTCCTGGTGTTCGCGGCAGGATTTTTCGCAGACCGCCTTAGCGAAATGGGGCGGCGGCAAGGGGCCACGGTAGTGCGCCTGGAAAAGCCCTGGGGCGAAAGCTTTCCGGCCGAAGAGGCGCGGGAAGTAATCCTGCGTGAGCGGCCCAATACGGTGGCCTATGTGGCGGCGGAAACATCAACGGGCGTGTGGACGGACGGCACGGCCATTTGCGAAGCAGCGCACGAAGTAGGCGCGTTGGTGATTGCCGATTGCGTGACGGCGCTGGGCAGCATGCCGATTGAAGTGGATAAGACGGGCATCGACATTGCCTATAGCTGCAGCCAGAAGGGGCTGGGGTGTCCGCCGGGATTGTCGCCCGTGACGATTAGCCCGCGCGCGCTTGAATGGGTGACGAAGGAGCGGAAGAGCCAGACGCCGACTTGGTACTTCGATGTGAAGCTGCTGGCCGATTATTTTGGCGAGCAAAAGCGTTACCACCACACAGCGCCGATTACGTCGTTCTACGCCTTGTATGAGGGCTTGCAGATTATCAAGGAAGAGGGCCTGGAGAAGCGCTTTGCCCGGCACCGCGCCAACCGCAACGCCTTTGTGGCGGGCATGGAGGCCATGGGCGTGGAGATGCAGGTGGCCGATGGCTTCCGCTTGTGGAACCTGATGACGCCGAAGGTGCCCGAAGGATTGACGGATATGGGCGTGCGCAAGCATTTGATGGACCATTACGGCATGGAGATTGCCGGCGGCTTTGGGCAACTGGTGGGCAAGGTGTTCCGTATTGGGTTGATGGGCGTGCTGGCGACGGAGAAAGACACGCTGCTGTTGGTGGAAAAGTTCCAAGAAGCGCTGGAGGCCAATGGATTCAAAGCCAAGGGCAACGCGCGCGAAGCGGCGGAAGCGAACTACGCGCGGACGCTGGCGGCGGTTTAAGTCAGCGGTTTAACAACTACGGCAGATTCGGATAGACTAGGCGGCGATGCTGAATCGCCGCCATTTTCTTGCCGCGCTGGGAAGCGCCCCGTTCGCCAAATCTGCCTTGGCCCAAGCTGCGCCCATGGCGAAGAATTGCCTCTTCATTTCGAGCGACGACCTGTGCCACGCGTTTTCGACCTACGGGCACCCTTTGGTAAAAACCCCGAACCTGGACCGCCTGGCTGGGCGCGGCGTGCGCTTCGACAATGCCTATTGCCAGTTCCCTTTGTGCAGCCCTTCGCGGACTTCCTTGATGACGGGGCTCGCGCCGGACCGGACGGGCGTGTACGACTTGAAGAAGCACTTTCGCGAGAGTGTACCGAATGTGGTGACCCTCGGGCAGCTCTTTCAGCAGAACGACGCCTACGCAGCGCGGGTGGGCAAGATTTACCACTACGGCAACCCGCGCGACATTGGCACCAATGGCCTGGACGACGCGCCAACGTGGAACGAGCGCTACAATCCCCGGGGCATCGACAAGGAAGAAGAGCCGCTCGTCACCAACCATACTCCTGGCAAAGGCCTGGGCTCCGCGGCGGTGTTCTATTCTTCTCCAGCCAGCGACGAACAGCATACCGATGGCATGGTGGCGGCGCGGAGCGTGGAATTGCTGGAGAAGCACCGCCGGGAAAAGTTTTTCATCGCCGCGGGATTTTATCGGCCCCACTGCCCTTGGATTGCGCCCACCAAGTACTTTGACCAAGTGCCGCTAAGTAAGGTTGAGCCTTTAGGTGTGGAGGAGTGGGAGTTAAAAGTAGCGCCGGCGCTGGCCTATTGGACTAAGCCCGCGAATTGGGGCATGACTTACCAGCAACGAAAAGAAGCCCTGCAGGCTTACTATGCCTCGATCCTCTTCTTAGACGCGCAAGTCGGCAAGTTATTGGATGCCATGGACCGCTTGCAGCTTTGGGAGGATACGCTGGTGGTGTTCTGGTCTGACCACGGTTACCAACTGGGCGAGAAGGGTCAATGGATGAAGCAGTCTCTCTTTGAGCCGAGCGCGCGGACACCGATGTTGATGGCGGGGGCGGGCGTGAGCGCGCGCGGCAAGGCTTGCCGCAGGACGGTAGAGCTGCTTGATGTTTATCCCACCGTGGCGGACCTTTGCGGCTTGCGTGGCACGCCGCAGGACCTCGACGGCACCAGCCTGCGGAAGCTCCTGGCGCAACCGGCGGCGAAATGGGAGCGGCCAGCCATCTCGCAAACGGGGCGGGGAAAGTTGATGGGCTATTCCATTCGCACGGAAACGCACCGTTACACCATGTGGGACGCGGGCCGCGAAGGCGAAGAACTTTATAACTACACCAAAGACCCCCGCGCGAACAAGAACCTGGCCGCAGAGGCCGGGCAGGCAGGCTTGAAAGCGAAGCTACGAGCGGAGTTAGAAACGGTGGTAAGAAAGCGGGGCGGGAAGGTGTGAGCAAGAGGGAGGAAGAATACAGTTTATTTCTTCTTCTCCGCATCTACCAGCGCTTGGATATCGGGAGGTAAGGCGAAGATCTGGTCGGGGATACCGGTATTCTAAGGCTTTTGGCGCTCGGTGATTTCCATCTGTACCGGACTAAGCTTTGCGATGACTTCTTTGGGGGAATACTTCTTTGCATACGAAATTAGTACGGAGAACGTTATTGCTTACGGTGATCACCCTCTTCGCTTTGGCTGCGTGGAGATGCGACCACAAGATTCGTTATGGCGATGAATGGTTTGTTTCAAGAAATCATTATAATAAAAACTCAGTAGTGGTGTCGAGAGTCCAGTCCTTAGCCGATTGGAAACTTACGATTTGCTTTCATGATGAGGCTGGAAAAGAAAAGCATTGCATTTTCGATCCGGGTGATACAACCAGTTATTTAGTCGATGTTTTTTGGGCTACTGAAGGAGATGAAGCATACCTTGCCGCCTGCGAAGGGATGGATATCTATGGGTACTCCTTCTCTCGCGGACACTCAGTCGCCCCAAATGCGGAGGTCGAGCGGGGAATCATTCAGCAGTTTTCTGAGGGCGTTGAGCAAGACGAATCCGTGCGTTATCACAGGTTTGAAGATTTCTGCAGAGGCATGAGTCGAGGCTTGGCTGATGCTTTGCACAAAAAGTATTTCATGAGGTTACCTTAGGCCAATAGTTGCATTGGGCCATTAAATGCACCCCCCTAGCGCTTCTTCTCCGCATCTACCAGTGCTTGGATATCGGGAGGTAAGGCGAAGATCTGGTCGGGGATTGCGCTGTTATAAGTAACTTCGCGGAAGCTGAGCTGCATTTCTACCGGGCCGAGTTTCGTGATAACTTCCATCGGGGTGGCGAGGCCGGAAATAGTCTGGTACTTGCTAACCACGAACGTAATGGGAAGTTCGCCCAGCGGAGAAGGAAGTACTATTTTTTCCTGCACCAGCAGGCCGCTTTCGAAGTCAAAGTACTGCTCTTCGGGCTTGCCCATTTTGGGGGTAAGAACGAGCTTCCAGGCGGGCTTGCCATTGATCGGTTCCTGCCCGGCTACTTCAATGCGGTCGTAACAGGAGTCCTTGCCCGTAAGTAGGCGGGAGTACTCGTTCAAACTATCGCCGGCGCAGGTGAGCAGGAATTTTTCCACGCCACTTTTCAACCGGGGACCGAGCGCCGTTTTTTCCCAAAGTACGCCTCCGTTGGCGCCTTCCTCTTGTTTGCCCATGCCGGGAATGTCCACCACGCTGTAGCTCTTGCCGCCGTTGGCGCGATAAACCAGCATGTCGGCCTTTACATTTTGCGCCTTAATCTCGAGCGTGCCCTTCATGACCACGGTCTTCATGCCCTCGAGGGCCGCTTGGCCACCGCTGGCCGTGAGGTATTTCTGGATGATGTCGTCGGCGCTGGGCTTTTTGGGCTCCTGCGCAGTAGCGGAAAGAGCGAGAAAAAGAGCGACGGCGCTAAGGGCGAGCCGGGGGGCCGGAAGGATGCGCATAAATCCAATCTAGCGCAGCGGCAAGAGCGCGGTCTTCCCCTCGCAGAAGGGCAGCGCGAGTGTGCGGGGCAGCGACATCGGGCTTCACGCCTTGGCCCTCCAACGATTGGCCGCTGGCGGAAATGTAGTTGGCCACAGCGTATTGGAAGAAGTCGCCGTTGGGGAGTTGTTCGATCAGGCTGGGCAGGGCAGCGCCTGCGGTGGGAGCGCCGAAAAGGCGGGCGCGGCCAAGGTGTTGGAGCCCGCCGGCGAGGATTTCGCTCGTGGAGGCGGAAGCGCCATCAATGAGGATCGCCAAGGGACCAAGGAATGGTTGGAGGCGCGGAATGACGACGAATTCCAGCGTCATCTGCCGCTGGTACATTGTGCCGAGCTTAATGCCGGAGTCCTTCAGAAACCATCCGCTGAGGGCGTTGGCCATAATGGCGATGCCGCCGGGGTTGCCGCGTAGATCCAACACGAAGCCGCGCGCGGAAGCATTGGCGAGCACGAATTTTTCGAACTCCGGCAACACGCGAACCGCGTCAAGGAACATGCCCAGGCGGAAGTAGGCAACGTCCTGGCGGGTACCGAGGAGGCGTGCTTCGCGATCCACGCTCACGCCTTGGATATAGCCGAAACCGGTGCTGCCGTCCGGCGCGGGCAGTTGCAGCAGGATTTTGCGGGGGCCTTGGGGTGTGGCAAAAGAGAAGGGAAGCTGCTCGCCGTGGAAGCCGCTGATTTGGTCTTTGAGGATGCGGTGGCGGTCAATGGGGCGCATTTGTGGGGTGATGGTTTTGGCGACGTTGATGCCTTCCACGTCCACCAGTTCCCAGCCCAAGCGCAGGCCGGCGCGCTCGGCTTCGCTGCCGGGCTTCACGTGTGTGACCAGCACTTTGCTCTCCACTATCTCCACCACGAATCCGGGCGTAGCTGGGCCGCCCTCGCGCCGGTTGCCGGTGGGCTGGAACTCGGGGCCGGCAATGGCATAGTGGCTCTTGCCCAAGGTTCTTAGCATTTCGCGCAGCACCGCCCGCACCTGATCGGTGGTCTGGGCCGCTTCCACCTGCGGCCGCAAACGGGCGCGCACTTGCTGCCAACTTTCACCGTTGGGCAGTTTTTCGAGTTCGGCGGGGTTGTAGTGCTTGTCGGCGATGGTTTGCCAAACGTAATCGAAGGATGCGAGCGCCTGGGGCGGAGCGGCCAAGGCGGGCAGGCAAAGCAGGGAGCCAAGCAGAAAAAAGCGCGAAGACTTAAGCACTGCTCTTATTATCCTGGAAGGGTGGATGAACTCGAAATTTCGCCAAAAGATTTGCAGGTATTGCTGTTGGGCGAGGAGCCGCCGCTATTGCTCGATTGCCGGGAACCCGTAGAGCATGGCATTTGCCGCATTGAGCCTTCCACGCTGATGCCCATGAACACGATTCCCGAGAACTTGGCGAAGTTAGAGGCGCTGGCCGAGGAGCGGGAGATTGTGGTGTATTGCCACCACGGGGTGCGCAGCTTGAATACCGCGGCATGGCTGCGGCGCCAAGGTGTGGAGCGGGTGCGCAGTTTGCGGGGCGGCATCGAGCGCTGGAGCGTGGAGATTGATCCGCAGGTTCCTCGCTATTAAGCGCTTGGAGAAAAGGGTTTCGCTATGGCGCGTGGGTGGGAGTCGAAGGATGTCGAAAACCAGCAGCAGGAGCGCGATGCCGGGTCGCTCCAGCACGTAAAGACGCAACAAGAACAGCGCATCGAAAGTTTACGGCTTCAGCGTTCCCGCGTCTTGCGGGATTTGGCGGTAGCGGCGAACCCACGCTACCGGGCCATGCTGGAGGAGACCTACCGTTTCCTCGAAGCCGAAATCCAAAGGCTTTCCGTGCCGGCAGCTAACTCGTCAGAATGATCACAGCCAACAAACTGGCCGCCGCGATAAAGACAAAAGCAAAGATGGCCAAAACATAACGGCCGACTTTGTTTTTTTCGGATTCGATGTCTTTGATTTCTGCCACAAGCTTGCGTACGGCCTCCGCTTCGGTAATAGGTGTTGAACGGCGAAAAGGCATTCTGGACTGCTCTTGGTATTGTAACCGTGTGGCTTTCTTATTTTTATTGATGGCGGCGTTCGCAACGGGACTGATTATTCCTGTGCAGATTGGCGTGAATTCTTCGATGGGGCGATGGGCGGGGAACGCCCTGGCCGGGGCGGCGGTGAATTTTTCCACCGGGCTCGCTTTTTTGACAGCATACTTTCTGGCGGCGCGGCCTGCGATGGCGCCCCTGGCGCAGTGGTTCGGCGCGCCCTGGTACTACTGGACTGGCGGGCTGATGGGGACGCTGATTGTGAGCAGTGGTCTGGTAATTGCTCCGCGCATCGGGGCCGCGACTTTTATTGGCGTGCTAATCGCGGGCCAGTTGGTGGGCTCCATGGCTTTGGACCACTTTGGCTTGCTCGGTTTTCCTGTGATTCGTTTGAGCGCGGGTCGAATTTTGGGCGCAGTTTTGTTGCTGCTGGGTGTATATTTGATCCGGAGAGGATAAATGCGACTTCTGTTATCCGTATTCGGGGTACTTCCCTGGATCTTAGCCGGGCAGCCGAACTTTGACGGGTCCATGACCCACGACTTGCGCAACGGCCCAGTGAAATATGCCGTACCAGCGCAAAGAAACCCCATCGAAAAATTGCGGCAACGCTTGGCCCAAGGGGACTTGCTCGCCTGGGACGCGCAGTATGGCTATCTCCCGGCGGTGCTCGAGGCGCTGCAGGTGCCGCTTGCGAGCCAAGTACTGGTGTTTTCCAAAACAAGCTTTCAAGCACCGCTGATTATGCCAGCCAATCCGCGGGCGATTTACTTCAACGACGATGTTTACGTCGGGTGGGTGAAGGGCGGCGACTTTGTGGAAATGTCCGTGGCCGATCCGGATTTGGGCGCGGTCTTCTATGTGCTGGAGCAGGAGCGGGGGAAACTTCCCTCCATTACCCGGCAAGACGATTGCCTGCAATGCCACCATGCGGGGCGTACCGCCGGGGTGCCGGGCCACCTCGTGCGTAGCGTGGTGACGCATCGCAATGGCATGGTGGATACGACCGAACCCTCGCACGTTACCGACCACCGCACGCCGATCGAGGAGCGCTTCGGCGGTTGGTACGTTTCGGGGTCTTGGCCCAAAACAAAACACCGTGGAAATGTTTTGGTGCCACAACTGGCGCGTTTCTCCATTGACGCGTGGCCCGCGGCGCATTCCGATGTTGTGGCCCTGATGGTGCTGGAACACCAGACAATGGGCCACAATTATCTGGCCCGCTTGAACTATGAAACAAGGGCCGCGCTGGGCATGCACCGCGCTCTCTTAAAAATGGACAAAAAGACGACCGGGCCTTGGAGCGAATCCACTACCCGGCGCATTAACTACGCTCTCGACGCCGCCATCCTCTATTTGACCTTTGCGGACGAAGCCCCTTGGCCCGGGCCGATGCGCGGCGATTCCGCCTTTGCGACGGAATACCAGCGCCGCGGGGCGCTCTATCGCTTGAATCTGGAAACGCGCTTGTATGAGTATCCGCTGAGTCCACTGGTGCACTCGGAAGCCTTAACGGCGCTGGAGCCGGAGATTCAAACGCGTTTTTGGGAGCGCCTCAAAGCGGCTTTGCACTCTGAGCCGCTGGCGGCAAAAGGGGGCAGGGAGGCGTGGGCATCCCTGCGGCTAAGGAAATAGCCGCAACGTGAGATAGCTAGGCCGGTTCCTGCTGCGTCATGCAGTGCAAGGTTCCAAGTCCAAGTACCAGATCCCGGCAATAAATGGGCACAATTTGCCGCGTCGGGAACAGTTTTGCCAAAGTATTCAACGCGTTACGGTCTTGAGGATCATTAAATACGGGAACGAGCACCAGCTGGTTGGCGATGTAGAAATTGGCGTAGCTTGCGGGCAGGCGCTGCCCAGCGAACACCACCGGGGCGGGCATGGGCAGCTTTATAATGCGCAGGCCCTTGGCCTCGTGCTGCAAAAATTTCCAGTTCTCCCGCAGCACTTCGTAATTGGCATCCGCCGGGTCTGCTTCGCTCGCAATCACAATCGTGTTCTCGTCCGTGAAGCGGGCAAGGTCGTCCACGTGTCCGTGGGTGTCGTCCCCGGCAATGCCGTTTTTCAGCCACAGCACGCGGTC
>JANRIK010000032.1:0-266910 GCA_033765085.1 Bryobacter sp. | reverse complement strand
CGCCGGCTCTCGGCATCGTAGTCGTAAGTGATCGTCTTGCCCGCCACCTGCGTCTCCCGCAACCGGCCAGCCTGATCGTACTTCATTGCTCCCAGCACCGCGTCGGTCACCACATTCCCCATTGCATCATATGGGTTGGTGTCCAGCACGTTTGGCATCTGCACGCATTCCCCGCCCCACCCCCCATGCTACGATAAAGTGATCTTCACTCCCCCCCAGCATGTATAACGGCTTCTTCGGCTTCACCGAAAACCCCTTCAACCTCAGCCCCGACCCGGCCTTTCTCTACCGCAGCTCGCAGCACGAAGAGGCCCTGGCGAACCTCATCTACGGGGTCCAGTCGCGCAAGGGCTTTGTCGTCATCACGGGCGAAGTCGGCACGGGCAAAACTACTCTGCTTGAATGCTTGCGGGATTATCTCGAACAATCCGGCGATGAGTTCGCCTTTGTCTTCAACTCGCGCATCAATGTCGAACAGTTCTTCGAGATGATCGCCTACGATCTTGACCTCCGCTGCCAGCGCACCGCAAAAACCGAGGTCCTCTTTGCCTTGAACCAATTGCTCATCCAGCAGGCCCAGGAAGGCCGCACTACCGTGCTGATTGTCGACGAAGCGCACAACCTCGAATGGGAAGTGCTCGAAGAGGTCCGCCTGCTGGGCAACCTTGAAAATCCTCGCACGGGCAAGCTGCTCCAGATCATTCTTTCTGGCCAACCCGAACTCGATCGCAAGCTGGACGCCCCTAACCTGCGCCAACTCAAGCAGCGCGTCGTCCTGCGCACCAGCCTCCAACCGCTCACCCTCAAGGAAACCATCGAATACATCGATTCGCGACTGACGCACGCCGGCATGCCCGGCCAGTCCGTCTTTAGCGAATCTCTACTGGGCGAAATTCACCTGCGCAGCCAGGGCATCCCCCGCCTCATCAACGCCCTGTGCGACAACCTGTTGCTGAGTTGCTTTGCCGGGGAAACCAAAGAGGCAACCCTCGCCATGCTGGAAGAAGTGGCCAAGGACATGCGCCTCGATTGGCCCGGTAAACGAAAAATCAACCGCCCCGACGGGCTGAGCGGCTCCTAAGCTTATTGCCGCCTAGACGGGCAACCGCACAATTCGGTTCAGCCAATCTTCTTGCGTCAGATGCGCCCAGTTCCAGACTAACCTCTCAATCGCATCCCTAAGCCCCATGCTCTGCGGAATGACAATCACCCCAAAGCTAAAATTTCCCTCCATCAAATAGGCACCGAAATGGATTGGCATCGACGCGGCATCATGCGTCACCAAGACGCTCTCCCTCTGTGTGGCAATGCGCAAAACATCTTTGTCGCCTAGCTCACGCAAGCCAGCCTCATCTGCCGTCGTGAAGGAAATACTCGGCTCAACCCGAAGAACACCACCCACGATTGCTGCGTGCAAGTCACAATCTGCCAAATAACGAATGTTCAAGGCTACCTTGCGCCTGCGGAAGTTGCGACTGCGGCTTCAATCTTTGCTTGCAATTCTTGGTCCTCCGGCGAAGCTTCCAGCCGGGCCTTTTCATGTAGCAATTGTTGCGTTGCCAAATAGCTGTCTATCGCGGATTGGTTGCTCAAATAATGAGTAATTGCGCCGTAAACTTGCTCAAGCGTCAAATCCGAAAAGTTCGAACGAATTGCCTCTGCAGTTTCTCCATTGCGAAACGAATAGACGACCGAATCAAGAGACACCCGTGTCCCCGCAAGATACAGCCCCCCGTTGCGCTCTTCCACATAGTCCTTGCCCATACAACTCCATTCTAGGAGCATTCGCCCGACCGCGCTACGCGCTGACGTTTCGCCTCAGTACGTGTTCGCTTCCGTCAAAGGCGCGTGGAAGATCTCGCCGCAACACTTCCCCGTCGGCAACAGCTTGCCGGGATTCAAGCGGCAGGCCGGATCAAATAGATTCTTAAAATCCTTCATCGTCTCCAGCGTTTCGTCGCTGAATTGCTGCGCCATTAATTCCATCTTTTCCATGCCCACGCCGTGCTCGCCGGTAATCGAGCCGCCCGCCGCCACACAGTAGGCCAATATCTCTTCGCCCGCCAATTGCGCCGCCCGCAGTTGGCCCGGCACGCGCGCGTCAAACAGAATAATGGGGTGCATGTTGCCGTCGCCGGCGTGGAAGATATTGGAAATCTTCAGCCCGTACTTTTCCCCAATCGCCGCAATCGCCGCCAGCGTATCCGCAATGCGCGTCCTTGGCACCACGCCGTCCTGCACATAGTAAAACGGACTCACGCGCCCCACCGCCCCAAAGGCGTTCTTGCGCCCTTTCCACAATAAGTCCCGCTCGGCAGCGTCCTTGGCTATGCGGAACTCCCGGCAATGGCAAGCCTCGCACGCGCCGCGCACTTGCTCCAGTTGCTCTTCCACGGCCTCCCGCAGGCCTTCCATCTCAATCAACAACACCGCTTGCGCGTCCAACGGGTACCCGGCGTGCGTGGCCTCTTCCACCATGCGCAACATCTCGCCGTCCAACATCTCAATGGCCACCGGCACAATGCCCCGCGCCGTAATCTCGGCCACCGTGTTTGCCGCGTCGGCCGTAGTGTTGTAAATGGCCAGCACGGTCTTCACCATTTCCGGGGTCCGCATCAGCCGCAAACGCGCGCGCGTCACCAGGGCCATCGTCCCTTCCGTGCCCGTCAAGAAGCCCGTCAAATCGTAGCCCGGCAAGTCCAGTTCGTCGCCGCCCGTCGTAAATGCATGCCCATCGGGCAGCACTACGTCCAAACCCAGCACATGGTTTGTCGTCACGCCGTAGGCCAGGGTGTGCGGCCCGCCCGCGTTCTCGGCCACGTTGCCGCCGATGGTGCAGGCCTTCTGGCTGCTGGGGTCCGGAGCATAAAAGTAACCCTGGCCTTGCACCGCCAAAGTCACTTCCAGGTTCACCACCCCCGCCTGCACCTGGCAGCGCTCGTTGGCCAAGTCGATCTTCTCAATCTGGTTCAAGCGCGCAAAGCTCAGCATCAAGCCCCCGCCCCGCGCAATTACGCCCCCCGATAGCCCCGTACCCGCCCCGCGGCCCACCAGCGTTAAATCGTGCTCGGCCACCACGCGGCAAATGGCCGGAATTTGCTCCGGCGTTTTTGGGAACACGACAATGTCCGGCTTGTGCTTGTCCACGCCCCCGTCGTATTCGTACAGGGTCAAGTCCTCAGGCTTATCCAGAATGCCGCGCTCCCCCACAATGGCGGCCAGCTTCCGCCGCGCCTCGGGGCTAATCCGGTTCCACGTGCTGCTCGGACTATAAGTAGCGTTTGACATTGGCAATCACCTGCGGGTCCACCCACACTCTTTCCCCAATAATCTTTTCCACTACTTTGCCGCTCTTATCGATGATGTAGGTCTCCGGATACTTCGTCGTCCCGTAACGGAAAGGGATGTTTGCTTCCTCGTCCCGGTAGACCGGAAATTGAATGTTGGCGGCCTTCAAAAACTTCTCGTACTTCTCCTTGTCGTGGTCCACACTAATGCCCAACACCACCACGCCATCCTTCTTCATGTCCTGCGCAAAACGGTTCAGCGAGGGCATCTCGTCCACACAGGGCTTGCACCAACTGGCCCAGAAGTTCAGCACCAGCACCTTGCCGTGGAAGTCGCTCAAAGTGTACTCTTTTCCATCGCTCGCCGTGACACGGAACGCCGCACCGTTATCGCCTTGGTTCACCATGGGCTCCCGCAGCGTATCGGCGAAGATATAGGTCAAAGCCAGCAGGCTCGCCACAATGCCAATCCAATACAGCCGTTCAAACGGGGTCGCGCTGTTTGCTTCCGCCGGCGCTTTTGCTTTTGCCATTTGTTCTATTTTATGGAATCGCGCTCCGCAGCGGGCGCATCCAAACAGAGGAAAATGTTAATTACTCGGCGGGCTGAGTTTTCCGCCTCCCATCGTTGTGCGGTGCCGGGGTGGTCGGACGAGCAAAATCAAGCTGTTTTTGGGGCGGAATCCAACCCCTATGGGCACGGGCACAATTATGTGCTCGAAGTTACTTTGGGCGGCCACGTCGACGAAGTTACCGGCATGATTGTGGACCTCAAGGATGTCAAGACCATCCTCAACCGCGAGGTGGTCGATGTGTATGACCACCGCTACCTCAATGCCGAAGTGAAGCCCTTCGACGAAATTGTGCCCACGGCCGAAAATATCGCCCGCGACATCTGGCGCCGCCTCTTGCCGCACTTTAACACCCCCACCGTGCAACTGCGCAACGTCCGACTTTGGGAAAACGAAAATCTTTACGTGGACTACAGCGAATGAACCTTACTCAGCGCTACCGCTTTTCCGCGTCCCACCGTTTGCATTCGCACGATCTTCCCGAAAGTCGCAACTGGGAAGTATATGGCAAGTGCAACAACCCGCACGGCCACGGCCACAACTACTGGCTCGAAGTCACGGTGGCCGGTCCCACAGATCCCAACACCGGGCAGGTGGCTCCGCGCCCGCTCCTCGACCAATGGATAGGCAAAGAAATTCTGGCGCGCGTCGAGCACCGGAATCTCAATGAAGAGATGCCGGAGTTCGCCCGCTTGGTCCCCACCACGGAAAACGTTGCCCGCGTCTTTGGTGAAATTTTGGCGCGCACCGCGCCCCAGTATTTGCCCCCTGTTTGTACCTTCCGCCGGGTGCGGATTTACGAGACACGCAATAATTTATTTGAGATGGAGGCTTATGAAGTCCAGTAGTAAAGCCGCGGCATTGAAAGTGATGCCGGCAAAAAATATCGAACGCCGCACGAAAGTAACAGGCACCTCCGTTGTTGCTGCTTCCGTAGCTCCGCCCGCCGAAGCCAAGCCCGCCGAAGAGCGCACCCGCATTGGCGACCATTTTGAAGACATCCTGCGGGACTTAGGCGAAGACCCCACGCGCGAAGGTTTGCTAAAAACTCCTTTGCGCGCCGAAAAAGCCATACGCTTCCTGTGCAGCGGCTACACGCGCAACATTGAGGAGCTGGTGAACGGCGCCCTCTTCACCGCCGAAAACGACGACATGGTGGTGGTGAAGGATATCGAATACTACTCCCTGTGCGAACACCACATGCTGCCCTTCTTCGGCAAGGTGCACGTGGCCTACCTGCCCGACAAAAAGATCATCGGCCTAAGCAAAATTCCCCGCATCGTCGATGTCTTTGCCCGCCGCCTGCAAGTGCAGGAACGCATCACCCAGCAAATCGCCGACACGCTCATGGAAGTGCTGGAACCGCGCGGCGTTGCCGTGGTCAGCGAGGCGCAACACTTCTGCATGATGATGCGCGGCGTCGAAAAGCAATGCTCTTCCACCGTCACCTCCGCCATGCTCGGCGAATTCCGCCGCAACAAAGCCACCAAGGATGAATTCCTTTCTCTCATCCGCTCCAGCATCCGCTAGCGCCCGCAATTCGCTAACCTGAGAGACGATGATCGACAATTTCCGTGCCTTCTCCGCCGGCCCCGATCCCTTTGGCCGCACGTGGCAGCTGAGCTTCCGCTGGCAGCAGAATGCCATCTCGATTCGCCATGCCGATACGGTGGACGTGAAGTACGATTTGGCCTGTAAGGAAGAAAACAGCGAGGAAGAAACCCTTGAAAAAGTGGTGGCTCTCCCCCACGCTCTCTTGCTTGCGATTAGTCAGGAAATGGGCCGCCCCATCACCGACAGTTGGTGCATGCGCCTCGGTGGCTTGCACTTGGCACACATGGTAGAAACTTGGGAAGACATGGACAAGACGCTCATCACGTTGAACGCGGAGCAAATTCGCGCCCTAGCCGAGGAACTTGCCGCCGCCGCGACGGCTGCTTAATTCTCTACTGGCGAATTACCGTCACTCTCACTTGGCTCGCGCGCCCCGTATCGTGGAACAAACGCTGCGTCGCCTTCCGCCAATCTTTTTCGAGAATTTGGGGGATGTCCCCGAACACCTGCGGATTGCGGTCCACCAGGGGAAACCAACTGCTTTGCACCTGCACCATAATGTGGTGCCCTCGCCGGAACGTATGGCAAACATCCGGCATGGCGAAATCAAGCGTGAACAACTTGCCTGGTTCCAAAGCTTCCGCCTTCGTGAAGCTGTTGCGGAACTTGGCCCGAAACGGTTCGCCGCGCACCAACTGCTGGTAGCCGCCCAATTGGAACTGCCGCGGATTCGGCTCCGGGTTCGGCAAATCATCGGGATAAACATCCACCAGCTTCACCACAAAGTCGCTATCCGTCGCTGACGAAGAAAGATAGAGCTGCGGCCGCACCGGGCCGCCAATCGTGAAATCCTCGTCCAGCACGTCGCTCACGAAGGTCAGCACGTCCGGGCGGGCGCTGGCAAAACGCTGGTCCGCCACCATGTACTCGCGGTCCATGCCCAAGGTGATGTGCCCCACAAAGGGAACCGGCCGGGCGGGGTCGGAAACATATTCGCTAAAAATGTTTTCGCCCGCTTCCGGCGGCGCAAAGCTCAGCTTGCCCCCAGCCCGCAAGTAGAGTCGCTTCGCCTCGCCCTGCGGTGGCCATTGGGCAAACTCCCGCCAGCGGTTCGTGCCGGTTTCAAACGCGTAGGCGCGCGCCAGTTTCGGCGCCTCCTTACCCTTCAAGTGGTGCTCGAAAAAAGGAAACTCCACCTTTTCGCGAAACCACGGCGCGGACTTCTGCCCAAAATCCACCGCGCCCAAACTCGCCCCGTCGCCTCTGGCCCAGCCTCCGTGCACCCAAGGCCCCATCACCAGCGTGCGTTGCGTTTGCCGGCTGCGCGCTTCCAGCGCCCGGTCCAGCGCCAGGGGGCCCGCCAGGTCTTCGGCGTCGAACCAGCCGCCCACGGTCAACACCGCAGGCTGGATGTCGCGAATGTGCGGCGTCAAGGCCCGCGCCTGCCAGAATTCGTCGTAGCTCGTATGCTTCAACAAATCGGTCCAATACTCACTCTCGCGCTTGAAGTACCGCTCATCGGCATTTTGCAGCGGGCCTAGCTCCTGGTAAAACGCGTACCCGTCGCTCGTGCCAAAGCTGAAGCGCCGAGCGTTAGGGTCCGGCAACTCGGGCTCTGTCTTTTTCTTGCCAAAGAAGGCGTAAAAGCCAAAGTTGGCCGCCAAATAGAATGCGCCATTGTGAAAGGCATCGTCCCCCATGAAGAGGTCCATCAAAGGCGCTTGCGGGCTAGCCGCCTTCAACGCCGGATGCGCCCCAATCATGCCCGCCGCGGCATAGAAGCCCGGGTACGAGATGCCCACCAGCCCCGCGCGCCCATTGTTGCCGGGCACATTCTTCACCAGCCACTCTATGGTGTCGTAGGTGTCGCTCGATTCGTCAATCTCCTGCGGACCCTGCTTCGCCGCCAAATGCGGCGTCATCTCCACAAACACTCCCTCGCTCATATACCGCCCCCGCACGTCCTGGCACACAAAGATATAGCCGCTTATGAGGAACATTTCGTTCGGCCCTAGCGCCGGGCGGTAGCGGTCTGCCCCATAGGGCGAGCACGAGTAGGGCGTGCGCGTGATCAGGAAGGGATACTTTTGCCCACCATCCTTCGGTACGTAAACGCTCGTAAAAAGCCGTTTCCCGTCGCGCATCGCAATCCGGTATTCGTACTTTGTGTAGTTGGCCTTTACATACTCCGCTTGTGCCGCAGGCGTCATGGGCTGAGCCAGGCAAGGGTGGGCGGCCAATACCAGCAGCAATGCCCCAACAGTTTTCATATAAGGGACAGTATAGACGGCGAAACGTCCCTGGGCGTGTGCTCTAAGCCTCTGGAACCTAGGCTTCTTGCGCGGCCTTGGCCGCCTCGCGCGCCGCGGCTTTGAATTCCAGCAAGCCTTGGTACTCCTGCCACAACGTGGAGAAGCCTGCCCAGTAGTAGCCGCACACAAAAATCATCAGGAACGGAATGCTCAGCAAGTTCCAGCTTTCCACGCAATACCAGACAATCGCCGTAAAGCCGACGGCCATGGCCAATTCGAAGAAAGGCAACAGCCCGCTCTTGCGTTTATACTGCACCTGCGTGAGCTTCACCTTCTTCTCGCCAATGTTGTACTTCGCCGTCCGCGCAAACGCCGTCTGCACCCCAAACAGCGCCTCCAGCACCGCTTTTGCATTGCTGAGCGTTAAGGCTACGCCCGCGCTCATCAAGGCCGGCACAAACCAGATGGTCCGCTTCCATCCCTTGGGGTCCAACTCCCGCTGCGCCACCAGGTAAAACGCCGCCAAGCTGATAAAGTTCGCAAAGATCAGTGGCAGGTCCAGGATCATCATCTCCAGCGGACCCATATAGAAGCGCACAATCATCACCGGCAACATCAGCGCGCTCACCACCAGCATCAGCGGATAAGAAAGATTCGGCGTCAGATGGTAAATCGCCTCCAGCTTTACGCGCCAAGGCAGGTCGGAGCGCATCACGTTGGCCAGCAACTTCTTGGCGCACTGCGTCAAGCCCTTGGCCCAGCGCGCTTGCTGCACCTGGAAGCCATAGGTTTCCACCGGCAATTCGCTCGGGCAATCCACGTGCGGCAGGTATAGGAACTTCCATCCGCGCATCTGCGCGCGGTAGCTTAAATCGGTATCTTCGGTTAACGTATCGTGCTGCCAACCGCCGGCGTCGCGCACCATTTCCTTGCGCATAATACCCGCCGTGCCGTTGAAGTTAAAGAACAAACCCGTGCCCGCGCGCGCCCCGTGCTCCAGCACAAAGTGCCCGTCTAGCAGCATCGTCTGCACTTCGGTCAGCAAGTTATAGTGGCGGTTCAAGTAACTCCAGCGCGTTTGCACCACGCCCACCTTGGGGTCCCGGAAATAATGGACCGTTTGTTCCAAAAAGTCTTCCGGGATAACAAAGTCCGCGTCAAAGATGGCCGTCAATTCGCCGCTTGCGCTGGCCAGGCCTTCGTCCAGCGCACCTGCTTTATAGCCCTTGCGGTTTGTGCGGTGGCGGTATTCGATGTTGTGCCCGTGGGCCAAGTAGCGCGCCACGAGGGCTTGCGTAAAGGCGGCGGAATCGTCCGTGGAATCGTCCAGCACCTGAATCTGCAATTTGTCCTTCGGGTAGCGTACCCGCACAGCACTTTCGAGCAGCCGCTCCACCACGTAGCGCTCATTGAAGAGCGGCAGTTGCAGCGTCACCGTCGGCAGTTCTGCTTCTGGAAAGCGCTCCGCCGGAGCCTTGGGCATGTTCTGCTTGCCCTTGTAGTAGCCCCAAATCATGTGAAAGCGATGGAGCCCGTAAAAGCTCAACACCGCGAGCGCCGCGAAGTACGGCACCAGCATGGCGTAGTCGAACCAGGCCAGGGAGTGGACACCGGCAAACGTGTCGTCAAACAACACGCTCATTACCTTTTCCGCCGTGCTTTGCGAATTGGGGGAAGTCGCGAAAAATGCCATTAGCATGGGGCTCGGTAGCATAGAGAAAAGCTTTGCTCTACTCCTCGTTTACGAATCGTACTGCTGCGCTTGCCCAACCTTGGCTGCTTCTCGCCGCCTTGGTGGCTGAGGCGCTTCTGCTCACTTGCCCCTACGGGGGAGCCAAGTACGGGTCTGCTTACTTGGTTCAGCAGACTTTTGTTCAATACAGTATTGCATACCTACCCTATCTTGTTGCAATCTATTGGCTTGCGCGTGCCGCCCCCTCCGGCCGCAGCTTAAATTTTCTTCTTCTCGCCGCGCTCGTATTGCGCCTGCTCGCCTGGCCGCTCCCCCCCTTATTGAGCGACGATTTGGAGCGCTACCGCTGGGAAGCAGAAACTTGGGCCCGCGGCGCAAATCCTTACCTCACAACACCCCGCGAAACAATTCCCCATCCCGACCGCATCCCCGGCCCGGATGCCCGCGCTGTTTACGGACCCTGGCTCCAAGCCGCCCACTGGCTCGCCTGGCGCGCCGGGGCGCTCAAGGCCAGCGGGGCTTTAGCGGAGGGAATTTTAATGCTGCTGGTCTGGTACTGGACCCGCATCACCCACCTCCCGCCCTGGCGTTTTGCCGTTTATTCGCTCTGCCCCCTACCCATCATCGAATACTGGCGCCAGGGCCACAACGATGCCTGGCTGGTGCTCTTCCTCTTCGCCTCGCTGGTGGTTCTGCGCAGCGGAAAAGCCTTCCCCGCCTGGGCCTTGCTTACCCTCGCCATCCTCACCAAATGGTGGCCCGCCCTCTTGCTACCCTGGTACGCTTACCGCGCCTTCAGCCCCGCCGGAGCCGCCCTGCTGCTTGGCACGGGCCTTGCGCTTGTCTTCGGACCCGGCTGGCCCTTCTGGCAGGAGCGAATTCGCTTTACCACCGGATTTTTGGGCGGCTGGTCCAATAACGCTTTCCTTGCAAATTTTTTATCCAGTAAATGGCAGGCCGTAGCTATTTATGTCGCTGGCGCCGCTTCCCTGCCCTGGTGGCGCACCACGCCCATGCGCATGGCGCTCTATGCCTCCACCGGAGTTCTTGTCTGGGCTGCCAACATCCATCCTTGGTATTTGCTCTGGACTCTGCCCTTTGCCGCCGTCGCCGCTCCCGCAGTCTCGCCCTGGCTCTTAGCCTGCTCCCTTTCCCCACTTTTTTACGAGCCCGTCGTCGCCTGGAATTTACTCGGAATTTGGCGGGAAGATGGCGTATTGCGCGCCTCCATTTGGTCCGCCGTCACCTTATTTGCGCTATTTCGGGTTTGGTCCGCCAGAAGCCGCTAGAATAAAAGAGTTCATGGCGCAACACTTACGCGCGCTGGCAATCCTATTGATCATTCTGGGTTTGGGCGGCGGCTTGATTTCCTTGGTCTGGCTCATCGCCAGCGGCGGCCCCGGTGGCTTGCTGCTGTCCTTCGACGGTGCAAGCGCGGTGCTGGCCCCCGTTCTGGTGGGCATGGTGCTGATGAATATCCTCTTTGCCGCACCCCTCGCCTTTGCCGGTATGGGCCTCTTGCGCGCTCAAGGTTGGGCCCGCACGCTGGCCACCGTGCTTTGCGCCCTCGAAGTTATCAATTTCCCCTTCGGCTCCGTGCTCGGCGCCTACGGACTGTGGGTTCTAACCAGCCTCGAAGTGGAACCGCTCTTCGAAGAACGCGCCCAGCAGCGCTAGTTTCCTTGGAAAACCGCTTGCCTCTCGTTAGGGTTCGGATACAAGCCGCGCACCCCCGAGTGTCATGTGCCAGTCTGTTGCCCAAACGGTCTGAATCTTGCGCGCCTTGATAATTGCCAAGCCATGTGCATCCGCAAAAGTTAGTTTTTGGTCGCGGTAATTCCGAATTACACCAGCTACCTCTGCGATAGCCCCCTCATCAAACGGAACGAATCTGCAGGCGCCGAATCTATCGAGGAACGCAAGAAACTGTTCCGCCTTCCGTCGATCGTATCGGCGTAAGAGCCACCCGTGTGTTTCCGCTAGGACAAGGGAGGATGACACCAGCCTTGGAGGGTCGCTGAACAGCCGTCGATACAGGCTATGGAAACTGTCGGAATCATCCAGAAAGGCTATGAGTCCACCGGAGTCAAGGTAAACTTCAGTCCTTGCGGCCATAAACAATTTCGTCTATGTTCTGGCTCGACTTTGGGTCGCCACTGGAAACCATACCCGCGAACTGCATCCAAGGCTTATCAGACTGCACTGGCAAAGCATCTCGAACGGCACGCCGTACAAATTCTGCTAGAGAAATGTTCAGTTCCTCCGCACACTTTTTGGCCAACTCGTATTCCACTTGGTCCAAACTAATTTGCGTGCGAATCATGTTATCAGCCTCTGCTTTTGATGATAACGCAGAGAGTTACTCCCGGCCCGGCAGCGCAAAGGCCACATAGGCCCCTTTGATCTCCTCAAACGTCGCTGGCGTTAGCCCCGCCTGCGCACTCGCACAGAACACCACGTATTGCCGTCCCTTGATTTCGTAAACCGCCGGAATGCCTTCCATGGCCGCCTCCAGCGTATACTCCCACAACAATTTCCCCGTATCGGCATCAAAAGCGCGTACTTTCTTGTCCCGCGTTCCGGTAAACACCAGCCCGCTGGCCGTCAGTACCGGACCCACCTTCGGATAGTGTGTGCCTGTATTCTTAATGCCCTTCGCCGCCAGGAACGGCACCTCGCCCAAGGGTTGCTGCCAAAGGATCTTGCCTTCGTTCAGGTCGTACATGGTGATGGTGGTCCAGGGCGGCTTAATCGCCGCCAACCCGTCGGAAGCCAACATAAAGCCAAAGGGCGTTTCGTAGCGCGTTGCCCCCTCGGCCGGGTCCTTATCGTCCAACTTCAGCAAGCACGGCAGGTCTTTCGAAACCACCACCAACCGGCCGCGCGCGGCATCCACGCTTACCCCGCCCCAATTCGAACCGCCATTGTTGCCCGGCATCTGGATGGAACCACCCAACGAGGGCGGCGTAAACAATCCATCGTTGCGCGCCGAAAGAATCTGGTCGCGGAATTTCGCTCGATCCGCCGCGCTCAAATACGGGCTCAAATCGTCCACCGTAAAGCGCTGCCGCGAAAACGGCGGCAAAGTGGAATGCGGCTGCGTGGGCGCTGTCTTTTCGCCCGGCACATCGCTGGCCGGAGCAGGCCGCTCTTCAATGGGAAACACCGGTTTGCCGTTTACGCGGTCAAACACAAAAAGGTAACCCTGCTTGGTGGCCAGTGCCACGGCGTCGATCTGCTTGCCCTCCCGCCGCACCGTCAGCAGCTTGGGCGAAGAGGCGCCATCATAGTCCAGAATGTCGTGGTGGATGAACTGGTAATGCCACAAACGCTTGCCCGTCCGCGCGTCCAAGGCCAACAGACAATCCGCGAACAAATTCTCGCCCGTGCGGTCCCCGCCCCAGAAGTTATACTTCGCGCTCGCCGTTGGTGCGTAGAGGATACCTCGCGCGGGGTCCACGCTCATCTCGCCCCAAACATTCGCGCCGCCTACGGTTTTCCAGGCATCCTTGGGCCAGGTATCGTAGCCGTATTCCCCCGGCCGCGGCACCGTGTGGAAGGTCCAGCGCAGTTTGCCGCTACGCACATCAAACGCCCGAATATCGCCAGGCGCGGAACCATAGCCTTGGTTCGTTGCCGAACCTAGAATCAACAAATCTTCAAACACCCGGCCCGGTGTGGTGGATTGCACCAACTGAATGGTGGCCGGGTCCCGGTCAAGCCCTAGCTTCAAGTCAATCGCAAAGCCCTCAATCAGCTTTCCCGTCGCCGCGTCCAGCGCCCGCAGCGTATGGTTCGCCACAAAAAACAAGCGCCGCTCACGGCCGTTCTTGCTCTGCCAGTAGTTGATGCCGCGCGAGGTAATCACCTTCGTATCCGCCGGCGGCACGTAGGTCCACCGCACCTTGCCGCTTGCCGCCTCCAAACACACCAGCGAATTGTTCGCGCCCATCACATACAGGTCCGCGCCCACTTGCAGAGGGTTGAAGAAATACTTCTTCCCGTCGCCAATTTGGTACTTCCAAGCAACCTGCAATTGGCCCACGTTCTCTTTGTTGATTTGCGTCAAGGGGGAATACTGCGCCCCCTCCACGCCGCCGCCGTATTCGCTCCAGGACTGCGCCAAGGCCAGCGAGGCCCCGGCCAGCGAGGCGCACAGAAATAACAGGAAAGTTCTCATTGTGCCGTCACCGCATTCGAAGTACCTTCTCCGTTGGTAAGCACCACACTCACCCCCGTCACATTAGCCGGGTCCCCGCTCACGGTCAGCGGAATCGTCAAGGCAAAGCGACCGCCAAACGGCGCGCTCGCCGCACTGGCAAACCAGCTTTGGATCGCCGCCGCCACGTTCACCGTGGCCAGGTTGGAGCCGGTCACGTCCACATTGTTGGCAAAGGCAAACGTCAAGCGCGCCTCGCCCAGTTGGCGCGTATTCGTAAAGCCCTCTACGCGCACTTCAATGCCGCTGCCCGATCGCGTCAACCGCACTGCCGTAATCACCGGGGCCGCACGCCGCAGCGTAATCGCCTGCGACGGTCCACGCAAAGCCGTGCCTCCCAGGTCAAAGCCCACCGCCACGGTAATCGTGCCGGCAAGCGTTCCTGTTTCCACTCGCGCCCCGCTCGGCAATGTCGCCGGACCCATGGCGTTGGGCACCTGGAACTCCAGCTCGCGCTGCCCGTTGCCAAAGCGCACTGCCGGATCGTCGGCGTTATGAATCTCATCCGGCTGGAAGCTCAGCACAAAGCGCCCTGGCGTGGACAGATCCAAAGGCGTGTTCACCGTCAATCCAAACGCCGCCTGCGCATTCGGGCCTAAGCTATCCGGCAACCCGGTAATCGCCACGCCCGGCGCCACGCTCGCCGTCACCACCACAAACAATTGCCGCGCCGCGCGCAGCCCGAGCGAATCCACCACTTCCACACTCAGCGCAAAGCGTCCCGTGCGGGTGGGAATGCCAGTAATTTCGCCGCTCTCGTTGGCGCTCAAGCCTGGTGGCAAAGCGCCGAGCACGGTCCAACGGAACGGCGCTTGTCCGCCGCTGGCTGCTAGTGCAGCACGGTAGTTTCGTCCAAGGGGTGCGTCGGGCAAAGCGGCAGTGGAGATTTCCAATCGCTCCACGCCTGCTGGCCGAACTTCAAAGCGGTAGCCCTTGCGCGATACGTTGCCCGAGTTATCTTCCACCAACACGAAGGCGTCGAATTGTCCCGGCGCCGTGGGGGTACCGCCAAAGGTTCCCGTCGCGGAATCAAATGCCACCCCGTCCGGTATCCGCCCGCTCAACAGGCTCCAACGATAGGGCGCCGATCCACCCTGCGCCTCCAAGCCCGCCCGGTAGGGCTGCTCCAGCGTTCCGTCCGGCAAGGTGTCCGTCAAAATAAACAGCGCCGGGTCCACCAGCACCCGCAGCGGATAAGTCCGGCTCACAATTGCCCCGGTGCTATCCTGCGCGGTCACCAGGACCGCACCTTCGCCCGCCGCCGTCGGCGTACCAAAAATACCCCGGCCCAGGCTAAGCCCCGCCGGAACATCGCCCTCGGTCGTAATTACATAAGGCGGAGTGCCGCCCTCGGCCACAAAGGTCTGCGCGTAAGGCCGCCCCACCACCGCATCGCCCAGCGGCGCCAGCGTGGTAATCGTCAACGGCAGTTCGCCTTCTTGGATGGTCAATGCCAAACTGCGACGCGAAGTTTGCCCCGTGCGGTCTCGCACTTCAAATAGGCCAACATAGGAACCCGCCCGCGTGGGCGTGCCCTCAATCGCTCCCGTTTCGGCCAACATACTTAGCCCTGGCGGCAGCGCCCCGCCCGCCAAGCTAAAGCGCAAGGGCGCGGTTCCCCCCTCGGCAATCAGGTTGAAGAAATAAGGCAGGCCTACGGTCCCGTCCGGCATCTCTTCCGTCACAATCGAAAGCGGCGTGCCGGTAATTTCCACTTGGCAACTCCGCGTCAACGTTGTCTGCGTTGCGTCGGCCGCCGTCAGGTTAAAGCGGAAAGTGCCGGGCCGCGCAGGCGTCCCGCTCAAGCTGCCCGCCCCGCTCGCGTTGGGCGTCACCAAGGCCATCCCCGGCGGCAGGTCCTCCGCCGCGGCGGACAACGTAAATGGCGCCACACCACCCGTCAGCACAATCCCTAAATTCGCCGCAAGGCCTACGGGCGCGGTTGCGGGCGCGGGGCAAGCCACGGCCAAATTACTCGGCCCGTTGCGGAACACAATCGGCAATTGCGCCGTTTGCCCTGCCGCATCGGTGGCGGAAATTGCCACCACAAACTCGCCAACGCGGCTCGCCGTGCCAGCGAGGGTCCCGCTCTCCGCCAAGTTCAAGCCCGGCGCCGGATTTCCCAACACGCCAAAGCGATAGGGCGGACGCCCTCCGGCGGCTTCGATTGAGCCCGAGTAAGCCCGGCCAGCCTGGGTAAGAATGGGGCCTTGGGTCAAAATCCTCAAGGTTCCTCCCACAATCGCAATGCCACATCGGGCAGCGGTGCTGAGTCCGGAGGCGTCGGTGACGGCCACAATAAATGCCAAGGCCCCGGTTTCGCTTGGACGCCCGGAGACTTGCCCCGTCGCCGCATTCAAACTCAAGCCCGCCGGCAAACTTCCTTCCAGCAGCCGGAATTGATACGGCGCGGTGCCACCCAGCACCACCGCCGTCGAGTTATACGGCACGCCCAATTCGCCACTAAACGCCGGACACCCAATCCGGAAACTTCCCTGCGACACCCCCAACGAGAAATTCGCCGCCAGCGTCGCGCCCGCCGAATCCGTCACGGATACGCTCAACGGGAAGTTACCTGCCACGGTTGGCGTTCCACGAACGCGCCCTTGCAAGAAGGTCAGACCCGGCACACTTCCGGAAGTAAGTTGGATGCTGTAGGGCGGCGCGCCACCTTCCACGCCAATCAATTGGTCATAGGGCAAGCCCACGGTCCCGCTCGGCAGCCCTAGCCCGCTAAAGCGCAACGGATCGGGCGCGAAGATCGTAATGTTAAACGCGCGGCTATTGAAGCTGCGCGAGGTGTCCTCAATAAAAATAGTGAAGTTGAAGGTTCCGACCGCCGTAGGTGTGCCGCTAATCAGCCCGCTCGAAGACAACGTCAAGCCCGGCGGCAAACTACCCCCGGTAAACGTTGGCCCCGGTGCGGATTGCGAAAAGAAATAGGGCGGCGCTCCCCCCGTGCCCACCAATTGAAAGCTGTAGGGGCTGTTCAGCACCCCATTGGGAAGCGACGTGGTCAAAATCGAAAGCGGCGCTCCCGGAGCAACATTAAAGGGGCAAAGATCCGTTGTACTGAAAAAACCACGGTGGTCCAAAATTCGGAAAGCCGTCAGCGTCGAGCCCACCTGGGTTGGCGAGCCTGAAATAATTCCCGTTTCCTCGTCCAGGCTCAAGCCCGCTGGCAGAGTGGTCTGATACAGTTCATAACTCAAGGGGCGGCGGTTGCCCGTTCCCGGCACGCGCGTCCATACGGGCTCGCCCACTACCAAGTCCAGTTGGTCCGGACACAAACCCGCCGCCGGAGCCGCCGTCACTTCATCTGTCTCAATCGTGCATTCTGCCGTCACCGTGCTGCCGCCGCTTAACAGCGCCTGCACCGTAAAGGTCTCAAACTGGCTTGAATCCAGCACCCCGCTCACCGCTCCCGTTAAGGGATTCAGTGTCAAGCCCGTTGGCAATGCGCCCGCAGCCAAATTGTAAGCCGAAACATTGGCGTTAATGCTGAAACCCGAGCTATAGACGCTTCCCGCGGAGCCCGAAGGCGCCGGGCACCTTAACACCGGGCTCGGTGGAGGCCGCGCAATCACATTCATGCCGTACTGCCCAAACGTCGTCTGCCCTGCGCCATCCGCAATAATCACGCCAAATGCGAAGTTGCCCAATGCGGTTGGTGTGCCGGTAATCGCACCCGTGCTTCCGTTCAAGGCCAATCCCGCCGGCAAACTGCCCGTCAGGGTAAATGTGTAAGGCGAAGTCCCCCCATAGGCCGAAACCTGCGAGCGGTAGGGCAGCCCCAAGCGGGCCGTTGAAAGTGGCGTCATTTCCCCGACCCGGCTGTTCACAAATACAGAGCAGGTCCGGCTGCCGGAGCCGCCATTTACGTAACTGAAAGTCACGGTAAACGAGGTGTACTCTTCAAACTGTGGTACGCCAATCAGCGCGCCACTACTGAAGAAACTCAACCCCGTCGGCAGAGAGCCGCCCGTGACGGCAAAGCTATCCGCCGTAGGAAATACCGTAGCCGCGGAATCATAGGTACTGCCAATCACCGCCGTCTCGTTGGGGCAATCAAAACTCGCCACCAGCAGCGTGTAGTTGCGTGTTCCCGAGACCGACGCCGCCGCCACCGTTGTCGTCGCCCGAATCGTAATGGGGAAAAACCCCGTGGCGAAAGTCGTCCCGGAAAGTTGCCCCGTCGGGCTTAACATAAGGCCCGTCGGCAAGGTACCCGCATCCAGGCTAAACGTAAAAATCGCACCCGTCCCGCCGGGCACCGCCGCCGTAAAGTTCACACTGTATGCCTCGCCCGTGAACGCCGTTGGAATCTCGGTGGGCGAAATCGTCACCTGCGCCCACAGGGTGCTCGCCAGCAAAAAAACCAAACCAAAGATGCGCATTATTGCGGAGCTCCCGCCGAAGGATTACCCGGGTTCACGCCCACGCTCGGCCGAGCCGGCGTGGAATTGCCATTCCGCGTCAAAGCAAACGCCGTACCGCCCACCGCCGCCGCTGCAATGCCCACGATCGCCAGCGTAAGACCCGAAATTGCCGCCCCCGCCGCTATCGCATTAGATTGAGCAATTACCGTCTGGCCAACCGCCGATTGAAAATTCGCCCGCACCTGGATGTTGAACTGTCCCGGCTGCCCGTTGGGCTTCAAACCCCGCGCCGCCGCCCGGCCGCTCTTGTCGGTCAGGGCAGTTATCATGCTGTTGCCCTGCGGACCGCTTACCCCCGGCCCCGAATTCGGCAACAGGAAAACCACACTCGCTCCAGCCACCGGCTTGTTGTTTTCGTCGCGCACTTCCACAATGGTTTCGCGCGCCGTCCGGTTCTTGATGTTGTTGATGGCGCCATCGCCGCGGATCACCACAATGTTTAGCTTGGGCGCGTTCGGATCCTGGCCCGCCCACAATCGAGTGGGAGGGGCCGCCAGAAGCAAGGCTAAGGCAAGGGCTAGTATCGGCCGATATTCGTATGACGTCATATTGTTCTCTCAGAATATACTCAAGAGGAAGTTGGAGGCACCCAGAATGTTACATCGCAGATTACTCGGCGCTACTTTAGTTCTTTCCGCCGCCCTGGTGGCGCAGGAGCCCAGCGGCCCCCGCCTTACCGCGCGCGAGATCTTTTATGGCGCCCAAGCTCCCACCGCACCTGCCCAAAAAGCGAAAACTCCCGCGAAAAAAATAGCCAAGTCCACCCCTCCGAAAAAGCAATCTCCCTCGCAAAAATCGGAACCGACTCCGGTTGTGCTCGCCGCCCACGAAAACGTTTCCGGCTCGCCTGGTGGCTTGGCCATGCGCTGGTCCATTGTGCAGAATCTCCCTGGCGGTGTGAAGAAAGAAGTCCCCGCCACCACCGAATTCAAAAGCGGCGACGCCATCAATGTCCGCGTGGAAGTCAATGATTTCGGCTACCTCTATATCCTTGCCCGCGGCTCCTCCGGCAAATGGACCCCGTTGTTTCCCTCCGCGCAAATGGCTGGTGGCGACAATCGCGTTGGCCCCAACCAGCCCTATGTCATGCCCGCTGGCTTTGTCTTCCGTTTTGACGACAACCCGGGCACCGAGCGTATTTTCGTCGTCTTCTCCCGTAAGCCGGAGCCGGACTTCGACACGCTGCTGTATAAAGTTGCTCCGGATCGCCAACCCTCAGATGCGAAACCTTCCGAAGCCGCGCCCGCGCCAACGCCAGCCGCCAAACCCCATCCCGGCATCATCCTCGCCCAGAATTCCTCCATCGGCGACCCCTTCGTTGACCGCATGAAAACGCTCTATGCCCGCGACTTGATCGTCGAAAAAGTCGAGGGCGAAGCAAAGTCCAGCCTCGGCCCCAAAATGGAATACGCCGCCTATGTCGCCAGCCCCCGCAAAGACGACCCCCGCGTGGTGGCCGAAGTGAGCCTGGTGCACAAATAATGCGCGTCTTCTCTTTGCTTGTCCTCTTGGCAGGCTTAGTTTGCGCCCAAGCCCCCAAGAAAGGCCGGGATCTTAAAGTAGAAAAGGATCCCTTCCCCGAAGGCGAAATGCAGTTGCTTACCCGCAAGGTGGAAGTGCCGCGCGGTTACGCGGTCATCATTGGCGCGGGCCAATACCCGAACCTCCCGGCGGACCTGCAGCTTGCCTACGCCGAGCGCGATGCCGATAGCCTTTACTCAGTCCTCATTAGCCTCGAAGGCGGCAACTTCCGCGCCGAAAATGTCCGTAAACTTACGGGCGCCAAGGCTACGCGCGCCAACATCCGCGCGGCCTTGGAAGAGTGGCTGCCCAGCGTAGCCAAAGAAAACGACCGCATCTTTATCTACTTCGCCGGCCACGGCTTTGTCCACCAAGGCAAGGGCTACTTAGCTCCTGCGGACTTCCGCTTGGACAAAGTTGCCGAAACCGGCTACCCCATGGAGACTCTCGCCAAGTTAGCCAATGCCACTTGGAAGGCAAAGTACAAAGTACTACTTACCGATAGTTGCCACTCCGGCTTTGTCACCACAGAGACCAAAGCCTCCAGCCTGAATTCGATCCTCCAGAAGCTCGATACCAGCCTTTTCAGCCTGACCGCCGCCCGCGACGAAGAGCGCAGCTTTGAATCCCCGGATTTCGGCGGTGGCCATGGAGTCTTCACTTACTTTGTGGTGAAAGGCATGGAAGGCGAAGCCGACGAAGACCGCGATGGTGTTGTCACCGCCGCTGAACTTACCGAGTACGTCCGCCGCAACGTGCGCGAAGCTACCCAAGGCAAGCAAACGCCGCGGTCCGACCGAGGCGCCTTCGACCCCGAAATGCTCCTCTCCTATGTGCCCACCTTCGCCAGTGCCGCCGCTCCCCCCGCGCCCAAATTCGGCACCCTTATCTTTGAAACCAACCGCGCGGATGTTGAGGTGTTCGTCGATGGCAAAAGCGCTGGCGTCGCCAGCAAAGGCAACCCCCTGCGCTTGCCCGGTCTGCGGCCCGGTGCGCACACGGTGCAAGGTGTAAAGAGCGGCTACGAGCCCGACGGCCCCCGCGAAGAAATGGTTTATCCCGGCCAGGAGTCCACCGTCAAACTCAACATCCTCATTCCCCGCCGCCGCCCCAAAGCCGCGGTCGAGGAGTTCAACAGAGGCCTGGATGCCTACAACAAAGGCTTTGAGCAAAATTACCAGGCTGCCGCCTCACACTTTGAAAAGGCCCTCGGTCTCGATGCCACTTATAGCCAGGCTGCCCTCTACTTAGGCCGCACTTACAACGCTCTCTACGATCAGGCCAAGGCGCGGCATTACTTTGAAAAAGCCCTGCAAATCGATCCAGCCTATCTCGAAGCCCGCTCCAGCTTTGGCGGCATGCTGCTCGACATTGGCGACGTGGACGAGAGTATCCGCCAGTTCGACCAGGTCCTCCGCCGCAACCCCAAGGACTTCCAAACCCTCTACCTGCGCGCCCAGGCCCTGCGCATCAAAGAACAATTCGACGATGCCATCTCCAGCGCCGAGGCCGCCATCCGCATTTCCCCCAAAGTTGCCGAGCCCCATTTCTGGCTCGCCGAAAGCCTACGCCAAAAGGGAAGCTTCTCCGCCGCCCGCCAATCTTATGTCGATTACTTACAGCTCAGCAACTTCGATTCCGGCCTTGCCGGCAACATGCATTACTACGTCGTGGGCTTTCTCGTCGGCCTAGGCAAGCGCAAACGCGCCGCGCAAAAAGATATCTGGCAGGATCTCCGCAGCCTTGCCTACTTTGGCCTTTGCGATTGCGCCTTCCGTGAGGACAAGCTCGACGATGCCTTACTTTTCTGCCGCAAGAGCCTCCAATACGACCCCGAGTACCCGTATACCCACTACCTCACTGGCGTCGTCCTCGCCACCCAAGCCCAACAATCCGGCAGCCTTGAAACGCTGGCCAGCGCCCGCCGCCACTTGACGAAAATGCTTGCCCTCAATCCCGATATGGACGAAGCGAAAAATGCCCGCATTATGCTCGAAAGCTTCAACTCCGCCCTCGCCGCCCGTTAAGAGAAGGAAGTAATGGTCATCCGTCACGATTTTTTCGAGGACCGCGTGGAAAAGCTATTTCACCTTGCCGACACCATCGAAGCCATCTTCACCGATGCTGGCTTGGACTATCGAATCGTGGGTGGCCTCGCCGTTTATCTCTATGTCGAATCAGCTGCGCCGGACGCGGGCCGCTTAACTCGCGACATCGATATTGTCGTCCGGCGGGAAGACCTTCAAAAAATTGCCAGCGCCGCCGAGAAGCATAACTTTTCTCTCCGGCATGCGGCCGGCGTTGACATGCTGGTAAACAACCACGAGCCCAGCGCCCGGGGCGCTGTTCATTTGGTCTTCAGCGGAGAAAAAGTAAGAGCTGACTATCTTACGGATGTTCCCCCTCTCGGCCAACAACAAGTTCTGCGTGGGCTTCGTCTGCTTCCCCTCGACGACCTAATTCAGATGAAGCTCACCAGCTACCGCCTGAAAGACCAAACTCATCTCCGCGACCTTCTCGACGCCGGCCTTGTCGATGACAACATGGAAAGCCGCCTTTCCCCTCCCCTGGCCGAGCGCCTTACTCGCATCCGGAACCTTGAATAGCCCCCTCTCACCCGCTGGCCGTCGAAGGCAGGCCCAAAAGCTTCTCCGCCGCCCAGCGAAAGTAAGTGAACTGATAAGTTGGCTCGTGCTTATCTTCCATCGCCTTACGCAAAGTATCCAATAGATACCTTGGCGGCGCACCCAAGTAATAAACCGCACTCACCGCCGCTAATTGCTCACAAGCATCCATGCTCTTCAGCGCTTCGTTCAATACGCGAAAACCCGCTTCCGCCTGCCCGTTGCGGCACAGCGCCTCCGCCGCCGCAATGCGGACGCTCGCGCTTGGGTCCCGGCTCAACTGCCGTGCCGTCTCTTCGTCGTACTTCCCCGCCAGCAATTGCGTCGCACTCCAATAACGCTCCGCCACGTGCCCGCTGCCCGCCCGCGCCTCTCCGTTTGCCGCTGCCGAAACTCCTCGCATCTCCCCCTCGTCCGGCTCGGGACCCAAAATCCGGCGCCGCATTTCCGCCTCCGGCCACAGTCCTTTGTCGCGCACCTCCACCATCCACCGCTGCATCGCCTGCTCCAAGGCCCGCTGCCGCTTGGCCAAACGTGCCTCCCCGGCCAGGTTCTTCTGTTGCCAGGGGTCCCGCTGCAGGTCGTAGAGCTCTTCCACGGGCTTCTGCTTGGCCAGCAGCAAGGGGTCGCGCAGATTCATTCCCGCCTCTCCCCTTTCAGCCCGCCGCAATTCCTTCCATACCGCCGCCACCTCGGAATACGCCCCGTGTTGCAGCACCGGCCGGTGGGGCATGTAATTGCGGATATACAGATACTGCCCGTCGTTCACCGCCCGGCTCATTTCAATTTCCTCGTCCACGCGGTCCCGCGCGCCATAAACATAACGCCGTGCCGCTTTTGCTTGCCCTCCCAAAAATGCCTGCCCCTGCATCCCCTCCGCCGGCGGCAGCCCCGCCAAGCTCAACACCGTGGGCGCAAAGTCGACAAAGCTCACCAGCCTCCGCGTTTGCCCCGCCCTCGCCCCCGGCTGCCTTACCAGCAAGGGCACACGCAAGCCCGACTCGTGCAGGAAGCGCTTGCCGCGAGGCAATCCCGTCCCGTGGTCGCTAAAGAAAAACACCACCGTTTCCCGCGCCAAGCCATCAGCCTCCAGCTCGCCCAAGATCTCGCCCACCCGCCGGTCCATCAACGTCACTTGCGTTGCCAAGGCCGCCAATTGCTCCCGTACCGCCGGAGTATCCGGAAAATACGGCGGCACCTCCACCCGCGCCGGGTCTTGCCGCAATTCCGGCGGCAATGCCTGTGTTCGCTTGGCCAATTCCTCGCGCCCGTACCGCATTTGCCCTTGGTGCGTCCCCATAATGTTGAACACACTAAAAAACGGCTGCCCCGCCCGCCGCTTCCGCCAGTGGGCTGTTGCGCTCGATTCATCCCAACATCCCGCCGGGGCCTCAAAGTTATAGTCCTCTTTCACGTTGTTCGACGTGTAATAGCCCGCCCCGCGCAACATCTCGGGAAAGCAGCGCACCCCCGCCGGCAAATCAATTAGCCCTCGCAGATTCATGCTCCCCATGGAATGCGCGTAGCGCCCCGTGATCAAACAACTCCGCGCTGGCGAACAAACCGGCGCCGTCGCGTAGGCCCGCTCGTACCTAATACTTTCTCTGGCCAAACGGTCCAGGTTCGGCGTCCGCGCCTGCCGGTCCCCGTAGCAGCCCAACACCGGGCTTAGGTCTTCGCAGGTAATCCAAAGAATGTTCGGCCTCTGCCGCGCCGCTTGCCAGGCGCTCGCCAACCAGTGTCTGCGTGTCGTGAACTTCATCACTCTCATGGCGTTATCCTCACCGTCCCCTCACCTTATCGCAGCTCCCCCCCGATTGACACCGCCGTGGAACCTCGCTAAGATTCAAATACTGTAGATTCAATAGGTTGTCCGCATGTCAGGAGTTTTTCCGGGTTGGGCGCGGAAGGGATTGGGGCCTCGTTGCTGGCCACTCCTCCTGCCATACCCCGTTGCGGCGCCACCTAAACGAAGAGATCGATTCTGCAGGTTCGCAATGGAGATTCGGCAATGGCCAGCTTGCCCGATGAGCGGATGCCCCAAGCGCCGCTAAAACCCAGTAACCCGGACCAAGAGCACCCCGCCTTACCAGGCGCTCCTCTCAACCCCGGGGACGAAGGCTACGAAGACGCCCAAGAGGCTCTCGCCAACGATCCGGACTACGAGCAATTTCTCGAAGAGTTCGGCCAATTGGGCACCGAACACGACGAGCACGACCACCACGGCGGCGAAATCCTCTCCGGCCTTGTCGTCTCCGTCAACGAAGACAGCGTCATCGTTGACATCGGCCTGAAGTCCGAAGGCGTCGTTCCCCGCAACCAGTTCCTCGAAGAGCCCGCCGTAGGCCAAGCCATTGAAGTGATGGTGGATCGCCCCGGCCTTACCCCCGAAGGCTTCCAATACCTCTCCCACGAGAAGGTCCGCCGCATCCGGCATTGGGACACCCTCGAGCAAGCCATGAACGAAGGCATGCTGGTCATGGGCCACGTCCTCGACAAAGTAAAGGGCGGCCTGAATGTGGACGTCGGCGTGCGCGCCTTCATGCCCACCAGCCAAATCGATCTCCGCCCGCACACCAACCCGGATTTCCTGCTCGGCCAGGATATCCCCGTAAAGATCCTCAAGCTCAACCGCCGCAAGGGCAATGTCGTCGTCAGCCGCCGCGCCGCCATCGAAGAAGATATGGCCGCCCGCCGCGCCGCCACTCTCGAACACATCGCCGAAGGCACGGTCCTCGAAGGCACCGTCAAAAACCTTACCGACTACGGCGCCTTCGTCGATCTCGGCGGCATTGATGGCCTGCTCCACATCAGCGACCTCAGCTACGGCCGCGTCCATCACCCCAGCGAAATCGTCCAAAGCGGTCAGGTCATCACCGTCAAAGTCCTCCGCTACGACCAGGGCAAAGGCCGCATCTCCCTCGGCCTCAAACAACTTTATTCCGACCCCTGGGAAACCGCCGTTGAACGCTTCCCCCTTGGCTCTCGCGTGCAAGGCCGCGTCGTCAGCGTCACCGATTACGGCGCCTTCGTCGAAATCGAACCCGGCGTCGAAGGCCTCATCCATATTTCGGAGATGACTTGGTCCCGCCGCATGAAGCACCCCTCCAAGGTGGTGAAGCCCGGCGAAATGATCGAAGCCGTTGTCCTCGACATCAAGCCCCCAGACAAGCGCGTCAGCCTGGGCCTCAAACAACTCGAAGCCGACCCCTGGACCACCCTCGCCGAGCGCTACGCCATCGGCAGCGTCGTCGAAGGCCGCGTCCGCAAACTTACCGATTTCGGCGCCTTCATTGAAATCGAAGAAGGCGTCGATGGCCTCGTGCACGTCAGCGACATGAGCTGGACCAAGCACATCAAGCACCCTTCCGAACTGCTCAAGAAAGGCCAAATGGTTCAGGCCGCCATTCTTCAAATCGACCCCAACGCCCGCCGCCTCAGCCTGGGCATCAAACAACTCGAGCCCGACGCCTGGGAATCTTTCTTCAATTCCCACATGGTCAACGACATGGTGCGCGGCAAGGTTGTGCGCGGCGCTCAGTTCGGCATCTTCGTCGAGGTGGCTCCCGGCGTCGAAGCCCTTTGCCACAACTCGGAAGTTCCCCCCGTCGACGACGAACCCGTCCGCAACCGCACCGTCCAGCAGTTGCTTGAAATTCTTCCCGTCGGCAGCGAACACGATTTCAAAATCATCCGCATGAACGAAACGGAAAAGAAAATTGGCCTCAGCATGAAGGCCCTCGGCGCCGACCGGGACCGCGCCCGCATCGAAAGCTACCAGCAACAGGCCAGCCAGGCCAGCGCCGCTTTCGGCACCCACCCGGCAGACGATAACGATTCGGAACAGGAGCAATAAAGGTCCATGACCAAGGCAGACTTGATCGATGAGGTTTCCCGCGTCGTGGAAATTACGCGCAAGGATTCAGAAGTCATCGTCGACTCGATTTTCGATAGCGTCGTAAAAAGCCTCAAAACCGGCGAGAAAATTGAAATCCGCGGCTTCGGCAGCTTCCGCACCCGCCAGCGCCAATCCCGCATTGGCCGCAACCCCAAAACCGGTGAACGCGTGGAAGTGCCCTCCAAACGCATTCCCTACTTCAAGCCCTCGAAGGAATTAAAAGACCTCGTCAACGACGGGCCCACGCCCCCTCCGCCGCCCGCTGCCACGGAAGACTAATCCCCCTCCCCCTCCCATGGACCGGCTCTTTAGTCCCTGGCGCTATCAGTATGTGACGGGCGGCGAAAAACCATCCCAGCCCTCCAGGTGCATTTTCTGCCCCCCGCTCGAAGGCCACTACCTCGTCTTCACCGGGCTCCACTGCTACGGCCTGCTCAACCGCTTCCCCTATTCCTCCGGCCACCTCATGATCGCGCCCCTTGCGCACGTCTCCCGCCTGTCGGACCTCCCCAACCGGGCCTACACGGAAATGATGCTCTACGCGCGCCTGGCCGAGCAGCATCTTTTCCAGCTCTATCGCTGCCATGGTTTGAACATCGGCTTCAATATCGGCGCTTCCGCCGGCGCGGGCATTGCCGGCCACCTTCACCTCCACTTGGTGCCCCGCTGGGAAGGCGACGCCAACTTCATGACCACCATCGGCGAAACCCGCCTCTTGCCCGAAGACCTCGCCGAAACCCACCGCAAGCTCCGCAGCGTTTCCTGGGAATTATAGGCCGCGGATATTTACCCGCCGCGTAACGCCACCCGGCGCGCGCACTTCCAGTACGTTGTTGCCCGGCGCCAGCACCACCTGAACGCCCCACGCCCCCACCACATCCTGATCCCGGTTCTGCACTTCCACAATCTGCGCGTTGCCTTCGGCCACCACCACTTCGGGCGTCACCGGCAGCGTAATGCCGTTGCGGTCCAGCACCCGAAAGATAAACAGGTTCCGCAAAGCTTGCCCGCTGCGGCCAAACGTCGTCTCCACCAGAGTCTGGATTTGCGCGGCCTCCGTTTCTGCCTTGCCAAACCAATAGGGCACGCGCGCCACGGTGCCCTCCGCGGTGCTTAGCAACACGTAGCCCTCGTGCGTTCCCGCAGGTACCGCCGCCAAGTCCAGTTCCAATTGCAACTGCGCTTCGCCCAGCGCGCCAACCTCCACAGTCGATTGCGGCACATAGGGTGCCACACCCGCCCGCGCTTCCACCGCCACGGCCAAGCTTTGCCCCGCTTCGGTCAAGTTGCGCACAGTCAACGTTTCCGTGTTTTCGTCGAACGAAACGCTGGGCCGGCTCAGCACCACCGGATTGTTCAGCGCCGGCCCCAACTGCAACACCCCCGCCCCTTGTTGCGCCAACACCAATTCGCTGGCCGGACTTGCCGCCCCCACCAACAAACTCCGGTAGGCATCCGCGCTTTGCCCCGGCCGCTCCGCCATCAGCGCGGCCAAGGTTCCCGCCACAATCGGCGCGGAAAAACTCGTCCCCGCCAACTGCGCGTAACCGCTCGGCGAGTAAATGTCCCCCGCTGGCGTATTGGTTTGTGCCGCGGTCAGTACTTCCGTTCCCACAGCCAAAAGGTCCGGCTTCAGCGCCACACCCGGCAAGGGGCCCTGCCCGCTAAAGTTGGCCAGGGACACGCCCTCCAACAACACTTCCTGCACCGCCAAGGGTAGCCGCACCGCCAATCCTCCGCCGGCTTCACTGAGGGCCGTCCGCAGCGCCACCCCATCGCCATGCCGCACCATTACCGCTGGCAAGCCCGCCGCCCCCACGCTCATCTCGAACAAAGCCTCTGGCTGCTCCGCGCTGCCGTAAACAATTGCGGCCTCCGCGCCTGCCAACGCCGCCACGGACAGCTTCGTTTCAAACGGGCAGTTCCCCCGCTGGATCAGCGCAATGCGTCCCGCCAGGCTCCCCACCGGCAACAGGCTGCAAGCCAGCTCCGATGGGTCCAGTTCCGCGATCGAGGCCAGCGTGCCTTCAATCGTCCCTTCGCTTGCTGTGCGCGATCCGGGAATGAACTCAACCGTGCTGCCCGCGCCCGTTTCGAGAAACCATTTCGACGCGCGGTCGCTCGTCACCGCGCCAACGCTAATCGCCCGCGGCGCCGTCCCCGGCGAGGCCAACGTCGCAAAGCCCGGCCCTTCGTTTCCCGCTGCCACCACCGCCACCACCCCCGCCTCGTGCGCACGCTCCAGGGCCTGCACAATAATGTCGTCCTCCGGCCTTTGCGCCAGGCTCGAACCCAGGCTCAGGTTCAGAATGTTCATCCCGTCCTTCACCGCGTCTTCAATCGCCGCCAGTAGTGCGGCGTCTGTGGCGCCTTCGTTCACCCCCGGCGAACCAAACACCTTATAAACGCCCAAGTACGCCCCCGGGGCCATCCCGCCAATCGTGCCGTTTGGCCCTTCGTGCACTACGCCCGCCGCCGCCATCGCCACCGCCGTGCCGTGCCCGATGCGGTCCAGCGGCGTTGTGTCCGCGTCCCGCCGGCTCAGCAAATCCACATAGCTCCGCGCCACAATCACTTTGTTGTTCGTGTATTCCAAGTGCCCTTCGCTGGCTTGCGGAAAGCCTTCCGGAGCGACATAGCCGGCATCGGCAAAGCCCGGGTGCCCAAGCTCAATGCCGGAATCGATAATCCCAATGCGTATGCCCCGCCCCGCGTTTTCGCGCCCCACGCGCTCATAGGCCGCCGTCAACCCGTGGCGCACCGCCGCGCGATCGAGGCTCATCTTGAAGATCCTCACCCGGTGCACTTTCTTCACCCCGGGCAAGCTCCGCAAACGCGCCAGATAGGCTTCGCTCGCGGCCTCCTCCGCCTCCGGGCTTTCCACCACCATGGCCTTCGCCACGCGGCGAAAACGGCTCTTCACCGTCATGCCACGAAAATTGCCTTTACCCTGTGAACTTGCTAACGAGCGCTCCACCAGCGCTTCGTTTTCATATTCCACAATGAACTGGTTCGGGACAAACTGCGCCCAACCCAAACTGGCCAGCAGAAGAAGTAAAGGAAGAAAATTCCGCATATGGTTACAACCCGAAGGACGCGGCGAAGTCGCGCTGCGCTTCAGCCTTTGTGTAAAGAAACCTTAAAGGCTAATTGAGGTTCGGCCCGGCGCAGCGGAAACCAAAATTCATATAAGGAACCGCCGGGTCCGGCAGCGCATAACGCCGGGAGAAACGTACTTTGTCCGCGCCCTGCACAAAACTTCCGCCGCGAATATAAATTTGCGCCTCTGTTCTCATCCACTCCCGGTTTCTCACTGCCGCTTACTATTTGCTGCAAGAGTGCCCGCAAGGTAAGCCTTGAGTACGCGGCTTTCCACACCATTCCAAAGGGTCGTCGCGCGAGCGTCCTCGCAGGTAGCAAGCTTGGCTATCACCTCATTGGCTTCGTTGAAGCCGTCATGGTCGTAGGCGGGTCTCGCCACCGAAGCCATCTCGCTGCTGGCGTAAAGCGCATCAGCCAATTCGAGCGCACTTTCCCCACGGTTCCAGAGAAGTTCAGACGCACAGTTGCCGTCGCTGCGGAATACATGCATCAGTAGCGTCAGGCGCAATGCGGGAGTTTTAGCTTCGCTCTCGATTTGCTCAATCTCTCGCCGAATCGCAGCCGCAGTTTCTGCACTCAGGTCATCTCTCCCAATAATCGTGTACAAAAGAAGATGCCTAAGTTCAGGTGAAGTCAGCCGTTGCAGCCCGCGGATCAGACTGCTGGTCTCCTGTGGCTTCTCGCCGAGCAGACGTGTCAACTCAGCCCGTTCTTCTAAGTTGCGCTTCGCGGCATCGCTGAGCTTGGAGCCGGAACGGGACCCATCGTACGCCAATGCCTGCGGACGATCTGGAATCCGTCCAAGTTTTTGCTTCACCTTCTCCCAATCCCCCGCAAGCCGTTCTGGGATCTCTTGGCTGCGAATTTGAAGTTCACCAAGAAGTTTTCCACCTATCGCTGCGGGATCGCGCATCTCCGTTTTCGAAAGAATCACCTTTTGCTCAACAACACTGGAAGGCGAGCCGGACAACAGGAATTCGAGCAGTGGCTTGAGGGCAATCTCCTTTTCGCTTGTATCGAGACTCGCAAACAAAAGCCGGATGGACTCAACGTAGTTAAGCAAACCGTTTTCAGTCTTAAGCGCGGTTGAGAATCCTGCGGCAAGGTCCCCAACAAGGGTGCGGCGATCCAACGGGTCAATGTCTTTGGCCCCCAATAGCACCGCGGCCATCCCCAGAAACGGATACTCCCCTTTGATGGAAAGGGAAAGCGCCGCGCTCTTGATGGTCTCAATCGGCATGCCGGCGCGCTGGGCATTCCGAAACACAGTCTTCGCTGCGTAAGCTGCCAGGTCTTCGGCAATCGCGCCACTTTCGTCCAACTGGCGCACGGGAAAATTCTGGAGTAATTCGATTGCCCCCTCAGGATCAGCGAAAGAGAGCGCCACGATACAGTTCTTAAGAATCGCCTGCTGGTTCCATGAAGGAGTCATTCTGCTTGCCGCCGCGATGCCATTCTTGGCCCACTCCGCCACTTTCTTTCGGCCCGACGTTTGAAATCGCCCAGCGAGATGCGTAAAGAAAAATGCCTGCTCCTCAACGGTGAAGTCCATAGCTGTCGCAACCGCTGACTGCAGTGCCAATTCTGGGGATCGCGCTGGCTCGATACCTGACGATTGTAATTCCTGACTTTGCAAAGTGAAGGAGAACGCAGCGAAACCAACGAGCAACAATCCGCTAGTCGGTAAAGCGAACGCCATCTTTATTCCCTTTGATCGTTCCATTAGGGCGAAGAACGTTTCGCAGTAAGACTGGCAAGGTAATTGGAAATATAATTACCCGCCTTGAGTCTTCCTTATTTTCAATCGATAGTTCTATCCCAGACCTGTCGTAAGGTTGATTAAGACGGTCAATTAGCGAAATTGAAAGCGAGGAACTTCGCAAAAATTTAGCTCCGTTAACACGCATACCAACCCGAACACCAGCAATCTCCGCGGGAGAATTTGACGCGACGGCAACCACCAACATCCCACCTCTAATTGGTCTGACTCTGAGGCCAAAGTCATAAGCGCCATAGGCCCCGCCACTAAAATCCATTTGTTGAAGTAGGTCAACTGAAGTGAATGACCTCACCACGTTGGCACCGGAACAAATCAAGTCAAGTTGAAAGGTTGAAGTTCTTGGCCACCAGCCAGCAGGTTCGACAGCAAAGGCCTGTGAAATTGGAAGGCCATTAACTGACTTCAATTCACAACCCTTTGAGGGCTGACCATTCTTTGTGGTGGCGAACGAGCTGTCTACTTTCATGCGCCCATTCGATTGCACCAAGGAAATTCCAGGATGGGGAGTGGTCATTAAGCGCAGAGTAGCATCGGACATCCGTAAATAGTCACCTTCGCCGCAAGCACAATCGCGCCCGTCCGAATTTTGGGTTGCCGGGGAACAAGTGTTGTAGTCGAGACTGGGTGTTTTGCAATCTGCAAAAGCAGGCACAAAAGACGCGATTAAGCCAAAACTAAGCACGGTGAAATTTGAAAACTTTGGCACTCGCATACCGGGAGGCTAGCAATTGGTTATTTGCCTGTCAACCACAACGTTCTTCACTCCGGGCAGACTTTTCTTGCGCACTACGCTTCAGCCTTTGCGCAAAGAAACCTTAAAGGCTAATTGAGGTTCGGCCCGGCGCAGCGGAAACCAAAATTCATATAAGGAACCGCTGGGTCCGGCAGGGCATAACGCCGGGAGAAACGTACTTTGTCTGCGCCCTGCACAAAACTTCCGCCGCGAATATAAATTTGCGCCTGGTTCTCCGCCCCCAAAGCAAATTCGCCCACGTTCCCCAGCATGTCGTATAGCCCCAGCGCGTTGGTCTGCTTTTGCGCCACCGCGCGCGGATAAATGCCCGCGCGGATCAATTGCTCCACGCTCCGCGCCTCTTGGGTTGCGAACCAGGCAAATTGCTCGAGCGGCGTAGGTTGATTCCCCGCTTGCCCGGCCCGCGCCGCAAACTCCCATTCAAACTCCGTCGGCAAACGCAAGCCCACCTTCTGGCAATACTCGCGCGCTTGGTTGGCCGAAATGTCAGCCACCGGCAAGCGGCCCTGCATGATCAGCGCCATGGCCTTGTGCGGTTCCAGGCGCAGCGGCGGCACCTTGCCCATCACCCGCTGGAAGGCGTCGCGCGTCACCTCGGTCTCGCCCATCCAAAAGCCCGAACGCGTCTCCACAATGCGCCCTGGCAGATCGTCGGCCTCGCACTCGCTTGCCGGCACACAGCCAATGGTGGCCTGGCCCGGCGGCACGTAGACATACGTCAATCCATCGGCGCGGTTCAAGCGCTTCTCGCCTGGCTTGGCGCTCAAGACCTTTGGAGTTTCGAGCTTCGGAGCCTCCACCTTCGGCGGCTCGGCTTTCGGTGGTTCGGCTTTTGGTGGCTCCGCCTTCGGCGGTTCTGCTTTGGGCGCTTCCGGCTTTGGCAGTTCCGTCTTTGGTGCTGGCGGAGGTGGCGTTGGCGGAGGCGGCGGCAAGTCCTTAAACACAAATTCCCCAATCAAGCCCGAATAGCTAAACGGAATCTGCTTCCCTTGGCTCTCCTGGTAAACCCGCGTCCGCACCCGCGTGAACAACTGCTCCAGCCCTACCCCCGGCTTCTCTATCTCCTCCAACAAGTGCTTGGTAAAGAGCCCGTTGCGATCCTTCGGATTATCATCGGCCGTCTTGCCCTCGTCCGCCGCGAACGCAATGAAAGCGCCAGCCCCGCTCATGCCGCTGAGCCCGCCCCCGCCCGTGGCCCTGGTCCCGCGGAAGGGGTTCGAGCGGCAGGCATCGAAAATCAAAATCGAAAGCCGCACATTCTGTCCGCGGATCAAGTCCCGCACTCGCGAGGCCGACAGCGCCTGGTAACGCACATCCGCTTCCATCTCCGCCGCGAAGCTCACCGGCAACAGGAAGTTTTCGCCCTCCAAACTCATGCCGTGGCCGGAAAAGTAAAACAGCGCCACGTCCCCGGGCCTTAACCCTTGGGCAAATTCGCGTGCTGCCACGTCCATCGTGCGCAGGTCCGCATCCAAGAGCAAGCGCGTATCAAAGCCCACCTTCTGGAGGGCCTTGGCCAAATCCCCGGCATCGTTCACCGCGTTGGCCAAGGGCTGCTTCGTGTAGGCGTTGTTGCCAATCACCAGCGCCTTCCGCTTGGGCGCCGCCTCTATGGCAAAGTCGCGCGTCTGGCCGTTTAGCGCAAGGGTGATGGCGAAAAGAAGAGCAGCGCGCACTTCCATTTCCTTAACGTTTTTTCACCGAGATTGCAAGTCTTTTGATTTTCTGGTTCAACGTCGAAAGCGGAATCCGCAGTGTCTCCGCCGCCTCGGTCTGGCTCCAAGCCGCCCGCTCCAAGTGCTCCAGAATAATGCGCCGCTCAAAGTCAGCCACAATCTCGTACAGGCTCGCATCCGCCGGCAGCGCCTCGTTCTCGTCCTTGCGAATCCGCAAGCCCCCGGCTTGCAGCAAATGCTCCGGCAAGTGGCTCGCGTTCACGGTCTCCTCGCTCGCCAGCACCACAGCGCGCTCCACCACGTTTTCGAGCTCCCTCACGTTGCCGGGCCAGTTATGGTCCATCAAGATCTGCATCGCCTCGGCGTCAAAGCGCAATTGGCTCCGCCCGGTCGCCCCAATCAGCTTGCCGTTCTCGCGCGAATACATCGTCGCGAAGTGCTCAATCAAGGGGGGAATATCTTCCTTGCGCTCCCGCAGCGGCGGCAGCGCCAAGTTCACCACATTCAAGCGGTAAAAAAGGTCATCGCGAAACTTGCCCTCGTCCACCGCCCGCCGCAGCTCCGCATTCGTTGCCGCAAACACGCGCAGGTCCAGCGGCATCGCCACGCCCGTTGCCGGGTCCACAAACTCGCGGTCCTGAATGGCGCGCAGCAATACGGCCTGCAGGTCCACACTAAGCGCCGTCACCTCGTCAATAAAAAGCGTGCCGCCGTTGGCCAGTTCAAAGTAGCTCTTGCGCCCCGAAGCTGCCGCCCCGTGCCCCGTCAAAGCGGCTTCCAACACCTCCGGCGGCGTTGTCGAGGCGTTCACCGCCACAAAGGCCCGCTCCGCCCGCGGCGAATTCGCATGAATACTTTTCGCAGCTAACTCCTTGCCCGTGCCCGCTTCACCGCTCAATAAAATATTCGCCCGGCTCGCCGCCACCTGCGCCATCATGTCCAGCAGCTTGTGCATGCGCTCGCTCTTGCCCACAATGTTGGCGAAGCTATAACGCTGCCGCAGCGCCCGCTTTAGCTCCACATTCTCGTGCGCCAGCCGGCTGGCCGCAATCATGCGGTCAATCTCAATCAGCAGCTTGTCGTTGTCCCATGGCTTCGAAAAATAATCGTTCGCCCCGGCCTTCAACGCCTCCACCGCCACTTCAATCGACCCATAAGCTGTCAAGAGAAAAATTGGCGTCGCCCCGTCCTTCTTCCGGATCTCACCCAGGGTTTCGATCCCCGTCAAATCCGGCAGCATCAGGTCCAACAGCACCAGGTCGTAGCTCTTCCGCGCCAGCTTCTCCAGGCCTTCCATGGCCCGCGCCGCTGTCTCCACTTGGTAACCCTCCGCCCGCAGCAGAAATTCCAGGCTCTCCCGGATGTCCACCTCGTCGTCGATCACCAAAATGTTGCCTTTGTTGTTTTCTTGCATTCCTAAATCGCTAACGCGCTAAACAGCAACCGCTCTCCGGATCGCCGGAAAGTCCAGCCGGAACCGCGTCCCCGCTCCGGGCACAGACTCTACCGAGATCTCGCCCCCGTGCTCCTGCACAATGCCGTAGCTGACGCTCAGCCCCAGCCCTGTACCCTTCTTAGCGGCTTTTGTCGTAAAAAAGGGATCAAAAATTCGCGCAATGTTTTCCTGCGATATCCCCGCCCCCGTGTCCGCCACTTCCACGTGAATAAATTCCCCGTCCCAAGTGCTTCGAATTGTCAGCACCCCGCCCCTACCCTCGCTCTCCATCGCGTCGCGCGCGTTCAGGAACAAATTCAAAAACACCTGCTGCAACTTCCCATGGTTGCCCCGCATCGGCGCCACGCTCTCCTCCAACTGCCAGGCCACCGTCACCCGCGCCTTCTCCAGTTGGTGCTCAATCAGCCCCACCGTGTCCCGCAACACGCGGTTCACATTCACCTCGGCCCACTCCACCGGCGAGGTCCGTGAAAAATTCAACAGGCTGTTCACAATCTCCGAGGCCCGGAACGTCTGCTTGGCAATCTTGTCCAGCAGGATCGTCTTCTGCTCATCGTCGGAAATCCGCTTGGCCAGCATTTGCGCATACGTGCTAATCACCGCCAGCGGCGTATTCACCTCGTGCGCCACCCCGGCGGCCATCAAACCAATCGAACTCAACTTATCGGCCTGCACCAGCCGCGCCTCCAACTCCGCGCGGTCCGTAATGTCATCCAGAATAATCAGCCGCCCAATCTGCGTCTTCTCTTTCGTCACCAGCGGCGCCACGGCCAAGTTCACCAGCGCCTCGCCGCTCTCTTCGCCCAGCGCATCCCGCCGCGCAATCCGCGCCTTATAAATGTTCTGCACATCGCCCGAGGTCCTGCTTTCCTCGAGCGCCATCACCAATTCCGCCGGCAACACCTCGTGCAAATACCGCCCCACCGCTTGCGCCCGCCGCAAACCCGTCAAGCGCTCCAGTTGGTGGTTCCAACTTTCCACGCGGTCTTCGAGATCCACCGCCAGAATGCCCACATTAATGCTCTCGACAATGTTTTCGCTAAATTCCTTCAGCCGCTCGTATTCCTGCACCTTCCGCTGCAAGCTGCGATAAAGCCGCGCATTGTCAATCGCAATCGCCACTGAATTGGCCAGCGTAATCAGCAGTTCCAAATCGTCTGAGGTCAGGAAGTCGCCTTTGTTCGTCCGGCTCACCCCCAAATAGCCCACCGTCAAGCCCCGCACGTTGCACGGCAAGTAATATGTCAACGCCAATTCCGCAATGCTGAGCCGCGCCGATGCCGTATAGCTACCGAACACATAGTCCGGGTTGAAGCGCGTCCGCTCAAAGAACAAATACGGCTTACCCGCCGCACTCAGCAAGAAACTCAGGTCCGGATTCGCTGGCGCCGGCCCGGGCCTTGCCCCGTGCACCAGGAAAAGCTCAAAGTCTTCCGGCTCGTCTTCCTTGGCCAAAAAGAACGCAATGTGCTGCACGTTCAGCGTATGCAGCAACCGCGAACCCACCGCGTGCAGGCTCTCTTTCAGATCGGTCTCGCTCGATAGCTCCCTCGCAAAGTCCAGCAGCGTATGCCGGTAATCGTAGCTCTCGCGGTAAAACACATAACGGTCCAGCGTTTCCTGCAACCAATTCCGCACGGGCTGGAAGATGAACGTCGCAATTAGGATCAACACCACCACCGCCGCTGGCGGCAGATCTTCCACCTTCCCAAAGCTGAACAACAATCCGTACAACACCCCCAGCACGGCCAACGCCGCCAGCGTGTAGACATAACCCTGCTGGAAGATCACGTCCACGTCCATCAACCGGTAGCGCAAAATCGCATAAGCCCATGCCACCGGGATAATCAACAAACTGAACACCGCCGTGTTCATCAAGCCTTCCGGTGTATAGCCCAACGCGTAGGGCACCACATAAAACACCGTGAACGGAACAATGCCCAACACCGCCCCGTTGCGCAGCCACTTCAATTGCTGCCGCACCAGCGAATCGTCAATCCTCCGTTGCCGCCAAGTCAGAATCGCCGCCCCCACCAGGTAGTTCGCACTCAAAAACGGCAGCCACGCGCGGTCTAAATACCACCGCACTTCCACCAGCGAAACCGCAAATCGCACCACGCCCATCGCCACCGCCGCATACAACGCCACCATTGCCATGGCCGGCACATACAGCACCAACTGCTTCCACCAGGCGCGCATCCGCCGCGGCGTCTCGGGCGAATTCACACAGAAGTGCAAAAACAAACTCGGCCCCACAAAGCCCGCCACCACGTTCGTCCAATACACCACCTTGTCAAACGTATTCAGCTTGCCCGTAAAGTGCAGCGCGCAATACAAGAAGCTGGTGAAACAAAGCAGGAAGAAATGCCGGGCCTTCGGCGCGCTTTCCCGGCGGAAATACACAAACAGCCCAATGCCCAAATAAGCGAAACCCACCGCCAACAGGTAGTAATAACTGAGCCCCGGTCCGTACTCTTCTACCTGGACATTCTTCTTAACCGGCACGTTCTCTTGGAATACGTGGTATTCCAGCGTCCGCCAGCCCTTGCCGTACAAAACATCCGGCACGTCGCCCGCCCGCTGGATCTCCACATTCCCAATCCGGTGCAGGATTTCCCAGGGATGGATGCCCGCCCGCTGCCCACTCGACCCCGCCTTTACGTTTAGCGCCACCACATGGTTGCGCCCGTCCGGGCCTTTCTTGTCGATCCACGTCACCCCGTCCGTGGGCACCCGGTAGCGGTAGTTCTCCCGAATGTTAAATCCGGACACAACAAGGGCGGCTACTGTTAAGACGACGAACAGCGCGCCAATTAATTGCCCCTTGAGGTCTTTCATTTCGGACCCGCAACATGATGGGACGCTTTCTCGCGAAAGCCCCCAATTAACTAGAGAATAGCCGATTTAGCAAGCGTTTGCCGAACTTGCCCGCCGGATACTGTCCCAGCCCTATTCTTATCGGCGGAAGACTAATTTCCGGTCACGGCAAAACAGTAAAAAAAGCCCGCCCCGCCGGACGCCGCTAAATTCTCCGTGCTGCAACCCCGCGAGGGGTGCACCGAATTCCAGCTAATGCCGCCGCCGTTACGGTCATGGTGTCCCACCTGCGCCGAACCCTCGCCGCTGCTTGTCCAGTTCTTGCACGTATGATCGGCCGCGTCCGTATAGGCCATGCCGTTGGCCTGCGTGCCTGTCAGAATGTCGTGGCGGTTCGGCTGATCCCCCACGCCATTCACAATTTGCCCCTTCTCCGTCAGCGCGTTGTTCTTCGTAATCAGGTTTCCCGTGCGCGCCAGTTCCACCGTGTCGCCATGCAGATGCGCCAAATCCCGCGCCACCATCGTGCCCCGAAAATTGTGCCAGGGACCGCTGCCAATCCGTTCGCGCGCGTTCACCGCCGGCTTTCCTTCCGCCGGTGAAAGGCTCAAATAGGCGCGCCAGGTTTTGTCGCCTGCTCCCGCCGCGACGGCCAGCTTCTGGCAATGTGCGTCCGCCCCCGCCAATCCGCCCAGGTCCGCCCCCTTGCCCATCCCCTCGCTGGTGATGAAAAAGGTCATCGGCGGACGTTCCGCCTTCTGCGCTGGAGCTTGCGCCCAAAGGGCCGTTGCCAAACACGTCAATACAAGAAGTCGCATGGCCGCACTCTATAACGCCCCGCCCCCTCTTGTAAAGCGACACTGTGTGGAAAGCGATACGCTGTTGGGGATGATTTCCCGCCGCCATTTCCTCGGCAGCTTAAGCGCCCCCTTGCTGGCACAAACCCGCCAGCCCAATATCCTACTTGTGCTTGCCGACGACATGGGCTTTGAATGCCTCGCGGCCAACGGCGCCACCACCTACCGCACCCCCAACCTCGACCGCATGGCTGCCCAGGGCCTTCGCTTCACCCACGCCCACTCCATGCCCCTCTGCACCCCCACCCGCGTCCAACTCATGACCGGGCAATACAACTTCCGCAACTACACCGAATTCGGATCCCTGCCCCCCGGCTCCACCACTTTTGCCCACCTCTTCCAGCAAGCCGGCTATCGCACCGGCGTCACCGGCAAATGGCAACTCGCTGGCCACATCGAAGGCCAAGCTTACAAAGGCGTCGGCACTTTACCTCGCGCCGCCGGCTTTGACGAAAGCCGTCTCTGGCAAGTCACCACCCGCGGTTCCCGCTATTGGGATCCCTTGCACGAAATCGACGCCCAGCCCCTCCCCATCGCCACCGGCAAATATGGCCCGGATCTCGAAACCGACTTTGCCTGCCAATTCCTCGAACGCCACCGCAACCGGCCCTTCCTCTTCTACTACCCCATGAACCTCACGCACGATCCCTTCGTGCCCACCCCCGCCAGCCCAAACCTTGCCTCCGCTGCCCGCCAGAAATCCGATCCCCTTTGGTTCAAAGACATGGTCGAATACTGTGATCACCTGATGGGCCGCCTCCTGAACAAGGTAGATGATCTCGGACTTGCCGAAAATACGCTGGTCCTCTTCCTGGGCGACAACGGCACCGGCCGCGCCATCACCACGCCCACCCGCTCCGGCCCCGTGAAAGGCGGCAAAGGCAGTCCGCTATCGACCGGCACCCACGTGCCCTTGCTCGCCCGCTGGATCGGCCACACTCCCCGCGGCCGCGTTTGCGAAGACCTCATCGATTCCACCGATTTCTTCCCCACCCTGTGCCAGGCCGCCGGCATTCCCATTCCTGCCCGCCTGCCCCGCGATGGCCGCAGCTTGCTACCCCAACTTGAGGGCCGCGCCTCCCAGCCCCGTGAATGGCTTTACTTTGACTACAACCCCAAATGGGGAAAGTTCCCCCACCAACGCTGGGTGATGAACAAGGAGTACAAGCTGTACGACGACGGCCGCGCTCTCCGCTACTCGACCGACCCCCTGGAGACCCAACCTATCGCGCTCCCCGCCCCCCTCCACACCCTCTTCCCCTCCGTTTTGGGACAGCCTGACCCGTCCCTACGCATCCCGTCTAAGCAATCTGTTTTCAATGCTTTACAGTGACCAATCCCCTCCTCCCTTCTCACTCCACGCTCCCCTCTCTCCCCTAACCCTTTTCTTTTCAACACTTAGACGCAAACCATTTTTCCGCTTTTTTGCCTAGGGACGGGTTTCCCTGTCCCAAAAATATTCCCACCCCGTCCAACTTTCTTTCTCCCCTCATTTCAACCACTTCGAAATTAGTGACAGCCTCCGCGTTTCCCCTTTCTGCTCCCCTCAAAGCATGAGCACCCCCCAACAAGTTTTGGCCAACCGCGCCAACGCCGAGAAGTCCACCGGACCCCGCACCCCTGCGGGCAAACAAAGGTCCGCCCAAAATTCCACCGCCCACGGCCTCACCGCCTCCTCCATCGAAGCCCTCTCGGAAGCCAACCAAGCCGAGTTCGCCGCCCTCGCCGCCAAGCTTCGCCAACAACTCCGCCCCCACGGCCCCGCCGAAGAAGAAATCTTCGCCGCCTACGCCTGGAACACCTTCCAAGCCGACCGCGCCCGCGCTTTCGAAGCCCACGCCTCCGCCGCCTACGAAGCGGCCCTCCTCGATGACTCCCCCACCCAAGACACCCTCCTCCGCCGCCTCGACACTCTCTCCAAATACCGCACCCGCCTCGAACGCGCCGCCTCCCGCTCCTTCCGCGATCTCGGCCTCCTCCAAGCCGACCGCCTCGCCGCCAACGAAACCAACGCCCTTCTCAAACAAAGCGGTGCAAACGAACCCATTTCCCCCGCCTTGCCCACTTCCCGCCTCCTCAACAAACCCAAACGCTCCAACCCCTTCTCCCTCGCCCAAGACCACATCCTCGGCCTGGGTGCTCCTTCCTCGTCGATGAAAACCGGAATCGCCTCCCATGAAAAAAGGAAAAGGGGCTCTTCGCAGAGCCCCTTCTACAATTCGATCGGGTAAAACCCTAAGCGATCTTGCTGCCCTCAAAGAACCAAGCCAGCTCAATCGCCGCATTCTCCGCCGAGTCGCTACCGTGCACACAGTTGCGCCCGATCGACTCGGCAAACATCTTGCGAATCGTGCCTTCCGCCGCGTTGGCCGGGTTCGTTGCGCCCATCACTTCGCGCCATTTCGCCACCGCATCCTCGCGTTCCAAGCACAGCAGCACGCAGGGCCCTTCGGTCATAAACTCCACCAATTCCCCGAAGAAGGGACGCTCCTTGTGCACCGCGTAGAAGCCCTCGGCCTGCGCCCGCGTCATGTGCTCCATCCGCATGGCCTTCACCTTGAAGCCATGCTCTTCCACCACCGCCAGAATGGCGCCAATCTGATTTTTCGCCACCGCATCCGGCTTAATGATTCCAAACGTTTTTTGCATAAAATGTTTTTCCTATCGCTCCAATTGAAGCAATCCTGCTTCCTGCATCCGCCGCTGCATCGTCACGCCCAATTCCGCGGGCGTCGGACAAACCGTAATACCCGCCGCTTCCATCGCGGCCATCTTGTCGCTCGCCTTGCCGGAGGACCCCGAAATAATGGCGCCCGCGTGCCCCATCCGCCGTCCTTCCGGTGCCGTCTGCCCGGCGATGAAGCCCACCACCGGCTTCTTCACGCTGTACTCGCTCACAAACTTCGCCGCCCGCTCTTCATTGTCGCCGCCGATTTCGCCAATCATGATGATGGCGTCCGTCTCCGGGTCGTCCAGCAACAGCTTCATCGCGTCCGTGTGCGTCGTGCCGATAATCGGGTCGCCCCCAATGCCGATACACGTCGATTGCCCAATGCCCAGGCCCGTCAATTGGCCCACTGCCTCATAAGTCAGCGTCCCCGAACGGCTCACCACGCCCACGCGCCCTTCCTTGTGGATGTGCCCCGGCATAATGCCGATCTTGCACTTGCCCGGCGAAATCACGCCCGGGCAATTCGGCCCGATCAAGCGCGTCGGCTTGTCCTTAATCTTGTCCCACACGCGGATCATGTCCATCGCCGGAATCCCTTCCGTAATGCACACCACCAGCGGCATCCCCGCCTCCGCGGCTTCCAGGATCGCGTTGGCCGCAAAAGGCGGCGGCACAAAGATTACCGTCGCGTTGGCGCCCGTCTCGGCCATCGCCTCCGCCACAGTGTTGAACACAGGGCGGTCCAAATGCTTCTGCCCGCCCTTTTTCGGCGTCACTCCGCCCACCACATTCGTTCCGTACGCAATGGCTTGCTCGGCGTGGAAGGTGCCTTCCTTGCCCGTGAAGCCCTGCACAATCAAACGGGTATTCTTGTCTACAAGTACGCTCATTTTGCCAGCTCCACCACTTTCTCCGCTCCGTCCTTCATCCCATCGGCGAGCGTAAAGTTCAATCCCGATTCCTTCAAAATCTGCTTGCCCAGTTCCACGTTCGTGCCTTCCATACGCACCACGATCGGCACCTTCATTTCCAATTCCCGCGCCGCCGCCACCACGCCGTTGGCCAGCGTGTCGCACCGCAGAATTCCGCCGAAAATGTTAATGAAAATGGCCTTCACGCTCGCGTCGCCCGTCAGAATCCGGAACGCGTTCTTGATTTGCTCCTGGTTCGCGCCGCCGCCCACATCCAGGAAGTTCGCCGGATTTCCACCCGCGTACTTGATAATGTCCATCGTCGCCATCGCCAGCCCTGCCCCGTTCACCATACAGGCAACCGTGCCGTCCAGCTTGATGTAGTTCAGCCCGAACTTCGAGGCTTCCACCTCCAGCGGGTCTTCCTCGCTCAAATCGCGCAGGCCCGCAAAGTCCTGGTGGCGGAACATCGCGTTGTCGTCAATTGCAATCTTGGCGTCGAGCGCCACCGTCCGCCCATCCTTCGTCAAAATGAAAGGGTTGATTTCGGCCAGCGAAGCGTCCATCGCTTCGTAGGCTCTGGCCAGCGCCACAATGCTCTTCGCGGCTTCGTCCACCGTTTCCGGCGGAATGCCAATCCCTGCTGCCAGGCGCTTAGCCTGCTCCTCGCTCAATCCCGTCGCCGGGTCCATCGCTTCGCGCAGAATTTTTTCCGGGTGCTTCTCGGCCACTTCTTCAATGTCCATGCCCCCTTCGCTGGAGGCCATAAACACCAGCCGCCCAATCGCGCGGTCCAACACAATGCCCAGATACAGTTCCTTGGCAATCGGCAACTGCTCTTCAATCAGCAAGCGCTGCACCAGCCTGCCTTCGGGTCCCGTCTGGTGCGTCACCAGCGTCATGCCCAAGATTTGCCGGGCCTTCTCTTCGGCTTCTTCCACTGTGTGGGCCAGCTTTACGCCGCCGCCCTTTCCCCTTCCGCCGGCGTGGATTTGCGCCTTCACCACCACTTTGCCGCCCAATTCTTTGGCCGAGTTTACCGCTTCCTCAACCGTATACGCCACAAAGCCCTTGGGCACAGGGACTCCGTAGGTGGCCAAGATTTCCTTGGCCTGATGCTCATGGATTTTCACTGGGTGTGTCCTTTGCTGGGATCTGTCCTATGCTGGGGACTGCAAGAATTTTCAGCTTAGCATGCCCTTTCTCGACCACTTCCATAAAGTCTGCGCCCGCAAAGGCCTCAATCGCGAAGAAGCCCGCGACGCCATGCATTCCATCCTTCAGGGCGAGGTTTCCACGCCCCTCATCGCTGCCTTCCTCGCCGCCTACAAGGTCCTTGGCGATGGCGTGGAAGAGCTCACTGGCTTTGCCGAAGCCATGCGCGCTCATGTTACGCCGGTCGTCGCTCCCGCGGGTGTCGACGTTCTTGATACCTGCGGCACCGGGGGCGATGGCTTGGCAACCTTCAACATTTCCACTGCTGTAGCCTTCGTTGTCGCCGGCGCGGGCGTCACGGTCGCCAAACACGGCAACCGCGCTTTCTCTTCCCGCACCGGCTCGGCGGACGTTCTCGAAACCCTCGGCGTAAAGGTGGATCTCGACGCCGCGCAAATGGCGTGCTGCCTGGCCGAAGCCGGCATAGCCTTCCTGTTTGCCCCCAATGTCCATCCGGCCATGCGCCACGCCGCCGAAGCCCGCCGCGAACTCAAAATGCGTACCGTCTTCAATCTCCTGGGCCCCCTGTCCAATCCCGCCGGCGCCCGCTTTCAATTGATTGGCGCCCCCAATTTTGAAGCCGCCCGCGTGATTGCCCAAACACTTTCTTTGCTCGGCACCACGCGATCCCTCGTCGTCCACGGCGAAGATGGCCTGGACGAAATTTCCACCACGGCGCGCACCATGCTGTACGAAATCCAGGGCGATTCCGTCACCCGCCGGGCCATCAAGGCAGAAGATTTCGGTTTGCCCCTCGGCTCTCTTGAAGAACTACGCGCCGATTCCGCGGAAGAATCCGCCGCCGCCATCCGCGACATCCTTGCCGCTCACCCCAGCGCCAAAATGGACATCGTCCTCGCCAATGCCGCGGCTGCTCTTTACGCCGCGGGAAGGGCCGAAACGCTGAAAGCCGGCACCGCCCTCGCTTTTGAAAGCATCGCCTCCGGACGAGCCGCCGCCAAACTCGAGGCGCTGCGCGAACTCTCCCACTCGCTATAAATTGCTCGAGGGGTCGAAAATATGAAAATTGGAATTTCCCCCTTGCATCCGTCGCTTGCCAGTGCTAAAAACAGGGCAGCAGAGGTGATTTGAAACACTTCTGAAACAGAAGCAACTTAAATCTACGCACGGACCCGCAAAGGAGGACGGCACAATGATGTTGTTAACGGAAGATGATGTAAAGACGCAGCTTATGGGGCTTGACCCGGAGTTTCGCCGCTTGGCGGTGCAACACAACGAGTACAAGCGCCTACTCGAAGAAATCGAGGCAAAACCCTACCTCAACGAAGCTGAACTTGCTGAAGAAGCCCACCTCAAAAAAGTCAAACTAGCCCTCAAAGACCAAATGCAATCCATTGTTGCCCGCTACGCGGAGCAGCCCGTATAGCGGATTTTTCTGGGCTCGGCCCCGACAACGATTTTTCGTTGTACCGGGGCCGGGCAAACGATTTCTCGTCACGAAGCTTTCTTCCTTCTCCCGTTTTCCCTTTAAAATCAATTCGTTAGCATTGGCCCCCAAGATGCTCCTTTCCCTTCTGAAAGGAGTCATTTCCATGACCAAATCTCTCTGGAAAAACCTGGCTTTGCTGGCCGTTCTCGCTCTACCCACGTTCGCTCAACCCATCACCAAACACGAAACCGTCACCATCGACGGCGTGGAAATTTTCTACCGGGAAGCCGGCCCCCGCAATGCCCCGGCAATCTTGCTGCTGCACGGTTTCCCCACCTCGTCGTTCATGTAACGGAATCTCATTCCCGCCCTCGCCACCAAATACCGGGTCGTCGCTCCGGATTATCCGGGCTATGGCCAGAGCAGCATGCCACCGCGCGATAAATTTACTTATAGCTTTGCGAACTACGCACAACTTATGAGTAAGTTCACCACCGCGGTGGACTTACTAAGTACACTCTGTATGTTATGGATTACGGCGCCCCGGTGGGTTTCCGCCTAGCCCTGCTGCATCCGGAACGTGTTTCTGGCTTTATCATCCAAAACGGAAACGCCTACACCGAAGGCTTGCGCGAATTCTGGGACCCCGTTAAGGCGTTCTGGAAGGATCCTTCCCCAGCCAACCGGAATGCCCAACGCAAGATTCTTACGCTGGAAGCCACAAAGTGGCAATACACCCACGGCGTGCCCGATCTTACACGCCTTAGCCCTGAGGTCTGGATTGTCGACCAAGCTGGTCTTGATCGTCTCGGCAATGACGAGATCCAAATTGATCTCTTCTATGACTACCGGACCAATGTTGACCTTTACCCCGCCATCCAGGCTTACTTCCGCAAGTATCAGCCGCCAACGCTAATTGCCTGGGGCAAAAACGACCATATCTTTCCCGCCGAAGGGGCCACTCCTTATCTGCGCGACTTACCCAAGGCTAAGATTCATCTTCTGGATGCCGGGCACTTTGTGCTCGAAACCAATGGCGCGGAAGTTGCGAAACTGGTTCCCGACTTCTTAAAGTAGTTTCTTCTTCGTAAACCATCGTGCGTAGGCCGCCGGGGGATTATGTCCATAATTCCCCGCGGCCTTTTTATAGAGTTCTCTGGCTTCTTCCGGCTTTCCCGCGCGCTCCAGCGCATCCCCCAGCAGGCATTGGATGAAGGCATCATTCTGGTTTGCCAGCCGCAGTTGGGCAATCGCCCGGTCTAAATCCCCCGTATACAAAGCTACATAACCTTCTAAGTAGGGATAGAAGATCGCCTGTTGTTTGGCCATCTCGGCATTACTATCCAATATCTGCTTTGCCTCGGCAACATATTGCCAAGCCTGCTGCTTGTTGCCCTCCCGGGCGGCAACACGGGCGCGGGCGTGGGCCAGACGAAACCTCCACAGGGCAACCCGCTCGGGTTGAATGCCCTTCTCGGCCAAGCCCGCCTTCGTGCCTTCCTCATAAAGTTGCAGAGCCCGCTGGAACTGCCCCGCCTCAATACATACCCTCGCCGCCTCGTTCCACATTTCGCCCTGCATGTAAGCATCGCCCTTGGCAGTGTAAATGTCGTAGGCCTTCTTTTCCGCCTCCACGGCACCATCGCATTGATTGTCGAAGGCATAGCTGATGGCGACCTGCCGCCAGGGACGCGCTTGCGCCTCCCCTGCCGGAGAAAGCTCAACCAACTTGAGAAAGTACTTCCTCGCCTCTGCGGTCCGCCCCAAGTGGTCCAGCGCCACTCCTGCCGCATTCAGCGCCGCCAGGGAATCGGGCTTCGCTTTCAACTCCGCCTCGTAAACCGCGAGGGCCTCGGCCATCTTTCCCGCTCGCATGAATGCCTGCCCCTCGCGCAAGAAGCCCGGTTGTTGCCCCAGCAGCGCGGTACCGCTAATTGCCAGCCAAAAAAGGAAATTCCTTGGAGCTTTCATCCCCGCAGTATACTGCCGCGGGGCTGCTTTCGAGGGCTTTCCGGATGAATCAACTGGGCATAAACTAAGGCACATGACGCGCCGCCTGAATCTTTCCTTGCTTTCGCTGCCTACCCTTGCGCTGGCCATTGAGCCCGAAATCCTGCTGCTGGCGCGTAATGGTTGGATGCCGAACAACGCTCGTTTGCCGCTGTTGCTTTATCGCGGAGTCTTGAACGGCAGCGGCTTGACGGAAAAGATGGAGAAGCTGATGGCGGCGCATGGCTGGGAGCCGGGTTGGCGCAACGGGGTTTACCCTTTTCACCACTACCACTCCACGGCGCACGAAGCGCTGGCGTGTTCGCGCGGCGAGGCACGCGTGATTTTTGGGGGCGAAGGCGGCAAGGAGATCGCGTTGCGTGCGGGTGACATCGCACTGCTTCCGTGTGGCACGGGGCATTGCCGCGCTTCCGCTTCCAGCGATTTTCTCGTCAGCGGTGCTTATGCTTTGGGGCAAAACTGGGACCTGTTGCGGGCGGCTCCGGATGCCGAGGCGCAGCAACGAATGAAGGCACTGCCCTTCCCCCAGAATGATCCGCTCGGCAAGGCACTGTCCAAGTATTGGAAAGACTAGACCCATGCAACCGAACCCCCAAAAAGTGATGGAGCTGCTTAGCGGCTACCAAAAAACGGCAGCCCTGAAGGCTGCGATTGACTTAAAGCTGTTCACCCACCTTGGCCCCGGCGGCGCCAGTAGCCAGCAGTTGGCGGAGCGCACCCAGACAAGCGAAAAAGGAGTCCGCGTTTTGGCGGACTACTTGGTAGTGGAAGGGCTGCTCGAAAAAGTAGACAGTGTCTATAAGAACACGCCGACGGCGGCGGCCTTTCTGGACGAGGCGTCCCCTGCCTACATGGGGGGCATGACGGGCTTCCTTGCCGCGCCGGGCATTAAGGCCCAGTTTGATGCGCTGACGGAGGCGGTGAAGCAAGGGGGTGTGGCGGCGAGCGCGGAAGGCTCAACGGCGGAGAGCTATGGCGGCTGGATTGATTTTGCCGAGTCTATGGAAGCGATGATGGGCCCGGCGGCGGCGCAGATGGCGGCGATCTTGTGCAAGGGCCGGAGCGGCCCGCTGGCGGTGTTGGATGTGGCCGCGTCCCACGGACTCTTTGGCTTCTCGATTGCCAAGCACAACCCGGAAGCGCAAATCACCGCGCTGGACTGGGCCAACGTCCTCGACATTACGCGGGCGAATGCAGTGCGCTGGGGTTTGGCAGACCGCGTGCGCTACTTGGCCGGGGACGCCTTTCGGGTGGACCTTGAGGGCCCCTATGACATCATCCTGCTGACCAATTTGTTGCACCATTTTGACGAGGCAGCGTGCGTGGCCTTGGCCACGCGGCTCCGCGCGGCGCTGAAGCCAGGCGGGGTGGTGGCAACGTTGGAATTTGTGCCCAACGAGGACCGCGTTTCTCCGCCCGCGCCGGCGCAATTTGCGCTGGTCATGCTTGCCTCCACACCCAACGGCGACGCCTATACGTTGGCCCAATACCAGCGCATGTTCGGCCAAGCGGGATTTGCCTCCACGGAGATGATTGCGCTCGAGAACACGCCGGAAGTGCTGCTTTTGAGCCGCTGATGGAGTGCGAACATTCGCCACTACTAGGGGAAAGCTGAAAATGCGTCTACGTTGCGAATTCTGGTGGCCTTAAAGCAACGAACACTGCCGCACGACTTAAGCAACAATAAAACCCCGAAAAAGTCCTGACTTTTTTTTTGGGGGGGGGGGTAATCTTTGCTCATGAAGTACCTAATTACTTTATTTCTCCTTACCTTCACCACGGGCTCAACGTCCTGGGCTTCGTGCAAAGTTGAAAATTAAAACGGATCTGATGTAGCTGTTGTCCAGTGCAGCAGTGGCGGAGGCACGCTGGGTTGTTCAGATGGCAGCCTTAGTTGTCATAGCTGGGGAGCGCGCTGTACGTGGATGGAAGATGGTCAGGAGTGGACATATGAATTACGCTGCGACCAGTAATCAACAAGGAATCATCTAATTTAGAAAGGAATAATCTCAATGAAACTTATAGCTGCAAAACTCTCGCTATTGGCATTTTTCATCATTTGCGCCAGCGCTCAACATACGCCTCTCTCCCTGAAGCTTGGCAAATCAGTTGTTGGGGCAAATACCTTACCGGCCTGGGAAATCAAGAACGAAAGCTCGAAAGAAGTTATCGCATTTGTTCTCATTTCAAAAGAAGGTGGCATGACGCACTCCTTGGAAACCATAGTTGGTCAGTCGCCTGGAGCGGCAAAATTAATGCCAGGGAATTCCATGAAGCTGCCTTCTGGCTCTAGGGGAGCGCGCTTAACATCCGCCGCAAACCCGACGTTGGATTTAGTGATTTTTGCCGACGGAACAACATGGGGTAATGATGCATTCAAGAAAGCCGACTACATCAAAGGCAAGATTGACGGAGCAGCTTTGGAGAGGAAAAGACAAGCTCTATCGGCAAAGGCATCCAAATAACATCCACCCGGACATAGGTGCGCTATGCAGCGCCCAAAAATGGAATCTTTCTTTTCTCAGCGGCTCAGGGCGATTTAGCTTTTGAGCCGCTGATATATTCTGGAAGCTCTATGACTTCCTTAACCAACGAGCGCGTGCTGGTGCTTGGCGCGTCCAGCGGCATTGGCCGCGAAACAGCAGTGCTATTTGCGCAAGCAGGCGCCAAAGTTTACGCCAGCGCCCGCCGCACGGAACGGCTTGAAGAATTGGCCGCCCAGTATCCAAACATTGTTTACGGCGCCGCCGACGCGACAAAGCGGGAATCGATGGAGGCGTGTGTGGCGGACGCCGTGGCCAAGCTTGGCGGCGTGGACATTCTGGTTTATTCCACCGGCACGAACACCCAGGAACGCGCACTGACGCGGTTAACGCGCGAGATTTGGGATGAGTTGATTGAGGTGAACCTGAACAGCGCCTACACAGTGACGGCGGCGCTGCTGCCTGCAATGCGCGAAGCCGGCAAGGGCTTGCTGATTTACGTGTCTTCCATTTCCGGCAAATACGGGGATGTTTCCGGGGCTGCCTACCAAGCCTCGAAGCGCGGCATGTTGGGCTTGGCGGCGGCTGTTCGCGCCGAAGAGCGGCAGCACGGTATACGGACTACGGTTGTTTGCCCGGGGCTTATCAACTCGGAGTTTATGCAGCACCGGCCGGTGAAGCCGGATGAGGCAACGTTGAACAAAGCGCTGGAGCCGGTGGATATCGCGGAGCTTATCTTCGGGATCGCGCAACTACATCCGCGGGCTTGTGTACCGGACGTGGAGATCTGGCCGACGGTGCTGTAAGGGCGCCTTAGCCTTTCACCATTTCTCGCCAGAGTGCGCCGTACCACATGAGGTAGCGTTCGGGCTCTTTGCTTTCCTGGGATTCGCACAAGGTGTAGCGCTCGTACTTGCTTTCGCGGAGGAGGCGGAAGAGTTCGCGGTAGGGATAGGGGCCGGGCAACTCGTTAATGTGAACGTTCTTGATATAAGGACGCAACATGGCAAAGCTTTCCTTAATGCTGCCGTTGACAATGTCAGTGGGATTGGAATTCCAACAGACGCCGACCTGATCGTGCTTGGTGGCCTTCATGATGGCAGCGCTGATGGGCGGATTTTGGGTGGTACGGCCATGCACTTCCATCCAGGTTTCCACGCCGCGGCCGCGGCCATATTCACCTAATTCGCGCAGACATTCGGCAATGCGGCCAATGGTGGTGGCTTCCGGTACGCCGGCGGGCATGCCGTTGGGGCGGACCTTGATGCCCCAGGCGCCGGTATCGTGGGCGAGGTCGATGAACTTTTTCGCGTCCTCGACGTTCTTGCGGCGAACGGCTTCGTCGGGGGAATGAAATTCGGAGGTGGTGCCGTAGCTGAGCAAGCGGACGCGGGAGGCAGCAAACTTCGCGGCGACGGCCTTGCGCTGTTCCAGCGTCAGCGTGGGCTCGACGCCGTGCTTGTGGGTGGTGCGCAGTTCCACGGCTTCAAAGCCGTTTTTGGAGAGTTCGGCAATGATTTTGTCGACGTCCCAATCTTTGAGAATGTTGTAGGTGACACAGCCAAGACGCATAGCCTTCTCAAGCTATCACGCGAGGGAGGCGAGTGTGTCCACGAGGTGGTCCATTTCCTGTTCGCTTTGGTAGAAGTGGGGCGAGAGGCGGACCCAGCCTTGGCGGGGGGCGGCGAGGATGTTGCGGCTTTTGAGTTCGGCGACGAGGCGGTTGGAATCTGCGCCCTCGCGGCGGCAACTGACGATGCCGGAAGCGGTGGAGGGTTCCCAGGGACGCATGAGCTCAAATCCGCGCGCGGAGAGGCCCTCCGCCAGGCGGCGGCTGAGGGCCAGCACTTCCTGGCTGATGGTGGGCAGACCGCGAGCGAGGAGGAGTTCGAGGGAAGCGGCGAGGGCAAAGCTGCCCACCACGTTGAGCGTGCCGGGTTCGTAGCGGCCGGCATCGGGGCGTAGCGTCATGTCGCGGCTCGCGTAGTCGGCCCAATTTTTGACCGTGGTCCAGCCAAACTCAACCGGAAAAATTTCGTCCTGGACGGCGTGATCGACGTAAAGCACGCCCCAGCCTTCGGGCCCGAGCATCCATTTGTGGCCGTCGGCGGCGAGGGCATGGATGCCGCAACGCTTCACGTCGAGCGGGAAGGCGCCCATGCCCTGGATGGCGTCGACGAAATAAAAAACATTGTGGCGGCGGCAGATGTCGCCGATGGCCTGCAAATCGACGCGATGGCCGCTCAGATAGTTCACCCAGGAGATGGCGAGAAGGCGCGCGCCGCGGGCGGCTTTTTCGATTTCCTCGAGCGGATCGTAGATGCTAAGCCAGCGGACGGTGCAGCCCTGGCGCTCCTCGAGCAGTTTCCAGCAGTAGTAATTGGCGGGAAATTCTTCGCGGAAAGCGACCACGACGTCGCCGGGGCGCCAGGCGAGGCCCATTTGGACGGTGGCGATGCCTTCGGAGGTGTTCTTAATGAGAGCGATTTCTCGCGAGGAGGCACCGATGAGCTGCGCGGCGCCAGTGCGAACGCGCTCGCAGGCCTGCATCCATTCGCCATAGTGGAGGCTGCCGAACTCCATGGCGTCCGTGGCGAAGCGCTGGATGGCTTCGCCGGCCACGCGCGGCAAGGGGGCGACGGCGGCATGATTGAGGTAGAGCAAACTCTTCACCACTGGGAATTCCCGCTCACGATCGAAACTCATTCTCTCCACGATACGTTATAGGCTATAGACAGGGAGTTTTCTAAAACCCCTGGAGGCAATTCCCATGCGCACGCAACTTTTCGCCGCTTTCTTGCTCTCCGGTTTGCTGGCCGCCGCCCCGGTGCTGGCGCAGCAGATTGACCCCGACACCCCCAAGGAAGAAAAAAAGAAGAAAACTTCGAAGAAAAATCCGGACGACATCGGCGAGCGCGATGTGGACGGCAAGATCAATTTTTACTCACTCGAAAAAGAGATCGCCCTGGGCAAAGGTCTGGCCCAGGATATTGAGCGCTCGGCCAAAGTGATTGAAGACCCCGTGATTGCCGAATACATCAATCGCGTCGGCCAGAATTTGGTGCGGAATTCGGACGCGAAGGTGCCCTTCACGATTAAGGTGATCGATTCGGAAGAGATCAACGCCTTTGCGCTGCCGGGCGGATTCTTCTTCATCAACAGCGGATTGATTATGGCCGCCGATACGGAAGCCGAGATGGCGGGCGTGATGGGCCACGAAATTGCGCACATTGCGGCGCGGCACGGTACCCGCGGAGCGACGCGCGGGCAGATTGCGAACTTGGCGACGATTCCCCTGATCTTCATGGGCGGCTGGGCGGGCTTTGGTATCCGGCAGGCGGCGAGCGTGGCGATTCCGGTGGGTTTCCTGATGTTCAGCCGCGGCTTTGAGCGCGAGGCGGACTTGTTGGGCTTGCAATACATGTACAAGGCCGGCTACGACCCCACGGCGTTCACCGATTTCTTCGAAAAGCTGCAAGCCAAAGAAAAGCGCAAGCCTGGCACGATTACGAAGATTTTCAGCTCGCACCCGCCGACGGACGACCGCGTGGTGAGCGCGCAGAAGAATATTCAGGAACTGCTGAAGGAGCGCCCGGAGTATGTGGTGACAACCAGTGAATTCCAGGATGTGAAGGCTCGCTTGATGGCGCTTTCGAACCGCCGCAAGTTGGACCCGCAGGATCCGAACCGTCCGCGGTTGCGCAAGAAACCGGGCGACGGCACGCAATCCGGCGAAGATGACGACGGCCGCAAGACGAAAACCGACGAAGACGAGCGTCCGACGCTGAAAAAGCGGACGGGTGGGGGGTAGATTCTCCTTTTGGGAATTTCGCAGGATAGAGTAGGGAGGATGTCTTCATCCTCCCTTTTTCTTTTTGGATTGCTGGCGGTGCTGCCATTGGGGGCGCAGGGGCCAAAGTTGGAGATTCGCGCGTTGCGGCCGGCGGCGGGTCCGCGCCCGGTGGGGCCGTATTCGATGGGCATTGCGGCGGGGGACTTTGTGTTTGTGTCGGGCCAGGGTGTGGGAGCGGGGGACGGCAAGGGTCGACCGTCGGAGATACGGGCGCAGGTGATTAACTGCTTCAACAATGTGCGCAACATTTTGCGGATGGGGCAGATGGACCTGGCGAACATTTTTTCCCTGCAGATTTACTACACGGATAAGGCGCAGGAGGCAGTGCTGGACCAAACGCTGAAGAGCATGTTTTCGGGCAACGTGCCGCCGACGACGCGGCTGTTTGTGCCGAAACTGCCGGTGAATTCGCCGCTGGAGATTACGGCCTTCGCGCATAAGTTTCGCCAGAGCGGGGACTTGGTGCCGCCGCAATTGAGCGCCGCACCGGGCTGCAAGGCGACGGCGCAGTTTGTGCAGTGCGGGACGGAATTGCCGGCGGGCGGGGCGGATGTGGAGCAGCAAACGGCGGCGGTGCTGGGGGCTTTGGACGCGCGGTTGCGCCAATTGGGCACGAGCCTGGACCGGGCCGTGGCGGCGAACGTTTACCTGGCGGATATGGATGAGTTTCCGCGGATGAATGCGACCTACGCTTCGTTTTTTGTGGTGACGCCGCCTGCGCGCAGTACGGCGCAACCCTTTGCGTTGACGAAGGGGCGGGTGGCGATTAGTGTGATTGCGGCGCGATAATTTTCCTCCCTAAGTAAAGATTCTTAGCCTTGCACCGATAAATTCAGAGTGCGCGCATTTTTGCCACTTCTGATGCTTCTGGTTTGCTGGGCATGGGCCGAGGAGGCAAGGGGCGGGAAGTCTGCGCAGGTCCGGGGAACGATTGAGATTACGCGGGTACTGACCAAGAAGCGCGTGGCGGTGGAGACGTACCAAAACCGCGGGGCGGCGCTGGAGAACTTGGCGCAAAAGCCGGGGGATTTTTCCGAGATGGACGCGGTGGTGGTTTATGTAGAAGGGGTGGTGTATTGGGAAGGGCCGGTAGAGGCAAAGGGGGGCGGGGACTTGGCTTTGCGCCAAAAGAACCGGCGCTTCAGCGAGAGCCTGCTGGTGGTGGAAGCGGGGGCGACGGTGAGTTTTCCGAACGACGACCCGATCTTTCACAACGTCTTTTCCCTCTCGAAGGCCAAGAGCTTCGACTTGGGCTACTATCCGCAGGGGCAGACGCGAAAGGTGAAATTTCCGAAGCCGGGGCTGGTGGATGTGTTTTGCCATTTGCACCCGAATATGTCGGCGTCGATTCTGGTGGTGCCGAACCGGGTTTACGCGCGGCCCGACCGCGAGGGGAAATTTGTGTTGGAGGGGTTGCCGCCCGGGGAGCACCAGCTTGTTGCCTGGCACCGGGCGGCGGGATTTTTTCGCAAAAAAGTGAGCGTGCCGGGGCCGGCGCCGCACTTCGTGCTGCCGATTCGGGAATAGGCGCTTATGCAGGGATTCACTATGCGCGGGAGCTTGGCCCAGAGAGCCTTTCTGCTGACCGTGGCCCCTGTGCTGGCGGTATTGCTGGGCAGCTTTGTGGCGCTCGATTGGCAAGTGCGGCAGCAGGCTAAGCAAGACCTGAGCGCGACCCTGGCGCGGACACAGACGCTGGTGCAAGCACAACGGCAAGAAGGGGAGAAGCGGCTGCGGCAATCGCTGACGATCCTGGCGGAATCGGCGGGCTTGAAAGCGGCGATGAGTTTGGAGCGGGAACTGGCGCAAACGGGCGCGATGGCCGAGGCAAGCGTGGCGCGGCAAATTCAGGCGACGTTGCTGGCGCAATTGCGGGATTTGCAGCAACTGTTGCCCTACGAAGTATTTGTGCTGGCCAATAACGAGGGTAAAGTGCTGGCGGCCTTGCCGCAGGTGGAGGATTTCCGCCCCGCAGCGGTTTTGTTGCGGGCTGGCGAAAAGCGGGAATTTTTCGAAATGATCACGGTGCCGGTGAACCGCGGGCTGGAGAACCTGGGCTTTGTGGCGGTGGGAACGCGGGTGGATCTTTCGCGTTCGCCGGCGGCCTTATTGCAAGGGGGCCGGGTGGTGGCGGCGAGTCTGCCGGGATTAGCCGGCTTGGAAAGTACATTGGCGGCCGAGCCGGGAGAGATCGAAGTGGGCGGGAAAAATTATGTGGCGGGCTACGAGCGGCGCGGGGACTATCTGTGGGCGGAATTCCGGGAAGTGGACTCGGCGGTGGCGCCGGCTTTGGCAGCGCAGCGCACGGTGCTGGCCTCGACCATTGCTGTGGCCCTGGGGCTTTGCTTGCTCTTGAGTTTGTGGGGAACGCGGTCGATGGCGCAACCCTTAAGCCGTTTAACGGAAGTGTTGGCGGCGGCGAGCCGCGAGGGGAAATTGCCCCGCGAGTTTCCGGGCGACGGCAATGTGCGAGAGATTACCCAACTGGTGCGCTCGTTTGAAGAGGCGGCGAGGGCCGTGAATGCCTCGCAACAGGCGCTCGAAGAGGCCTATGTAAATTTTATGGGTGCGCTGGCGGAGGCTCTGGATGCGCGGGACCCCTATACGGCGGGGCATTCGCGGCGGGTGGCGGATTATTCATTGCGGATCGCGCGGGCAATGGGCATGGGCGAAGAAGAGATGGAAACACTGCGGATCGGGGCGATGCTGCACGACATTGGCAAAATCGGTGTGCCGGACCGCATTCTGCATAAGCACGAGAAGCTGACCGATGAAGAGTTTGCGATTATCCAGCAGCACCCGGTGACGGGCAAGCGCATTTTGGAGCGGATTGGACGCTTTGAACAGTACTGGCCCGTTGTGGAACTGCACCACGAAAACCACGATGGCAGCGGCTATCCACACGGCTTGCAGGGCGAGGAAATTCCTTTAGCCGCGCGCATTGTGCACGTGGCCGATGCTTATGACGCAATGACCAGCGACCGGCCTTACCGGCAAAGGATGCCGGAGGAGAAAGTGCGCCGGATTTTGCGCGAATGCGCGGGGACGCAGTTTGACCCCGTGGTGACGGAAGTGTTTTTGAATATCCGGATTGAAGTGTTGACGGCGATCTCGGAGGACTTGGAGAAGTTGAGCCATGCGATTACGGTGTTTCAGGATCCTGCAAATCTGCCTGCTTCTGCTGGGGCTGGTGAGCACGGGGAGGGCGCAGGAGGCGAGCGCGGGCCTGCACTTTCCGGTCCAGATCTCAGTCAACGGCTTGTTTAGCGACCGTTTTGAGACACGCCTACCGGCATCGCTGGCGAACCTGAGCAACGCGCAACGGAACAGCCTGGGGGGCGTCGGAGGTGGGGTGCGGCTCTTGGCTTCGCCGACCTTAAAGTTTAATGAGCGCTGGTTTGCGCACGCCACGTTTCAGGTGAATACGCAGCCATTTTTTCCGTATGAGGCCTACCATGTGGAGCGGCCCCTGGCGAGGGGGCGCTTGATTCAGGGTTACGTCGGGTATACGCGCTCGGCAAAGAGCCAGACCGTGACCGTGAAGGCGGGGCAGATGATTACGGCCTTTGGCGATTTTGCCCGGCGATATTCGGATACGGCCAATCCGTTGATCGATATGCCGCAAGCCTATGGGAGCTACCTGCTGCTACGGCCGGACGAATTGCCGTGCACGAATTTCGATTTGCAGCACCAGCAGAGAGTTCACCCGAACATTTCGGCCTACCATTGCGCGCCCTGGGAGACGTATTCGTACGGCATTTTGCCGGTAAGCCCCTACGGCGTGTTTGGAGCGGAGGTGGATTGGAATGTCGGCAAATGGGATGCGCGGTTTCAATTGTCGAATTCCAGCCCGGCCAATCCGCAGAGTGTTTTTTCGCGGGACCAATCGCCCCAGTGGGCGGCGGGGTTAGGTTTTAGCGGGATTCCCGGTTTACGCCTGGCGGCCAGTTTTTTCCGCGGCGAATGGCTTTCGGGGAAAGGGCGGGAGCAAGCAAGGGCGTGCCCGCGCGGCGAAAAGGTGTGCCGTTGCCGGCAGAGTTCCGGGCAAGGCGTAGATGTGCAGTATGCGCGGGGACGCTTTTCCTGGAGTGGCGAATGGATGCGGTTGGAGTACCGGTATCCCGGATTTTCGCGGCCGCCGCGGGTGCAATATGCCTATGTGGAGACGAAAGTGATTCTGACGCCGCGGCTGTATGTGGCCTCCCGGATTGGGGGGCAATGGCACGGGCGGGTGATGGCCGATGGCAGCGGCCACGCGCACGCGTTGGTGAACCCGGCAGCGGATCCGAGCGTGGAACCGTTTCAACCGAACAAACAAGCCTATGAAGTGGCGGTGGGCTTCCGGCCAACGCGGCATTTCTTGTTTAAGGTCGGGCAGCAGTGGGTTAGGCGCAGCGAAAATTTTGGGCCACGCGACGATGTGTTTGCCATACAGATGGTGACGAGCTTGCCCGACATTTGGAAGGGATTTTCCAAGAATTAGGCTCGCTGGGCGGAAGCACGGGCGGCAACGAGAATCTCGGTGGCGATTAAGTTGTTCTCGAGGCTGGAAAGCGCGTTTGGAGCAACTTCGCGACGGGCAACGGCCATGAGGTGGGAAATCGAGTTGGCCTGGTTGGCGGCAAGCGGAGGGGCCTCAAAAGTAGTTTCCGCTTTCGCGCCCGGGGTGCGCTGGCGAACGATTAAAGGGCCGTAGGCGTGGGCGTGGGCGCGTTCGCCATAAACTTCAAAATCCTTGCGGGAGAAGGGCCAATTCCAACTGGCCTGGATGATGCCTTGGGCGCCGTCATATTCGAGTAGGATGCTGGCTTCGTCGTCGACGGGGGAATAGCGGTCGGGCTTGAGGGTTTGAATGCGCGCGGTGACACGGCGGGGGCGCTGGTTGCCCATGAGCCAGGTCATCAAGTTCGCGCCATAGCAGCCAAAGTCGAAGAGGGCACCGGCGCCATTGCGGGCGGGGTCTTTGAGCCAGGCGAGGAAGTCCGGGTGAACGCCGATTTCCTGGGGGCCGGCATGGCCGTCCATGGCGACCATTTTGCGGATACGGCCGGCGGAGTTTTCTTCGAGGAAATAACGGTGAAGCGAGGCGTGGCTGCGGTACCAAGTGGTTTCGTAATTGACCAGCACGGGGATTCCGGTGGCGCGGGAGATGTCAGCGATGGCGCGGGCGGCTTCGTTGGAGACGGCAAGGGGCTTTTCCATCATGAAGGGAAGTTTGAGGTCTCCGGCGAGTTCGGCGACGGCGGGGTGGCGGTCTGTGGAAGTGAAGCAGGCGAGGGCGTCGGCGGATTGGCCTTTTATGCGGGTGCGCTCGGCGAAGGGGAACGGACCCAGAATTTCGACGTCCTGGCGGGCTTGGGCTTGCCGAAGGAAGCCCTGGACATGGCCGTGCTCGGTGCCGACGATGGCGATGCGGAATTTGGATTGGGCTGCAGCGGCGGCGACGAGAGGGGTAGCCAGAAAATTGCGGCGGGAAATCATGAGGGTATTCTAAGGCTTTTGGCGCGACCCGCCGATGGTGGTCTTAGGAGAGCCTCTATGACTCGATACCTCTTAGTGTTTTTGGCCACGGCGCTGCTGGTGAATGCGGAGACGGATTACCGTTTTGCGTTTCCCCAGTCCGAATTGTTGATGGGTGTGGATGTGAAATGGCTATTGAAGAGCCCGCTGGCGGAAAAGTTGAAGAAAGAGGCGAAGGGTGGGGATCTGGAAGGGGCGCTGAGTGGGATGGCCCCCGATGAGTTGAAGCCGCTGGAAGCGCTGTTGAGCCAAGTGGAATACGTCTATGTATCGGCGGTTTCCAAGGCACCAGTGAAGGGTGCCAAGGCCGCGAAGGGGGCAGGAACGGCGGGAAGCAATACGGATTTGGTGATTTTCCTGAAGGGGAAGTTTGAAGCCGAGAAGCTAGTGGAAATGGCGGTAAAAAATGGATACCGTCCGGCGGAGTGGGGCAAAGTAAAGGTGCTTGTCCCAATGGAGGCGAAGCCGAAGCTGCCGGGTAAGGCGCGGGTGGTGAACGCGCAATTTAAGGCGCCCTTTGGAGCGGAAAACTTGGAGAAAGCGAAGCCAGCCATTGCGATGGTGGATGCGCAAAGGATTGTGATTGCCGAGGAAGCGCCTTTGCGCGTGGCGCTGGAAAGAATGGAAACGGCATTAAAGCCGCAGGCGAATCCGCTGTTTGAACGCGCGCGGGATCTGGAGGCGGAAAACGATTTTTGGATTGTGGGTTCCACGGCGCCGCTGAATTTGAATGCCGCGCCAGCAAAAGGGGCCGCGAAGGATCCAATGGCGGAAATGGTCAGCCAAATCCGGAATTTTTCGATTGGCGTGGCTGTGCGGCGGAACCTGAATCTCGACTTGCAATTGCAGGCGACCACACCGAAGGTGGCTGGGCAAATGCACGATATGGCCCGGGGGCTGCTGGCCATGGCGAAGATGAACCAGAAGCCGGGAGAAGAATTTCCGGTGAATCTGGACCAGGCACTGCAACTGAGCGCGAGCGGCAACATTGTGCGCGCCTCTTTAACCCTGGAGCAGAACGAGTTGGACAAGATGATTGCGCAGGTGGGGAAATCGATGAAACCTGGCATACCGGGCAGCGAGCAGACGGCCGCGAATGAGAAGCAAGCTGCGAATGAGAACCAAGCGGAAAAGAAGGCCGAGGTTGCCGCTGCGCCGCCAGCTCCGGTGAAGCCGCAGCGCAAAACCGTGATGATCTATGGGTTGCCGGGCGGCCCGAAGGAAGTACCGGTACAGTAACGCCGAAGCTGGCTTCGCTGGCCACCCTAGCTAGATATCGCGGGCCGCTCTTGATATATATTGAGGGCATGCGCAGACTGCTGCTGGTGATTGGTTGTTTAGGCCTGGCGGCGTTGGCTGCCGAAGGGCAGATCCGCGGCAATTATAAGGGCCGATTGGCGGGGTCGGAACCGGGTACGCAGGTGGATCGAGCACTGCGGGAAAGGGCGCCACGAGGTAGGGCATTTCCGAGGGGCAGAGCAGTTTTGCCCTGGTGGGCTGGAGGTTGGGGAGGCGGTCAGGAGAGGGCGCCGGAGCGCCGCGAACGTGTTGAGGCGAAAGAGCCCGCCAAAGAAGACAAGCTCAAAGAACTGGTGGTGAGCCCGGTTTACGAAAAGCCGAAGGTCAATCCGAAGCTGATCGAGATTCCCTAAGATGCGTTCTTTGCTGCTGCTGATGGCGACCGGGTTGGGCCTGGCGCAAGATTTTCAAAGCGAAATCCGGCCCGTGCTGGAGGCCAATTGCGCGGCCTGTCATAACCCGAAAAATCCTCGGAACCGCATTGATTTTCTGAAGGCGGTAGACGAAAGCGATCTGGCCGTCCGGCGGACGCTGTGGCGCGATGTGGCCACGCAAATGCGCAACCGGACGATGCCTCCCGGCAACCACAAATTGAGCGAAGCGGACCGGATGCGCGTGGCGGGATGGATTGAACAAAAGCTGAAGAGCACGGCCTGTACAGCGAAGGATTTTGCGGGCTTTGTACCGCCGCGGCGATTGAACCGGCGGGAGTACAAGAACACCGTGCGGGAGTTGTTTGGCTACGATGCGCCAGTGGCGGAGTATTTTCCGGCGGACGAGGCCGGGGGCGCGGGCTTTGACACCAATGGCGAGACGTTGTACCTGCCGCCGATGCTGCTGGAGCGGTATTTGGAGGCGGCGAAAAAGATAGCGGCGGAGGTGATTTACAGTCCGCCCTTCCAACGCGTTTACCTCTCGTGGGAGTTGGAACCAAGACAAGCGGCACCACCGCCAGAGACGGTGCGACCAACGAGGGTGTTGGCACCGGGAGAAGAAGTAAGGCTGCCGGTGAGCGTATTTGCCGATGGCACCTACAATTTGCGGGTTTCTGTGGAGCGGCCGCGCGTGACGCCGTTTTCTGTGGAGGTGCTGAGCGACGGAAACGTGGTGAGCCGTTTTGATTTTGCCCGGGATTCGGCGGGAGGGGCAACGGCGCGGGTGGCGGCGGTGGAATGGGCGGCGGGCGCGCACGAGGTGGTGTTGCGGAATGGGAAGGAGAAGGTGGATTTCTACAGTTTGGGGGTGGAGCAGAAACTGGCGGAGGCGAGTCCGGCGCAACGGGCAATGCATTACCGGTTGCTGGGGCAGGAGGTGGGCGAGACGCCCGCGCAACCACGAGAGGCGGCGCGGCGGGCCCTGGCGCGATTGTTGCCCCGAGCCTTCCGCAGGCCAGTGGATGCGGGTACGGTAGAGAAGTTTTTAGCGCTTTATGACCGATCGGCGCAGCGTGGCGAGCCGTTTCCGGAAGCCATGCGGCTGGCCTTGCGGGGCGTCCTGGTGCACCCGGACTTTTTGTTCCGCATCGATGACCGGGACCCGCGCCCGGGGATAAGGCCGTTGGATGATTACGCGCTCGCGGCGCGCTTGAGCTACTTCTTGTGGTCCGCACCGCCCGATGATGCGTTGTGGGCGCTGGCCGAGGCGGGACAGTTGGGGCAGGAGAAGGTATTGCTGGCGCAATGGGAACGAATGCTGGCGGACCCACGCTCGCGTACCTTTGCCAACGCTTTTGCCGGGCAGTGGTTGGGGACGCAGGAAATTGGCGGACGGGCCGTGCCGTTGCTGACAGAGTTGCAGCACTTCTATACGCCGGAGGTGGCGGCGGATTTGCGGGAACAACCGGGACTGATGTTGCACGATTTGTTTCAGCGGGGCGGCAGCGTACTGGAGTTGCTGAACGGGAAAGAGACGTTTTTGACGGCGCGGTTGGCGCGGTATTACCAAGTAGAGGAGCACTTCCCTTCCCTGCCGTTGAGTGGATTCCGTAAAGTGGCCTGGCCGGACGGGCGGCGGGCAGGGATTTTGGGGCTGGCGAGCGTACTGGCAATGACTTCTCATTACAAACAAGCGAGCCCGGTGCTGCGGGGGGCCTGGGTGTTGGATACCTTGCTAGGTACGCCGGTGCCCCCGCCGCCGCCGGATGTGCCGGCACTTGAAGAGGCGGCTAAAGCGCAGGGCGGAAAAAAATTGACCGTGCGCGAGATGTTGGCCTTGCACCGGGAAAATACCGCGTGCGCGGCGTGCCACAACATTATGGACCCGGTGGGGCTGGCGCTGGAGAACTTTGATTGGATGGGCCGTTGGCGGGAGAAGGAAGCCGATGGCCGGCCTGTGGACGCGACGGCAAAATTGGCGAGCGGGGAGAGTTTTGCGGGGCCGGAGGGGCTGCGGAACTTGCTGTTGGAGCGCAAGGAGGATTTTGTGCGCCACTTTACGGGCAAGGTGATGGGTTATGCGCTGGGGCGGCCGCTGGGGGAAGAGGACGAGTGTACGGTGGAGGCGATGGCGAAGCGGGTGGCGGCGGAGGGCTATTCTGCCAAAACATTGTTGCGGGAAATTGTTTTGAGCCGGCAGTTCCGCATGACCCAAGGGGATGCGCCGGCCGTGGAATCGAAGACGGAACCCAAGAAGCAGCCGAAGCGCCTATTAGGCACGAAGTGATAGGCTCGGAGAGCGGAGAGAGTGCCCAGAATGAAACAGCCCTTATCCCGGCGAAATGTATTGCGAGGCCTGGGCGTAAGCCTGGCGCTGCCTTGGTTGGAGAGTGCGCAGGCGGAAAACCTGGCGGAGGCGCCGCGGCGGCTGGCCTATATTTTCATGCCGAACGGGGTGTGGCCAGCGGATTGGACGCCGGAGGGGGATGGCGAAGAGTTTGCCTTGACGCGGCATCTGAAGCCGCTCGCAGGGCTGCAGCAGGACATCCTGCTGGTGGAAAACCTTTGGAACAAGAACACCGTTGGGCGGAATGGGCACTGGCCGAAGGTGCCGGCGTGGCTAAGCGGCGGTTTTGTGGAGCGGACCACGGGTGGGGATTTGGACGCGGGCGGGACGACGATTGACCAATTCATTGCGCAGCGGCTGGCGCCCGGTACGCCATTGCAGACGCTGGAGCTAGGGATTGACCCGCCCCGTACGGGCATTGACACGGCGGGCGGCGGCTTTCCACGGGCCTTGGGGTCGTTCCTTTCCTGGGCGGACGCGAAGACGCCGGTGCCCAAAGAGATTGTGCCGCAGATCGCGTTTGACCGTTTGTTCCGGAACCAGAGGAAGCGCGCGGTATCGGGCGCAAATCCGCAGGACCCAGCCGTGCTGGCGAGCTTGGAACGGGACGACACGAGCGTTTTGGACTTGGCGAGGGAAGATGCCTTGGCCCTGAAGAAGCGGGCCTCGCGGGCGGACCAGGCGCGGCTGGACGAGTATTTCGAGAGTGTGCGGAGCGTGGAGCGGCGACTGGAGGATTCCTTGCGCCCGCAGAAGCGTTGGATCAATGCCGGCAAGTTTCCGCTGGATCGCCCGGTGGCTGGCATTCCGCAGACGCACGTGGAGCATGTGCGGTTGATGTTCGACATTTTGCTGTTGGCGTTTTGGACGGATTCGACGCGGATTGCGACATTTATGATGGGCGACGCGCAAAGCAGCAAAGACTATTCTTTCCTGCCGGGCGTGAAGGGCAACTTCCACAGCTTGTCGCACCATCGCGAATTGCCCGAACAGCGGGAACAATACCAGCGGATTGTGGATTGGAATGTGGAGCAACTGGCGTGGTTCCTAAATAAGGCGAAGGCGCTCAACGAGGGGGGAAGGCCGCTGCTGGATAACGCGATGATTGTGTTTGGTTCGAGCCTGAAGGATGGGAACCGGCACACGGAAGAGAACCTACCGCTACTGATTGCGGGTAAGGGCAAAGGGGCAATTCGGACGGGAAGGCGCATCCGCGCGGAGGCGAAAACGCCGTATTGCAATCTGCATTTGAAGATGGCCCATTTGATGGGGGTGGAGGCGGATGGGTTTGGGGACGCGACGGGTCCGCTCGGGGGCCTGAGCTAGTAGAACCGGGCTGGCCCAAACATTTGGGCTCAAGTGGTGGAGCATCCCGTAAGGAAAGAACGGATGATCTACACTACATTTATGTTGCTTCGTTTTACGAAACTGAAACTATTCGGCCTGTGCCTTTTGTTGGGCGCTGGCTTATTGCAAGGACAAGGAACAACGTCGCGGTTGCTAGGCACGGTCGTGGACTCTTCAGGGGCGCCGGTAGCGGGGGCGAATGTTCAACTCATTAATGAAGGTACAGCGCAGACTTTCCGCTTGGAGACTTCCTCCAGCGGTTCTTATGCGTTTGAATCGATTGCGGTTGGCAATTACACGGTGCAGGTGGAAGCGGCGGGCTTTAAGCGCTTCATAGCCAAGAGCAATGTGGTGAACATTGGCCAGCCGACGACGGTAAACGTGACGTTGGAAGTGGGCGCGGTGACGGAGAGCATTGAAGTGGAAAGCGCCTATGAGCAAGTGCAGGTTTCGACCTCGGGCAACATTGGCAACGTGCTTTCCGAAAATGTGATCAAGGACCTGCCGATTGTGGGCAGCCGCGGACGCAATCCGCTGGACCTGGTGCTGCGGCAGCCGGGCGTGGTGAGCGGGGCGAACACGGGTGGGGGTATCCACGTAAACGGTGCCCGCGACCGCGCCTGGAACTTCACTATCGATGGCATTGACGCGAACGAAACTTCCGCGGGAGGTTCGAACTTTGCGCCGATCCGGACGAATCCGGATTCACTGGCGGAGTTTAAGGTGATTACCTCGAACGCAACGGCGGAGTTTGGCCGGAACTCGGGCGGGCAGGTATCGCTAGTGACGAAGTCGGGCACGAACGAAGTGCACGGGCAGGGTTTCTGGTTTTACCGTTCGCCGCGCTTGAATGCCTCCGAATGGCAGGCGAACCTGCAAGGCCAAGGCAAGCCGCAATTTGTGCAGAACATCTTTGGCGGCAGTGTGGGTGGCCCAATCGTGAAGAACAAGCTGTTCTACTTCGGGAACCTGCAGCGGTTGACGGCGCGCGATTCGGCGATTGTGAACCGCACGGTTTATACGGACACGGCGAAGCAAGGGATTTTCCGGTACGTACGCGGCGGGCGCAATCTGCCGGCCGGTTCGGCGGGTGCTTCGGTGGACGCGAGCGGCAATGTGGTGCCGGGCACGAATATCGGCACGTACAACATCCTGACACAGGACCCCGAGCGCTTGGGTGCTGACCCGCGCATTCGGGATCTGATCCAGCGTCTGCCGGCGCCGAACAACTTTTTTGGCGGCGATGGGCTGAACACGGCCCTCTATACGTTCACGGCCTTGGGCAATGAACGGCAGTACGACGTGACGATGAAGTTCGATTACATACTGAACGACAAGAATACGATTTATGCGCGCATCCTGTTTGGCGAGCAGAACACGTTGTGCGACCGGGTGAACGGCGGGGCGCCCTTCTTTGCGGGGTCGAACTGTCCCGTGAACACGTTCCGGACGCCTTCGAACCTGGCGTTCAACTGGCGCACGAATCCAACGTCGAAAATCACAAATGAGTTGGTGGTGGGCCGCAATTACTTTGCCTTTGACTTCCAAGTGCCAACGGCGGACTTGAACGCGATTAACCTGACGGGCGCGCCGGTGCTGGTGCCGGAATCGTTGACCTTTGGCAACGCGCGCAAGTTGAACACGTGGCAGATTGTGGACAATTTCAGCTACTTCGCGGGGGCACATACGCTGAAGGGCGGCATTAATTTCCGCCTGGCGAGCCACCGGGACGTGCGCGGCAGCGTAGGCGGGGCGAACATTACGACGACGGCGAATTTCAGCCGGACGGTGAATACGGTAGACCCGGCGCGATTCGGGTTGCCGGCGGATATCAATACGGCGTTTGACCGGCCGAACCTGGAATCGAGCATTAACTACATGCTGGGCCGGGTGGGCACGGTGAACCGCGGCTTTGTGAATACGGGCGACCAATTTGAGGCGCAACTCTATAACTTCAAGGCGCTGTACAACGAGTATGACTTCTATTTCCAGGACACCTGGAAGGTGACACGGAACCTGACAGTGGACCTAGGCTTGCGGCTGGAAATGAAGATGGCGCCGCAATCGGACCCCGAAGGCCGCATTCTGAACCCCGACCAAGCCATTGCGATTGGTGGGGCGCCGACGAGCAATGCGCGTTGGGTGGAGGGCCGTTTGTTCCGCAGCGACCGCAACAACTGGGGGCCATCGTTGGGCATTGCCTACGATCCCTTTGGCGACGGCAAGACGGTAATCCGTTCGAACTACCGCTTGGCGTATGACCGCTTGAACACGTTTGTGCTGAGCTCGAGCGTGTTGCAAAACCTGCCGGGGCAGGCGCAGGGTTCGACCAACCAAGCCTTTGGCCAGGCGGGCGGGCGCTTGCGGAATTTGAATACGAGTATTCTTACGCCCAACGGGCGGCCGTCGGATTTTGCGCAGCCGCCAGCCTTTAGCGCGAACACGATTACGGTGGTGGACCCGAACTTTGAAATGCCGCAGACGCACATGTGGAGCTTTGGCATTCAACGGCAGGTGGCGCGGAACACGGTGATCGATGTGAACTACATTGGGCGCCGGGCGCACAACCTGTTTGGCGCTTACAACATCAACCAAGTGAACCTGACGAATAATGGGTTCCTGGACGCTTACAACGTAGTGGCGGGCGGTGGGCAAAGCCCGCTGATCAACCAACTGCTGGGTCCGGACCCGCGGCGCCGTTCGACGGAAACCGGCAGCGACCTGATGCGCAGGGTTTACGCGGCGGACATCCGGGGCAACTCGGTGGGCATTATCGCGCAGGATATTTCGCGGCGCTTGGTTGGCGGGCGTACGCTTCCGGCGGCTTCTGGCCTGGGCGAATTTTTCTTCCTGAATAATCCGCAGCATGCGAACACGAATGTGATTGACTCCAACGACTTCAGCACCTATCACGGGCTGCAGATTCAGGTGGAGCGGCGCATGACGAAGGGCTTTACGGCGCAATTGGGCTACACGTGGTCCAAGAGCATGGACACGCGCAGTTTTGACCCGACCTTTACGACGGTGTCGGGCGGGGTGAACCAATCGGGTTCGTCGACGCCGTTTGACATCTACAACCGGCGCGGCAATTACGCGCCGAGCGACTTTGACCGGCGGCATGCGCTGCAGGGTTACTGGTTGTACGAAATTCCGTTTGCGGCCAATGCGGCGAAGCCGTTGCGGTTGGCGTTGGCGGACTGGCAAGTGACCGGGGCGCTGACGTTGACCTCGGGCCGGCCCTTTACGGTGTACAGCGGCTTCAACCAATTCTCGAATGTGATTAGTGCGACGGCCAACTGTACGGATTGCGGCAGCTTCGGCACCACGCAGGATCGTCCGGATGGGATCAAGTGGTTTTTCGATCCTTCGGAAGTGGCGGCGTTCAGCAACCCGTCAGCGGGGTCCATTGGATCGAGCGGGCGTAACCGTTTCTACGGACCGCGTTTCTTCAACATGGACTTCACGCTGATGAAGCGGATTCCGATTTCGGAGCGCTTCCGCGTGGAGTTGCGTGCGGATGCGATTAACGTAACGAATACGCCGAGCTTTGGCTTCCCCACGGCAAACCTGAGTTCAGCAACGTTCGGACGTATCTTCAACTCGTTGACGAGTGGCAGCCGCAAGGTGCAATTGGGCGCGAAGATTTACTTCTAAACCTCGCGCTCGAAACTACTCGCTGCTACAAGCGAACAAAACCAGGCCCACGCCTTCGAACAGAGGCGTGGGTTTTTGTTTGCAGCCGCGTCGTTGGAGGTAAGTGAAGGTGGGGAAGCGGTCGTCGAATTGAGTCCAAGACCAATGGTCGGCGCGGTTGGTGGTGAGGTACCAGAGGCGGGTGGGGAGAGGGGAAGGCAGTGTGCGCGCGAGATCGGCGGCGAGGAGCGAGGCCGATGAGGTAGAGCGGGCTTGGCGGACGGCACGAGGGCAACAGGGCGAGGCGGTGTGGGCTTGCAGCACGGGGAGCGACTCGAGAGCGTAGCGCTGGGAATAGAGGCGGTAAGGTTCGAGCATGCTGGCGTGCAGCAGGAGGGCGTCGCCCTTTTGGAAATACTCGGCGAGGTGGGCAACGGCGTCGCGATTGTTCTCGATGGGGGTGGCGAGGCGGGAGAAGGAGATTTGCTGAGTTTGGAAAAAGGTGAAGGCAAGGGCGAGGAAGAGCCATGCGCCCGCAAGCAGGCGGGGAGAAAAGCGGGGAAGGCGGAGGAGGGCAAGATTTGTCAGGAGTAGGAGGATGAGGCTGGGCAGCAGGACGAGAGTGGTGCGGAGGAAGACCGGATAAAGGCGGAAGAGATCGGCGGCGAGGAGGCAGAGGAGGGGAAGCACGGCGAGCCGGAGGGCGGGGCGAAAGGGGCGGCGGAGGATAGCAGGCAGAAGAGGGAGGAGGAAGAGAGGAGCAAGGCGAAAAGGAAGGGATTGGCCCTGCCAACGGAGCAGGTGGGAACTGAGGGTTTGGACTTGCCAGACGAGGTATTTAGGCCAAGGGAGGGAGGGGCGCTGGATGTCCCAGAAGTCGCGCAGGACGGAATTGGTGTTGGGTTGGATGAGGAAGAAATAGAGCGGCAGGAAGGTGGCGGCAGCGAGGGCGGAAGAGGCGAGAAAGAAGCGCGGCCGGCGGAGCAAAACAAAAAGACAAGCGGGAAGGACGAAGAGACTGGCATAGCTGAGCGAAAAGCAAAGCGGGACGGCAACGAGGAATGCCCAGGCGTGCGGAAGCGAGTGCCTTTGGCGCAGGGCGAGCCAGAGCAGGAGGCAGGCGGCGAAGGCGTCGGCGGAGTATTGCTTGGCTTCCGTGGCCCGGAGGAGGGTTTCGGGAGCGAATGCGAAGAGGGTCCAACCGAGGAGGCGCAAAGCGGGGCGGTGGGGCAAGGCGGAGGCGAGCAGTTGCCAGAAAAGCCAGAGGGAGGCAAGGCTGAAGAGGAGAGGGGGAAGGCGGAAGGCGAGATCGTTTTCGCCGAAAAGCAGGACGGAGGCGCGCAAGAGGAGGAGAAAGAGCGGGGGGGTGGTTTGCAGCCAGCCTTCGTAATAAAACATTCCGGCCAGAGAATGATTTAAAACAGAATTAGCCACCCATGTTTCATCGAGCCAGAGGGAGCGGTCGAGGCCCGCGAGGCGGAGCAGGATGGCCAACAGGGCGAGGGGCGGGAGAATAAGAAGGGGCGCCCGCCGGAGCAAGGAGTTCATGAGATCCAATAATAGAGGCTGAGGCGGGGGGCGCGGCGGTGGTCCAGGAGCATTTTGTCGAGGAACTTTTTTTCCATGAGCATGAGGTCCGCGGCGCTGAGCTTGGAGCGGTAAGGTTTGAGTTGGGCGTCGACGGATTGGCGGCAGCGGAGAAGATCAGCCTCAGATGTTTCGGCCCGCAGGGAGGCGAGGAGTTTATCGGAGAGGGCGCTGAGGTTTTGTTCCAGCTCTTCGAGACGGTCGAGCCAAGAGGCGGCTTCCGTGGCGAGGGTGAGCAGGGCGTCGCGAATGGTGGGGAACTCGGCGGGAATCTGCGAAGCGGCTTCGCGGAGGCGGGCTTCGAGCTCCTCGGCAGAAAGCAGCGTGGGAGCGGAAGCGGGAGCAGCGGCGGGGTCCTGAATGCGGCGGGCAGCTTCCATGACGGCTTGGGCGCAGTAGGCCAGGGAGTTGACTTGCGTGGTCTTGGATTTCTTCTGGCGCCATTTGTCGAAGGCGTCGTCGATGCCGCGGAGTACGGCTTCGAGCGGAATGCCCTGTTCTTTCCAGGTTTCAACTAAGGCCCAATCGACCGGCGACATGAGGAAGAGAGCCTTGCCGCGGGCCTTTTGGAAGCGCTCTTCGATTTCGGTGAAGTAGTTGAAGTAGTTGAAGGCGGGGGAGGAGTTAGCGTTGGGCATGGCGCTCCCAGATAAGGCGGACGCCTTCGAGGGTGAGGTCGTCGTCAACGAGTTTCAAATAGCGCGAGCCTTCGGTGATGAGGCGGGCTTGGCCGCCGGTGCCGATGATTTTGAGGTCCGCGCCAAGGTCGGCGAGAAGGCGATCGAGGATGCCATCGATGGCGCCGATGGTGGAGTAGTAGAGGCCGCTTTGGATGCAATCAACGGTGTTGGTGCCGATGAGGCGGCGGGGGGCGCGGAAATCCACGAGCGGCAAACGGGCCGCTTTTTCGAACAAGCCACTGATGGCGATGCCGATGCCAGGGCAGATGATGCCGCCAAGGAAATGGCCTTGGCGGCTGGTGATGTCGAAATTGATGGCGGTGCCGAAATCGACCACGGCGCAGGGGCCACCGTATTTGTGAAAAGCCGCGACGGCATTGGCAAGGCGATCGGCGCCGGCTTCGCGGGGGTTGTCGATGCGGACTTCCAGGCCAAGATCGCGCTCGACGGAAACGAAGAGCGGCTCGGTGGAAAAATAGCGGCGCGCGGCGAGCGTGAGTTGTTGGTCGATGGGAGGGACGACGGAAGCGATGGCGACGCCGGTGACAACGCGGGGATCAATGTCGGCGGCGCGAAAAAGGCTGCGGAGTTGGATGCCCCATTCGTCGGCGGTTTGTTCGCGCACGGTGCGGAGGCGCCAACTGGTGAGCAGGCGATCGCCGTCAAAAACGCCAATGGTGATGTTGGTATTTCCCGCGTCCAAAGCAAGCAGCATGAATTACTCCCAGGGGCGGACGCTGCCGGAAAGGATGGTTTCGCGGGCGCCGTTTTCGGTTTCGACCAGCAAGAAGCCATAGGGGTCCAGGCCGCAGGTGGTTCCTCTGATTGTCCTACCATCGAGGTCAACCTGAACGCGGCGGCCTTGGACATAACTGGAGGCTTGGGCAAAGAGGCGGAGGATGGGCTCGCGGCCGGAATAGGTGAAGAGATCGATGGCGTGGTTCATGGGGGCGAGGAGAGCGGCCAGCATGGCGGCGGGCGTAAATTCGCGCTGGGTGATTTCGAAGAGCGAAACGGCGGGGGTACGAAGGCCCGACGGGAAACGTCGCTGGAGGAGATTGATGCCGATGCCGGCGAGAACGCAATCGCCTTCGAGGCGCGTAAGGATGCCGCAACATTTGCGGCCTTGCCAGAGGATGTCGTTGGGCCAGCGGATATCGAAGCTGGCGCCGGTGAGCGAAGTGAGCGCTTCGACAACAGCCAAGCCAAAGGCGAGGGTAAGGCAGGAGAGTTCTGCGGGTTGGATTGAGGGTTCTGCGGAAAGGCGGTAGAGAAAGGTGCAATAGAGGCCCTCGCCCGCGGGGCTTTCCCAGGTGTGGCCGTGGCGGCCTTGGCCAGAAGTTTGGGCAAGGGCAGCCACGACGGTGCCAGAGGGAACGCCGTTGGAAGCAAGGCGGGCGGCCTCCGTCATGGTGGAGGGAAGGGAGGGGTGCCAGTGGATGGGGTTCACAGCAATTCGAGGCGGAAGTTGAGATCGACGGCGGGGGCGGAATGCGTGATGGCGCCGGAGGAAACGAAATCCGCGCCGGCTTCGGCATAGGCGCGAACGGTGGCGAGGGTGACGCCGCCGGAGATTTCGCAAGAAGCGCGGCCGTTGATGTAGGTGATCCATTCGCGGGCTTCGGCGGGGCTGAGGTTATCGAGCAAGAGGCGGGTGGCGCCGTGGGCCAGGGCTTCGTCGAGTTCGGCGCGGGTGCGGACTTCAATCTCGACAGGCAACCCGGAAGGCAAGGCGGCGGCTAGGGCTTGAGCCACACCACCAGCCGCGGCGATGTGGTTGTTCTTGATGAGAACGGCGTCGAAGAGGCCCAGGCGGTGGTTAGTTACACCACCCGCGGCGGCGGCCATTTTTTCCAAAACGCGGAGGCCCGGAATTGTTTTGCGCGTATCGAGCACCTTGCACTTGGTGTGCGCTACTTCGGCGGCGAATTGAGCAGCCAGAGTGGCAATGCCCGAAAGGCGTTGGAGGAAATTGAGGGCCGTGCGCTCGCAGGAAAGCAGGCGGCGGGCATTGCCGGTGACTTCAGCGACACAATCGCCGGGGGCGAGGCGCGCGCCGCTGGAGTGGTGAACGGTGAGGCCGGTGGGGTATATCTGCGGCAGGACTTCTACGCCGGCAAGCACGAGAGGTTGTTTGGCGAAGAAGCGGCCACGGGCGAGGCGATCGGCCGGGACGGTGAGTTCGCTGGTGATGTCGCCGGTGCCGATGTCTTCGGCGAGGGCGCGGTCGACAACCTCAAAGGGGCCCTCAAAGCGCATGGATGGCCTCGCGGTTCTTGGAGAGTTGGAGTTCGTAGTCGGCGAGCTTGGCCTTCATGCCCTCGATGATGTGGGGCGGGGCCTTGCCGAGGAACTTTTCGTCGCCGAGTTGGCGGGAGGTGTTGGCAATGACCTTTTCGAGATCGGCAATTTCCTTTTCGAGGCGCTTGCGCTGGGCCTCGGCGTTGGCGGCAGGGACTTTGAGGAGAAGGTCAAAAGCGGCGGTGGAGCGGGAGGGGCCTTCGAGCTTGGCGCCGCGCTGCGGGTGGAGTGCAAGGTCAACACCCGCAAGCTTGCGGATGGCCTCGGCATGATCGCGAGCAACGGCGAAGGCTTCGCCCTCGGCATAAAGTTCGCCAGCGAGTTCGGCCTTGGGGTCGGCCTTCATTTCCGCTTTCAGGGTGCGGGCGGCGGTGATGATTTCCTGCAGCAGGTCCATATGGCGCAGGGCTTCGGCGTCGTCGTGCGCGGCAGTGAAAGCAGGATAAGCGGCGAGCGAGATGGATGGCGGATGGGCATCGCTATTGCGGAGGCGCTGCCAAAGCTCTTCGGTGAGGAAGGGCATGGCGGGATGGAGCAAGCGGAGCGCGGCTTCGAAGGTGCTGAGGAGATTGGCCCAAATGGAGGCGCGGTTGGCTTCGTCGTTGAAGCGGAGCTTAATGAGTTCGATATACCAATCGCAAAAATCGTCCCAGAAGAAATGCCACATGGTTTGGGAGGCTTCGTGGTAGCGGTTGGCGGCCATGGCGTTGTTGCAAGTCTGGGCCGCGAGGTTGAGGCGGGCACGGATCCAACGCTCTTCGAGGAATTGGGGCGAGGCGGATTCTGGAATGAACGGTTCAATACCGGCGCGCTCCATGTTGAGGAAGAGGAAGCGGGAGGCGTTCCAGATTTTGTTGGCGAAGCTGCGGGAGGCGGGCAGCTTGTCTTCCGTCCAAAGGATGTCGCTGCCGGGCGTGCAGGCGGTGAGCAGGGCCATGCGGACGGCGTCGGTGCCGTACTTCGAGGTGATTTCGAGAGGATCGACGGTGTTGCCGCGGGTCTTGGACATTTTCTTGCCCTGGGCGTCGCGGACGATGCCGTGGATGTGGACGTGGCGGAAGGGGACCTCGCCCATGAACTCCAGGCCGAGCATCATCATGCGGGCGCACCAGAAGAAGAGAATCTCGTAGCCCATGATCATGAGCGTGGTGGGGTAATACTTGGCGAGATCCGCGGTTTGGTCCGGCCAGCCGAGCGTGGAGAAGGGCCAAAGGCCGGAGCTGAACCAAGTGTCGAGCACGTCGGGGTCTTGGGTAAGCTGGGCACTGCCGCAATGGGCGCATTGTGTGGGATCCTGGCGGGCGACGGTGACTTCACCGCAAGCACCGCAATACCAGGCGGGGATGCGATGGCCCCACCATAGCTGGCGGCTGACGCACCAATCGCGGATGTTGCGCATCCAGTGGAAGAAAACAGTGCGGGATTGTTCGGGCTCGATGGTGGTGCGGCCGTCTTCCACGGCGGCGATGGCCTTTTCCGCGAGCGGCTTCATATTGGCGAACCATTGCTTGGAAACAAGGGGTTCGACAATGGTTTGGCAGCGTTCGCAACGGCCAATGGAAAGCTTGTGGGGATTGGTTTTGACGAGATAGCCGCGCTGCTCAAGATCCGCGAGGACTTGCTTGCGGGCATCGAAGCGATCGAGGCCGGCATAGGGCCCACCGGCGGCGGTGATTTTGGCATCTTCGCCAATGACTTTGATTTGGGGCAGGTTGTGGCGCTGGCCGGCTTCGAAGTCGTTGGGGTCATGGCTGGGGGTGACTTTCACAACGCCGGTACCGAAGGCGGGGTCGGCGAGATCGTCGAGGATGATGGGGATGGCGCGATCGAGCAATGGCAGCAGGACCTGGCGGCCATGGAGGTGGAGGTAACGTTCGTCCTTGGCGTTGATGGCGACGGCGGTATCGCCCAGCATGGTTTCCGGGCGAGTGGTGGCGACGGTAAGAAATTCATCGCTGGCTTGGCCGTCGCTGCTCAAAACGGGATAGCGGATTTCCCAAAGGGACCCGTCGGATTCTTCGTGCTTGGTTTCAAGGTCGCTAAGGGCGGTGGCGCAGCGGGGGCACCAATTCACCATGCGCTCGCCGCGATAGAGCAGACCACGTTCATAGAGACCGCAGAAGACCTCGCGCACGGCGCGGGAGAGGCCGGGGTCAAGCGTAAAGCGCTCACGCGTCCAATCGCAACTGACGCCAACGGTCTTCATCTGGTGGACGATGGCGCCACCGGATTCGGCCTTCCACTTCCAAACGCGCTCTTCAAACTTTTCACGGCCGAGGTCGTGCTTGGTTAGGCCCTCTTTGGCCATCTGGCGTTCAACCACCATTTGCGTGGCGATGCCGGCGTGATCGGTGCCAGGAAGCCAAAGGGTGTTGCGACCCGTCATGCGGTAGTAGCGGACCACCATGTCGATCATGGTGTGTTCGAGCATGTGGCCCATGTGCAGGCTGCCGGTGACGTTGGGCGGCGGGATGCACAGGGAGAATACCTCGCCCGGGGCCTGCGGATTGGCAGCGTACAGGGACGACTCGACCCACCAGGCGGCCCAGCGCGATTCGAAGCGCTGAGGCTCGTAGACTTTCTCGATTTGCATGGAACCCTTTATTTTAACAGGGGCTCCAACGGTTGCGGCTTAAAACAATAGCTTCAGGCCGAACTGGAGTTGGCGGGGTTGGTTGGCTTGCGCGGTGACGCGGCCAAAGGCGGCGCCGGCGGTGACCGTTGTATTCGGGTTCGAGAACTGCACGCGGTTGGCGAAGTTGAAGCTTTCCGCGCGGAATTGGATGCGGATGCGCTCAACTGGCCGGAACTCTTTGAAGACGGAGAGGTCCATGTTGTTGGTATGGTGGCCGCGAAGGTCCGGCACCAAGGTGCTGACGTTGCCCAGGGTGAAGGCAGCGGGTTGCGAGAAGACACTGGTATCGAACCAGCGGAGGAGACGATCGTGCGCATCAATATCCAGAGCGGCAGAGTTGCCGTTGTTGTTCGCGCGGGAAGCCATATTGAAGATGCCAGCGGTGTTGGACGCACCAATGCCGAGCAGGCTGCCGGATTGGAGCGTGTAGATGCCGTTGACCTGCCAGCCACCCAGCAGGGCATCGGCAAACTTGGACATGCCATTCAGGAACTGACGGCCGCGGCCGAAGGGGAGTTCGTAGACACCGCTGAAGACGAAGCGGTGGCGGAAATCAACGCTAGTAGCGCTGCGGCCAAGGCGGAGATTGTAGCTATCGATGGAGCTGGTGCCATCGTCGATGGACTTGGCCCAAGTGTAGTTGCCCTCGAAAACGACGCCCTTGGAATAGCGCTTGGAGAAGCTGGTTTGGAGGGCGTTGTAGTCCGAATTGGAGCCGGCGCTGAACAAGGGCAGGACGTTCAGGAACTGTGGATAGGGGCGCAGGAGTTGGGCGCGGCTGATGCGCGGGTTGGCCAGAATGCCGGGGAGGCCTTGGCCGAAGAAGGGATTATCGACCAGTTGGTTGAGTTGCGAACCGAGGGAGAGGAAGCGGGGGTCAACCTGGTTTAGCGTGAAGCCACCTTCGCCACCGCGGGAGAGTTGGCGGCCGCGATTACCAACGTAGGCTACTTCAAGGGAAATACGGCCGGGAAGTTCGCGCTGGATGGTGAAGTTGTACTGGATGACATAAGGGACAGGCGTCTCGCGCAGAGGGCCTTCGACGTTGCCGCCGATGGCGGTGAGAAGGCCATCGCGCGAACCGGGCACCGGGCGGAAGCCAGCGGGGAAGGGGTTGCGGAGGTAATTCAGCGGAGTGATGTTGTCGAGGGAGGCTACCCAGGGAGTTTCCACGCGGAAGCCATAGGGGCCCACCGTGCCTTGGGCTCCCAGCGTGGAGGAGGAAAACATCTGGCCCCAACCGCCGCGGATAACGGTCTTTTCGTTCAACTGATAAGCAAAGCCGAGGCGGGGGGCGATGTTGTTCCAGTCGCCATCGTATTGGACGCGGTTGTTGCCATCGACGCCCACGAAGCGGAGGCCGCCCTGGAGGTTTGAGAAGCCCGGTGTGGTTTGGGCGAGCGGTGAAGGAGCGGAGGGATCGAACCAGCTCATGCGGTCGTAGCGTTCTTTGCGGGGGGTATCAAAGTCGTAGCGAACACCCAGATTGAGCGTGAGCTTGCGCGTGACGCGGAAATCGTCCTGCAGATAGAAGGCATGGTAGAAGCTGGTGGAAGCAACGTTCTTCCAGTTCTGGAAGAAGTTGCCATTAGCGCCCGCGCCCAAGAGGAAGCTGGCAAAGCCATAGCCGGCGGTGGCGCTGGCCTGATTGGGGTTGGGGCCTTGGGTCATGCCGGCGGTGAAATTAAAGGTACCGGCGGCGCGGGCTTCCCAAACGTTGATGCGGAGGTGGCGGCCTTCGTAGCCGGCCTTGAGGGAGTGTTTGCCCAAGAGCTTCGTGAAGCTGCCGGCGAGACCGTATTGGTTAAAGCCACTTTGGCGGTGGTCGTTGCCGCCCAGGTTCACTTGGCCCGCAACACCGAAGCGGGGGAACATGGGGAGGTCGACGGCGGAATCGAAATCGGAAGGGAGGCCGAGGCTGGAGGGTGCGAAGCCAAGGCCTTGATTGTCAAAGAGGAAGAGGTTGCGGGCGAAGGAGAGCCGGAGGTTGAGGATCGAGGTGGCGTTGAGGGTGTTGGTGTAGTCGGTGACGGCGTTCGTGCCCCAATCGTTCAGGTTGATGCGGCCTTCTGCCTGGCCGGTTTCTCCGGGGAAGAACTGCGGCGGGCCGCTGAAAGAATAGCGGCGAGAGAGGCGGCCAAAGATTTTTTGCGCCTGCGTGATGTTGTGGTCAATGCGGAGATCGTAGTTGTTGGTGTCGATGGAAGCAGATCCGGAATTGTAGAAGTTCTGCTGGCGCGAACCGGGAAGGCCCGCTTGGTTTGCCGTGGGATAGAAGCGCATGACGTTAACGGCGACGGGATCGAAACGATTGGAAGGGATGATGTTGCCCGGGAAGGGGGAGCGGACAACGGAGTTACCGGAGGGAGTGGTGGCGAGGGGATCGAAAATCGTGATGGCGCGAGCCACGTCGGCGCGGGTGAGGGAGAAATCGCCGCGGCGCTGTTCTTCGGTGGGTACGGTGCTGAGGGTTTCGCGGAAACTGCGCTCGCGCAGGCTTTCATAGGCGACCAGGAAGAAGGTACGGTCTTTGCGGAGGGGACCGGAGAAGGTGCCGCCGAATTGGTTGCGCTTAAAGCTGGCGAGATCCACGCCGCGGGAGTTATTGAAGTAGTTGTTGGCGTCGAGGACGGAGTTGCGCAGGAACTCATAAGCCGAGCCATGGAAGGCGTTGGTGCCGGACTTGTATACAAGGTTGAGTACGCTGCCATTGGAGCGGCCAAACTCGGCGGAGTAGTTGGAGGCTTGGACCTTGAATTCGGCGACGGCGTCAACGGAGGGGAAGACCGAGATGCCATGGAACCCGTTCACGGTGGGGAAGGCGGCGGAGGATCCATCGATGAGGGTATCGAAAAGGCCGCCGCGGACGCCATTTACCGAGTAGCCAAGCTGGTTGTGAGAATTGCCAATGCCGCCGGCGACGCCGGGGGTGAGGTAGATGAGGCCGTAGACGTTGCGAGTGTTAAGGGGAAGGTCGAGGATGCGCTTGTTGTCAACCACCTTGCCGATGGAGGAGGAGGTGGTCTCGAGCACCGAGGCGTCGGCAGTGACGGAGACGCTTTCGGTGACGTCGCCGACGGCGAGAGTGATGTCGAGGCGGGCTTGTTGCTGGACTTGGAGGACGATGCCCTCTTGCACAAACTTCTTAAAGCCGGCCAGGTTTACTTCGATTTTGTAAGTGCCGGGGCGGAGCAGGGGCACCAAATAGTTGCCCTCGCCGGTAGTTTGTGTGCGGGCGGCATCGTTGGTGGCAAGGTTGGTGACAACGATGGAAGCGCCGGGAGCGGCGGCTCCAGCGGGATCTAAAACTGTGCCTACAATGGAGCCTGTTGCGGTTTGCGCCGACAGGCCAGAGACAAAGGCAAGCATGGAAAGGGCAAGACCCAAAATGCGCATGTTTCGAGGCTAGCGGGAAAGCATTGCAACACCGTCAAGGGTTCGTCACAAACAGGTCAATGAGGATTCATTAATGCGCCGGATGATTCAAGAAAAATATCAGCCGATTGGCGAGATGCGACTGGAAGAGGCAGAGGCGCCAATCTTGGGGAGCGGCGAGCTACTGGTGCGTGTTGAGGCGGCGGGGGTGAACCCGGTGGATTGGAAGCTGGTGGAAGGGTATCTGCGCGGGGCGATTGAGATTCCATTTCCCTATGTACCGGGTTGCGATGTGGCGGGCACCGTGGAGGCGGTGGGAGAAGGCGTGACGGAGTTCGCGGTGGGCGACGCGGTGTTTGGCTATCCGAGTTTGCAGCGCGGAGGGGGCTACGCCGAGAAGGTGAAGTTGCTTGAGAATGAATGCGCGCGGGCGCCACAGGGCATTTCGTTAAAAGAGGCGGCGGCGTATCCCGTAGCTACGATTACTGCGTTTGAAGGGCTTTTTGTTTACGGCAAGCTGGCGGCGGGGATGCGGCTGCTGGTGTTGGGTGGGGCGGGCGGTGTGGGCTCGGCGGCGGTGCAAATGGCCAAAGCGAGCGGGGCGGAAGTGTATGCGACGGCTTCGCGTAGGAATGCCGAATACGTAGAAAGTTTGGGCGCGCAGGCAATCGATTACGGTGCGGGAGCGATTGCGGACTTTGTGCAGGGCGTGGACTTTATCTTTGACACCGTGGGCGGGGAGGCGGCGCTGGCGGCAATTCCGGCCTTGCGCCAAGGGGGGCAATATGTGACACCGGTGTTCCCGCTGCCACCCTCAGAGGTATTAGAGGCGAAAGATGCAACCGGCTACGCTTACGGAATTCTGCCGAGCCGGGAGCGGTTGGAGCAGGTGCGGCCTTGGATTGAAGGTGGCGCGTTGCGCATGGCGATTGCGGCGGAGTATGGCTTGGGCCAAGTGGTGGCCGCGCTCGAAGCGAGCAAAACGGGACGGACGCGGGGGAAACTGTTGGTAGTTCCGGCCTTAGATTAAAAAGCCCTTGGAAGGGGACGGTGCCGCTAAAGAGCTTGCAATGGCCGGACGATTAGCTTGCTACCGATGGAAAAAATACTGAAGAGCCCGCTATGGAGCAAGCAGCAAGTGGTGTTAGCGTTGGCGAGCCTATTTTGCGGCCTTTTGATAATAGGCAAAAATCCGACGATGGGGATGGTGGGCTTGGTGAGCGGGGTGTTGCTGTTGATTCCGGGTTTGGGGGGGAACTTGAAGCTGGACGGGCAAGGCTTTACCTATCGCAACGGCATGTTTGGTGATAAGACGACGCCCTGGAGCGAGGTGGAAGAGTTTTGCGTGATTACGCAAACGATGTTGAGCTTTATTCCGGTGCGGCGCTCGGTGGGCTGGAAGACGGTGCGCAGCAAGACGTCCATAGCCGGAAAGGCGGTTGGCTTTTTGGCGGGCTTTAACGCGCAACTGCCAAGCAACTATGGGATGAAGGCCCAGGAACTGGCGGCGCTCCTGGAACTTTACCGGCGGACGGTCCTGCAACAGGAAGCGGAGAGGAATCGCCGGTTTCGCTTCACAGCTTAAGGCACGCAATTAGTGCAGGTATTCGCGTAGGCGGTCCCGGAAGTTGCGGCTGGCGGTAAGCTTATGGCCATTTTCGAGGACAACGATGGCGTCGCCGCGGAACCAGGGTTGGATCTCCTGGATACGTTCTACGTTGACGATGGCGGAGCGGTGGATGCGGCGGAAGCGGCGGGGGTTGAGCTTGCCCTCGAGGCCGTTCATGGTTTCGCGAATCAAGTGGGAGGCTTGGCGGGTGTGCAGACGAACGTAATTGTGTTCGGCCTCCACCCAGTCGATCTCTTCGGTTTTGAGTAGCAAGATACGGCCATTCGTGCGAATGGGGATGCGTTCGGAATCCACGGAAGCACTCGAGGCGCCTTGGCGGTCCATGAGGGAAAGCTGTTGGCGGGCGCGGGAGAGGGTGGTGCGCAAGCGCTCGGCGTGGAAAGGCTTCAAGAGGTAATCGAAGGCATTGGCCTCAAAGGCGCGGAGGGCGCTTTGTTCGTTGGGCGCTAGCAGAACAATGAGGGGGCGGGATTCTGGGCGCGCAGCCTTTAGCAAATCCCAAGCCGCGCTGCCGGTGGAGCAAATTTCCACGAAGGCAATGTCGACGTGCTTGGTGCGCAGAAAGTCCGCGGCGGCCACGCAATCCGTGACTTCGGCGATGATCTGGACGTCAGGCTCGGGGGACAACAATTGCGCCAGTGCCTGGCGGGCCATTCTTTCTTCGTCGGATATCAGGACACGCATCATTCGAAAACCTCCTTACAACTTGGGAAACGCCTGACGGAAGTGGTATGCAGATCAGACGGAAGAGAGCGGGTTGTGTTAGCTAACGAATGAGCGGGGCAAGAAGTTCCCGGATTCGTTTGGGACGAGAAGGTTTTGGGTGGGACGAAACGGAAAGCGGTGGGGAAGTCGGCTACATTCGGGGTATGGCAAGCAACGAATGGGACGCGGCAAGCTACAACAAAAACGCGAGATTTGTTTCGGACTTGGGCAGCGCGGTACTAGAGCTACTGGCGGCGCAAGAGGGCGAATCGATTCTGGATTTGGGCTGCGGCGACGGGGCGCTGACGGAGCGGATTCCGGGCGAGGTGTGGGGCTTGGACGCAGCGCCTTCGATGGTGGAAGCAGCGTGGCAGCGGGGCTTGCATGTGGTGGAAGGAGACATGCACCACTTCGCGTTGGGTCGTAAGTTTGATGCGGTTTTCACGAATGCGGTGTTGCATTGGACGCGGGACATTCACGCCGTGGTGGGGTGTGTGCAGGAGCACTTGCGGCCGGGTGGAAGGTTTGTGGGTGAGTTTGGCGGCTTTGGCAATGTTGCGGCAATTGCCACCGCGCTGCGGGCAAGCCTACGGGAGTCTGCGGTGGATGACGAAGGCTTTGCGTGGTACTACCCAACGGCGCAGGAATTTGCGCAGGTCTTGGAGCAAGGAGGGTTTCGGGTGAACGCGGCGCAACTGATTCCGCGGCCCACGCCCTTACCCACGGGGATGCGCAAATGGATGGAAACGTTTGCGCGGCCTTGGGTGAAGCACTTACCGCGGGAAGAGCAGGAGCGAGTGTTTGACCGGGCGGTGGAACTCTTGGCGCCGGCCTTGCGCGATACGGCCTCCCAATGGACGGCGGACTATGTGCGCTTGCGCTTCCATGCCACTTTGCTCACCGAAGCGGGACAACCGGCTTGAACAGTGGAGAGGGTGAAGGCATCGAGCTCCGATTGAAAGGCGAGATCGTCTTCGCGTACCGCGGGGCGGGAAGCGTTGAAGCCGGCGAAGGAGCTTTCGGTAAGGTCCGTGAAGGATGTGAAGTCAGTGCCGTAGGCGGCGTTGAGGGAATTGATTTGGTAGCGATAGCGAACCTTTAGCCAATTGGCGTAAAGTTGCTTCACATCGCTGGTGGAGGGCAAAGGACGGACCTGGGAGGCGCCGGTAGGTTGCGCCCACTCAATTTCCACCTCAATTTCCATCTTGCGGGCCGTGGAAGGAACAACCGAACAGGCTTGGCCTAGGCGGTCAAGATCGGCGGGAAGCAAAGAAAGTACGAAAGGGGCGAACCACATCGGGTTGAATTCCCTGTTGCGCTTCGATAACATTCCCATAACCAACCGTGATACGTCAAGCGCTGATTCTCCTGCAGGTGTTTACATTGACCGCCGAAACCGTTGCCCCCCTGGGCAAGTACTCGGCAGCGGAGCGAAGGCATTGGGCCTTTCAACCGCTGAAGCCCGGCGAGGGCGGGATTGATGCGATGGTGGAGGCGCGGCTGAAGAAGGCGGGTTTGGCGAAGTCTGCTCCGGCAAGTAAGCAGGTGTTGGTGCGGCGCTTGTATTTTGATTTGACGGGCTTGCCGCCTACTCCCGCGGAAGTGGCCGCGTTTGTGAACGATAAGCGGCCGGACGCTTGGGCCAAGCTGGTGGACCAATTGTTGGGGAGCCCGCATTACGGCGAACGCTGGGGACAGCATTGGTTGGATGTGGCGCGCTTTGCCGAGACCGATGGCTTTGAATACGATACGCACCGCCAGGATGCGTTTCGCTACCGCGATTATGTGATTCGCGCCTTTCAGAACGACAAGCCCTACGACCGCTTTGTGATGGAGCAACTAGCGGGCGATGAACTGGCGCCCGAAGAGCTAGAGACGTTGATCGCCAGCGGCTTCAACCGGCTGGGTCCTTTGCGGAAGAATGCGGGGAACCAGGAAGTAGCCTCGAGCCGCAACGAGGTCTTGACGGAAATGACGAACGCGGTGGGCGCGGCGTTTTTGGGGGTGACCGTGGGTTGCGCGCGTTGCCACGACCATAAGTTCGACCCGATTCGCCAGAGCGATTACTACCGCATGCAGGCCTACTTCGCCGGGACCTTGGAGCATGATTTCCCCTTGTCTCCCGCCGGCGACTTGAAAAGCTGGGAAGCGAAGATTAAGCCAATTGACGCGGAGATCAAGCGCCTGCAAGGGCAAATGAAGCTGCTGGGGGAAAGTGATAAGGGGCCGATTGCCCAAAAGATTGAAGCGCTGGAAAAGTCGAAGCCACCCGCGCCGCCGACCGTTTATACGGTCAAAAGCGATATGGAGAAGGCCTCGCCCGTTCACCTGCTGGCGCGGGGCGACTACAGCGCGAAGGGCGACGCAGTGGGCATGCGTCCCCTGGGCGTGCTGTTGCCGGAAGGTGCGCCCGAGTTGGGCAAGACGGATAAGCCGCGCCTCGAGCTTGCCAAGTGGGTGGTGGCGAAGGACAATCCGCTGACGGCGAGGGTGATGGTGAACCGTATTTGGAACTATCACTTTGGGCAGGGCATTGTGGTGACGCCCAATGATTTCGGCCGCATGGGCGGCAGGCCCAGCCACCCGGAGATCCTGGATTTTCTGGCGAAGGAATTCATGGAGAGCGGCTGGAGCATGAAGCACGTGCACCGCTTGATTTTGAATTCGCAAACCTGGCGGCAAGCCTCCGATACGGTGAACGCCTTGGCCCAGGAAAAGGACCCGGAAAACAAGCTGCTCTGGAAGTGGAGCCGCCGGCGGCTGGAAGCCGAAGAGATTCGCGACGCGATGTTGGCGGTGGCGGGCAATTTGAACCCGAAGCAATTTGGGCCCTCCGTGATGGTGCCGATTGATGCGGAACTGGTGAGCGCGCTATACAAACCGACGCAATGGCAGGTGCATCCAGACCCGGCGGAGCACCGGCGACGGAGCGTTTATTTGATCTATAAGCGGAACCTGCACCTGCCGATGATGGAGGTTTTTGATGCGCCGGATGCGCTGGTGAGTTGTCCGCGGCGCGAAACATCGACGCACGCGCCGCAGGCGCTGGAGTTGATGAACGGCGCCTTCGCCAACCAGCAAGCAGCGGCCTTAGCGGAGCGCCTGGAGACGTTGGCCAAAGGCAACAAGACGCGGATGGTGAACGAGGGCTACCGCTTGGTGGCCGGGCGGCTGCCGAGCGCGGCCGAGCGGAAGTTGGCTCTCGAAATGTTGGCGCAGGTGCGGACACGCGAATTTGCGCTGGCGCTGTATAACTTGAATGGATTCCTCTATGTCGACTAACGAGCATGTGCGCTGGACCCGCAACCGGCGGGAGTTTTTGACGGATGCCTTTTGCGGCATGGGCTTGTTGGGCGCGGCGGCGCTGGAGGCCCAAGGCGCGAAGTTCAATCCGCTGGCCGCCAAGCAGCCGCACCACGCGGCGAAGGCCAAGCGGATGATCTTTTTGTTCATGGCCGGTGGCCCGAGCCAGATGGAAACTTTCGACCCCAAGCCGCTCTTGAACGAGTTGCACGGCCAGAAGCGCCCGGCGGAGTTTGGCGAGGCGAAGTATCAGTTTGTCGCGAAAGACGCGAAGCTGCTGGGCACCAAGCGTACCTTCCAAAAATATGGGCAAAGCGGGATTGAGGTATCGGACCTGTTTCCGCACACGGCCCAGCAGGTGGATAAGCTGGCAATTCTGCGCAGTTGCCACGGGGATATGGTGGTGCACTCCGCGGCGCAGTACCAAATGATGACGGGCCGCATTATTCCTGGCTTTCCTTCGATGGGCTCGTGGATGGTGTACGGCTTGGGTAACGAGGCGGACAACTTGCCGGCCTACTGTGTGCTGCCGGATCCGGACGGGGCGCTGGAGGCGGGCCAGCCGATGTACATGCACGGATTTCTGCCCGCGGTGTACCAGCCCACGATGATGCGCCCGGGCAAGCGCCCGGTGTTGAACCTAGACCTGCCGGCGGGCGTGGAGATTGAAGAACGCTCGAAGACCGTGAAGTACATTAAGGCGCTGAACCGGGCGGCGATGAACGGCGAGGATACGGAACTGGAAGCGCGCATTGCGGCCTACGACCTGGCCTTCAAGATGCAGATGGAAGCGCCCGAAATTTTCGACATCCGCAAAGAAGATGCGAAGACGCTGGAGATGTACGGCGTGGGTAAAGAGCCGACGGACGACTATGGGCGGCGCTGCCTGTTGGCGCGACGACTGGTGGAAAAGGGTGTGCGGGTGGTGACCGTGGTGAGCGGTGGCGGACCAGGCAACCTGCAATGGGACGCACACGACGACATTGAAGAAAACCACCTGCGCATGGCCGCGCAAACGGACCAGCCGGTGGCCGCGCTCTTGAAGGACCTGGAGCAGCGGGGGATGTTGGAAGATACGTTGGTGTTTTGGGGCGGCGAGTTTGGCCGGAGCCCAGAAAGCCAGGGGTCCAAGGGGCGCGACCATCACAACCTGGGCTTCACGATGTGGATGGCCGGCGGAGGCGTGAAGGGCGGTATGGTGCACGGCGCGACGGACGCAATTGGTTTGCGTGCCATTGAGAAACCGGCGCACTTCCGCGACGTCCACACTACGCTGTTGCACCTGATGGGCTTGAACCAGCACGCCCTGAGCTACATGCATCTGGGGCGCAAGGAGCGGTTGACGGAGATTGAAGGAAGCGTAATCAAAGAGATTCTGGCGTAGTGGGGTCGCGGGATGAATTCTTGCCGATGCGGCTTGAGCAGAGCGCCCTTCGCGCACTTGCAGAGAACTCCACGAGTTGTCAGCGCGGCTGAACTTTAGGCAAACTTGCGGAAGGCTGAGGATCCAACCGCACCAGATCACCGAGAACGAGTGATCGGCAGAGTCGTCCCACACAGGCGTTAGTCGATTAAAGTCGAGTACGAATCCTAACTGATCTTCAGAACAGCCACATCAGCCGCACTCGAATGCGATTTCGTTTCCTTTGATTTTGTTTGGGGACAGCATTTCGGGACTGCAGAATCTGGGATTTCAAGCGATCCAAACCGCGTCCCGAAACGTACCCTTTGCGGACTTTTTCAGCAACAGCGATTCATGCGGAAATTCCGTGTTCCGCCTGAATCGCGGCGATCGTCTTCAGCTTTAGCATCGGAAGCTGTTCAAAGGAGACGCGCTTTTTCATACGGCATGCTCTTCCGATGATTGCAAGAATACGAGGCACCATGCGCGACCAGATTCGCAGCAGCTTGAAGTGCCCGATGCCAGCGAGTACTCTCCGGTGTTCATTGCTGGCGACTGCCCGGTGCATCTCGCTGATTTTGCAGGTAGTACCAAATTTCATCCACACGTGGGCAGCGATCTCGCCTTCTATCGACGTGTCGCAGCCGAAGAGAATGTGAACAGTATCGTGCATGTCAAAGGCTGCCGCCAAATCTCCAGCCATAGCCGCTACGGTTTGTCCATCTGGGTCTTCTTCACGTCGAAGCCGCTCAATCGCTTCACCCAAGGTTAATGCTTTATTCACAGTCATTTCGCTTTCTCCTCTTCTGTTGCGTTTGGTGGGTCAAAAGGCTCACGAGCCGCTGCAAAGCAGCTTCTGCGGGAGGGCCAGATCCCCGAGCCATAAGATCCATAAGCACGAGACCGTGGATAGCCACGAGCAATGCCTCAATTAATGAAGCGGGGCTTAGGTTGGGATCAAGGCGGTGATCGCGTTGGAGTATTTCTATCTGGTCGGTTAATGCAGAAACCAGCGCGGTCTCACCCAACCTGGAATGAGCTTCTGCAACATCTGCTGGTTTCACCGTAAGCTCTCGTGCAAGAAGCAGCACTAAAGGAGCCCTTTCACTAACCTGCAGGTGAAGCCGGATTGCGACCTTGGTGAGGTAACTGGATGCCGTTTCGGTTCTTCTAAGCTTCCCAACGATGAGGGCGGCTTCGAGAGGTGGAGGAGTGTTGGCGGCTAGAAAGAGTCTTTCCTTATCTCCAAAGCGCTGAAATAGAGTTGCTTGAGAGATCCCAGCTGTCTGAGCAATCATACGCGTGCTGGCCGCATGCCCCTGCTGCGAAAACTCCGTTCGCGCGATCCGAAGCAACTCGTCATCGGCAACAGTTTTAGGTCGTCCCATAACCCCACTATAAGTGATCGCTCGCTTATAAACAAGCATGCGGATGACTTTTGATGACCCCGCGTCCCGAATTCTACTCTTTGCGGTACAGGACTTAGCCCTCCCGTCCAATCGCGAGCGATCGGGAAGCTCCGGCGCAGAACCAATCGCCTACTTTCTGGCTACCCAAGCATCAAAGGATGGAAGCGCAGCGAATCAGCTTCAACGGGCCGAGCCCGGGGAAACGGACGGGGTCTTGTTCGAGCGAGTCACGAATCGTCTCGAAATCTCCGGCGTTATTGTGAATCAGGAGCATGTCTGTAACGAGGGCCGTTGCGGCGATAATCGTGTCCGCTCTCCAGCGAGCTAGGCGCTCCTGGCGGGATTCGACGAACTGGTGCGCGCGTTTCGGTGGTGTCGGCGGTTGTCGAAGCAGCGCACATATTTCGGCGGCGATGCTGGCCACACCTTGCTCAATCGGCCAGACGAAACCAAGGTCCGCCAGGTAATCCAGGCGGGCGCGTCTTTTTGTCTCGCAAACCAACTCTGCGCGCTGGTATCGAACAGAAAGGGTCCGGCGGTGGGGTCCAACACCCTTTTAGCCCCTGTGCTCAGGGATGATCCCATCGAGGATCATAAGTTCCTCTTCGTTGAACCCCGCAAAGGCCCGCTGGTAGCGTGCGAAGGCGGCCTTGGCGCGATCCTTGACCTGTTGTTGTTTGAGTGACTCTTCTAAGGCCTCGGCGACTACCGTACTCAGCTTGACCCGCCGAGCCTTGGCGGCACGCTTAGCGGCAGACAGAGAGGCTGCAGGAAGGGAGATCGTGGTACGAACTTGCTTCGAGAGGCTCATACACAAAGTGTCGCATCAAAATCAGCATCACTTTGCATCATTACTTTCCCAGCCGTGGGGTTGCAAAGGAGACTCATAAGGCTGGGTGCTGCCGTGATGATACAACTTTAGGGCATGATCTCTGCCCAGAGCTTGAGTGCGGCCCAGCGGTCGCAATTGTTTGTTGGTTCCTCGATTGCCTTGATTGCCACGGCGCTTTGCTTTGCAATTCGGGCGGATGTGTTTGATGCGCAGGCGGCGGCCTTTGCGATGAGTAAGGAAGAAATTGGGTGGACGGCATCTACGGCTTTTTGGGGCTTTACCTTGGCGATGGTGTTTGGGGGCCCGCTTTGCGACCGCATTGGCATGAAGCCGTTGCTGGGGGCGGCGTTCGCGATGCACTGCACGGGAGTGGTGGGGACGATGGCGGCGCAGGGCTTCTGGAGCTTGTACTTCGCCACGCTCGCCATTGGCATTGCGAATGGCTTTGTAGAGGCGGCGATCAATCCATTGGCGGCCACCTTGTACCCAGAGAAGAAGGTGGAGAAGCTGAACCTGCTGCACCTGTGGTTTCCGGGCGGGATTGTGATTGGGGGCTTGATTGCTTGGGCCATGAGCGGCGCGGGCTTTGATTGGCGCTGGAAGACGGGCGTGATTCTGGTGCCGACGGCGATCTACGGGGCAATGCTGTTCCGACTTCCCTTCCCCCGTACAGAGGCCGTGGAGAGTGGCATGAAGCCGAGCGAAATTTATGCCGAAGCGTTGCGGCCCCTGTTTTTGCTGCTCTTTGGGTGCATGGTGTTGACGGCGGCAACGGAGCTGGCGCCGAACCAATGGATCCCCTCGATTCTGTCGAAGACGACGGGCTTGCCGGGCATTGCGCTGCTGGTGTGGGTGAGCGGGATTATGGCGCTGGGGCGGGCGGCGAGCGAATGGGTGTTTGCGCGGATTGGCAGCGTGGCCCTGATGATGGGTTCCACGGCGCTGGCGGCGGTGGGGCTTTACACGCTAAGCCATGCCACGGGCGCGGCGCAGGCATTGGCGGCCTCGGCGGTGTTTGCGGCGGGAGTCACGTTCCTATGGCCCACGATGCTGGGCATAACGGCGGAGCGCTTCCCGCGCGGAGGCGGCTTTCTGCTGGCTTTGATGGGCGGCGTGGGCATGTTGAGCGATTCGTTTGCCGTGCCGGTGATTGGGCGAATTTATGACCAGGCGGGCCCGGCGGCGGCGCTGCGTACGGTGGCAATTTTGCCGCTGGTGGTGTGCGTTGTGTTTGCCGCCTGGTGGTGGCGCGCGGAAAGAGTGGATAGCACGGCCAAGGCTTGAGGTAGAACTTGCCTGCACGGCTTCGATTCGGCAGGAGCAGTGGCATTGAACGATTAGACCCAACCCTGGGCCAACTCCACCAGTTGGTCCAGCGCTTTGCCCCAGCCGTGGTGGAAGCCATTGGCCTTGGGGCTCGAGGGTGACGATGGCGGTCATGAAAGACTTGTCATCAGGACGGAAGCTGGGCAAGTGGACATGCGTGAACACCGGCTTCCTTTCCGGTTCTACTTCCAGGTAGCAGCCAACATTACGGAAAAACCCGCCTTCAGGGGACTGCATCACCGTGCGGAAAATGCCGCCGGGGCGAAGATCGATTTCCGCTTCGGACATGCTCCACCGAGCGCGACAAAACCACTTCCTCAGGTGTTCTGGTTGGGTCCAGGCGCGCCAAACCAGCGCTGGCCAGAAAGCCAGCGCTCTGCCAATTGCAGACCCTTCGCTTCGAACTGATAGGTGCGCACCTTGAGATAATTTTTCGATCGCACCAAGCCGCCCTCGTCCAACACTTTCCTGTGCTGTAGGAAGCTGGGCAAAGCTAGGGAAAAGGGCGAAGCGAGTTCGGTGACCGACGCCGGTCCGCGCGTGAGGCGCTCCAACGCCTGACGACAGGTAGGATCGGCAAGAGAGCGGAAAACAACATCTACTTCAGATTGCGCGGGTTGCACTGCTTCTTAAGTATGGAAGCCATCTAATCGTTAGGTCATTACCTGAGCACTGTGAGATCGGTATAAGGCTTATGGATCCAAGCCGCGGGCAATGGATTGGAGGCGCTCGGTTTTATAGAGCAACTCCAGGGCTTCCTGGTCTTCGCCCTTGGCCGAGCAACGGCTGCGCTTGGCGGCCCACAGGCGAATGGCTTGATCGAGCACAGCGTCGAGATCGCGCGGAGGCTTGGCGGGCGGAGAGGTGAGGCTATCCCGGGCCTCGGGGCATTCGGCGAGAGCCGCGGTGGTGCGTTCATAGAGCGTGGTGGCGCGGGCAAGGCGGGAGCGGGCATTCAAGCGGGGCGCGAAGGGATCGAGCGCCAGAAGGTCCCGAGCCAAGCGGAGCTCGCGGGCGAGGTCTTCGCGGGAGGGAGAAAGGCGGCTGGCTTTTTCCAGGACGGGCAGGGCGCGGGCATAGCGCTGAAGGGCGAAGAGCGAACGGGCTTGGCCGGCGATGGCCTGGGCGTCGTTGGGATAGCGGGCCGAGAGGCGATCGAAAAGATTGAGCGCAGCCTCTGCCTGGCGCAATTCAAACATGCGCTGGGCAACACGTAGCATCAGGCTGCGATCGTTGGGCGATTCGGCGAGCAGGGAGTTGAGCTCAGCGGTGGCGCCATCGAGAACGCCGAGTTCGGCAAGCGTATCCACCAAGGCCCAGCGGGCATCGAGGCGAGTCGCGCGGGCGTACTCGGGCCAATCGCCAACAATGGAGCGCGTGAAGTACTGGCGGGCATTCGGCAATTGGCCCAAGGCCTTGTAGGTGCGCCCGCGCCAATAGTTGGCGGGGCCGGAAGAAGGAATGCGCTCGAGGATGTCTTCGAGGTAAACAGCGGCTTCGTTGTAACGGCCGGCTTCAGTAAGGGCGCGAGCAAGCGCCAAGCGCTGCTCCGGACCGCGGAGGACCGATAGGCTGTTGTGGAGCAATTCGATGGCTTCGTCGTAACGGCCTTCGCGGGCGAGTGCGTTGCCACGAGCCATTTGCTCTTCCGCGGCGGCTTGACGGTCCAGGCGGGAGACGTAAGTATAAGCACCGACGCCAGCCAACACCAGCACCAGGCCAATGCCCAAAGCCGCCAGCAAACGGCCGGAGTGGGAGGCGGGAAGGCTGTCGGCCGGGGGATCTTTGCGGTAAGCGGCCAAAGCACTTTCGAGGTTGAGGAAGCCCTCGACGCGCTGATCGTCCAAGCGATTACGGACCACCAGAGAAGAGCCCGCAGGGAAAGTTGCCAACAGTTCCAGCGCGCGCTCCAGCGGTTCGTCGGGATAGAGGGCGGGGCTGCCGGCGGGCACCTGGACGCCGGAAAGCTTTTCGTTCAGCCCGTCCTTGACGCGGCGTGCGGGGCCAAGCAATTGGCTGGGCGGAAGGTGCACGCCGTCCTGGTCCAACAGTGCTTCGTAGATAGGCGTGCGCTGCAGGCGCTGCGAGATGAAGAAGCTGACGAGGTTTGAAATCATGAGCGGCACGATGATGGAGTAGTCGCGGGTGATTTCGAAGATCATGATGACGCTGGTGAGGGGTGCGCGGATGATGCCGGCGAAGGCCGCGCCCATGCCAGCCAGGGCGTAGGCGCCAACGCTACCGGTAATATCCGGAAAGGCGGAGTGGACCGCGCTGCCAATGGCCCCGCCCAGCATGCCGCCAATGAACAAACTGGGGCCGAAAATGCCGCCGGCGTTGCCGGAAGAATAGCTGAAGGCGGTGGCGATGATTTTCAAGCCCAAGAGCATCACCATAGTCTGCAGAATCATCTTGCCGTTCAGGGCGTCGTCCACAATGTGATAACCAACGCCGAGCACCTCAGGCACAAACCAGGCGATCAGTCCAACCAGGAGGCCGCCGGCGATGGGCTGAAAGGTGCGGGTGGAAGCGGGCAGGCCCCGGAACCACTGACGAGAACGCAAAATCAATTTCACAAAGCCGGCAGAGACCAGCCCCCCGGCCAAACCAAGCAGCGCGTAGAAGGCGAACTCCACAGGGTGGACCAATTGGTAAGGAGGCACCTGAAAGAGCGGGTTATCGCCCAACATGGCGCGCATGACGATCCAACTGGTGGCGGCGCTTAAAACCACAGAGCCTAGGAGGGGCGCGTGGAGATTGCCAACCAGTTCTTCGAGCGTAAAGATGACGGCGGCGACGGGCGTATTGAAGGCGGCGGAAACAGCGGCGGCCGCGCCCGCGGGGACGAGGGCGGCAACGCGCTGGCGGTTCAAACCAATGCGCCGGCCCAGGGAACTGGCAATGCCCGCGCCCACTTGCACCGAGGGGCCTTCGCGGCCGAGGCTGATGCCGCTGGCTAGCGTAATGGAAGCACAAATGAATTTGCCCAGCGCCGCGCGGAATGGGATGTAGCCATCGGATACGGCCATTGCCGCTTTGGTTTGGGGAATGCCGCTGCCGGCGGAATCAGGGAAATAATTGCGAAGCAAGAAGCCCGCCAGCGCGGCGCCAAAGACAGGCATCAGCAGGCGACGCCATTCGCTACTGCCGCCCTCGGGGTGGAGGCTTCGGGCCAGGTTTTCGGTGACGAGGATGAAACCAACCGTCACCGCGCCGATTAGGCCGGCGGTGACGAGGGTCCAGGCCAACATGAGCTTGTCTTCGTGCGCGCGAAGCGAATAGGGGTCTTCAGGCGGCGGATTTTGCTTGGCTTTGTCCATCCAGGGGATTACTGCTTGCGGTTATAGTAAAGGTTAACCTTTTTTCATTGTACTTACATGTCAGAACCGAAGCGACCTTCCCATTATCGACCCATTGAAGCCTGCGGGATTATTGGCAATTTGCGGTCGGTGGCGCTAATTTCCACCAACGGAACGATGGATTGGTGCTGTTTGCCCCGTTTTGACTCGCCAAGCGTGTTTGCCCGCCTGCTGGACCACGACAAGGGAGGGCATTTCCAAATTACGGCCGAGCGGCCGGGCGTGAACCGGCAAATGTACCTGCCGGAAACGAACATTCTGATGACGCGCTTTCTGCGTCCCGATGGCGTGGGCGAGGTATTGGACTTTATGCCCATGCACGCAAACCGCCACGAACTGCCAAAGCACGACCATAACGAGGTAGTGCGCGTGGTGCGGTGTGTGCGGGGCGCGGTGCACTTCATGCTGGATTGCAGTCCGGCCTTTGATTACGGTCGGACAGAGCATACGGCGAAGATTCATCCCGGCGGGGCGGTTTTTCAAAGCGAAGCCGGGACACTGGTGCTGAGCAGTCCGGTGCCGCTCGAGTTAGAGGGCGGGCGGGTGGTGGCGCGGTTTACGGTAAATCCGCGCGAATCCCTGACGTTTCGCATGCGCTTTTTCGCGGGGCAGGAAAATTGGGGCGATGTGGAACCAGACCCGGCGCCGGGAGACGAGGAACTGGAAACGACGGCGCAATTCTGGCGTACCTGGGTGAACCGCTGCACCTATACCGGGCGCTGGCGAGAGAGGATTATCCGCTCGGCGCTGACCTTGAAGTTGCTGACGTACGAGCCCACCGGGGCAATTGTGGCCGCGCCCACCACCAGCTTGCCGGAGGAATTGGGCGGCGTGCGGAATTGGGATTACCGCTACACGTGGATCCGGGATGCGGCCTTCACGGTGTTCGCATTTTTGCGCATGGGCTTTACGGAGGAAGCGACAGCTTTCTTCCATTGGCTGGAGCAGCGGGCCCACGAACCGGAACAAACCAACGGGCCGCTGAATGTGATGTACGCCATTGATGGACGGCACGATTTGACGGAATCGCACTTGGACCATTGGGAAGGCTACGCGGGTTCGCGCCCCGTGCGGATCGGAAATGGGGCGTACAACCAACTGCAGTTGGATATTTACGGCGAGTTGATCGACAGCCTGTACCTCTACGACAAATATGTGGCGCCGGTGAGCTACTCGCTTTGGCTGCAGATTCGCAAAATGTTGGATTGGGTAGCGAAGAATTGGAACCAGCCGGACGAGGGGCTTTGGGAAGTCCGCAACGAACGGCAACACTTTGTGTATTCGAAGTTGCAGTGCTGGGTGGCCTTGGACCGGGGCTTGCGCTTGGCCAGCCGCCACAGCTTGCCGGTGGACCGCGAGTTGCTGGAGCGGGAACGCGATGCGATTTACCACTGGATTATGACGGCCGGTTGGGACCCGAACCAGAAGAGCTTTATCCAGGCGGCGGGCTCGACGGCGCTGGATGCCTCGAACCTGATTATGCCGCTGGTTTACTTCCTTTCGCCCCGGGACCCGCGCATGCTGGGTACGCTGGACCGTACGCTGGAAACGCTGGTGAGCGATAGCCTGGTGTACCGCTACCGCTTGGCGGGCGAGAACGCGAGCGCCGATGGGCTGGACGGCGAGGAGGGTACGTTCAGCATGTGCACCTTCTGGCTGGTGGAGGCCATGGCGCGGGCAGGGCGGCTGGAGGAGGCTCGTTTTATTTTCGAAAAGATGCTGACTTACGCGAACCACCTGGGACTGTACTCCGAAGAGATTGGCCCCTCGGGCGAAGCGCTGGGAAACTTTCCCCAAGCCTTTACGCACCTGGGCCTGGTGACCGCGGCCATGGCCTTGAACGCACGGCTGGACGCGGGCACGGGCGTACGGGGGACCGGCCTTTGAGAGCACCGCGGCACTTGCCCTTTGGGGCGCAGTATCTGGTGGACGGCGTGTTGTTTCAGGTGTGGACCGAGACGGACGAAGTGGAACTGGTGCGGGAAGACAGCGAAGAAGCGCTCGGCAGCTTCAGTCTGCGCGAGGATGGCGTGCGGGAATTGTATGTGCCGGGTGTGAATCCAGGCGCCCGCTACGCTTACCGCCTGAACGGGGCGGGCCCCTTCCCGGACCCCGCCTCCCGATTTCAGCCCGAGGGCGTGCATGGCTGGAGCGAAGTGGTGGATGCCGCCTTTGCCTGGAGCGATGCGGACTTCAAGGCGCCGAAGCTACGCGACTGTGTTTTTTACGAATTGCATGTGGGCTGCTTTACGCCGGAAGGAACGTACCGCGCCGCGGCGGAGCGCTTGCCTTATTTGCAAGATTTGGGCATAAACATTGTGCAATTGATGCCGCTGGCGGCAGTGCCCGGGCGTTGGAATTGGGGTTACGACGGTGTGGGGTTGTTTGCGCCGACGGCCAACTATGGCCGCCCCGAAGAGCTGCGCGCCTTCGTCGACCGCTGCCATCAATTGGGCCTAGGCGTGGCCTTGGACGTGGTGTACAACCACTTTGGCCCGGATGGCGCTTACCACCGGCTTTTTCATCCGCACTTCTTCAACGATGCGGTGAAGACACCCTGGGGCGATGGCTTGAACTTTGATGGCGAAGGAGCCGAAATTGCGCGGCGGTTCTTCATCAGCAATGCACTGTATTGGTTGGAAGAGTTTCACGTGGATGCCTTTCGCCTGGACGCCACGCACGCGATGGTGGACCAAAGCCCGCGGCACTTCCTGAGTGAATTGCGCGAGGCGGTGGCCGAGCGGGCAGCAGAACTGGGCCGCGCTTGTTTGGTGATTGCGGAGGACGAGCGCAATTGGAGCCGCCTGCTGCAGCCCCAGCAAGAAGGAGGCTACGCGTTGGACGCCGTTTGGGCGGATGATTTTCATCACCAGATTCGGCGCGCAACGGCAGGCGACCACCATGGCTATTACCAGGATTTTCTCGGCCGTCCGGAAGACATTGCCGCGACGTTGCGGCAGGGTTGGTTTTATACCGGGCAGTTCTCCGCCCACCGGCAAGCTACGAGGGGCACTTCGCCGCAGGGGTTGCGGCCCGAACAGTTTGTGGTCTGCATCCAGAACCACGATCAGATTGGCAACCGCGCCCGGGGCGAGCGCTTGCACCATCAGGTGGAACTCGATGTTTATCTGGTGGCGACGACGCTGCTGCTGCTAGCGCCGCAAACCCCGCTGCTCTTCATGGGCCAGGAATGGGCGGCAACTTCGCCCTTCCTTTACTTCACGGACCATGAGGAGGCCTTGGGGCGATTGGTTACTGAAGGGCGGCGGCGCGAGTTTGCGCACTTCCCGGAGTTTCAAGACGAGGCATCGCGCCATCGCATTCCGGACCCGCAAGCCGCAACTACGTTTGAACGCAGCAAGCTGAAGTGGGAAGAGCTGGACGAGGCAGAGCATCGCGTTGTCTGGCGCTGGTACAAAGGCTTGTTGGAGCTTCGCCGGGAGCTGTTCCGGCAAGAGCGCGAGTTCCGCGCCGCAGCGGAGCAGGAGCAATTGCATCTTGCTTGGCATGGGCCGGAGGACAGCATTGAGGCCTGGATTCATTTACAGGCGAAGCCGCTGCCGCCACGAGGGACAGCAACCAAGGCGCAAACGCTTTTCGAGAGGAAGGGAATCCGAGTGGACCGCCAATTGGGAGCAAACGTAGCCTAAATGCCCGCACCCTTATCGCCCTTGAGCACCTATCGATTGCAATTGACGCCGGCCTTCGGGTTTGCCGAGGCGGAGAGTTTGGTGCCCTACTTCGCGGAGCTCGGCATTTCGCATTTGTATCTGTCGCCCATTTGGCGCGCGCGTCCCGGCAGCCAACACGGCTATGACATTTGCGACGCGCGGGAGATTAATCCCGAACTAGGGGGCGAGGATGGCTTTCGCAGATTGAGCCATGCTTGCCAAGCGCACGGCATGGGCATTGTGCTGGACTTTGTTTCGAACCACATGTGCGCGGACCCTGGGCGCAACCCCACTTGGCGGGATACTCTACGCAACGGACCCTCATCCCTGCACGCGGATGCCTTCGACATTGACTGGGCGCCGGTGAAGCGCGAGTTGCGCAACAAGGTACTGCTGCCCATCCTGGGGCGGCAATACGGCGAGGTGTTGGAAGCAGGCGAGTTGAAGGTGGTTTATGAAGGCGGCGAATTCTGCCTGCGCTATTGGGAGCATGACCTGCCCCTGAATCCCCGCCAAGCGCGCCTGATTTTGCGCCATCGCTGGGAGGAACTGCAGCAACTTTCCGCTTTGCCGGCGGAAGACTTGCAGGAATACCAGAGTATTCTTTTCCAGTTGGACCACGTACCGCCCTATTGGGAAGTGGCCGAGGACGCGCGGGAAGACCGCTTGCGGGAATTGAGTGTCGCGGGACAAAGGCTGGCCCGCCTCCTGAAGCAAAGTCCTCATTTGGCGGCGCACCTGGAGCGCAATCTGGTGGATATGAACGGGCGAGTGGGCGAGCCCGAGAGCTTCGACCTGCTGCATGAACTGTTGGAGCAGCAGGCCTATCGCTTAAGCTACTGGCGCACGGCGCTGCACGAAATCAACTACCGCCGCTTTTTCGACATCAACGAACTGGCGGGCTTGCGCATGGAGAATCCGCGAGTCTTTGCCGAGGCGCACGCGAAGCTGTTTGAACTGTTGCGCAGCGGCTTGGCGCAAGGGGTGAGGCTGGATCATATCGACGGGCTCTACGACCCCACGGCCTACTTGACGCAATTACGCGCCGAATTAGCCGCAGAAGCGCCGCACGCCTACATCGTGGTGGAGAAGATTCTTTCGGCGCGGGAACCCTTGGCCGCGGTCTGGCCCATTGATGGCACCACGGGGTATGACTTTCTGAACGAGTTGAACCACTTGTATGTGCATGCCGCAAACTTCGCCGTGCTGCGCCGCGTCTACCAAAGGTTTCTCGGCCGCGCCGCCCACTTTGAGCACATTGTTTACGAGGGTAAGCAGCAGATCATCAGCACCAGCCTGGCCAGCGAGCTGAATGTGCTGGCGCACGAACTAAACCGCATTTCCGAGCAGGACCGCCACAGCCGCGATTTCACGCTCGATAGTCTGCAGGAGGCGCTGCGTGAGGTTGCTGCCTGTTTCCCGGTCTATCGGACTTACATCGGCTCCGACGGCGAAATTTCGGAAGCAGACCGCGCGGCGGTGGACGAAGCCATTCGCCATGCCATTGAACGGAACCCGGCGCTCGAAGCATCGATCTTCGAGTTCATTCGCGAGTGCCTTTGCCCGTTGCCCCGCATTACCGACAGGCCAAGCGCATACGAGCGGCGGCTGCGCTTTGCCTTGAAGTTCCAACAATACACAGGTCCCGTGCAAGCCAAAGGCATCGAGGACACGGCCTTCTACCGGTATTGCCCGCTGGTGAGTTTGAACGAAGTGGGCGGGGAGCCGGTGGCGTCTGCGCGGGCCGTGGAAGCGTTTCATGCCGCCAATCTGCGGCGTTTGGCCCACCATCCCTTAAGCATGCTGGCGACTTCCACGCACGACACCAAGCGCAGCGAAGATGCCCGCGCCCGGCTGAATGTTCTGAGCGAGATGCCGGGCGAATGGCGCACGCGGTTGCGGGAGTGGTCGCGATTAACGGCTCCGGCCAAAACGGGCAGCGGACGCCGGGCCTTGCCGGACCGCAATGACGAATATCTCTTCTACCAGAATCTTTTGGCCATTTGGCCAGAAGGTGAGACGGCGGCCTCGGGGGAGCTGGTGGAGCGCATGAAGGCCTACCTTTCGAAAGCGATTAAGGAAGCCAAGGTGCACACCAGTTGGATCAACCCTTCCAACGAATATGACCGGGCGGTGGAACGCTTTGTGGAGCGCGCCTTGCGGGGGAAAGCCGCCCCGCGCTTTCTGGCTTCTTTTGTGCCCTTCGCGGAGCGCGTGGCCGCGGCAGGCAGGCAGAATTCGCTGAGCCAGCTGACGCTAAAGCTCGCCGCGCCCGGCGTGCCCGACATCTATCAAGGCACGGAGTTTTTTGACTACTCTCTGGTGGACCCCGACAACCGCCGGCCGGTGGACTTTTCGATGCGCAAAGACTGGTGCGAAGGCTCGCGCCAAACCCGCGTGGCCGAAGGAGAACCGGGTGCGCAAAAGGCCTTGATGCTCCGCACCGGGCTGCGTATGCGGCAAGCGAGCCCCGAGTTGTTTCGGGTGGGCGATTACGTGCCCTTGGTGGCGGAAGGGGCAGGAGCGGACCATGTAGTGGCCTTCGCACGATTGCTGGCGGGGGAGGGCTTGGTGGCGGTTGGCCTGCGCTGGTTCCTCACCTGGCAGGCAAACGAGGCCGGCAGCACGCGCCTGCCCCTGCCGCCGGGCCTGGCGAACCGCACGGCGCGCAATTTGTATACCGGAGAGGAAATCGCCTGCGGCGAGGCCTTGGAACTAAGCGTATTGCGCGGTTTGGCCGGCGGGCTCTTGCATTTCCCAAGAACATTGGATACCCTCTAGCAAGAGTTCGCATGTCGCACTGCCCCACCTACCGCTTTTGGTATTGGTACTTCGCTTCCGCGGAGCGGGCCGGTGTGCGTGTCGCCTTGCCATAAGGCAAGAACACAAGATTCCCCGAAGGCCCGCTGGCGATGATGCCCGCGGGCCTTTTGCTTTTTGGGGACACAGATTTTTGGGAAAGCGAGTAAAAAGACCATGTTGATCGAAACCCAATGTACGGAAACCAGAACGCGCCTGCGCGGGCTGCTGGAGAGCCAAGGCCGGCGCTTTCACGAAGTGGAGCATCCGAATCAGACCTATTTCGTCGTGCCGGGACAAGCGGCAGCGCCCCAAGTGGAGGGCGCGTTTCGTGTGCATGCAATGGAAAGCCCCTTTCCCCTGGCAAGCCGGGAATTGCGCCCGGAGCGGAGCGTGATCAGCGTGAACGGGTTCCACTTTGGCCCCGGGCATTTCCCGGTAATCGCGGGGCCGTGCAGCGTGGAAAGCGAGGAGCAAATTCTCCGCACCGCGGAAGCGATCCGCGCCGCGGGCGGACAGTTCTTGCGGGGAGGAGCCTTCAAACCGCGCACCTCGCCTTACGAATTCCAGGGGTTGGGGGAAGAGGGCTTGCAATTGCTGGCCAAGGCCAGAGAAGAAACGGGGCTGCCGGTGGTGACCGAGGTATTGGCGGAAGGGGACGTTTGCCTGGTGGCGGCGTACGCGGATGTGTTGCAAGTGGGGGCGCGCAACATGCAGAACTACGCTTTGTTGAAAGCCTTGGGGCGCGCCGGGCGGCCGGTGTTGTTGAAGCGGGGCTTGAGTGCGACGTTCAAAGAATTCCTGCTGGCGGCGGAATATGTAATGGCGCACGGGAACCCGGACGTTATTTTGTGCGAGCGCGGCATCCGCACCTTTGAGCAACACACGCGCAACACCTGCGACATTGCGGCGGTTCCGGCGCTGCAGGAGATGACGCATTTGCCCGTGATCCTCGACCCCAGCCACGCCACGGGCAGGCGCTCCTTGGTGGCCCCCTTGGCGCGCGCAGCGGCGGCCGTGGGTGCGGATGGCCTTTTGGTGGAGTGCCACCCCAAGCCCGAAGAAGCATGGAGCGACGGGGCGCAGAGCCTGACCTTGGAAGAGTTTCGCGGCATGATGGAGGCGCTGGAGCCGCTCGTTGCGTTGCGGGAATCCTTTGCCGTAAAGGCATGACGGCTATGCTGGAAACGTGGCGCAACAATTGACGGCTAACCAGCGCGGTTTGCTGGTAGCGGCAGTGGGCTTGGCAGTGGCAGCGGGTTTTTTGGCCTTTACTTGGATCCGGCAACAGCAGGCGGTGGGGGACAGTCCGCTTGCTTATGTTCCCAGCGAGGGAGGCAGCGTGATTCGCTTGCGGGTGGACATGCTGCGCACTGCTGGACTTTTCCAATTGAGCAAGATCCCCAAGGAAGGCGAGTATCAGGAGTTCATCGCGGCAACGGGCTTTGACTTTGAGCGGGACTTGGACGAAATCGTGCTTTGGATTTCGGCGGAGGAAAACTATTACATTGCGCGTGGGCGATTTGCGTGGCCCAAATTGCGCGAGTACGTTAGTGCAAATGGAGGGCGATGCGTAGACCGGGTTTGCACCATGGCGGCCAGCCAAACGGGGAAGTCCGTATCGTTTTTTCCTTTGGGTCCGGATTTGCTTGGCGTAGCGCTTTCGAAAGACCCTTATGCCGCGGCGATGTTGAAGAAAGGGGAGAAGCAGTTGCCGCTTCCCTGCCCCGCGGAGTCGCCCGCGGCAATCAGCCTGCGGCCCGTGGAGCTACAGCCTTGGTTCCGCCAGTACGAGGGGCTGAAGGAAATGGCGAGGGCGGAGCTGTGCTTGAACGCGGAAGATCGCGCGGCGACGGTGCAATTGCAGTTCGTTTTGCACGGCGAGGAGCAGGCAGCACGGCTGGCGCCTTCCTTTCAAGAAATGGTGACGCGTCTGGGCGGAGAGAAGACCGAAGTGGAAGGTAAGCGGGTGTGGGCGAAGTGGACGCTGGAGTGGGAGAAGCTTGCCGCTTTGTTTGCGGAAGGGGAAAAGCCCTAAAACATGTTTGATGTTTTTGTAGTGGGAAATTTGGTGCTGGACCAATTGCTTTGGCCGGTGGACACTGTGCGTTGGGATGGCACGGTTTGGGTGGAAAAGTTGGTCCGCAGCTTGGGCGGCAATGGCGCGAACACTTCCTATGCGCTCGCAAAACTTGGCGCTCGGGTGGGCTTGGCCGGCGCGGTGGGCGCGGACGAAGAGGGCCGCGAACTGTTGCGTATCCTGGCCGAGGTGGGTGTGGATACAAGTGCGGTGGCCACGCTGGAACACCCCACGCCGGCTACTGTTGCGCTGGTGAAGAGCAATGGGGCACGCGCGTTTTTGCATCGACCGGGAGCCAGCCGGCACTCGCTGAACGAAACCGTCGCCCTGCCCCCCGCGCGGCACCTGCACGTGGGCAATCCCTTTGGGGTGCCCGCACTGCGGCAGCTTGCGCCCAAGAATTTGGCCAACGCCCGCGCGGCCGGTATGAGCACCAGCCTCGATGCGGGATGGGATTCCAGGGGCGAATGGGGGAAGGTTGTGCTGCCCTGTGCGCCCTATCTTGACGTGCTGTTTTTGAATGCGGAAGAGGGGCGCCTGATTACGGGCGAGGCCAAAGAAGCAAAAGTTCTGGCCGCGCTACACAGCGCCGGAGCGCGGAAGATTGTGTTGAAGCGCGGCAGGCGCGGGGCACTTCTAAGCAGCCACGAAGAAGGGGGTCAAGGTTACGTTGCGCGCGTGCCCGGTTATGGCGTAGCGGCAGTGGACACCACTGGCGCGGGAGATGTTTTCGCCGGGGCCTTTCTGGCCGCGTGGTTGCGCGGGCAAAGTGCGAGTGAGGCGGTGCGCTTTGCCAACGCCGCCGCGGCGCTGAGCGTTATGGCCTTGGGCAGCGTGGCGGGCATGCGGGACTTTGCGGGCACCTTGCAGTGGATGCGCGAACAGGCTGCCGTACAAGCCTAGTTCAAGTGTTTGGCCAAGAAGGCTCGAACTTTGGCAAGATTTTCCGGAGCCATAAATTGCCGCCCGCCGTGGCCGGCCCCGTGAAGGATTTCAAACTCCGCCGCAACACCGGCCTTGCGTAGAGCGTTCATGAGCAACTCGCTTTGCTCGGTGGCCACTAGGGGGTCCGCATCGCCGTGTTGGATGAAAAAGGGCGGGTCGTCCTTGCTGATGTAGGTGATGGGATTGGCGCGCTCGGCGAGCTCTGCGTTTTGCTGAACGGGTCCGCCGATGAGGCGCGCTTCGGGGGCTAGCGGCGAGTCGTGATCCATGGTGGAAGGGTGCATGGACATGCGGCGCAAGTCGGTAGGCCCGTACCAATCCACCACGGCTTGCACTTTGTCTTCGCGTTCGCCCAAGGTGCCCAACAGAGCCACGAGGTGCCCCCCGGCGGAAGAGCCCCAAACGCCGATCTTGCTGGCGTTGTAGTTGTACTTGGAGGCATGGGCGCGGAGGAAGCGAATGGCCGCGCGGCAATCGTCGATTTGGGCAGGAAAGGCAGCTTGGCCAGTGAGGCGATAGCGGATGCTCGCCACGGCAAAGCCATGCTGTAGTAAGCCCAGAGCAGGCGTGCCTTCCTTGTTGCCGTTACGCCAAGCGCCGCCGTGAACCCAAACCACCAAGGGCTTGGGTGGACCAGCGGGCGTATAGATATCGAGCAAAAGTCCCGGCGCATACTCGACATCCGCACTGAGTTGCACACCAGCGGGCAGCGGCTGGCGGCGGCCCGGAGGCGAAGGCAAGAGTTCTTCTTCCGGGAACAGGATGCCTTTGCTGCCTTGGGGAAGAGCAATGGTGGGCTTGCCTACGGTAAAGCCCCGCTCGGAAAGGAAACTGTCCGCGGCATAGGTGGTGGAGGCATGCCAAACGCCGTCGCCCCGGTCATTGAAGAAGCCATGCGGCTGGCCTTTGGCTACGACAATTTGGATGCGGCTGGCGGGCGCTTTTTTGCGGAAGGCCTGAGCGGGGGCGTAGTGCGAATCCGCCGTGCCAAAAAAGAAGATCGAGGGGGGTAAGGATTCGTCCGGTTCGATCTCCGCCAAATAGGCCGGGTTAAAGAGCACCATTGCGGCCGGCTTGAGGCCAGCTTTCCAAATGGACATCGCGCAAAAGCCACCGGCGGAACCGCCACCCACAGCCATGCGCGCGGGGTCCAGGCCTTGCTGCGCAGCGTGTTCCTGCAGCCAGCGGAAGGCGGCCTGGCAATCTTCCAGCGCCTCGGCGCGCGTCGTTTTGTGGGTATTCTTCACGCGGTACTCGGCGCTGACAGCCACCACGCCGCGGCTGGCAAAGTAGCTGGCTTTGGAATAGAACTGGCGCGGGGTGCCGCCCACAAAGCCCCCGCCGAAGAAGAGCAACAAGCTGGGGCGGCGGTCGGAGGCTTTCCAATCGAGCGGGCGGAAGAAGTGCATTTTCAGATTGCCCTGCGGGTTTTCGCGAAACACCAGTTCTTCGCGCGGAAGGGCGGAAAGAGCGAGCGCGGTGGCAAAGCAGAGGGCAAGCAGACGCATGGCGCGATTCTATCTTGTTGGCGGCCCTGTTGGCGGCCTTGTGCGTGGCGAATTGATAAGATACCAGGTACCGGAGTAACGCATGCGCAAACTATGGGTGGCTTGGGCGCTGTGGGGGAGCCTCCCCTTGGCTGCGGCAGATGCCGAAAAGCTATTTCGTGAATCCATTCAGCCCGTCTTGGCGCGCGATTGCCAAGGTTGCCACGGGAAGCAGCAGGCGCTGGCGAAATTGGATCTAAGCTCCCGCAAGGGCTTATTGAAAGGGGGGACGCGCGGTCCCGCCTTGGTGCCCGGCAAACCGGAAGAAAGCCTGTTATTGCATGTCCTCGAAGGGCGTAACAAACTGCAAATGCCGCCCGGTGGACCCAAACAAAAGCTATCCGCGGAAACCGTAGCGGCGTTTCGCGCTTGGGTGGAAGCGGGCGCGGCGTGGCCCCAAATTGTGGAAGAAACTCGCTGGAAATTGGCTCCGGAAGACCTTTGGGCCTATCAGCCGCTGCGGCCCTTGCCCCCTGGCACAACCATCGACCACGCCATTCAGGCAGGCCTCAAGCAGCAACAATTGACGGCCGCCCCGCCAGCCGACCGGCGCACTCTGCTGCGGCGCGTCAGCATCAACCTGACCGGGTTGCCGCCCACCGCCGCCGAAACGGAAGCCTTCCTGGCAGACCGTTCCCCCCAAGCTTGGGAGAACGTGGTGGACCGTTTGCTGGCTTCGCCCCGCTACGGAGAGCGTTGGGCGCGGCACTGGCTGGACGTGGTGCGCTATGCGGATTCAAGCGGTTACTCCAACGACTTTGAGCGCCCCAATGCTTGGCGCTATCGCGACTACGTGATCCGCAGCTTCAACCAGGACAAGCCCTACGATCAATTCATCCGCGAACAGATTGCGGGCGATGAACTCTACCCCGAGAATCCTGAGGCGCTGATCGCCACCGGCTTTCTGCGGGCCGGCCCTTGGGAGCATACCGCAATGAGTGTGGAGGCCGTCACACGCCAACTGTTCCTGGACGATGTAACGCACAGCACCGTGAATGTTTTTCTTGGTTTAACGCTGGGCTGCGCCAAATGCCACGACCACAAGTTCGACCCCCTACCGACCAAAGATTATTACCGGGTGCAGGCGATTTTCGCTTCGACGGAGTTCACGCGTCCGCCCGTGCCTTTCCTGGCCAGCGAGAACACACGGAACCACGCGGCGGGCCTGGCCTATGTAAAAGCGCAGTACGAACACGCGCGAGCCCGGATGGCGGAGCTGGACCCCAAAAAGAATCCGGGCCAAGAGCAGGAGCGCACAGAGACGTTTAAGCTCTTCCAGAAACATATGCAGTTGTTTAAGGAGTCCTTGGACCGCTATGCCCCGAAGGCCTTCGCTGTGGCGAGCGGGCCATCGGACGAATACCCTGACGGCGGGAACAACATGAAGTACCCGAAGCGGGCAGACTATAAACCAGCCGTTGTACACATTCTTCCGGGCGGCAATATCCAAAGCCCAGCAGAGCCTGTCACGCCGGGGGTGTTGAGCTTGCTTGAGAAGTACGGCAACTACCCATCGCCCCAAGTTCCCGATACGGTAGCGGGGCGGCGCAGCGTTCTGGCGCAGTGGATTGCCAACCCGAAAAACCCCCTGACGGCTCGGGTGATGGTGAACCGCGTTTGGCAATACCACTTTGGCAAGGGATTGGCGGGCGATACCAGCAACTTCGGCAAGATGGGCAAGAAGCCCACGCATCCGGAACTACTGGACACGTTGGCGGCGCGCTTCGTTGAGCAAGGTTGGAGCCTGAAAAAGTTGCACCGGGAAATTCTGCTCAGCGAGGTGTACCAGCGTGTCAGCCGGCACCCGGAGCATGCGCAAGTGGCGGCCAAAGACCAGGAGAACCATTGGCTGGCGTACTTCCCGGTAAAGCGCGTGGAGGCCGAGGTGTTGCGCGACAGCATCCTGGCCGTGAGCGGCGAATTGAACCTGGAAGCCGGCGGGCCGGGCGTATTTCCCCAAATCAACGAAGATGTGGCGCGGCAACCGCAGCATCGCATGGGCTCCCTGGCGCCGGCTTATGCCCCCAGCCCCACCCGCCGCGAACGCAATCGCCGCAGCATTTACACGTTCCAACAGCGCAGCCTGGTAGACCCCTTTGTGGAAGTATTCAACGCGCCGAGCCTGGACTTAACCTGCGAACGGCGCGAGGCATCCACCGTGCCCACCCAAGCCTTCACGCTCTTCAACAGCCAGTTTGTCCACGATATGGCGCTGGCTTGGGCGAATCGTTTGGCCCAGCAGGCCAAGGGTCCGCAGGAGCAAGTTACGCTTGCCTACCAGCAGGCGTTCCAACGCAAGCCTACGAGCCAGGAACTGCAATGGGCTATGGCGCACCTTGCGCAACAGCGCGAGCTGCACGATGCGAATCCGCCCGCACCGCGCCCCGCGGCCGCGCCTTTGGTGCACAAGATCACCAGCGAATTAACCGGCGAACAGTTTTCCTTTACGCAACCGGAGGCGCCTGCGTTACTTGAACCCAATCTGCACCCTAGCGAGGTGAACGCAGCAACGCGCGCTCTGGCGGATTTGGCCTTGGTGCTGTTCAACACAAGCGAGTTTGTCTATGTCTACTAAGCGCAGCAAGAGCCAACACATTGCGGCAACGCCCAACCGCCGTGAATTTGTTTTTCACAGTGGCATGGGCTTGGGCTCCGTTGCTTTGAGTTCGCTGATGGCGGGCCAACAAAAGGGCAAGCAATGCATCTTCCTCTTGATGGAAGGCGGCCCCAGCCACATTGACACTTTCGACCCGAAGCCGAAGCTGACCGAACTGCACATGACTCGCTTCCAAAAGGAGCGCAACAAGTTCGAAGCCAACATGAACACTGGTGAGCGCTACTTTGTGAAGAGCCCCTTCGAGTTTCGGCGCGCCGGGCAATTGGGCATGGAAGTAAACACGCTGCTCGAAAACTTTGCCGGCGTGGTGGACGATTGCTGTTTCTATCGCGGTCTGCAGGCCGAAAGCGTCAACCATCCCACGGCGCTGTATCACTTGAACACGGGCAATCAATTTGGCGGCGACCCGGCGGTGGGCGCTTGGGTGTCGTACGGATTAGGAACCGAGAACCAAAATCTGCCCAGCTTTGTGGTGCTGCCCGACGTGGCTTATCCGCAGGGCGGCGCGGCGAACTGGTCCAGCGGCTATTTGCCCGCGCAACACCAGGGCACGCCCTTGCGCTCCGCCGGAGCACCCATTCTGGATATGGCTCCACCGTCCGGCGTGCTGCCGGCCCAGCAAAAGGCCAACCTCCGTTTGCTGCGGCAATTGGAGAAGGAGCATGCAACCGCGCACCCGGAACATGCGGAGCTTACGGCGAGACTGGAAAGCTACGAACTAGCCTTCCGCATGCAGGCGGAGATGCCCGGCATTGTGGACCTGACGAAGGAATCGCGCGCGACGCTGGAAATGTATGGCATTGGGGGCCCCGACAAAGAAGCTGATGCTTTGGGGCGGCGATGCTTATTGGCCCGGCGCTTGATTGAAAAGGGTGTCCGTTTTGTGCAGGTGATTGCCATGGGTTGGGATTCACACGACTACATCCAAAAGGCCCACGGCGCGCGTTTGCGGGCCATCGATAAGCCCATCAGCGCCTTGTTGAAAGACTTGAAGCGCACGGGGCTCTTGGACAATACCCTGGTGGTGTGGGCCGGAGAGTTTGGCCGCAGCCCGGACAATGGCATCCGCCAAGGGGGACAAGCTTGGGGACGCGACCACAACGCGAAGGCCATGAGCGTTTGGCTGGCTGGCGCGGGAGTAAAGCGAGGGGCGATTGTCGGCGCGACGGACGAAGTGGGCGGGACGGCCGTAGAAGTGGTGCATCCCTTGCGGGACTTCCACGTTACGCTGTTGCACCTTTTGGGCTTGGACGATGCCAAGCTGCGCTACTTCCACGCCGGGCGCGAAAAGCAGCTTTCGCAAGTGGGTGGGCAGGTCATCCGCGAGTTGCTGGCCTAGCGCAGCTGCTCGTCCAGGTGGGCGTCGAGAGGGACGCGGTAGCCTTCGACGAGTTTGTTCGTCTCGTTAGCCATGCCCACCACGGCCATTAGCTCGCCAAACATCTCTTCGCTCATGCCCTTCTGGCGGGCCGCAGCGGTGTGCGAAGCCGTGCAATAGACGCAGCCGTTGGTGACGCTAACCGCAATGTAGAGGAGCTCTTTGGTGAGCGGGTCCAGCGCACCGACGGCCATAATGCTTTTCAAGCTGGCCCAAGTGCGCTCGAGCGTATCAGGATGGTTCGCCAAAGCCCTCCAAAAATTGTTCACGCTGGTGGTTTTACGCGTGGCCATGATGTCGTCGAAAATAGCGCGGACCCGTTCTGGGGCGTCCGCATACTCAATCAGATTTGCCATGGAGGCTATTTTCCCGCAAGCAGAGCAACAACCGCGGTGTGCCCAAGGCGGGTGGCATGGTCAAGACAAGAGCGTCCTTCCATGTCGCGCAAGTTTGGGTCGGCGCCACGGGAAAGCAGATAGGCAACCAAGGACGGGTCTCCGCGCTTGGCCGCCAGCATTAGGGGCGTGTCGCCGGTGCTGTCCTGGGCATTGATGTCCGCGCCACGGTCGAGCAATTTGGGCACAAAAACATCGCGCCGCGCCAGCACAGCGGCGTGCAGGGGGCTCAGCGAACCACTTCTCCCTTTGGGCTTCGCGCCGGCTTGGAGCAGGTACTCAACCATCGCCTCGTCGCCATTGGTGATGGCGCTGGTAAGCGGCGTGCGGCCCCGGGAAAGCGCTTCGTTCACGTCTTCGCCTGCCTGGACAAAGCGCTTCACATCGGCCAGGCGCCCCTCGGCTGCCGCCACGCCCAGGTTGTCGCCCAGGCGCTCGTTCCAACCTAGAAAGGGAGGTATGGTGAGCAGCAACGTCAGCAGTATCGGCGCTGCTGCCCAAATGCGGGTACCCAGACGGATGCGCGGGCCAATCAGCCCTTGGGCCGGGGCGTACTTGCGATCCTGCGCCACCACGGTTTCGCCCGCGCAGCGTAGTGCCCGCTCGTAGAGTGCGTGCCAAGCCAGCAGGAAAGAGCCGTAAATGGGCGCGAAACTGAAGCTGATAATGCCCAAGTTGCTGCCCACGCTACCCACAATGAATTCACGGAAAATGATGGGCAAGGGCACACGTAGGATCATGGCGACAACGGGAATGTAGGCCACAATCAGGAAGGCCACCGTGATGCGGCGCACTAGCAGAGCAAAGGCAGTGTGATGGTGGCCGACTAGCAATTGCTCACTGCGAGCGCGCGAATCCTGAACGTTGCGCCCCTCCACGCTCAGCACCACGTGGGCGATGGAATGGGCCAAGGGTTTCGCGGTGAACAAGACCGCGGCCAAGGCCGACAGGGCTTTGGCTAAACTTTCGCGCGCCACCCGGAACCATTCTTTGAAGTTGCTATCGCCGCTGCGAAGATGCACAGACCAGCGCGTCATCATCGTATCGGCCAGCACCAGCGCAACGTAGGCCGTAATCAGGTGCATGAGCAAAACAATTGCCGCGGCCGCCGGCGGTGGAAGGGTTTTCAACTCCATGGCTTGCGCGGCGAAGTAACGGGTAAGCTTCAGGAGGACCGTACTGGGCAACACACAAACCAAGAGAAACCCCATCCAGGCGCCTGTTTGCGCGCCGATGACGGGGCGGGTGTCTCGCATCAAATTGGTTTCCCCGTGCACAGCGGCGCGCAGGCGGGAAACGTAGGCCAAGGGCGTGGGAGCGCGGTAGGCGGGATCTTTGGCCAAGCTTTCGAGGATGGGGCGGGAAACCCCTTCGCTTAACTTGGGGTTGCGGGTATGCGGGGGGTCGGGCGTAAGCGTGATTTGCTGCTCGATCAATTCGCGCGCATTTCCCTTAAACGGTAGCTCGCCCGCGAACATGAGGTAAGAAAGCATGGCGAGCGAATAAAGGTCGCTCTTCTCGCTTACCGGCTTGCCGCTGCATTGCTCCGGGGACATGAAGGCGGGCGTGCCCAGCGTGGCGCCGAAGGTGGTGGAAAAACCGGTGGAATCCGCAAAGGCGCTGGTTAAACCGAGTTCCGTGGGGCTGATGACAAGGGTGGCGTTTTCGTCACTGGAGATGTCGGCCGGGACATTCGGGGCCGCTTCCATTTCGGGCAACTCCAGCGAGAGGCCCGAAGGGTCGGCCAGTTTCGCAATGCCGAAGTCGAGAACTTTCACCAGGTAGCCGCCGCGGCCGTCCGGTTGGAGCCAAATGTTCTGCGGCTTCAAGTCGCGGTGCAAAATGCCGCGCGCGTGGGCTTCGGTAATGCCGAGGGCCGTTTGCTCCAGCACGTCGAGAATGAAATCGGGCGGCGGAAGGGGGTTTTTCTGCAGGTACTCGTGCAGCGTTTGCCCCTCGAGGTACTCCATAACGAGGTAGGCAATGGCCGTACCGTCCATCACCGAAACGCCAAAGTCGGTGACGTTCACGACGTTGGGATGGTTCAAGCGGCCGGTGGCCTCAGCCTCGCGCTGGAAGCGGATTAGCAGTTCCTTGTTCCGCATGTATTGGGGCGAGATGATTTTAACCGCCACATTGCGCTTGGTGCCCGTGTGCAGGGCCAAATAGACGCTGCCCATCCCGCCTTTGCCAAGCAGGCTTTCGATCAAGTACTTGTTATCGAGCGTCCGCCCGAGCAGGGGGTCCATCAGGGTTGGCCTTGGATTCTTTTCAGCATAGCGAATCGTCGCGGGAGGCTATACCGCGAATCCCCGCGATAGGCTAAAAGGATGTCTAACATTCTCCACGTAGTTGCTCACATTGAAGCGGTGGCGGGCCACGAGGCGCTGGTGCGCGAAGTCCTGAGCGGATATTGCGAACCCACGCGCGCCGAGGCCGGCTGTTTGCGCTACGACCTGTTCGAAGACCTGGAGCACCCTGGCAAGTTCACTTTCATTGAGGAATGGGAGAGCGAGGCACACCTGCAGGCTCACAGCCAGAGCGACCACCTAAACGCTGGCCGCCTTTTGCTGGATGGCAAGACCGTGAAGCCACACTGGGTGCAGCGCCTGAACCAAGTCCGCTAGCTGGCCAGTTTGCTCCGCGAACGGCTGTAGCCGAAGTAAACTACGAAGCCAATCAGCATCCAGCCGAGGGCCGTTAATTGTGTCACATGGTCCAGACCCACAATGAGCGCCGCGCAAACCACCGCCCCCAGAATGGGAACCAAGGGCACCAGGGGCGTGCGGAAGGGCCGCGCTTGGGTGGGGTTTTTCCTGCGTAAGATCCACACGCCCACGCTTACCACGATGAACGCGAAGAGCGTGCCGATGCTGGTTAAGTCGCCCGCCATGGAGCCGGGAATAAAGCCCGCAAAAGCGCCGACAAAGACGAAGAGCAGGATATTCGATTTGTAAGGCGTGCGGAAGGTGGGGTGCAATTCGGCAAATACCGGGGGGAGCAACCCATCGCGGGACATGGAGAGAAACACGCGGCTTTGGCCCAGCAACATGACGAGGATCACGCTGGAGAAGCCCGCCAGGATGGCCACGGTAACCAAGGTTGCCAACCAATTGAAGCCAGGCATGTACTTGGCAATCGCATAGGCGACGCTGGCTTCCTTGCCCGCTACCTTGAACTCCGTCCAGTTGGCGATGCCGGTGAGCACGTGGCCGAAAAGGATGTAGAGCACCGTACAAATTGCCAGCGAACCCAGAATGCCCATGGGCATGTCTTTCTCGGGATTTTTCGCTTCCTGGGCGGCGGTGCTTACGGCGTCGAAACCAATGAAGGCGAAAAACACAATGCCCGCGCCGCGCAGCACACCTCCCCAGCCATGTTGGAAAAATCCTTCGTGGCCGACGGTGCCTTCGGGAATCAAGTAGGGAACGTGGTTGGCGGGGTTTACAAACTGCCAGCCCAGGGCGATGAAGGCGAGCACAATGGCGACCTTTGTGAAGACGATTACGGCGTTCACGCTAGCCGATTCCTGAATGCCCTTGATCAGCAGCGCTGAGATGATGAAGAGAATAATCAGCGCCGGGCCGTTGAAGATGCCGCGCACGCCATCCGGAGAGACCTCCATGGGCGAGTGGCACCATTCATACGGAATCACGCCGCCCAGTAGCTTATTCAGATACTCGCTCCAGGCAATGGAGACCGTAGCGGCCCCTAGCGCGTATTCCAGAATCAAAGCCCAACCGATGGTCCACGCCACCATCTCGCCCAAGGTGCAGTAGGCGTAGGTGTAAGCGCTGCCGGCGATGGGAATCATGGAAGCGAATTCGGCGTAGCAGAGGCCGGCGAAGGCACAGCCAATGGCCGCCACGATGAAGGACAACGTCACGCCCGGCCCCGCGGCGTCGGCCGCCGCGGCGGCGGTGCGCACAAACAAACCGGCGCCGATAATGGCGCCAATGCCTAGGGCCACCAAGTCCCGCGCGCTCAGCGTGCGCTTCAAGCCATGGGAGGAATCGCCGGCTTGCGCCAGCAGGGTTGTAATCGATTTCGTACGCGTTAAGCTCATGCGTTAGCCTCTTTTTTCTTCCAAACGAAGTAAACCGGGATGCCCAAAAGAACAATGATCAGCCCGGGCCAAGTGTAGCTTGGCTTGTAGAGCAACAACAGAATTTCAATCAATCCAGCGGCCAGAATGTAAACCAAGGGCAGGACGGGGTATCCAAAGGCTTTGTAGGACCGTTCCATATCCGGTCTTTGGCGACGCAGCACAAAGATACCGGCAATCGTCAACATGTAAAAAAGCAAAACAGCAAAAATAACATAGTCCAGCAGGTCGCCATAGCGGCCGGTCAAGGTTAGCAGGCTGGCCCAAAGGCACTGCACGCCCAAGCTGACGTTAGGGGTTTGGGTACGCTCGTTCACCTTTCCACATACGCGAAAAAACAGGCCATCGTTGGCCATGGCATAGTAAACGCGCGCGCCGGCCAGCACCAAGCCGTTGACACAGCCAAAAGTGGAAATCATGATGGCCGCGGCCATCCACTTTTCCGCTGAGGCGCCCAGGAAACTTTGCACCACCGCCGTGCCGACGCGGTCTTGCGGAGCATTCTTGATAGCCTCCAAGGGCAGCACGTTCAAATACACAAGGTTCGAAAGAATGTAGAGCACGCTTACCGTACCCACGCCCAGCACCAAGGAGAGCGGCAGGTCCCGCTTGGGCTTTTTCATTTCGCCAGCGAGAAAAGTAATGTTGTTCCAGGCGTCGGAACTGAATAGGCTGCCGACCATGGCGACGCCGGCAATGCGGAGGGTGGTCCAGGTCCAATCGCTATTCGACCAAAAGTTGTCACCAAAATTTGCGGCTACGGCCGTTTCGTTGCGGCCCAGCGCCAAGCCGAGCCCCACGAGAGCCAGCAGCGCGCCGGTTTTCGCAATGGTGAATACGTTCTGCACCACCGCTCCTTGACGAACGCCGCGGCTATTCACCCAGGTCAAGGCGCAGATGACGGCGATGGCGACAAGTTGCTGGTAGAACTGGCTGGTGGTGAGCACGGGGAAGAAAACGCCCGCAAATTTCGCAAAGGCTACCGCGACGGCGGCAATGGTGCCCGTTTGGATGACCACGAAAGTGGTCCAGCCAAAGAGGAAGCCCGCCAGCGGCCCGTAGGACTCCCGCAGGTAAACATACTGCCCGCCGGCCTGCGGCATGGCGGCGGCAAGCTCGCCATAGCTCAAGGCCGCAATTAAGGTCATGGCCGCCGTGACAATCCACAACAAAAGCAAAAGGCCCGGCGAGTTAACCTGCCGGGCGATGTCTGCGGAAACGATAAAAATGCCGGAGCCAATCATGCCCCCGGTAACAATAGTGGTGGCGTCGAGAAGGCCTAAGCCTTTTTTGAGGGCGGGGGCGCCGGGGGCGGATACAGCTTCAGCCATGTTTCGATCTCGTGTCCGAAACTACTTAGTGTATACGGTGGCGGCCATAAAGCCGAGAGTAATGCGAAATAATCTGCGCCAGCAGCTTTCACTTCCGCTGCGTTCTCGCGGGAAATGCCGCCGATGGCCACCAATGGCAAGGGGCAAAGCGGGCGCCATGTGCGCAGCTGGTCCGTTCCCACCACCGGGTCGGGGTTCGCTTTGCTGGTGGTAGGGAAGATGGGTCCCAGGGCGAGGTAGGTCAGTTCGGCGAAGGGGGCGCTGCGCATTTGGCTGTCATTGTGGGTGGAAAGGCCAAGCATGGCTTGCGGGCCCACGATGCGGCGTGCTTCCGGGGCGGGCAAATCTTCCTGGCCCACGTGGAGGCCAAAGCCGAAGAGCCGCGCATAATCCGCGCGGTCGTTCAAGATGATGCGGGAGGGGTCTGCAGCTTGCGCAATGCGGTCCAGTTGGGCCACAAAATCGCGGTCGAAATCCGCTTTGTGGCGGATCTGGACCATAGGGAGGGGATAGAACAGCGACAGCGCAATGGCTTCGACCAAGTCGATGTCATGCTGGCGCAGCAGCGCGGTGTCGAGAATGGGATAAAGCACTAGTCTTGCGCGGGGGCCTGATTATCCGCGTCGGACCATGCGGATATTTTCAAGCGGCGACAAATCCAGCAAAGGCCTTCTTTGGAATTCGGGGCCACGGGATCTCCACAAACACTACAGGTTGCTCCGGTGTTGGGAGAAAGGGACTCGTCCTTGGCCACGGGGGCGGAAATTGAATCTTGAGCCAAACTATGAGTGTAGCTTAGCTGCGGGCGTCCGCGCGAATCACAAACGCAGCATCCATGCTGCCGCTGCAGCGAGGACAACGCTGGTTGGGCAGAACCCGATAACCACGTTTCGCTGGTTCGATGTTCGCGGTCACGCTGTGCGTGCACATTGGGCAATAAACAAGGCCCGTAAGGGATTTGCGAGCGACTTCCGGTTCCAGAACCGCCGCGCTTAATTTCGTATTGTTTTTCATGAGGACGAAATCCTAGCTAGGTAGACGCTTCACATCGTCGCAGAGACTGCAAAAGTTGTAAAGTTTTTTTCGTCCAATTACCAAATTTGGCAGACCTTCAACTAGTCGCCGGTGGCGCCAGCAGGTTCCGGCAGATTCGCGCCCTGCCGCCGGGCAAACCAAGCCTTGGCGTCTTCCACCAGCGAGTAGCCCACCGGCACGATGAGCAGCGTCAGCACGAGGCACAACATCTGGCCGCCGATGATCGTAATGGCGATGGCGGAGCGCGATCCCGCCCCGGCGCCAATCCCCACGGCGGTGGGAATCAAGCCGGCAACAATGGAAAGCGTGGTCATCAAGATGGGCCGCAAACGGACCGAATTGGCTTCGAGGATGGCCTCACGCAAAGGTCGGCCCATGTCGCGCAAGCGGTTCATGTAGTCGATCTGCAAAATGCCGTTCTTCTTCACAATGCCGAGGAGTAGCAGGATGCCCAAAGCGCTGAACAGGTTCATCGTGCGCCCGGTAAGCTGCAGCGAAAGCAAGGCGAAAGGAATGGAAAGCGGCAGCGTGGTGAGAATGATCAAGGGGTGGATCAGGCTTTCAAACTGCGCCGCCAGCACCATGTACATGAAGATGGAGGCAAGCCCGATGGCCAGCAACATGTTGGCGGTGGTTTCTTCCAGTACCTTTACCTGACCCGAGAATTGAACGCGATAGCCCGGCGGCAGGTCCACGCGATCCACCGCCGCTTGTGCCGCAGCGGCCGCATTCCCTAAGGACTCACCGGCTGCAACGTTGGCGTAGAGGCCGACGCTGAACTGGCGGTTGAAGCGGTCAATACGGCTGGGCCCTAAGCCTTGGTCGAGGCTCGATATCGCATCCAGGCGAATCAGGCCTTTGGCGCTGGGAACCAACAAACGACGGAGCACGGTGCGATCATCCCGCTGTTCGGGGGGCAAGCGCATCATAACGGGGTACTGTTCGCTGTCTTCCTTAAAGGTGGAGATCTGGTCTTCGCCCGACATTAACAGGCGAACGCTCGAGGCGACGTCGCTAACTCGCACGCCCAAGTCGGAAGCAAGCGTGCGGTCAATGTTTACCTGAAGCTCCGGGTTATTGAGCGTAAGGTTCACCTTCACGTCCACGATGGAAGGTTCCTTCAGAATCTCAATGTTTAAATTGCGGGAAAGCTCGACCAGACGGTTCATGTCCGGCCCGAGCATCTGAAGGCGAATGGGAGCAAAAGTGTCGCGGCCGCCTAGGGCATTGGGGAAAGTGACGCGCGGACGGGCATAGGCGTAGTCCCGCGAGAGCTCGCGCATTTTTTGGCCCATGATCGCCACAGGCGGGCGCTTGTCTTGTGGTTCGAGGAAGACGTAAATATAAGCCATCGTGACGCGCTGCAGGAAGCCGGCCGTGGCAGGCACGACGGCGGTGACGCCTGGCACCTTTTCGTAGCGCTTGGCGAGGGCAAGAGCGACTTTCTCGGTTCCTTCGAGCGAGGTACCCTCGGGGGTTTCAATGAACACGCCAAGCTCGTTTTGGTCCTCTTGGGGCATCCAGTCCTTACCAATGTTGTTGTAGATGAAATAGGTGCTGCCGAGTGTCACCAGGCTGATGCTGACAATCACCCAACGGTGGTTCAAGCTCCAGCTCAAAGTGGTTTCGTAAATGCCTTCCATCCAGCCGCGGTAATGTTCACCCTGCTTCTTTTCGCCGCGCTTGGGCTTCTTCAACATGCGGGCGGCCAAGGCGGGGGTTAGCGTGAAGGCCACCAGCATGGACACCAAGATCGAAACGGCCATGGTCCAGCCGAACTGGTTCAAGTAGCGTTTGGCGTAGCCGGAGATGAAGGCGATGGGGATAAACACGATGACCAGCGAGAGCGTGGTCGCGATGACTGCCATGGCAATTTCCTTGGTGGCGTAGAGGGTCGCTTCCTGCGGCTCCATGTCCGTTTCGTTGAGAACGCGGTAGATGTTCTCGATCACGATGATGGCGTCGTCAATTACTATACCTACCGCCAGGGTTAGCCCAAGAAGCGTCATCGAGTTCAGCGTGAAGTCCATCACTTTCAGGAGAGTGAAGGTGGTGATGATGGATGTGGGAATGGCGATGGAGCTGATGAATACCGTGCGCCAATCGCGAATGAAGATCCAAATAATCAAACTCGCCAACAAGCTGCCCAGCACTAAGTGCTCTTCCAGGGCTGCGACGGAAGCGCGAATGTACTTGGCCTGTTCATTCACCATGTCAATCTGCACCCCGGGGGGGAGTTGCTGGTTTAGGCTCGCCAGCTTGAGCTTCAAGGCATCCACAACCTTCACGGTGTTCACGCCCGTCTGCCGCCGGATTTCTACGATCACGGCCGGTTTGCCTTTGTAGTAGGCGAAGCTGCGGCGCTCACTCATGCCGTCTTCGACAGTGCCGATATCCCGCAGACGCACCGGGGCGCCATTTACATTTTTGATAATGATGTTTTCGAAATCGCGGATGGATTCGATGCGGCCCATCGTGCGCACGCCAAACTCCGTACCACCCTTCACCAGGCGGCCACCAGGGGCTTCCACGTTTTCGCTACGCACGGCCTGCTCAATTTGCTGAGCGCTCAAAGAGTAAGCGTTCAGCTTGTCAATGTCCATATAGATATTGACTTGACGGTTGCGCCCGCCAGCGATGTCCACAATGCCCACGCCATCCACGGTTTCTAGCCCGCGCCGTACGGTTTTGTCGGCGATTTCTGTCAGGTCGCGCACCGAGCGAGTGCCACTAACGGCGATGCGCATGATGGAATCAGCATCCAGGTCGCTTTTGGTGACCGTGGGGGCGAGGGTATTTGGGGGCAATTTGCGCTGCGCAGAGCTCACCTTTTCGCGCACGTCGTTCACGGCTTCGGAAATATCGCGGTCCAGCACGAAGTTGACCTGGATAGAGGCGGAACCTTCCGTCACGCGCGCCACCATTTCCTCAATCCCGGCAACGGAGGCAATGGCTTCCTCCATGGGGAGAACAACCTGGCTCACCACTTCCTCGGGGCTTGCCCCGGGCAGGTTGATGCGGACGTTTACAGTGGGGACGTCGGATTTGGGGAACAGGTCCACACCAAGGTCCATAAAGCTGAAGATGCCCATGACGACCAGGAACATGATCAGCATCAGGGCAAAGATGGGGCGTTGGACGCAAATTTCGCTAAGGCGCAAAAAGGGTTTCTCCTCGGATGATAATGATGACTGTAGCAGCTAAGAAGGTTACTTTTTATGAAGATTGCATTCCTCTTTCCCGGACAGGGGTCCCAATTTGCCGGGATGGGCAAGGAACTTGCCGAAGCGCACACCGTGGCGCGCCAGACGATGAAAGAAGCGGACGACGTGCTCGGGTTTTCGCTCTCTCATCTCTGTTACGAGGGGCCGGAGGAGGATTTGCGGCGGACGGAGAACACCCAACCGGCGCTGGTGGCCACCAGTGTGGCGGCTTGGCGGGTGCTGGAGGCCAACGGGGAGGCGCAACCGGATTTCGTCGCGGGGCATAGCCTAGGCGAATACTCGGCGCTGGTGGCGGCGGGCGCTTTGCGCTTTGCCGATGCGCTCCGGCTGGTCCGGTTGCGCGGGCAATTCATGCAGGAAGCTGTGCCGGAAGGGGTAGGGGCGATGGCGGCCATTCTGAAAATGCCCTTTGAAAAATTAGGCGAAGTGCTGGCGGAGGCGGCGCAGGGGGAAATTGTAAGCGCCGCGAATCTGAACTCTCCCGACCAGATTGTGATTGCCGGCCACCAAGGGGCGGTTGCCCGCGCCATGGAGTTGGCGAAAGCCGCCGGGGCGAAGCGCTGTGTGTTGTTGCCGGTGAGCGCGCCTTTTCATTGCGCCCTGATGCGGCCAGCACAAGACAAAATGCGACCGGCGCTGGAGGCCACGGAATTTGCGGATTTGAGGGTGCCTCTGGTGAATAACGTTGCGGCGGAGATTATCACGACGGGTGCCGCTGCCCGCGAGGGACTAATTGAGCAAATTCCCAATGCGGTGCGCTGGGTGGAATCCGTGGAGCGAATTAAGAAAGAAGGAGTGACGAGCTTCCGCGAGGTGGGTGCGGGAAAAGTATTGACGGGCCTGGTGCGGCAAATTGCTTCAGACTTGACGCCGGTAAGCTAAGTTACCTAGTTCCAGGCGCCCGGCCTGACGATGGTGCAGCAGCCGGGACAGGCCGATGACGATTAAGGAGAGCACCAGGAAGAAGATCAGAACGCCCAAGCCATTCTGCACCGCGGGACCGAAGCCAAGGCGGTTGACGTTGGCAAAAGAGTAGGGGTACCAGCCAACAAGGGCCCCGCGCATAAGACTGTAGGCGAAATACAGGCCCGGAAACAGTAGCCAGCGCGCGGCAATCGTGAAGGGCAGTTTTTCTTTGGGGGCGAAGAGCGCCCAGCAAAGCAGGTACCCGGGCGGGACAACATAGTGAAGTATGCGGTCGGCCACCCACTCCCAACCCTCTAAATGATATTGCGCACTCAATAACAAGTGGTAGACCACGCCTACAACGGCAATGTAAACCCCCAGCGCAGCATGAGTGCCCGGGGAACGGAAACGGGGACAGGCAACTACCAGCAGGTTTGTCAGAATTGTGAAGTAGCTGAAAAAGTTACCGGTTACCTCCAGCCCGGTCTTTCCCTGCCCCAGGCCGCGTTCCAGGGCGAAATAGTATTGGCCAAGAATTCCGCATGCAGCCAAAACGCTCAGAATCCGGCGGGCGATAAGAAAGTGCATGGCCGACAGTATACTCAGGCTTTGTTTAAAGTTGGTTCCACCATTTCGCCGTTCAACGATTCCCATTGGGCCAGCAGGCGCTGGCGGATGGTGGGTTGGGCGGAGGCAAGATCCTTGGTTTCGCTGGGGTCCGCGGCAAGGTTATAGAGTTCCCAAGGCTTGTCGGGTTCCTGCGGCCGCCGCTGTTTCACCAATTTCCAATCTCCCGCGCGGATGGCTCCGCTGGTGGCAAAGCGCCAATAGAGCGGACGCTCCCGCAAAGGTCCCACGAGAGTTTTGCCTGTCAACCAAGGCAGCAGGTTGGCGCCATCCAGGGGCAATTTCGCGCGGCGGCGGGCACCGGCCGCAGCCAGAAACGTGGGCAAAAGATCGAGCGAGGTAACCGGGGTTTGCTCCACCTGCCCGGCTTGGAGGCGGCCGGGAAATTTCATCAGAAAGGGGATGCGAATACCGCCCTCGTACAACAGCCCTTTGCCGCCCCGCAAGGGCAGATTGCTGGAGGTGAGTTCAGCGGTGGGGCCGCCGTTGTCGCTGAGGAAAACCACAAGCGTGTCGTTTTCCAGTTGGTGCTGGCGCAAGCGCCCGAGGATGGCGCCTACGGCGTCGTCCAGCGAAGCGAGCATGGCGGCGAAAATACGGCGGTGGGGGTCCGCGATATTGGCGAAGCGGTCGATGTCCTTGGGCCGGGCTTGCATTGGGCTATGCACGGCGTTAAAGGGGACATAAAGGAAGAAGGGGTCGCGGCGGGCTTTGTCGATAAATTGACAGGCTTCGCGCGCCAAAGCTTCGGTGTAGTACTCTTCTTCCACAATTTCCTGGCGGCCGCGGAGCAGCGGATTGTTGTCGTCGTAGGGCGGCTCTTTGGCGCGCAGACGGGAAACGATGCTCGTATTGGTGCGGGGCTGAAAGAAATGGCCCTCATGCAGGAAGCCATAGAACTCATCGAAGCCGAAGTTCATCGGATGGTACTTTTCCACGCCGCCCAGGTGCCATTTGCCTACAATGGCCGTGCGGTAGCCCGCGGTTTTCAATTCCTGCGCCATGGTTGTTTCCGTTGCGGGCAAGCCCACATGGGGCAACAAATTCTGCTTGCCCACGGGGTTCAACTCGTGGCCGAAGCGCGTCTGGTAGCGGCCCGTCATCAGGCCTGCCCGGGAAGGGCTGCAGAACGGCGCGGAGACGTAGCCCTGGGCAAAACGCACGCCGGTGCGGGCAATGGAATCGATGTTCGGCGTCGGAATCTGGGAGTTCCCTTGGCAACCAAGTTCACCGTAGCCAAGGTCGTCGGCGAAGAGCAGGACGATATTGGGGCGCCGCGCAGCCCGCAAGGATGGCGCGGAAAATCCGGCCGTGGCCGTGGCCAGCAATTGCCGGCGCGTCATCAGGCCAGCACCTCCTTGGGCATGGCATACGGGGCGCGGTATTCGCGGGTAAGCAGACGGGTGGCCTCGGGCGAGCCCGAAAACTCATGCGCGGCCTCGTTGTACTGCAGCAAGCTGCCCGTGCGGTACGCGAGATTGGCGAAGTGGGCCATAGCGCAGGAGCGGTGCAATTCGATGGGCGGCGCATTCAGCCCGGCAGGCGAACCGGCACGCACTGCGGCAATAAAATTGCGCACGTGGGGCAAGGTATTGATACTGCCATCTCCCACGGCATGCGGACCCTTTTCGCGCTTGCGCCCAAGGAAGGTGTAGAAGCTGGTGTAGTCCGGAATGATCATGTAGCCATCGGTGCCCAAGAAAATAACGCCGACTACGTTTTGCTTATCGAGGAAGGGGTACTCTGCACCCATGCCGGCTTCGGTGTTCGTTAAGCCGCCGCGCGTTTCGAAGGTAAGCAGCACGTCGCGGCCGGCGTATTCAAAAGTGGTGGATTGTACCTGCGGGGCATCCTGCTCGTCCGTGGGGTGGACAAACTTGCCACCCGTGGAATAGACCTTGCTGGGGAGCGCATCGAGGCCCAAACCCCACCGCATGATGTCCATTTCGTGCACGCCTTGGTTGCCAATTTCGCCGTTGCCGTAATCCCACAACAGGTGCCAACCGTTGCCCGAGGAGCCCTGGATTTTTTTAGAATAGGGCACCTTGCGCGCGGGCCCCAGCCACTGGTCCCAATCGAGGCCGGCAGGGAGAGGGTCCTGCGTCATTTTGCCGAAGCTGGACCTGGTTTTGAAAGCAACGCCTCGGGCCATGTAGACGCGGCCAATGACGCCAGCCTTGAGTTGCCGCATAGCCTCCACAATGTTCTCGCTCGAACGGTTTTGCGTACCGTGCTGGACTACGCGGCCATACTTTGCCGCGGCGCGCGCAATGATTTCCCCTTCGCGAAAAGTCTGCGAGCCGGGCTTTTCGAGGTAAACATCCTTGTCGGCTTGGCAAGCCCAGACCGTACCCAGAGCATGCCAATGGTTGGGCGTGCACAAAGCGACGGCGTGGATGTTTTTGTCGTCGAGCACGCGGCGAAGGTCAGAATGAGTGGCCACGGTGCGGCCGGTCTTTTGCTGGTAGGCGGCGGCACGGGCGGCCAGCAGGTTCGCGTCCACGTCGACCATGGCGGCAAGCTCCACGTTCTCGGCGTGCAGATCGACCAGGCATTTTTCAAGATCGCGGCCCCGTCCGCGCAACCCCACCAAGGCGACGCGGACTTTTTCCGTGCTCGGAATTTTGGTGGCGCCGGAGGCAGAAACGGCGGCTAGGGACAAAAGGACATCACGGCGGTTCGTCATCATAGTTGCGCCCATAGTATCATCAGACAACCAGACGGCCTAGACATGCCCACTTCTCGTCTTTTGAAACCTCTAAAAAAAGAAACCCTGGTTGAGCAGGTATCCGACCGCTTGATTGAAATGTTGGTGCAAGGGTATTGGAAGCAGGGGGAGAAGTTGCCAAGTGAGCCAATTCTGGCCCAACAGCTAGGCATTGGACGCTCCACTTTGCGCGAAGCGATTAATGCGCTGACCTTCCTGGGGCTATTGGAAGTGAGGCGAGGGGAAGGCACGTTTGTGGGCCAAGGCTCTACCCGCATGATCGACCGCTGCTTGGTTTCGGGTTTGTTACGAACAGATGTCGAGGTGGAACATTTGTGCGAAGCGCGGTTGCTGCTGGAAGGCGATTTAGCGGCCCGTTGTGCGCGCAACATCGGTGCCGAGGCGCTGGAGAAATTGGCGGCGCTGGAGCGCGAAATGGAAAGCCGCGTGGAACTCTCAGCCAAAGAATTCACCGAACTGGACTTGAATTTTCATTTGCGCATCGCCGAGGCCAGCGGCAATCCGGTGCTCGAACAATTGTTCCGGACTACGCGCGGTTTGCTGCAGGAATGGATCCTGCGCTCGCAGCAAAATGCGGCGGCAAGGACGCTGGCACAGGCCGGTCATACCGCGATTCTGGAATCTTTACGGGCCGGAAACGCGCAATTGGCGCGGGAAGCCATGGAGCAGCATCTGCGGGACAGCTTTAAGTTGATGCGGAAAAACGTCTAGCCGTGCTATTATCAGAGTGTCTTTAGCTCCTCTTCAGTCCCTTCCGGTATTTCCCTCAGGTCATTCCATTCAGGTCCGCAGCGTAGCTCAGTAAAAGACAATTTCGATTCAGGAGCAAATCCCATGACCAATATCTTTGTCGGCAATCTCAGCTACGACACGACGCAAGACCAACTGCACAATACCTTCGCCGCCTATGGCGATGTGGAAAAAGTGAGCATCATTCATGACCGCGATTCCGGGCAACCCCGCGGCTTCGCCTTTGTGGAAATGACGAACGCCGGCCAAGCCAGCGACGCCATCAACGCCTTGAACGGCATGGAAATGAACGGCCGGGCGCTGAACGTGAATGAAGCGCGTCCCCGCGAATCCGGCGGTGGCTTTGGCAACCGCGGTGGCGCTGGCGGCGGTGGCCGTCGTCCGAGCGGCGGCGGTGGTGGTGGCCGCAGCAGCTTCGGCGGCGGAAGGAACCGCTGGTAGTCCCCTTGACTAACTTTTCCGACCTTACTTTGAATGCCGCTTTGGGTGAAAACCTGAGGCGGCATAACTTTGTGACGCCCACGCCAGTGCAGGCGGGAGCCATTCCCCCGGCACTGGAAGGGCGCGACGTGGTGGCCACGGCGCAAACTGGCACGGGCAAAACGCTCGCCTTTGCGTTGCCGCTTGTGGAGCGCCTGCTTCGCAAGCCAGCAAAAGGTGCGCGGGCGGTCATTCTGAGCCCTACGCGCGAATTGGCCCAACAGATTGAGGCGACGCTCTTGAAGTTGCTGGAAGGCACGAAGCTGCGCACCGCCCTGGTGGTGGGTGGCATGAACGAACAGCGGCAATTGCGGCAATTGAAAGCCGGCGCTGAAATCATCGTGGCTACACCCGGGCGCTTTGAAGATTTTCTCCGCCGCCGCTTGCTGCGGTTGGAGGGCGTTGAGGCTGTAGTGCTGGACGAAGCAGACCGGATGCTGGATATGGGCTTTTTGCCGAGTATCCGGGAAATCCTGTCGGCTTGCCCCAGCCAGCGGCAAACTCTTCTTTTTTCCGCCACTATCGAAAAGAGTGTGGCGCACTTGATTGCGGACTACGTGCAAGACCCCGTTCGCATTGCCATTGGGGCCACAACGAAGACGGCTGAGCAAGTTGACTTGGTGCGCTACGAAGTGGCGGGCATCGAGAAATTGCCACTCCTGCTGCATTTGTTGGACGAAGAGGACGGCTCGTTCCTGGTGTTTTCCCGCACCAAGCACGGGGCGGATAACCTGGCCGACAAACTGAAGGAAACCGGCGTGGACGCTACCCGCATCCACGGCAACCGTACGCAAGCGCAGCGCAACCAGGCGCTCGAAGGCTTCAAGCGCGGCGATTACCGTGTGTTGGTGGCAACCGACGTTGCCGCGCGCGGCATCCACGTGGATGGCATTGCCCATGTGGTGAACTTCGATTTGCCGCAGGCACCGGAAGACTTTATCCATCGTGTGGGCCGCACGGCTCGCGCGGGCGCCAGAGGCACGGCCTCCACGTTCTTCACCAAGAACGAACGTGGCGAGATGCGGCGGATTGAGCGGACCATCGGAATGCCGATTGCGCTGCGGGATCTGCCCAAGCTGAAGCCGCGGACCCGGATGGAAGCGGTTAAGTTTGAAACTGCGAGATTCGAAACTCCGAAATTCGAAGCTCCAAAATTCGAAGCCATAAGGCCGCAAGCCCACAGGCCCGAAGTTCACAGACCCAGTGCCCACAAGCCGCTGCCGACGAAGACCATCAGCATGGACGACGTACGGGCTGAAGTGCAACGCATTGAGGATCTGAAGAACAAACGCAAGCAGCGTCCGCAGGAGCAATCCACCGCACCCGCCCCGAAGCGTACGGCGAAGCCGGATGCCAAGGGCATGCTGAAACCTGAGGCCAAGGGCACAGTGAAACGCGAAGACAAGCGTGAAGGCAAAGTAGAAGCGAAAAAAGAATCGCCCTTTGCCGAGCGTCATTTCGCGCAAAAGCAAAAGGCACACAAGAAGCTGAAAGCGAAGAAGGTCTTCCAAAAGAAGGTTGCCTTCGCCAAGCGCAAGAAGCTCGTGAAGGGTTAACTACTCCACAGGCTTCCGTCGAGGATCCTTCGGGGCGGACTCATGGACACGGTCGCGAAAGCGCCCGTCCAGGGCCGCCCCGAAATTCATTTTGTCGTTACCAAAACGGTCTTTCAGCCGGTCGGCGGCGCGAAGGACTTTGCGCCATTTTTCGTCTTCGGCGGAAGTAAGCAAGTTCGCTTGGGGCGCTTCGGCGCTGAGCTGCGAGACTTGCACCCCTAGCAAGCGAATCTTTGACGGCCGCGCCCAATGCAGGCGAAAGAGGCGCAAGGCCGTGTCGAGCACGTTCTTGTCCACGTCGGTAGCCTCAGCAAGAGTCTCGGCGCGGGTGATGGTTTCAAAAGCCGTATTGCGCAGCTTCAGTTGCACTGTGCGCGCGTAGAGGGAGTGTTCGCGCAAACGCTTCATCACTTTTTCGGTCAGGTGGACCAGCGTTGCCTCGAGCGCCCGCACGTCGGCAGTATCTTCGCCAAAGGTGTGCTCATGGCTAATGGACTTGGGGGCTTCTTCCGCGCCAATGGCGCCGTCAAACCAGCCGCCCGCATCTTCGCCGCGCGCCTTCCCCGCCAAGGCCAAGCCCCATTTGCCAAAACGGCGCGCCAGAAACGTGGCATCCAACCGAGCCAAATCCCCGACAAAGCGGATGCCGATTTCCGACAGTTGCTGCTCCGTGGCCTTGCCTACGCCGGGAATTCGCTTCACTTCGAGTGGCGCTAGCCAATGGGCTTCCGTGCCGGGCAACACCCAAAGAATGCCGTTGCGCTTGGCTTGGTCTGAGGCGATTTTGGCAACCAGCCGTGAACGCGCAATGCCAATGGAATTGGGCAATCCGGTTTGGGCGCGAATGGCCTCGTGCAGTTTGTGCGCCGCCGCCAAGGGTGGGCCCCAAAGGCGATCGCAACCGGACATATCCAGGTATGCTTCGTCGATCGAGGCCATTTCGACCAGCGGCGTAAAGCTCCGCAACACCTCCTCCACACGCTGCGAGTACTCGCGGTAAAGGTGCATGTGGCCATCCAGAAAAGTGGCGTGCGGGCAAAGGGCGACCGCACGGCGAAGGGGCATGGCGGAATGGATGCCATACTTGCGTGCCTCGTAGCTGGCCGCGCTGACCACTCCGCGCGCATCCGCCGGACCGCCGACAATAACCGGCTTGCCTTTCAGCGAAGGGTCGAGCAACTCTTCCACGCTGACGAAGAAGGCATCCATGTCGATGTGGAAAATGAGAGGCACAACTGCCTACATTATCGGTCCTCAGGCGGCGGCTTGTTTTTCTCCGGCGGCCGCGGCGGCAATCAACTCTTCGGCTTCGCGCCCCAAGTAGCGGTCGATGGCGGCATGCGCAGCGTAGATGAGCGGGGTTAAGCAGATGGCGATGGCGAACTTGTAGGTGTAGTTCGAAAAGGTGAGATTCAAGTAGCTTTTCGTGTCGATTTTGCCCGGAAGCCAGAAGGCAATGCCGAGAATGCAAAACGTATCGATCAACTGGCTGACGGCGGTAGAGCCCGTCGCGCGTAGCCAAAGCAACTTGCCCTTCGTGGCGTTGCGGAACATCCAGAAGACAAATACGTCGGTCAGTTGGCTGAGCATGAAGGCGATGATGCTGCCGACAATGATCCAGAGCGATTGCCCGAACACCATGGTGAAGGCCTCGTCGTTGACGGGCGAAACACTGGCGGCGGGAATCTGCATGGAGGCAAAGAGCACGACGAAGGCGTAGAGGATGAGCCCCACGGTAAGCAGCGTCAGACGCCGGACGCCCGCCTTGCCGAAGTATTCGTTGATGAGGTCCGTGGTGAGAAAGACAACAGGCCAAGGCAGAACCCCAAGGCTCGCAATGTAGGGTCCGATTTGGATGAGCTTGCCGCCCAGCACCTCACCGAGGATGGCGTTGGAGACGAAGAGCCCGGCAAGGGTGAGAAACACCATGTCCCGGCGGTTTTTGAAGTCCACTATTTAGTCCGATGCGTCCCTATAGGATACTGGTTTAAGGATTTCGAAACATGTCAGGCCACTCTAAATGGCACACCATTAAACACAAGAAGGCTGCGCTCGATGCCAAGCGCGGCAAGGCGTTTACGCGTTTGATTAAGGAAATTGTGATTGCGGCGCGTTCCGGGGGCGACCCGGATATGAATCCGCGCTTGCGCACGGCGGTGAACGCGGCCAAGGCCGTTTCCATGCCTTCGGACAACATCAAACGCGCCATCATGCGCGGCACCGGGGAACTGGAAGGCGCCACGATTGAAGAAGTGACGTACGAGGGCTACGGCCCCGGCGGCGCGGCCATTATCGTTGAGTGCGCCACCGACAACCGCACCCGCACAGTGAGCGAAGTGCGGCATATGTTCTCCAAGAACGGCGGCAACATGGGCGAACCGAACTCGGTGGCCTGGATGTTTGAGCGCAAAAGCCAGATCTTGATTGATGGCGACAAGGCAACCGAAGACCAGTTGATGAACCTGGCGCTCGAGGCTGGCGCGGACGACGTACAGAACAACGGCGACAGCTGGACGGTGCTAAGCGGCCCGGGCATGCATGACGCGGTGGTGGAAGCCTTGGCGAAGGCCAACATTCCTACCTTGAGCGCGGAGATTGCCATGGTGCCCAAGAACACCATGGCCATTGACGCAAAGCACGCCGGCGGCATGATGCGTCTCTTGGAACTGTTAGAGGAGCACGACGACGTGCAGAACGTTTACACCAACTACGAGCCCGACGAGAGCAGCGTCGAAGCAAACGCCTAAGGCCCTGTGGCGGGCTATACGCGCATCCTCGGCATCGATTGCGGAACGGAGCGCACGGGCTACGGCATTATCGATAGCGACGGCAAGCGGCACCTCGCCGTGGGGCATGGCGTAATTCGCACAAACCCGCGCGAAGCGATGGCCGACCGGCTGCTGCTAATAGCCCAAGGGCTGCGCGGGGTGGTGCAACAGTATCAACCGGCGGCGGCCGTGATTGAAGAAGCCTTTGCGGCCAAAAACCAACAGAGCGCTTTGAAATTGGCACAGGTGCGCGGCGTGGCCATGGTAGTGGCGCGCGAAGGCGGCCTGGCCGTGGCCGAGTATTCGCCGCGCGAAATCAAGCTGGCCGTTGTGGGTTACGGCAATGCCGAAAAAGCGCAGGTGCAACTCATGGTGAAGGCGCTGTTGGGTTTGGAGGAAGCGCCACCAGCGGATGCAGCCGATGCATTGGCCGCGGCGATTTGCCACGCCTCACGCGGCCGGCACTAGGGGCGTGGCTGAAAGCGCTTAGAATCAACCACCGTTAGGACAAATGCGAAACGGACATCTGGTTGCTTCACAAGAGCTCTCCATTTGTCCAAAGCGCCTCGCACTTGCCCCAAAAAGAGTCGAACTTCGGACCTCTTAAAGGTCAAAGTGAAGTCGTAGTCAGCCTTGTGCCGCGCCTCTTGCAGCGCCACAAAGAGTTCAGCAAATTGGGCCAGATCCGGCGAACATGGAATTGCGACACGTTGATGGATGCGGCTCCCTTGACGACTCCAAGCACTGAAGAGACCCTTCAAGTCTCCGTGATTGATCGAGCGCTTTAGGGGCTCGGCGGCCTCTTCCGGCAAGGCTAAATTTTCTGTGGCAGCACGAGTCCAGAGGTGAAAAAGCGCATAGTAGAGGGCCGAGACAGAATGGCGCAAGCTGGTTTGCGAAGGGCGGCGCGGCTCCTTAAAGGCCAAGTGTTCCGCCTGTTTGAATAAAGCAGCGGATTCCTTCATTGTTCGGCTTCGCTGTCGGTCTCAACCCGGAAGTATACGAATGGCGAAAGAACTCTTTCGTGTATGGCATTCCGAATGGTTCCCATCGCGCGTTCGACCACAGGATGAATGCTTTTTTTTGAGCGAATAGGTGGGAACGCCTCGTCAGCGAAGCGCAGATGCACGTAGATCGCGTCGTCGCCCGCCCAATCGACGGCAAATTTCACCGAAGCCGCGTGAACCATTTCTCGATCTTCCATTTTGGCTAGGTGCTGGGCGATCGCGTCTTCGATCTCTTTCTCGCTAAGTGAAGTAATCATGCCCTGCCCTCATTGTAGACGCACCGTGAGTACTCCGTCGTCGAACGCAAAGTGTGAAAGACTCTAGGGTTCATGTCGAAATCAACCGCGTTTCCTATGCGTTTTCGCGTTGTTGCGATGACGGTGTCGCTCGCTTTCATCACGTATCTGGACCGGGTCTGCGTGGGGACGCTGGCCGGGGACATTATGCAGGATCTGCAACTGAGCAAAGTGCAGATGGGCTACGTCTTCAGCGCGTTTACGATTGCCTACGGGCTGTTTGAAATTCCCACGGCGGCTTGGGCCGACCGCTACGGGGCGCGGCCCGTGGTGGCGCGGATTGTGGCTTGGTGGAGCGCGTTCACCATGGCGACGGCGGCGGCGTGGAATTTTCTTTCGCTGTTGGTTATCCGCTTTTTGTTCGGTGCAGGCGAAGCGGGCGCTTGGCCTTGTGTGGGGCGCGTGTTCAGCCGTTGGATTCCTGCGGGAGAGCGCGGACGGGTGCAAGGATTTTTCTTCGCGGGGGCCCATTTGGCGGGGGCGCTGACGCCAGGCTTGGTGGTCTGGATGGCGGCCTACATGAGCTGGCGGTGGATTTTCGTGGCCTTTGGTCTGATCGGCTTTGGGTGGGCCGCGCTATGGTACGTGTGGTTCCGCGACGAGCCGCGAGACAAAGCCGGGACGAGCGCGGAAGAGATAGAGAAGATCGAGAGGGAACGGGGCCTCGCGCCGGGGCACACGGCGCAAGATTGGCTGGCAGTGTTCCGCGTGCCCAGCGTGGTCCCCTTGTGTATCGCGCACGCGGCAAATTCCTGGGGCACTTACTTTGTCATTACGTGGCTGCCCACGTACCTCGAAAAAATTCGCGGTATGAGCAAAGAGCAGATGGTGGTGTTCACAGGTCTACCGATGTTCATCGCCGCGGCGGCGGATTTGTCGGGCGGCTGGTTGACCGACGCCCTGACGAAGCGCTTCGGCCTGGCATGGGGGCGGGCGGGCCTGGCGGCGGTGAGCTATGTTATTTCCGCCATCGCGATGACGATGGCGCCTTTGACGGCCGACCCTTTTCTTTCGGCTACGTTCATTGCGGCGGCCTTTGGCATGACGATGTTTACGCTGGGGGCGGCCTTCAGCATTTGCATCGAACTGGGAAAGGAAAACTCGGCGGTGATGACGGCAACCATGAACACTGCGGGGCAAGTGGGCGGTACGCTTTCGCCCATTGTGCTGGCCTATTTAGTGGAGTGGTTTAACGATTGGAACCTGCCCCTGTTTGTGCTGGCAGCTTTGTACGGGGCGGCGGTGCTGAGTTGGGTGCTGATTGGGTGGCAAGTGAGACATACTAAACTGCATGGCCAATCTTGAGGGGCTCGGGGTCTTTTACCTGGGCGAGCAGTATGATTTGGGGGCGCAAAAACGGACGGGTGCGCCGCTGCTGTATGAATCAAAACATTTGGTGACGCACGCACTTTGCGTGGGCATGACGGGCAGCGGCAAGACAGGCCTGTGCATCGGTTTGCTGGAGGAAGCGGCGTTGGACGGCATTCCGGCGCTGGTGATCGACCCGAAGGGCGATTTGGGGAATTTGCTGCTGCAATTTCCTGAGTTGCGCGGTGAAGATTTTCTGCCTTGGGTGAGCGAAGACGAAGCGCGGCTGGCGCAAAAAACGACGGGGGAATTTGCCGAAGGCCAGGCCGAGATGTGGCGCAAAGGCTTAGCCGATTGGGGCCAGGATGGCCAACGCATTCAGAAACTGAAGGATGCGGCGGAATTCACCATCTACACGCCGGGTTCGCGCATGGGGCGGCCGCTATCGATTTTGAAGAGCTTTGAAGCGCCGGGCGAAGCCATCCAGGAAGACCGCGAACTGTTTACCGACCGCATCGCCAATGCGGCAACGGCACTCTTGGGGCTCTTGGGCATCGACGCGGACCCCTTGCAAAGCCGCGAGCATATTTTTCTTTCGCAAATCATCCAAAGAGCCTGGGAGGCGGGCCAGAACCTCGACCTTGCCGCGCTGATCGGCTTGGTGCAAAACCCGGGCTTCAAGCAAATTGGCGTGATGGATGTGGATAGTTTTTACCCGGCGAAGGAGCGCTTCGCCCTGGCCATGCAGATGAACAATTTGCTGGCGAGTCCGGGCTTTCAGGTGTGGATGGAAGGCGAGGGGATGGACGTGGGCGCGCTGCTGCGCACGCCTGCAGGGAAGCCGAGAATTTCAATTCTCTCCATCGCCCACTTGAACGACCAGGAGCGGATGTTTTTTGTGGCGCTGTTGTTGAACGAGACATTGGCGTGGACGCGGCAGCAGGCGGGGACTTCGAGCCTGCGCGCCATCGTCTATATGGACGAAATTTTTGGCTACTTCCCGCCCACGGCCAACCCGCCCTCAAAGAAGCCCTTGCTCACGTTGCTGAAACAGGCGCGGGCTTTTGGGGTAGGCCTGGTGCTGGCCACCCAAAATCCGATGGACCTGGATTACAAGGGCTTGGCCAACTGCGGCACCTGGTTTATTGGGCGACTGCAGGCCGAGCGCGATAAGCAGCGCTTAATGGAAGGTCTGGAAGGCGCCAGCGCGCAAGCCGGAGCTGCCTTCAACAAAGCGGAGACGGACCGGCTGCTCTCCAGCCTAGGCAAGCGCGTCTTCTTCCTGAACAACGTGCATCGCAATACGCCGGTGCTATTCCAAACGCGCTGGGCGCTCTCTTATTTGCGCGGACCTTTGACGCGGGATCAAATCAAGAGCTTGACGGCAAAACAAGGACAAGCGGGGGAAGCGGTGGCCAAACCAGCCACACCGCTGCCCGCATTGAAACCCGCGGCACGGCCCGTATTGCCGCCCGAGGTGGTGCAGAAATTTCTGCCCGCCCGCGGCGAGGTCGATGGCTTGATGTACTATCCGGAACTTTGCGCCACTGTGAAGATCCGCTACGCCGATGCGAAGGCCGGCGTGGATACCACGGTCGAACGTGCTTACCTTACGCCGATCAAGGACGACAATACGCCCGTGGAATGGCATGAGGGCGATGTAGTGGAATTGCACCCGGATGAATTGGAAGCCGAGCCGGTGGAAGGTATCGGCTACATGGAATTAGCCGGAGCGGCGACGAAGGCAAAGTCCTATGCCAGCTGGCAAAAGGACCTGGTGAATCATCTGTTCGCGCACGATGCGTTGCAGATCCTGGCCGTCCGATCGCTTAAGCTCTATTCCGCAGCGGGCGAAAGCGAGGGAGAGTTTCGCGGCCGCCTGGCCCATGCTCTACACGAACAGCGCGATGCGGCCGTGGCGAAGCTGCAGGCCAAGTACGATACCAAGCTGAACTCGCTCGAGGAGCGCGTCCGGAAAGCGCAGCAGGCCAAGCAGCGGGAGGAACAAGAACGGTCCACGCAGATGATGAGCGCGGGCCTCGACATCCTCGGCGGTGTTTTCGGGGCGGTTTTCGGCAAGGGCAAAGGTTTATCGAAAACGAGCATTTCGAAGGCGGCATCTGCAGCCCGGAGCGCCGGGCGCGTGGTGAAGCAACAAGGCGACGTGGCGCGGGCGGGCGAAACGGTGGAAGCGATCGAGGCGCAATTGGCGGCATTGGAAGAAGAAGTGGAGGCCGCGACGCAGGCGGTGGCAGCCGAGTACGACCCCGCGCAAGTGGAGGTCGAAAAAATCGCGGTGAAGCCAAAGAAGGCGAACATCGTCCTGGGATTTACGGCCTTGGTTTGGGCACCGTACCGGCCGGTAGAGGGTGCGGAACCGGAACGTGCCTGGTAGCTTAGGGCCCCAAAACTTTTTCTGATTCATCTGGGCGGGCGCTTTCGCTAACCCGGATAATGGCAAGCGCAACAGAAACCGAAAAACTGGGATACGCCTGGAAGGCGTGGGAAAGAGCCTGCAACGAAGGCTACGTAAATCAGGCCATCAAGCGGCGCGTGGGGGAAGAATGTTTCAACCTGCTGGTCGGGGGCTTGGTGGGTGTGGTGGCAGCAGTTGGGGGGGTAATGGTGTGCAGCGCCGCTGGGGCCGCAGCGGGAGCCGCGATTGGGGGCTACTTTAGCGCGGGCAATCCGGCGGCAATTACGGCAACGGCGGAGCTTGGCGCCACCATCGGCCGGACCATTGCGGAGACGGCCCTCGTGGCCATAGGCGTTTACTCGGTGGCGGTTTACATGGTAGACCACATGTGGGAGATTGGCCGGTTGGCGATTGCCGCCTACGATATTGCCGTGAACCAATTGCCCATTGCCAACGGGGATTTGTACAACGTCCTGCTGGACCTGGCAGCGCGCTGGTTCGCGGAAGCGGTGGGTTTGTTCTGCGGCTTTCTGGTTTTTGCCATTGCCATGCTGGTGATGGCGCGAGTGGCGACAAGCAAAGAAGGCCAGACGCGGTCGCAAGCCGTGAAAGATCTTTTCGATTCGAAGCTGAACGAGATGTGCAAAGGGATTGTGCAATGGATTGTTCCAAGGGCACAGGACTTGCGCTACAAGATGCAACCGGCCGGCAAGGTCAAGTTCGCGGTGATCAACGGAGGCATTGGGCCGGAGAACATGAGCCTAATCCAAAGGAGCATTATCGTTACGCGCCGGGTGATGCCAAAGCTGGTAAGCCCGAAAACAAAAATGGTAGTTTTTGAAAACTTCCCGAAGCTGCACGAGTGCCTGGTAAATGAGGGCTTCAAACTGACCGAAGCGAAGCCTTGGGGGCCACCGGGAGGGCAGCAGCTATTCTACGAGCGCAATAACATTTGCGTGCGCGTAAAAACCCTGGGCGATGCGGGTGGTCCGCGGGCTAACACGCCGCACCTCTCCATGGGCGTAAACGATGGGCTGGGTACGGCGTGGGTGAACGACTTGGCGAAAGTGGCAGCAGATGGGAAGCTGACCTTTAAGCTGGATATTCCCCATGACAAGTTCAGTCCCTTTGAGCGGATTACCGACCCCAACAACCCGACCCTGCAGCGCTTCGTTGGAATTATCAAGGAAGCGGATGCCCAGGGCGGCAGTCAAAAGATGGACGCCTGGGGAAAGATCTGTCACTTCAACTTGCCTGGGAACTTTCAATGGACAGGGCTGGATGCCGTGCTGAAGAGCGTGCCTAAAAAGCCTTGACGCGCTTAATCCACCCGGGCGCCGGGGCGGCTGAGGCAATGCTTTCATCCCAAGATAATTCAACCGCACATATTCATACTTTTCGCTGTTATATTGAAGCCATGATGTCGCTGCATTTGCGTTCTATTTTTGTACTGGTGTGTTATCTACTCTTAGAAGTTCCGGCCTGCGCGATGAGTTGCTATGGGCCATCGGAGGCGTGTAATTATTTCAGGCCCGGAACTATCATTTTTTACGGAACTCCTCTTGGGGCCGAAGCATACGAAATTAAAAACATACCGCGTCTTGACTATTCAAAAAGCTCTTGGCTAATGTGGGTAACCATTGATGAGCCTCTTTATGGGTTGTGGAAGCTACCGCGAGAGCAAAAATCAACAATCGCCATCGTGAGCACCGCCAACCTGCCCGTAGGACGGAAACATTTGTTCCTTGTGAACACATTGCAGGATGGGACTTTGCTTTATAACAACAACCCCTGCTTCGATTGGCTAAGCTTTGATACTCTCATACGGTCCCTGAAGCAGAATCCTCTGACAGAGACCTCTCCTGGCACGCTGCGCGTTATGTCAAGCCATCGCTATGGACCCATAAACGCAGCAAAGGTTGGTTTGCAAGGTAAAGGAATAAAGCAAGAGTTGCTTTCCGATAGCTCTGGCCGTACGACTTTCGTAAATTTACCGCCAGGTACTTACTTAGTCAGCGGAGAGGCTGGTACATTGCGAGCAGATAACAAGCCCGTAAATGTATCGCTAGCGCCAGGCGGCTGTCCATTCGCGCAATTGGAATACCGGGGTGATGGCATAATCTCTGGGACAATAAAGTTTCCCTTGGAAGCAGACTTTCAATCCGCCTTCGTGCGACTCATACCGCAAGGAGCCAAGCACTACGCCCGGCAAGAATACGTCATTAAGAAAGGCTCGGAAGCGCAATTTAAATTCGTGGATGTGCCACCGGGACACTATGTCATCGATGCGCGGCCCAACATGGTAGGAGGAGAGGCCATCGTGCAACCAACAGAATCCCATACGATTTCTTTTCTTGAAGGCACTCATTTTGTGCAAAAATTGACTTTGGCCCTTCGAAATAGAAAGACATACCGGGTCACCTTTCGAGATGAGTCTGGTGAGATGATCCAAGTGGCCAACATTCTTATTCGCAAGGGCGGCGTTTTCCAGCACGTACCTTTTTCAAAAGTTGAAGGCGGCTATATGGTGACTCTTCGCGGGAACATGGTGGAAGAGATCCAAGCTGTATCACAAGATGGAAACTACACTGGCAGCGCGAAGGTTGCACCAAGTAGTACGGAGGATTCTTTGGTGGTGAGCTTGAAGAGAACCTTGGGGGCGAAGCCTTAGCCATGGGGAGCCAGACAACTATAGGAATAGTTCTGCTTGCTCTCAGCGCATTGGAACTTTTTGGTTTTCCCTGTGAATCTGCGTCCACTCCGTGCAAATCATTGGATGCGTCCAGCATTTTTCTTGTCGGCAAGATAACGAAGGACGAGCCTTATGACGGACCAAAGGTTACGGCCGCAATTCGGGGACCACTCCGAAAATTCACGATTCAAGTAATTGCGCCTCTTTATGGACTAGAGAACGAAAAAGAGGTCGTGGCAATCGCTTCCGGTGAGCCTTATCGATCCGACGACGGCATATTTTGGCTAAAGCTGAGAGACTACGACGTAATTGTCTCTGAAGTTCCTTGGAGCTGCGTTCAACTGGACGCGGGCTTTCTTTCTCGTATGCGTAACTTCTTGCAGATGGCAAAGTCAAAACGCCGCACAGGAGCGACGATTGGGGGAAAGCTTGAATTCCAACGAAAAGCTCTCGCAAATATAGAGCTGCGCGCTAGGCGGGACGACGGGCTGACGAGGAGCACGAAGACCGAAGTGGATGGCGAATTCAAATTCGAGGACCTTCCACCTGGTCTCTATACATTGTCTGTAGATAGCGAACGCTACCGAGTACGAGGTACGCAGAATCCAATACGAGTGGATGCCTTATCTTGTCCTGACTGGCGTTGGGGAGTTAGTTTGGAGGAGCTGAAAGGAGCAATTGAGGGACGCGTAAGCGGGTTGCAAAGACTTCCTGGCTTTCTTTCTGCTGTTGTTTTGTTAAAGAGGCTGGACCAAGCGGACACAACAATTCACAAAATGCACGTTTCCGAAAAAGAAAGCGGGCATTTCAGTTTTGGATCATTAGAGCCCGGGGACTATAGTTTGGAACTGCAATGGCAAACGGGTGTATTTCCGCCCAAGCGCGTCATTCCTCATCCATCAGAAACAATTAGGTTAAAAGTAGAACGGAAGACTTTGTCCGGCGTGGAGCTTAAGGTACACGAGCGAAAGCTTCGGAAGGTGAAATTTCGGTTTGTAGATCAAGACGGAGATCCATTGGGAGTTGTCTTTGCCAAATGGAAGCGGTGTGCGCCGGGCAATCGAGAGACGCCATTTCTTTCTGTGCGCACGAGTGCGTTCGGAGAGGTGGAGACAGACTTGTTTGAGATGGTGGAGTACGCGTATTGTTGGAAAATCGGGCTGCTTGAACAGCAGAACCCTCGAGCCTTTCAAGTCACGAAAGACAATACTGTCATTGAAGTACGGATGGCCGTGCCAGACAGACGGTGAATGCCGGCTTGCGGAGGGTGTGGAAGCCTCAGACGCGCTTAATCCACCCGGGCGCCGGGGCGGCTGAGGCCAAGCAGCTTCATGCGCTTGTGGAGGTTGGTGCGCTCCAGGCCCAGAGCGCGGGCGGCTTGGCTGACGTTCCAGCCGCAATCGTTCAGCGCTTTCACAAGAGTTTCGCGTTCGGCGCCATCGCGGGCTTCGTGTAGCGTACTCTTGGCGGCTTGCGAGACTTCGCGCGCCATGGCGATTTCGACAGGTACAGCATCAAGGCCGATTTCGTCGCCCGCCGTTAGGATGGCCATGCGCTCCACGATGTTCCGCAGCTCGCGCGCGTTGCCCGGCCAATGGTAGGTTTCAATGGCATCGAGCGCCTCCTCGCGGAAGCGCTTGGCGCGGAAAGCGTTGCGGCGGCAGAACTCTTCCAGGAAATAGTGGGCCATGGCGCGGATGTCGCTCAAGCGCTCGCGCAAGCTGGGAACGCGGATGGGAACAACGGCAAGGCGGTAATAAAGGTCTTCGCGGAACTGGCCTTTTTGCACCATGGCGGGCAGGTCCTTGTTGGTGGCGCTGACGACGCGCACCTCCACGCGGATGGAGCTTTCCCCGCCCACCCGGTGGAACTCGCCTTCCTGCAAAACGCGGAGGAGTTTGGCTTGGCTGGCGGCGGCAAGGTCGCCAATCTCATCCAAGAAGAGTGTGCCCCCGTCGGCGAGTTCAAACTTGCCGCGGCGTTGGGTCGTGGCTCCGGTGAAGGCGCCCTTCTCGTGGCCAAAGAGTTCGCTCTCGATGAGCTCGTTGGGGATGGCGGCGCAATTCACCTTGATGAAAGGCCCGGTGGCGAAGGGGCTGTTTTCGTGAATGTGGGCGGCGAGCAGTTCTTTGCCGGTGCCGCTTTCGCCGATCAGCAGGACGCGCGCATCGGCGCGGGCGGCAAGCTGCGCTTGTTCGAGCACGCGTTGGAAGGCGGGAGAGGCGCCAATCATGCGGGGGCCCGGGCCCACTTGTTCTTTCAATCGCTTGTTCTCGGTGCGCAGGGTGGAGCGCTCAAAGGCGCGGTCGAGCGCCACCAGGACATGTTCGCGGGCCAGCGGCTTTTCGAGAAAATCGCAGGCGCCGGCGCGCACGGCCTCCACGGCGTCGGCAATGGTGGCGTGGCCGCTGATCATCACAACGGGGGCTTCCGGCTGGTCAGCCAGTACTTGGCGGAGCAGGTCAATGCCGCTGCCGTCGGGCAGGCGTACGTCCAAAAGATAAAGATCCGCACGGGGAGCCTGGCGGAAGGCGGCGGCGGAGTTGGCCACCATCACGGCATAGCCTTCGCGCTCCAGAATTAAGCGGAGCGAACGGCCAATGTTTTCTTCGTCGTCGACGATGAGGATTCGTTTTGCCATTTGGATTCAGTTGGGGGAAGAACGATTAGGGGAAGGCGGATGCGGAAAGCCGCGCCGCCCAGGGAACTGGCCACCAGTTCCACGTCGCCGCTCATCAGGAGCGCGCTGCGCTTGGCGATGGAAAGCCCAAGGCCCATGCCCGTGCGTTTAAACGAGATGGTGGGTTGAAACAGAGTTTCCTGCGCCAGCAGACTCAGGCCGGGGCCGGAGTCTTCAATCAGAATTTCGGTCCAGGAGCCTTGCGACGTAAGGGTCACCTTCACTACTCCACCGCGCCCGACCGCATCGGCAGCGTTTTCGAGAATGTTGGTGAGGATGCCTTTCAGCAGGTCCTGGTCGGCGGCAGCACCATAGGCGGCTTGCTCCCACTGGCGGCGGTAAATCACCTGGGGATGCGCATTGCGGAGGAAGGCCAGGCGCTCTTCCACCACTTGGCGAACATCCAGAGGCTCGATGGCGAGCGGGGGTTCGCTGGCCAGTTCGCTAAATGCCTTCACGCGGCGCTCCAGCGTTTGCACCTCTTCGGTAACAATTTGCGCCGCTTGTTCGAGGAAGGCTTTTTCCTGACCGGAAGAGCGGGCGACCATTTCCTCCACGGTCAAGCGGATGGGGGTGAGGGAATTTTTGACCTCGTGCGCCATCTTGCGGCCGAGTGCCTGCCAGCTTTCCAGGCGCGTCACCAACAAGAGCTTCTCCCGGTTGCGCGCCATTTCTTCCGCCATGCCGTTGAAGCTATGGATGGCCTCACCCACTTCGTCCTGGGTTTCTGCCTCCAGGCGTACCGACTGACCTTTGCCGAAGCGGCGCAGAGCTTCCGTAAGGCGAACAATGGGGCGCGTCAGACGGCCCGTCAGATACAACAACAGGGCGAGGGCGGCAAGCCAGATGGTGGTGGTGCTGAGCGCGAGGGTAAGCAGGAAGCCGCGGCGAAGATTGCGCTCGCGGTGGCCTTCCACGGTGGCGCGGCTTTGGGCGACGCCTGCTTGGATATCCGCGAGAGCCAGGCCGGAAAGCGGCATGCGGTATTTGCCATCCGGGCGAAGCAAGAGTAAGGTATTGCCTTCGAGTTGAAACTGATCACTGTGGATGGGCTGCTCGTGAGCTTCCAGGGCTTCGCGCGGCAATTTGCCCGCCGCGACCCGTTCGCGCAACAGTTCTTTCGCGTTAGCGTACAGCGCTTTGCCGGAGGATTCGAGCAAGGCGGCGGAGGCTTCGAGTTCGGCAACCGGCGCCACGGCCAAGCTTTGCTCCAACAAGCGCGAGGCCAGCCAGAGCGTGAGACCCAAGGGGGCGACCGTGGCCAGCAGGAAGCAGGCCAGCAGCTTTTGGCGAAGGGTTTTCAAGGGCAGCGCACTCATGGGCGGACCGCCTCTGCGGCCGTCGCGCCAATGCGGAAAGGCAGGCTGCGCGTGACCATGCGGTATTCGCCCGCAGCGGCGGGGCGCGAGAAAATTTCCACCAGATTGGCCAAGTCCACGCTGCCTTGGGAGCGCAGGGGATTGGGCAATTTGCCCGGAACGCTACGGACCTCGAGCGTTAGCTGCAGTTCGCGTCGACGGTCGGTGGCGGCAATGGGGACGCGCAGGTGTTGCAGGCACCATTCCCCCACGGCTTCCAGTTTAAGGTGAGCAACAGCGGCGCGAGGATTGGGAGCCGCAGTGTTCAGTTGCACCACCGCGAAGTTTTCTTCCCAAAGGTCGTAGCTGATGACAAAGCGTTCCAGGCTGCGTTGCACCAAACGGGGGCCTTCGGTGAGTTGCAGAGAAAAATCGTAGGCCACGCTTTGACCGCTGCGCAAGCGTTCCAGCTGCTTACCCTCAAGGAAGCGAAAGCCTTCCAGCCGCGGAGCGAGGGCGCCGTCCAGGTAAGCAGGCGCAAGTACCCCGGCTGCGGCCAAAGCCCCTAGAGCGAGGCAAGGCAACAGCAAAAACTTGGCGGATTTTCCGGCCAGCGCGTGTAGGCTCAAAAATTCATTCCCACCAAAAGTACAGGTTCGATCGGGCCGCTGCGAAGCGGAAAGGCAAGCATCGCGGTCCAACCGTACAGCGTTAGACCAATGCCTGCGGAATGCCGTAAAACTTTTGGACGTGCGGGATCCCAAAGCGTTCCCGTGTCGTAGCTGAGCCGCAAATAGCGGTAGCGGCCATCAAGGCTGAGGTGGGCGAACCGGCTGCCACCGGTGGGGGCGAAATCGAAGCGATTCCAGCCGCGAAGAAAACGCGAATTGCCGGCGACAAAGCGATCAAAGAGCGGAGCTTGGCCTTGGATATAGCCGTACTGGAGAGAAGAGGCAAGCATAAGGCCATTTTGGGGGAGGTCCGCATTGCGCCAGGTGAGCGTGGCGCTGCCGCTGTGGCGCTGGTAGCCAAAGTCAGAGCCAAAGGAAGAGGAGGCCGCGCGCAGGTCATAACCTGCGTCCAATGTAGTGGCTCCGGGGGAATCGGATAGCCAACGCTTCGTATAGCGCAGAGTAGTAAAGAAGCTATTGGCAGAAAGATTCCGGGAGCCGACATTGCCACCCGCGGCCGGGTTGCCGAGGAATGCTGGCGACAGCATCTCGAGTTGGTGGAAACGAAAACCGGTCTGCAGGTCGAGCCCGGGCCGCACCTGCACTTCCACAAAGGGCTCGACCGTATTGTGGGATTGGTAGCGTTGGTCCTCGGCTGCGAGCACTGGATTCCAGCGCACGGCATAGGTGGAACCGCGGACACCGATGCGCAGGCGGCGCTCGGTGGGCAAATCGTAGTGCAGATGGCCGCGGAAGCCTTCGAAGCGTTCTACTCGCTCGTCGTTGTCGGTAAGGTAACCGGCGCTGGCCTGGAAGCGGGGCAGGTTTAGGTTGGTGTCCACTCCAAAGGAAAACTGTTGGGCGGAAGAGTACAGAACGCGCGGGCTACGGAAATCAATGCGGCGGCGCTTGCGTTCGAGGTCGAAGTAGACGCGGACGAAATCAGGGCGGTCGCCTTTTTCCAGGCGGCGGGCAACGGAGTAGCCGGGAAATTCGTATTCGATGTGGCTTTGGATAATTTCAATGCTGCGGGTGCGCAACGGGCGGCCAATGAGCCGGCGCATTTCGCGCTCGAGGCCGCGGGACAAAATGCCGCGCCAGTTGCGGATACTGACGTCCTCCACGGTGTAACGCTCGTTCACGTTGGTGGCAGAGGCGGGAAGCATGGGGCTGCCGCCCGGATCGGCCGGGGGCGGAAGAAAAGCCACGGCTCTACCGTGAGGGAAGAGTAGAACCGTGGCCGCCATTGCAATGGCTATGAGGCACTTCATCTGAAATCCCTTGTTTGCACGCGGTGCGCCAATCGCGCAACGCATTGATTCCATTAAACTTCGAGGCACCCAACAAGTGCTGTACGGCCGCATGTGTGCGCGCCGATTCACACCCTCAACCTTTTACAAATCATTACAAATTCGCGTGTTGCCGAAAAGCGGGGAGGGTACATCGTAGAGGGTGATGGAACGCAACACAAAAACACCCTATATAAAAGTTCTCTGCGCAGTGGTTTTGTCGTGCGGCATGCTGTGGGCCGCCGATTTCTGGAAGGCCAAAAAGCCCGCCGATTGGACCGAGAAAGAGGCTCAGCGGATTTTGGAAAATTCGCCATGGGCAAAGAAGGTAGACCCGAAAATGAATTTTGACGCGATGCAGGGTATGGGAGGCGGCATGGGTGGTGGTGGGGGCATGGGTGGACGCGGCGGCATGGGCGGTGGAGGCGGAATGGGAGGTGGCGGTGGAATGGGTGGCGGAGGCGGTATGGGTGGACGCGGCGGCATGGGAGGTGGCGGTGGCATGGGCGGGCCCGGTATGGGCGGAGGCATGAACATTCCGGCCGTTACCGTGATCCTCGAAACTGCGGCGCCCGTGGCGGCGGCCAAAGCGCGGCTGGACCGCGTGGACTCTTTCAGCGAGGCGACCAAGGATTATGTGGTGATCAGCGTAGTGGGATTGCGCATGATGGGCGGCGGACGGCGTGGACCCAACGGCGAGACCCCAGACCCGGAACGCATGGCGCAAATGCAACAGATGATGGAACAGCGCCTGCTGCAAAGCACAACCATTACAACGAAGGAGAAAAAGACCTTCGCCCCTTCGGCCATTAAATTGACGCGCGGAGAAACCGCAAATACGGCAAGCTTCACCTTCCCGCGCAACGACTTAAATCTGGACACGAAGGAATTCACCTTCAAGACCGGGATGGGGCCGATGGAGATTGTCGCGAAGTTCAACATGAAGGACCTAGCTTTCGACGGCAAGACTGCCTACTAGGCGCTGCCGCTGTTTCTAGGCGCCAGGCAAAAGTAGGATAATGCGGGGAATGTCCGAAGCCCCCGCAGACATGACGCGCACGAGCGTCACGGCTCCCAGCCTGACGCGAACATCGAGCGATGCTTACGAAGCACTGGAGGGCCGCTTCGCCCCCGGAACCTTGCTGAACGGGCGCTACCGGATTATTGCGCTGCTAGGCAAAGGCGGCATGGGCGAGGTTTACCGCGCCACCGATTTGACCCTGGGGCAAAGCGTGGCCCTGAAGTTTTTACCCAAGCTGTCCGGCAGCGATCCGCGCGTGCTGGAGCGTTTCCACAACGAAGTGCGCATCGCGCGGCAGGTATCGCACCCCAACGTTTGCCGTGTCTATGACATTGGCGAAGCCGAGGGGCTGGTTTACCTGTCGATGGAGTATGTGGACGGGGAAGACCTTTCCACCTTGCTGCGGCGCATAGGGCGGCTGCCGGGCGAAAAGGCAACCGAGATTGCGCGGAAGATTTGCGCGGGGTTGGCGGCGGCGCATGATCAGGGCGTAATCCATCGCGATTTGAAGCCGCACAACGTTATGTTGAACAAGCGCGGCGAGGTGCTGATTTGCGATTTCGGACTAGCGGCGCTGCCCGATGAAATCAGCCCGGCCGAATACCGGCAAGGTACGCCAGCCTACATGGCACCGGAGCAGATTAAGGGTACGGGCGTGACAGCGCAGAGCGACATTTACTCGCTGGGCCTGGTGCTGTACGAGTTGTACACCGGCAAGCGGCCCTATGCGGGGGCGAATCTGCAGGAATTGCTGGCGCAACAGGAAGCGATGTCGATGACGAGCATGACCTCGCATGCCAGCGACATTGAGCCGGCCGTGGAAAACATCATCAAGCGTTGCCTGGATCCGGAGCCGACGCGAAGGCCCGCTTCGGCTCTGCAGGTATCGATGGCTCTGCCGGGAGGAGACCCCCTCGCCGCGGCGCTGGCCGCGGGGCAAACCCCATCGCCGGAACTGGTGGCCGCCAGCCGCTCCACCGGGCTTTCCAAGCGCTATTCCCTGCCCCTCGTGGCTTTTGTGCTGCTGGCCTTGGTGTGTTTGCCGCTTTTGAAGGGCAAGATTGAATCGCTCGAATATTCGCCGAACGAAATGCCGCCCGCGGCGCTGGAGGTGGCGGCAAGGCGGATGGTGGCCGAGGCCGGCTATCCCGACAAGCCGCACGATGTTTACTGGACCATGGCCTCGCGCGGGGCCTTGATTCAATACATCGACAACAAGACAAAGCTGCGGGATTGGTATCAGGTTTTTGGAGCGGAGCCCGCCCTCTTGATGAACTACCGGGAATCTCCTGCGAACTTGGCTACCAGCCCCTACGGACAGGTGGATTACGAAAAGCCGGGCTTGCAAGTACCGGGGATGCTGCGGCTCAGCCTGAATAGCCGCGGGCACATTCGGGACTTTGAGGCCGTGCCCCCCGTCTCCCCGAAAGCAGCCGCTGGGCCCGGCATCACAAAAGAAGGAATTAGCCGCTGGATTGGGATGGAGTTGGAGAAGTTTCAACCAACCGAACCATTCCGGACTCCCTTGACGCCGTACGAAGAACTGCATTGCTTTGAAGGCAAACACCCAGGCTTGGCAAGTGTTCAATTGAAAGTGCAGTACGGCGTGTTGAAGGGCCGCTTGACGAGTCTTTATTTCCAATGGCCCTGGGGCGCCTCTGGAACACCGCAATCGCGCACCAATACGACCAACGCATGGCTGACCAAAGTGCGCGATGCTTTCTTGTTTTTGATGGTGCTGGTATTTCTGTTCTACAGCATTTCGCTCGCATGGCGGAATTGGAAGCAGGGGCGGGCGGACCGTGTTGGGGCGCTACGGCTGGCCTTAGCCCGGATGGTGCTGGATGCCATTGCGTGGACCTTTGGGGCCATGCACCTGCGGCCAGAGGTGGAATCGTTTTTTCTGGTCTTCGGCACTGTAGGTGCTTGGCTAAGTTCCGGCCTGATCACCTACATTCTGTACCTTGCGCTGGAGCCCGCCTTGCGCGCACGCTGGCCGCAGGCAATTGTGACCTGGAACCGTTTGGTGAGCGGACGCTGGCAGGATCCGCAGGTGGATGCGCATGTCTTGATGGGCGCAGCGCTGGGGGTGTTTCTGGTGAGTTTCTTCTTGGGGCGCAACTTTTACGAATACGCTACTGAGAGCAAGATCTCAATTTCGCCGAGCGTGATGCTGGGTGGCTGGGGTGTGGTGATTGGGCAATTCGCGGGCGTGCTCAGCGGAGCCTTGTTCACGGGCTTGATGCTGTTCTTTGTCATCTTCGGCCTGAAAGTATTGCTGAAGCGGGACTGGCTGGTGGTGCTGGTGGCGAGCTTGGTGTTGCCCTTGACGGAACAGCAGTTGACGCAGTCGGATACCTTCCTACTGGATTACGCAAGCTACGTCTTGGTGTTTGCCGTGATCTTTGTAGCGCTCATGCGCTTTGGACTGCTGACGACCGTGGTGGGAGTTTTCTATATCAACATGCTGGGGCGCTTGCCAGCCAATAATGATTTCACGGTGTGGTTTATGCCGTACACAATCGTTTCGCTGTGCGTGCTGATGGGGCTGGCGCTGGCGGCGTTTTGGCGAAGCCTGGGCGATCAGTCGCTGCTGGGCGAGGGCAACTAAACGGCATGGCTATGCTGAAGGGCATGGGATTTTCTTTTGAGCAGGTGGGGCCGCATTTGCGGTACTTAGTGGGGCAGGGTGGCGCACGATTGCGGGCGGCGGAAAACTTGGAAGAACCGTATGCTCCCGGTAAGTGGACGCGCAAACAACTCCTGGGGCATTTGATTGATTCGGTGGCCAACAATCACCAGCGAATGGTGCGGGCCATGAGTGCCGAGTGGGTGGCCTTTCCCTCCTACCAGCAGGAAGAGATGGTGGAAGTGCAGCGCTACCGTGAGGCCGAAGTGGCGGGTTTGATTGCGCTGTGGGAAAGCTACAACCTGCACCTGGCTTGGGTGGTGGAGGGAATGGCACCCCTAGCGCGGGGCAATACGGTGGTGGTGGGACAGGATGCGCCGCTAAGCCTGGAGCAACTCACGCTGGATTATGTGGCGCACCTGGAGCACCATTTGCGGCAGCTGCTCGGGCGGGAAGCCCTATTGTGGTCGGGCCTGCCGTGGGGCTTGAGTTAAGGCGATTACCGGTATTGGGGCGTCCGCTTGATCAGGCCGCACTCGTTGCGGTCCGAATTGGGCGAAGCATTGGTGTGAGAGGAAAGCTCAGAGACGGCGAAGCGCAAAGGAACATCCAGCACCATCTCCGTGTCGGTGCCCTTTGCGATGATGGCGTCCGGGCCGCGCAGGAAAAGACTAACAACAAACATGCCCGCTGCGCCGCCCAAAAGCCCAACGCCGCTGCCTACCGCGGGACGGCGAATCACATTGGAGCCTTCACTGCCAAGGTCACCCGAGGTGCCGATGGTGGAAAGCCCGCCGATGGCTCCCCCGGCCATAGCCCCGACGCCCGCGGCGGTGGCAATGTTCTTCACGTCGTTCATGGCGCCGCCCTTGCCCTTGATTTTGCCTTCGGCGTCGATAGATTCACCGGTGGTGGAATCAAGCCCCGTAAGGCCAGCGGTGAAGGCTTTGGTGGTGCCGTCCGGCAGGATGAGCGTCTCCAGGCGGACGCGCAGTTCGGCGCGGCCTCGCACCTTGCCGGCGCGCTTGGATTCCACAATGCTGCCCGTAACGTAACTACCGCGGGGGATGGCAATGCGGCCTTGGGCCAGGATCGGGAAGAGGGTTTCGAGGTAGACCGGATCGCCGGGTTGGGCAGTCTTTGTACTGACGCCCTTGAGAAAAGTGAGCGGGACGCGGCGGCCTGCTTCGATTTCGTAAACTACGGGCGGTGGCGCCGCTGGCGGTTGCGACTCCGGTTGCGACTCTGGTTGCGACTCTGCCTGCGACTGTGCAAAACAGCTTCCTAGTACGAACAGTAAAAACAGCATTTCTTTTACTCTAGCTCTGCTGAGAGTTGGGGGTTCGGTTCGGTATAATCGGGAGTCCTTAAGCCCGCAAAAGAGAAGAACTGTGAACAAACTCCGCCGCCTCTTCTGGCCTTTTATTACATGTTTGTTACTAATTTACCCAGCTTCCTTCGTCGAAGATTTCCTGCGCGAATTGGGAGCCGGCGCCGTGGAACAAGCGAAGGTTTTTTTTGGCGTGGGGATCTGGCTGGCCGGGGCTTGGCTGGTAAACGAATTGACGCATGTGTTGGTGTGGGACCGGTTGGTGCAACGCGCCATGCAAGGGCGGCCCATTCCCGCGCTGCTGAAGCACATCGTCACGGTGATTATACTGGCGCTGACCGTGACCGGGATTATTGGCTTCGTTTTCAAGCAATCCGTGAGTGGGATTTGGGCCACCAGCGGCGTAGTAACGCTGGTGTTTGGTTTTGCCGCGCGAAGCTTGATTGCGGACTTGTTCAGTGGCATCGCCATGCACTTGGATCCTCCATTCAAGATCGGCGATTGGATTGAGTGGCGCGATGGCAACGAAGAGGTTTTGGCGCGGGTGGTGGAGATTAACTGGCGCAGCACCCGTGTGCACGCCCGAGACGATACTAAAACCATCTTCATTCCGAATTCGATATTGAGCGCAGTAAGCGTGGTGAATGTGTTCGCCCCACAAGGCAGAACGCGGCAGATTATTGCGATTCCGCTGGACCCAGGAGTGGATGTGGAGCGAGCCGCACGCGTGATGTTGGCGGCGGCTTTGAAGGCTGAGGGTCCCTTGGATGATCCGCCTCCGGATGTTCTGGTGAACTCCGTGGACACAAGCGGGATTGTCTTCCACGTGCGCTATTGGCACGACCCGATTGGCAGCTTTTCTAAAGTGCAGGACAACGTGTTGAAGGAAGTGCTGGCGGCATTGAGCCACGCTGGTATTCCCATCGCGCGGATACGGCAAGAACTCTTGCAAGGTCCCTTGCCAAGCGTGGCAGTGGAACCGAAGGACGCGCTGTGGAACTTGCGGCGCATTGAGATCTTCCGGGCGTTTTCCGAGGAAGAATTAATGCGCATTGCCGCAGGGGCGACGCGGCGAGAATTGCAGCAAGGGGAAGTAATCGTCCGGCAAGGAGAGCCGGGCAGTTCGCTTTACTTCGTCATGGAAGGGCTGCTGGACGTTTTGATCACGCAGGAGGGCCGGGAACCGCTGCGCGTCAGCCGCCTGGGACAAGGCCAGTATTTTGGGGAGATGAGTTTATTGACGGGCGACCTCCGTTCGGCCACCGTGCAGTGCGCGACGAGTGCCGTGGTGTTTGCCGTGGAGAAGTATGTCCTGGAGCCAATCCTGCGCGAAAGGCCGGAGCTTGTGCAGGTGCTGGCCACCACGATTGCGGAACGGCAGTTGCAAAATCAAGCGGAGTTGGCCAAGAACACGGTCCTGCAAAACGGGGATGGGCAACAGACGTTTGCCGCGCAGTTGTTAGGCAAGATTCGGAACTTTTTCGGAGCGGGCGTGGGAGCGAGAAACTAAAGTAGGCCAGGAGCCACAGGAAAATGCGAGGAGCCAGAGGAAGGTGGTACGCCCGAGAGGATTCGAACCTCTGGCCTTTTGCTCCGGAGGCAAACGCTCTATCCAGGCTGAGCTACGGGCGCACGTATTTCTAGAGTAGCAGAAGGCGCGAGACCAGCAGCCAAAAAGCGCCCGCGCCGAGGAGAATCCAAAGCGTATCGAGGCGGGTGCGAAGCAGGAGAGCAGCGCTACAGACGCTAAGCAGGGCCAAGAGCCAGTGGGTAAACGCGGCCTGGCAGAGTTGGACGAGCGTGGCCAGCGCGTAGCCGTTCGAGGCCAGAACAATAAAGCGAATGGCGTTTTTGAAACGCTGGTGTTGCGCATAAGGCCGAAGCCCACCGGCCAAGAGGAGAATCAACCCCGCGGGCATGACCAGCGAAAGCCAAGCAGCAACCGCACCAGGCCAGCCGAGCACCTGTTGGCCAATGCTGACCAGATAAACCGACATGGGGCCGGGCGTGGAGCGGCCGACCAGGACGGCGGCGTTTAGGTCTTCATCCGTAATCCAATGGCGCTGGCTCACCAGTTCGTGGCGGATGAGCGGCAGCGTGGAGAGGCCGGTAAAGGAACTGAGCGTGGCCTGGGTGAAGATCCAATAAAGCAGCAGCACCTTCATGCGGAGGCGCTTTCGGTGGGCAGGAGCGCCCCCAGCAAGCCGGCGCCGAAAATCAGCAGCAGCGGGTGAAGTTCCAGCAGGCCGCCAGCGGCGCAAACAAGCAAGACCAGCGCGCTGGCAATGCGGCGGGAGACGTCAAAGTAAGGCTCGACAATGCGAAAGATGCTGGCTGCAAGCAGGCCACAAACTGCGGCGGCAGCGCCGGCAAAGAAGGCGCGGCCGGTGGGGTGGGTGGTGAGGGAGCGTTGGACTTCGCTGAGCACTGCGGCCAGGGCACAGCCGGGCACAGAACCAATCAGCAAGGCGGCCGCGGCACCACGCCAGCGAAACAGATGCCAGCCCAGGGCGGTGACCAAGGCGAGCAAGACGGTGCCGGGGGTAATCCGCGCCAAACCATAATAGGTGCGAAATGTTTCGGCGTCCATCCAGCCGCAGGTTATGAGGTCCCGTTCCAGAGCAACGGCAGTGACGCCGCCACCGCCAACCGTAAAAGAGGCGTGGCGGGCCATGAGGCGGCAAAAAGCGGGGAAAGTCAGGGCTAGCGGGCGGCGCCCTTTTGGTTCAACAGAAACTCGATCTCGTTGCGTAGATTGGCCTCTTCCATATTGAAGAAGGATTCGCCGCCCAGGTGGCGAGCGTGGACTTTACCCGAGCGCGTAAAGCTAACCATGGTGGGCACGTAGAAATTCTGCGGCTTAATTTCCAGGAAGTCGCAAATGGGTTCGATTTCCGCCCAACCGGTGGGGAAAGTAATGCCGTAGCGCTTGACAAATTCGGCCACAACAGCGGCGGGGTATTGGTCCACCGCCACGGCGAGGGGCTGGAAGCCCTTGGAGCCGAACTCCTGGTAAGCCTTCTGGATACGGGGCATGGATTGCTGGCAATGCGGGCAAGTGGTTTTGAAGAACTCCAGCACCACCACTTTGCCGCGGAATTGCGAGACGGAAATCTTCTGGCCGGCGGGAAGGTTTAGCGTGAAGTCCGGCTTGGCGGAGGAATAGCTGTTGGCGGCAGCGCGCAAAGGATGGCTAACCGTGTGTGCGGCAAGAGGGAGCGAGAGTAGTAAATCGCGGCGATTCATTTAGCTGGCCTTCTTTTTCGTGGTTTTGCGTGTAGGACTGGCGCCGGAGGCAAGAGCATCGGTCACCAGCTTGCGAAGGTTCGTTTCGCGCTGCGGCAGATTGGCGCCAAAGATGGGGTCGCCACCGGGGTATTGGCCAATGATGGTGCCTTTGCGGTCGACCATTACTAGGGCCGGCATGTAGAGTTGGTGCATGATGGGGTGCTGCAGGAAATTGTAAGCGCCTTCGCGGGGAGCGTAGCCGCAGGGAAAAGTCACGCCCTGCTCCTTGTTGAAGTCCGCAGTGAGGAGTTTGGCCATGTCGTTGATGCACACGCCCAGGGGTTGGAAGCCTTGCGGACCAAGTTCCTTATAGAGCTTCTCCACCGTGCGCGCCGTATCTTTGCAGTGAGGACAGGTGGTTAAGAAGAAACACACCATCACCACCTTGCCGCGGTACTGGCTCAACAGCACTTGCTTACCACCGGTTACTTCAAATCCATATTCCGGGGCGGGGCGCGGCACCGTAGCGCCTTTGGCCAAAGAAGCGGCGCCCAAGAGAGCGGCAAAGCCTCTGCGTGTTTGCATCATTTCTCCTTCGATTTTATTTTACGGGAAGCGGTTGAATCAGCGGGCAGTCCCTCTACTACAACCACTTCCTTGCCTTGCCGCTCCATGCGGAAGCGGCCGGAATCCCCCCGGCCTACCAGGCGGGATGTGGTTGCGGTCTCTACGGCATCTTCCACTTCAAACACCTTCCATTTGGCCCCAAGCACTTGGCGGTAACCCGTAAACCAGGCTTGGGCCGCAGATTCGTCCTTCCAACGAGACGTATGTTGGAGCAAAAAGTGTTGCGACTTTTTGTGCTGGGCCAACCGGTAACTTGCGCCTACCCAGGCTTTGCGCAGGGCATGGGTAGGCAGGTTATGCGTGCGCAAAATTAAGTAAAAATCAAACTCGCCCAGCACGCCATTGGTGCGTTCCTGCCAACCGCCCGCGGGCAAGGGCGGCAAGGGAACAGATTCTGGTTCGGCAGCGGCAAAATAGAGATCGGGATGCAGGATGTGGGCCGTGGAGCGAGGAGGGTTTAAAAAAACGCGGGAGAGGCAATCTGCATGCTTTTCACAAACCGCGCTCTGAAAACGAAGACCCGCTTCATAAGGGAAAAGCAGGCTCGCGCGCAGATAAAGCGGAGCGTTGCCGAGGACGGGATAGTTGTCCTGAAAATTGTCCTGGCCCGCTTCGCTGAGCACGGATTCCGCAGGAACACGGCCGGCCTGCTTCGCCATTAACCACATAGCTTGGCCTTCCATAACCGCCATGCGCGCCAAGGCGGCATCGTCGTCGAGGTCCTTCTTGCCCAAGAAGCGCCGTAGATTGAAGTGCTGGTCTTGCAGCGCATGGCCGAGTTCGTGAATCAGCAGCTCGGTGGTCATTTCGGGCGAGACGGGTTGGATGACAAAGAGCTTGCGGAGTTTGAAATCGTAAAAGGCGGCGGCTTGTTCGCCCATCAGATCGAGCGTGGATTCGCGCAGTTGGAAATCGGCAGGCGCCAGGCCCAGCATCTTTATGACTTGCTCTTCGGTTTGGGTCGCGCGCGGGTCCACCTCTTTTTTCATCTTCGCGGCGAGGTAGCGCTGCAACTCGGCTTTGGACATGTAGGCCGCCGGCACTGGCCGCTTCACGGCCAAACCCATAATGCGGGAGGTTTCCGCGAGAAGGGTTTCCACCTGCTCGGCCAGCGGAAGCTCCGCGGCAGGGAGAACAGGAAGCGTAAGCCAAAAAAGAAGGCCCGCGGAAAGAGTGCGGCGGAAGGAATAGCGCAAGGTACTGTCTTTAGACTAGCGCCATGGGGGAGTCCTTCGCGGGAAGCGCTAGACTGTAAGGCGGCTTCGCCACCCTATGAACAATCTGCACTTACCCACGCTTTTCCATGTGTTTTTGGAAGACTATAAGAACGAATCGCCGGCTACCAAAAAAGTGGTGCTCGCGATTCCCGAAACCAACAGCGACTACCGGCCGGATGAGAAGTCGAAAACGGCCATCGATTTGGCCTGGCATATCCTTTACAGCGACATTTGGTTCCTGAAAGGAATTGCGGCCCTCGAGTTTGACAAAAACTTTGAAGAGCGTCCCGCCGACGTGGCGACCGGCGCGGCCCTGATGGCCTGGTATGAGGCGCAAGTGGCCGAGCATTTGCCGAAGGTGAAGGCCATGAGCGAAGAACAATACGCCACGCCGGTTGACTTCTTCGGGATGTTCAACTTCCCCGCCGTATTCTACCTGCAGTTCATGATCAACCATCACATCCACCACCGCGGCCAATTGAGCACCTACTTGCGCCCGATGGGCGGGAAGTGCCCGTCGATTTATGGCGGCAGCGCCGACGAGCCAATGGGCGCCTAAGGCTTACTGGATTGCCAGAGTGGCGCCCGCGGGCGAACTGAGGGCGCCGCTTTTCACCACTACCGGGGCTGCACCCGGCGGAACATTCGCCGGGATGCGAGCATTGATTTGGAACACGCCGCTCACCAGTCCGGGTGCGGGACCGGCGTAGAGGATCTCGGCCGGTTGCCCGCCGATTTCCACCGTGAGGGCTTGCAGAAATTCGGGTAGTGGAGTGCCAATTACGGCGCCATCTATCGGTTGGCTGCGGAAGGTACCCGCGCCGGTGCCATACAGGACGACAATCCTGCCGGGGGCCAGCGGATTGGCTGCGCTATTCACGCTGCCGTTTTCGTTGAGAGCGGCAACCTGGTTGGCGCCACTGAAATCCACCGTAAACAAGGCGGGAGCAGCCGAGGCAACGGGAAGGCGGACGAAAGCGCCCCGCAAGCCGTTGTAGACAACTTCCACCTGTACCTCCTGCTTGCCAGCGACAGCGTAAGGCACAATGCCGCTGATCTGTCCGGCGGAGGTGTAGATCATGGGCGCAGGAACGCCATCAAACAGAACCTGGGTGCCGGCGAGAGTAGTGGCCACGCGGCCGTTGGCATCGAGGGTAAGCGTGGTCAGTGCGGCAGGGCCCAAGCGTTGTCCGTAGAGAACAAAGATAAGGCCGGGCGCCAGCGCCCCTGCCCGCGCACTGGCGCCGTGAACCAAGCCGCCAGAGGAAATCAGCGGAGCGTTGGCCGCAGCTTCCACGGTTAAGGCTCCCGCGTCGGACAAGCGGGTGGAGGCCGAGCGGTCGGTCATCATGATCTGTTGCCGGTCGTCTGCGATGGCAGCGATGTAGTAAGTGCCCGGAGCGAGGGTGGTGGGGATTTGGAAACTGCCCTGGCAGTCGGTTACTTCATCCACCACCAAGCCGCCATTGATGGGGCAGCCGAAGCCGGTGAAGATGTCCTGGTTGGTGACGGTAGAGCGCGTGCTGAGGTAAAAGCCGATGCGGAAGGTGGCGGCTCCGGCACTGCCCGCATTGCGCACCGTGGCCGCCAAGTTTACGTTGTCGCCAACGCGAACGCGGACCGGAGCATCAAATTTGGTGACGCGCAAAACAGCCTCGGCGGGAGGGGGGTTCGGGTTTGCGGCCTGATTCACCCGGATGCTTTGGGTTCCGAGCGTAATGGTGGCGCTACGAGCCGTGCTGCGACGATTCAGTTCTGCGCGAAAAACAAAGGTAGCGGAACCGGTGGGAGAGGATACCGTCTGCGTCGTAAGCCAAGCCGCATTGGGAGCCACAAGGCGTGTGCAATCAGGAACGTTGGTTGTGAGCTGAATATTGAAGCTGCTGGCTGAGGAGGGTACTTCCACCGTGCTGCGATCGACCTGGTAGGTACAAGCAGTGCTGCGGGGTTGGAACTTCAACCACCAAGTGCCCCTTTGGGAAGTGCCGCCTTCGGTCCGGCTGGCGGCGTATTCCTGAAGCGTCCAAAAAGAAAGGTCGTCCGTAGGATCCACGATGGTGGAAGAATAGTCTCCCCAGCGAACGCGAAGTCCTCCTTTGGTGTAGCTGTCTTCTCCTTCTTTCACGACGGCGTCGTGATAAAGCCCTCCCAGGGGGTCTGTTGCACGGCGATAGGCAAAGTAGGCCCCCGCGTATTGGTCGGCCCGGAAGCGGTTATAGCCGATGAAGATGTCTTTGTTCTTGTTTACGGCAATTGAGGGATAGGCATAAAAGCTAAGGAAGGCGCGGTCCTCTATTCGAATGCGGCCCAGGGTAGGCATAGCCGGTGCGAGAGCGTACTTGATGGTGTACAACTGGACGACGGAAGTACGGGTTGTATTGAAGCGCAGAAAGTTTGTTCCCACGCACCAGATGTCGTCGCCTTGGGCGGTGCAATCAGCTAAGTCGGGATTGTCCGCCTCAATTAACACGGGGGTGTCTTTTTGGGGAAGTATGTTTGGAGAAAAGCTAGAATCTAATTCGCCAGCCATAATCACGCGACGCTCGCCAACGGCAATGGCTCCATTGGCCTGAAGATTCACTTCGCGGAAAACAAGACGAAGTGTCGCATCAAACACACCAAAAGCAGTATTCGCAAAAATAGCGCGGCGCGCGTCGCGATTCGAGTCTTCGACGGGGGTTTCCGTAAAGAGGAAGTCTTCATATTGCTGTACAGTGCGCCCGCCTCGATAGATATCCGCGAGAACGAAAATGCTATTCAGAGTGTTTTCATACAGCGGTCCACGATAGATATTCAAACTGATCATTAAGAAGGGGCCGCTTAAGGCAATTCGAGGAAAATCGAAACTAAGCCCAGCGGCGCTTGGAGCCAGGTAGCGAGTTACCCGCCAATTGCCCAAGGGGTTTTCATTTTCCGAAACAGCCAAAAGAAGGGCCGGAGTGCGTCCATTGCCGTCCGCGAGGATAGTGGACAACCAGCGGCGGGCGCTGGCATCGTAGACGATGCGCGGATCGTAAACTCCCGTCTCAAAAGGTCCCGCTGCCGCAAAAAAGCGTTCCACGGAGAGAGTGCGCAGGTCCTTCCCGTTTCGGTCCTGAACGCGGAATTCCGTATTTAGAACGGTAACAATATAGTTTTGGCTTACAGCTCCAGCCGAATCGGGCGGCACTGCGGTGTTGTTGTCCGGAATGGCGACAAAACCTTCTAGCTGGTGCGGGGGCGCGGGGAACTGGGTAGCGGCTCGTTCCTGATCAGCGGCGGCTTCCCGCTGCGGCTGCGTCACGGGCGGTAACGCCATAAAATTCCGAAGCCGAGGATTCATTTTGGGGGATTCCCAAAGAAGAGAAGTCTTCTTCGGGCGAGGAGTTTGAAGCTTACCGAAAAGACTCTCTTTTTGCATTTCCTCGGTAAAATTCATTTCGCGCCAAGGCTCCATTTGAGCCTGCTTTAGTACCACTGAACCACTTTGCGCAAATATATTAAAAACTAAGAAACAACAGGGAATCAAATACTTCATATACAACCTTAGAACCCTGATTGTACAAGCAAAGAATTGGATCGGAAAGTATTTTTTAAGGGCTTTTTTGCACTTAGCGAGGAGAGCTAAGAACCAATCACGTGCGTCGGGAACGGATACGGTAATCCTCGACAGAGGGCATAGTGACAATACGGCACATTTCGTTCAAGCGGCTCCAGGCGCGCATGCCAATGCGGTCGGCCAAGCTATCCTTCGAAGCATTGGAAACCTGGCCGGGAGGGGGAAGATTGGTCGTAACAATGGTAGGTTTCAATGAGTTACAGCGATGCGTCAGGATGGAAGTAACGGTGTCTTCTACCCAATCCGTAACCCGGTGCGCGCCCAAGTCATCCAGCAATAGGATCTCGATTTCCAAAGCGCGGCGATATGCTTCCCGGTCCGTGGCGCCGCTGGTTTTGTCATAGCCGGAGCGGATGCGGTCGAGCAGGTTCTGGTAGTCGTAAAAAATTCCTTCAAAACCGCGCTCAATTAAAGCTCGTAGAGCCGCAGTGGCAAGGTGAGTTTTGCCAACGCCTGTGTTGCCGATGAAGAGCAGCCCGGGTTTGTCTACGGCCGGATAATCGCGCGCGTAGGTGCGAACTGCCAGCATGGCCGAAGCCAGACCGCGGTGGGCCACGGGGTTGTCGCTGGGCAGTTGGAAGTTTTCTGTAGAGGCATTGGCGTAAAGCGGCGGAATGCCACTGCGCGACGCAAAGCGGGCGGCGCGCACTTCCTGGTCACAGGGGCAACGCGTGACGGCAGGAATGCCGCCGGAATCCTGTTGCATCCAACCCGTGCCAAAGCAGCGGGGGCAATTCTCAACCGGCATGCGCCTCCACCAGCAGCAGCAGTTCGTTGGCGCGCACGGTAGCTCCGTCCTGCGTTTTTACTTGCACCACGGTGCCGGCAATGGGGCTCTTCAATTCGTTCTGCATCTTCATGGCCTCCACCACAACCAGGCCTTGACCGGCTTCCACACTTAGGCCCACTTCCACTAGCACGCGCACCACTTTGCCCGGCATAGGGCTAACGACTTTGGCGCTGCTGGCGCTGTGGTTGGCTCCGGCGGAGGCATGCCAGCCGCGAGGGTCCGAGATAGGGATTTCGTAACGGCGGCCTCGCCACAGGCACTCCAGCGCGCCGTTCACAGCTTCCACAAAAACCTGTTCCTGACGGCCTTCGAACAAAAGGCTATAAACCCCTGGTTCAACTTCGCGATAATTCATTGGGTTTGGTATTCCTTCCAACGGGAGCGCGGAGGGGCTGCAGAGCTGGAGGGCGCCTGGCGCTTGGCGCGCGGCAAGGCGGTAATCGCTTGCGCAAGAAACTCGGGAAGCGGGGCGGCAGTGGGTTTGCGCGTGGCCCATTCGTCGAGAAAAGCGGTATGGAGATCCCCGGCGCGGAAAGCGGGGTCGGCCAAAATATCCAAGAAGAAACCGATGTTGTGGCGAATGCCCGCGATGCGGGTTTCGGTTAAGGCGCGGGCGAGGCGATCCATGGCCTCTTCGCGCGTTTCGGCCCAGGCAATCAATTTCGCCAGCAAGGGATCGTATTCCAAAGGCACAGTCCAGCCGGGGTAAACGCCGGCATCCAAGCGAATGCCCGGGCCGCCCGGCCACTCAAGCGAACGGATTTCCCCGGGACTGGGCAAGTAGCCCTGGTCCGGATCCTCGGCGTACAGCCGGCACTCCATCGCCCAACCGCGCAGGGCAATGTCGCTTTGTTGGAGGGTAAGCGGCTGGCCTGCGGCAATGCGAATTTGCCATTTCACCAAGTCAAGGCCCGTGGTCATTTCCGTAACCGGGTGCTCCACCTGCAGGCGAGTGTTCATTTCGAGGAAATAGAAGTTCGCGTCGGCGTCCACCATGAACTCCGCCGTGCCGGCATTGGTATAACCGGCTTCCCGGGCGGCGGCGACCGCAGCTTGGCCCATGCGTTCCCGCAAACCAGGGTGGCGCGCGGCAAAGGGCGAGGGAGCTTCCTCAATCACCTTTTGGTGGCGCCGTTGGAGGGAGCATTCGCGCTCGCCCAGATAGAGGATGTTGCCGTGGTGGTCGCCCAGCACTTGGATCTCGATATGCCGCGGGCGCACAATGAACTTCTCGAGATAGACGGCGCCGTCGTTGAAAGCACGCAGTGCCTCGCTTGCGGCATCTCGAAAGGCGGATTCCATCTGGGCGTCGGTGGTGACATAGCGCATGCCCTTGCCACCGCCACCGGATCGGGCCTTGAGCATTACCGGATAGCCAATCTCGTTGGCGATGCGGCGCGCTTCCTCAGCAGTTTCAATTGCGTCCAAGGTGCCGGGTGGAATCGGCGTACCCGCGGCGTGGGCCAACTGGCGGGCGGAGGTCTTGGAGCCCAAGCGCGCAATGGCGCGCGAAGAAGGGCCAATGAACACAATGCCCGCGGCTTCGCAGGCGGCGGCAAAGTGGGCATTCTCGCTCAGGAAGCCGTAGCCGGGGTGAATGGCTTCGGCGCCGGTTGCCTGGGCCGCGGCAATGAGCTTTTCGCTGCGCAGATAGCTTTCCGAAGCAGGCGCGGGACCAATGGCCGCGGCCTCGTCCGCGAAGCGAACATGCAAACTGGCGCGGTCTACTTCGCTATAAACCGCCACACTCGGAATGCCGAGTTCGCGGAGGGCGCGCAAGACGCGCACGGCGATCTCCCCACGATTGGCGACTAGGACCTTGGAGAATAATTTGCTGCTCACTAAGTTGCCCAATACAGCGAGAGTTTAGCAGTATTCACCGCGAGGGGGGCACGGGAAGTTTTACTTTGATTTCCTGCGCTTTTTCCCGCTTGCCGAGGCCAAAGTGAAGCGGCGCATAAAGGCTGGAAGCATAGCCCAAGCTGGGGGAAAAGAGGCGGGAAACGCCGTCCACCGTGACCGTAGCGCCAATGGGCGGCGGCGGCACCAAAACATAATTGCCTACGTTTGTTGTGGTGTTTTTCCACAGCTCGGCCGTTTCGCCAATCACGCTCACCACCACGTCCAAGCGGCCATCGCCATCGAAATCTGCGGCCACGGCCCCGCGGTGGGCGGCCACGCGGGCGGCGAGACCGGCATCCACGGCCTCAAACTTGCCATTGCCCAGATTGCGAAATACAGTGTTCGGCTGCTTGTAATTCGCGAGCGTATCGTCAACGTGCGAGTTGGCCGTGAACAGGTCGCGGTGGCCGTCGTTATCGAAATCCGCAAACACTACACCCCAGCCCGCGTAGGGGTTGGAAAGTTTACCGATTTGGGTGGCAGCGGTCTTGTCTTCAAACTGGCCGGACGCGGTGGCCGCGAAGACCGGATAGGTCTCGCCGCTAAGGGCCGTGACGACAAGCTTGCCCTCGTCTACGTCCACGCCCATGCTGGCGACGGGCTTGCCATGGTCCAACAAGGCGACGCCGGCGAGCAAGCCCATTTCTTCAAACTTCCCGTTGCCGAGGTTGCGGAAGAGCGAGTTGGGCAGACCATCGTTGGTGACAAAGGCATCCAACCGGCCGTCCTGGTCGTAGTCGAGAATGGCGGCGCTCATGCCACGCCCGGGCCAGGCGTCAAGCGCATCTGTACGAACAAACTTCCCGCCGCCCAGGTTACGGTACAGGTGATTTGGGCGTGGGGGATAAAAACGCGGATTGCAATAGACCCTTTGGGGCGAGCCGCAGGCGCGGGGCTTGGCCAAATCGATGAAGCCATAGTTCACCACCAGCAAGTCCATAAGGCCATCGCGGTCGTAGTCGAACCAAGCGCCCGCAATGCCCCACTCCGAACTATCAATGCCGGCGTGTGCCGTTACATCGGCAAACTTGCCGTTGCCGAGGTTGCGGTACAGGCGATTGGCGCGGAGGCCGGCGACGAACAAATCGATGTGGCCATCGCCATCGAAGTCCGCCGCGGAGGCGCCCATAGAGTAGCCTTCACCGCTAAGCCCGGCTGCGCTGGTGACATCCTCGAAGCGAAAGTTTCCCAGGTTGCGGAAAAGGCGATTCGGAAACTTCTTGCCCGCGGGCAACTCTGCGCCATTGGCAAAGAAGATATCGAGCTTGCCGTCATTGTCGTAATCAAAAACCGCGAGACCACCCGGCATGGTTTCCGCGAGGTGCTTTTCGGGGGTGGCCCCGTTTTCGAGAACAAAAGGAAGCCGTGTAAGTTCGAATTGGATTTGCGCGAACAACAGCAGGCTAAGGCAAGGGAGCAATTTGCACCTCCTGCTCCAAGGCCTGGTCCTGGGCCCTCAGGCGCGCCCGGATTTGCTGGTAAATAGCCATGGTGCGCTTGGCGTCCTCAGCCAAGCCAGCGGATTGGTAGGCGCGCGCGAGTTGGAAATGCAGACTACCGTCCTGGTCTAAGGGCAAGGCGGCGGTGGCATGCGGAAGGGCGTCCGCGGGGCGTCCGGCTTGCATTAAAGCACGCGCCAGGCTGGAGCGGGCGGCAAGATTTTTCGGGTCGGCCGCGGCGGCCTTTTCGAGCAAAGGAATCGCGCGGTCGGTGAGTTGTTGCGCCAATTGGATGTCCCCAGCCAAGTGCAGCAGTTGAGGATCCTGGGAGGCCTGCGCCAACAGTGCGCTGCAGAGCTTATCGGCCTCCGTGTATTCTTTGGCCTCAAAAAGCGTAATGGCAAGCTCGCGCGTCCATTGGGGATTTTCCGGTTCCAGGCGGCGGGCGGAGCGCCAAGCCTCTACAGCATCTTTCGCGCGGCCTTGTTGGCGGAGTTCCTCGGCTTGGAAGCGGTAAAGCTCGGGACTGGGCCCGGCGGCCTCCAACCGCAAGAAGGTGAGCCGCGCAATCTCGTTGGCCGCCTTGATGCGCCAATAAAGCCCGAGCGCGCTATCCTGGCGTCGCGCGGCGGCCAAGGCGCTTTGGAAGTTGCCTTGAGCGAACTGGCAAGCTGGCTTCGCTGCAAGGTTCGCGCAATCTGGCGCGGGAAGCTTCGCGGCCTCTGCCTCCGCTGCCAGCGCCCATTGCGGCTGGCCTTCCAGGCGGTAGATTTCTGCCAGGGCAGCGTGCAAGCCAGGGAAGGCGGGGTCTTTCTTCAGGGCCTCGCGATATAGGTAATAGGCTACGCGACGCTGGTTGGCGCGGGAACGGGTATCACCCAGCAGCGCAAAGAATGGTGCGGACTCCGGAAAGCGCCGGTCGAGTTCCGCAAAGCTCGCCGCGGCGTAGGCTTCCCAACTGCGGCCCAGCCCGTAAAGCACACCGGGGTTTTTCGGCTCTGCATCGGCAAGCGCCTCCCAATGGGGAAGCGCTTTGGCAGATTGCCCAGTCATTTCGTAAGCGTCCACGGCCATGCGGCGGGCTTCGAGATTACGCGGGTCAAGCGGCAGGAACTTTTCGAGGTAGGGGATGGCCTTGGCGGGATTGCCCGTGCGCAGGTAAGAAGCGCCCAGAAAGAGCATGGCGGGCGGCTGCTGCGGATTGAGCTTGAGCGATTTTTCAAGGACCGGAATCGCTGCCTTGTCCTGTCCGGACATGTGCAGGGCCAGGCCATGGTTCAGTACCAAGCCACCGTTGCTTGGAAGGACCTTGGCCAATTCAGCATAGAGCTTGGCGGCGTCGGCAAACTTGCCCTGAGCCATGAATTGTTTGGCTTGGTTGGCTTTGGTGGCAAGCGAGGCGGGTTGCGCAAAAAGGCAGGTGGAGAAGACGAGCAACAGCCAGCGCATACTTCATATGGTGACAAAAAAAGACGGCCCGCCGAAGCAGGCCGTCGATTTTGTTTCGTTGTTTGCTTTGCTTAGAAGGCGAAACGCAGACCTAAACGGAACTGGCGTTCGTCGAAGGCACTGGTAACGCGCAGGAAGTTGGGGTTGGTAACGTCGGTGGAAGCAAAACCGGTGGACAGACGGCTGTTGGTGAAGTTATAAGCTTCGCCACGGATGGTCATATCCACTCGCTCGAAGAACTTGAAGGTCTTCGAGAGGGTGAGGTCCGTACGGAGAATGCCAGGGTTGGAGAGCTGCTTCAGGCCCGAGGAACCGAAGCGGCCACGCTCACCAGGAGCCAGCGTGACAGCGCGCCAAGCGGAGGTGTCGTAGAAGCGGCCATCCGCGCCGATTTGCTCGGGACGGGCAACTACGGAGTTCACTTGGTCGGCCGTTTGGGTGGCGCCCGGGAGGTTCAAGGTACCGCCGGGGCTGGTTACCGTGAAGGGGGTGCCCGTGTAGGCCGCGGTGACGCCGGAGATGGTCCAGCCACCGATCACTTGGCTCAGCACGCCGGAGCTAGCCCAGCGTTGACCCTTGCCGAAGGGCAGGTCATAAACGTAGCCAAGTTGGAAAACGTGGCGACGGTCGTAGCCTGCGCGGGCGTAGTTGCGATGGAACACGAAGTCCTGGTTGAAGGGAACACCCGCCCAACCCTCGTCGTCGGCGCTCCAGTTCAGAGCCTTGGACCAGGTGTAGGCACCCTGCAAGGTCAAACCGCGATACTGGCGGCGGATGGAGGTTTGCAAGGAGTGGTAGTTGGAACCGATGTAACCGTCCCACATGTTCGTGGGGATGTTGCGGCCAAACTGAGAAGCAAAGGGACGGCCCGCGTTGCCGGCGCCAATCACTTGGCCCGCATTTACGTCGCGGTCAGCCAATTGGTTGGTGGTCTTCGTACCCACGTAAGCGATGCTGCCGAGGATTTCGCCCGGCAGGCGGCGCTCGATGGTGAAGTTCCAGCTTTGGATGTAGCCGCGGTTGATTTCGCCGCCCCAGGGGCTGCGCATGCCGGCGCTGGGGGGCAGGTTGACCACGCCGCTGTCGATGTCCGGCAGAGCGATGTCTGGGAAGCCTTGTGCAAGGGTGCCCAAGGAAGTGTTGCTATCGTTGGCGCGGAAATCGGCATTGACAACCAGCGGGTATTGGCCACGGAGCGAACGGGACCAGGGTTGCGGACTATAGGTAAGGCCATAGCCGGTACGGATAACCGTGGCGTCGTTCAAACGGTAGGCGATACCGAGGCGCGGCGCAAAGAGCAGCTTCGACACTTTGAAGCCAGCGTCAACAGGTACGTTGCCGCGGCCCCCGAGGAAGACTTGGTTCGTGAAGGGGTCCAAACGCTCAATGCCCTTGCCAGCGGCGCGGGTCATAAGCGGGAAGATTTCGTAACGAACACCGTAGTTCAGGGTGAGCTTGCGGTTCAACTGCCAGCGGTCCTGGAAGTAGAGGCCGAACTGCCATTCACGCGTGGTGTTCAGAATGTTTTGGACACTCTTGGATACGCTGTTGGTCAGACCCAGCAGGAACGATGCATAGTTGTTGAAGTTGTTGCCGTTGCCGGTGTTGGCTGTAACGCCGCCTGTGAAGTTGAAGACGCCGCGGGGGCCGCCGCCGAGTTCCGGTTGCCAGTGGTTCATGCGGAGCAGCGCGCCGTCGAAGCCGAAGGCCATGCTGTGGCTACCCTTGATCCAGCGCAGGTTGTGGCTGGTGTTGAAGGTTTCTTCGATGCGCTCCAGCGGCATCCAGCCGGGGACGCCAAAACCGTTGTAACCGCCACCGGGGTTCACGTTCGGGAAGCCCAAGGTGCGGGGGTCGCCGGCAAAACCGAGGCCGGGAATGCCGAGGCGGGAGGAGAAGTCGATGCCGAAGTCTTGGCCTTGAACGACTTGGTCTTGGCGTTGGAAGCCGAAGACGCCGTCAAGAACCAAGGAGGGGGACAGCGTGCGGGTGTGGCCCACGGAGGCAATCTTCACAATCGTGTCGCCCAAGCCAGGGTCGGAACCAGGAGCAGGTCCAACACCTTCGCCGAAGATACCGCGGCCACCCACGAGGGCGCCCATGCGGCCAAACTTACCCCAGATCATTTGGTTGGTGGAGGGGTTGAAGTTGATCTTGATGTCGTTGAAGTCGCGGTTGAATTGGGGCGTAGCGCCGATGGCGTAGTTTTGTTGGGCGCGGCCGGCAATGTTGGGAGTCGGGTAGAACTCTTGGATGCGCAGAGCTTGGGGGCTCAAGCGGCTGGGAGGAATGGTGTTGTTCGGGAAGAGGGTGCGCTGACCAACCGAGCCCGTGGCGGGGTCGAAGATCTGAGCTCCGCTCCAGGCGCTGAAGTTGCCCGTGCGGATGTCGGTGGTGGGCACCGAGTAGGTTCCGAAGGCGCCCGTGCGTTGCTTCGTGTTGTCGTAGCTGTAGAAGAAGAACAGCTTGTTCTTGATGATCGGACCGCCAACGGTGCCGCCAAAGTTGTTGTAAATCGAAACGGGCTTGTTGGTGGTGGGGGTAAAGAAGAAGTTGCGGGCGCGCAGGCGTTGGTTGTCGTGGAACCAGAAGGCGCTGCCGTGGAACTCGTTCGTACCGGATTTAGTGATCACGGCAACGGCCGCACCGCCTGCGAAGCCTTGTTCAGCGTCGCCCGCGGAGGTGGTGACGTTTACGTTTTCGACCATTTCGGCAGGCATCACGTAACCAGCGTGGTGGGGCAGCCAGAGGTTGATGCTGGTGGCCCCGTCAATACGCGTGGTGTTCGAGTTGCGGTTCGTACCGTTGATATTCGTGGTGAGCGAACGGCCGGGAGTGTCCGTGGCCGAATTCTGGAAGGCGGCGGGCGTGGCGCCGGGCACCAGGTTGATCAAGCTTTGGTAGTTGCGGAAACCGGGCAGCGGCATGCTCTTCACGAGGCCGGCGTTGATTTCCGTGTGGGTGTCCGCTTTATCGGCCTGCAATTGCACGGCTTCGGCGGCAACGGTGATCTGTTCAGACAGAGCACCCACTTCCAGGCGGAAGTTCGAGCGGCTGAGCACGTTGTTCGTCACCACCAAGCCAGTACGTGCGGCAGATTTGAAGCCTTGCACGGCGACCTTCAGGTCGTATGTGCCGGGTTGCACGTTGGCGATGGTGAAAACGCCGCTGGCGTCCGTGGTGGCTTCGTAAACGAGGCCAGTGGCGCTGTTAGTAGCCGTTACCTTAGCGTTCGGAATCGAACTGCCGGACGGATCTTCGATGAGACCCACAATCGAGCCATACAGAATTTGCGCGTTGGCCGGCAGGCTGAAACCTGCTAGCAGAACAACGAGCGCAAGGACGAGCGACCCGGCTCTTAATTGAGCTTTGTTCATATTTTCCCCTTGTTATAAACCTAAGAGCCCAAGGAAAACTTGGGTTTCTATAAGGTTAGGGTGCGATTTGGCAATCGTCAAGGGCACTTGGCGGCCGTCAAGAGCCGTGCAAGAGCCGCGCGTAGAGACTTTCATAAATGGGAATCAACCGGCGCGTAGAAAAGCGGTTTTCCGCTGTGTTTCGAGCGCGAATTCCAAATTTCATACACACTTCCAAATCCTGTAGGAGAAAAATAATTTTCTCCGCCATCGCGGAAATGTCGCCCACGGCACATAAAAACCCATCGACGCCGTCGGTGATCAGTTCCGGCACCCCGCCGACCCGGGTGCCAATCGGCACCACGCCGGAGCTCATGGCCTCCAGTGCGGCCAAGCCAAAGCTTTCCATTTCGCTGGGCATCAGCAGAATGTCGGCCTGCTGCAGAAGCGCGGGAACGTCGTTGCGTTTGCCCAAAAACTGGATGTGCTCCTTCAAGCCCAGCTCGCACGCCAGACGCTCGGCGGGGCCGCGCTCCGGTCCATCGCCGACCATCCAAAGCTCGGCATCCACCTGGGCGCGCACAGCGGCGAGAATGCGCACGCAATCGAGCGGCCGCTTCACGGGACGAAAGTTCGAAAGGTGAATCAAGCGAGGGCGGCCAGGGGGACGAGAAGAGCGGGGCTGATACACCTCCAGGTTCACGAAGTTGTGGATTACGTCAATTGGTTGCGTAATGCCAAAAACTTCTTCCGTGTGCTGGCGCAGGTGGTGGGAGATGGCCGTGACGGCGTCGGATTGTTCAATGGAGTATTTCGTGATGCCGAAGTAGGAAGGATCCATGCCCACCAGCGTGATGTCCGTGCCGTGGAGGGTAGTGACAATGGGCAGGCGGCGTTCCTTGGCCACCATGCCGCGCGCCAACATGGCCGACACGGAGTGCGGAATCGCGTAATGGACGTGCAGGAGATCGAGGTTATACTGCGTGGCAACCTCGGCCATTCGCGAAGCCAGCGCGAGGCAATAGGGCGGGTACTGAAAGAGCGGATAGGTTGACACTTCCACCTCGTGGTAGCGAATGTCTGGGCGCTCGCCCAAGCGGATGGGGTTGGCGTAGGTGATGAAGTGAATCTCGTGGCCGCGGTTGGCGAGTTCCAAGCCAAGTTCCGTGGCCACAATGCCGCTGCCGCCGTAGGTGGGATAACAAGTAATGCCTATGCGCATGGCATGAGCTTAGCAACCCGATAATGGAAGCCATGCGAGTGTTGATTGCAGTGGCGCATGCCGATGACGAGACGCTAGGCTGTTATTCCGTATTGCGGCGGCAGGATTGGGACGTGGCGGTGCTGCACGCCACAGATTCCGCGCCCCTCGACCCGCGCTATGCGCACAAAGCCGGCTACGCCACGCGGGAGGAATACCGTATGGCGCGCGCTCGTGAAATGGAGCGCTGGCGTAAGATGGCAGGCCTGAGAGATGACCGCTACTACCGGCTCGACATTGCCGACCAGGAAACGCCGCGGCACGTGCAGCAGATTCGCCAATGCGTGGAGGCCATCGCACCGGAGCGCATCTACACGCACGCTTACGAGGGCGGGCACCCGGACCATGATGCGCTGGCCTATGCCTTGCGCGGGATGGCGGGCGTATGGGAATTTCCGCTCTATCACGCGGCAGATGGCAGGTACGTGACGGGTGAGTTTCTGGAGGGGGATGCAGGAGAACTGGTGGCTCTAGACGAAGCCGAACAAGCCCGGAAGCAGGAGTGGCTCGGTTGCTTCCAAACGCAAAGCACCATTGTGGAGCGCTTTCGCTTGGACCGGGAGAATTTCCGTCCCGCACCGGCTTATGACTTTACGCGCCCCCCGCACGCAGGCCCTCTTTATTACGAAAGCCGCGGCCATGGTTGGAGTTGGAACCATTGGCGCGCGGCTGTCGAAAAAAACGATTGAGTTTGGTTTACTTCTTGCGGCTGCAGGCCGTAAGCGCACCGCTGATATCCACGGCGCTGGAGCCTTCCTCGATGTAAGAGATCTTGCCATCGCTTTCCACGACAAAGGTGGCGCGGTTGGCGAAGCCCCTTTCTTTCATCAGAACGCCGTAGGATTCCGCGACCGAGCGCTTGGCAAAATCGCTACCCAAAGGAAAATCGAGTTTCAGAACTTCTTTCGCCCAATGGCTCAGGCTCGGGACATTGTCCGTGGAAATGCCAATCACCTGGTAGCCCTGGTCTTTGAACTTTTGGATTCCAGACTGGAACCCGGTCATTTCCTTCGTTCAACCACCGGTGAAGGCGGCGGGGAAGAAGGCGACAACCACGCCGCTCTTGCCCCGGAAGCTGGAAAGTGTGAAGGGCTCGCGGCCTGCGGTGTTGGGAATGGTGAAGTCCGGCGCCATATCGCCGACCTTGAGATGAGTTTTCGGAGGAGCGGCCGCTTGCGCAGCCAGCTTTTGGGCCAACGGCAAGGCCGCGCCCAGTGCGAGAAGTGTCCGGCGGAACATAGAGTCAGTATAGGCCCAGCTAGGCGCGGGCGCCAGCGAGGTGCTTCCAGGGGCCGGTGATGGCCAGCGTGAGGCCGGGGTTCTGGATGTTGACGAAGAACGTTTTTCCGTCCGGCGAGAAACACGGGCCGGCCATTTCGCCGGGACCCGATTCGTTTTTCGCAAAGGGGTAAAGCACGCCGTGGCGGTCAAAGCCCACCACATGGTTCGGCCCCGGACCATCTTCGCTCAGGAACAGGTCGCCCCCGGGAGCCGCGCAAATATTGTCGGGATTGTCCAGGCGGGAGGCATCGTTTGGTTCCAGGAAAAGCTCCAGCTTGCCGGGGTACTTCTTTTCCCAGGTTTGGCCCTCGTAGGGGCTGGGCACGTAGCGGAAGATCTGGCCTTTGCGGGCCTTGCCGCCCGATGTGGAGACCCACCAAATGGCTTCTTCGCTGGCGAAGGCGCCTTCTCCGCGCGCGAACACGCAGGCGCCTTTGCTGGCGCCTTGGAGGCGCAGATCGTCGTTGGGCGATTGGATGTCTTCCAGGTCAATCCACTCGGTATCGAAAACTTCGCCCACGGGCATGCTTTGGGAAGCTTGGGGCATGTTACGGGTGTCGAGCGTCTTTTGGCCGCGCACGGCCAAGGCTTGCAGCTTGCCGCGGTGCAGGCTGTTGCGGTCTTCGGGAAGGAAGCGATAGATCAAGCTATTGCCGCTATCTTCCGTTTGGTAAACAACACCAGTGCGGGGGTCGATGGCGATGGCTTCATGGACGAAGCGGCCCATGGCGCGCAGCGGATGCGGAGTAACCAAGCCGCGCGTGTTCGCGGGCACCTCAAAGTTGTACCCGTGGGCATGCTCCAGTGTTTCCACTTTCTTGGGGTCTGAGGTGTTCTCTTCGCAGGAAATCCAGGAACCCCAAGGGGTGCGCCCACCGGCACAGTTCTGCATGGTGCCGGTAAGGGAAAGATGGTGGCGCTCCACCCGGCGGGTTTTTGTGTTGTAAGCAACCGTGGTCGTGCCGCCAATGGCGGGACGGATGCCCTTGCCGCGGTCGAAAATTTTGGACGCATCAAGAGCGTCGAACAGGGCCTTGTCGCCATTGTAAGGGCCCTGGAAAGCGTTGCCGTCGGCGCTGGCTTGGCGGATTTCGTGGTTACGAACCAGCAGCACGCGGTCCGGGTCGTTGGTGGCAAAGGCGGCCATACCGTCGTGCAAACCGGGCACAAAAAGACCGTCGTCCATCTTCTCGCCCACCTTCGAAACCACGGTGTAGGTGAAGCCATTGGGCAAGCTGCAAATGCCAGCGGCGTCGGGAACCAGCGGGCCATAACCGGCCGTTTCGCTTTCTTGCGCGTGCACGTGAAAGTTGCGCAGAGCAGCAAAGCCAAGAGCCCAGCGGGACATTGATTGGAGGGCGGAGCGACGATCCATCCTCATACTTTCGCAGAGGATTGTGACAAATTCTTTACGCCCTTTGCATGCTATAGGCGGCGCGCCCACACCAGCAGCGATTGGCCCACCGGAAAGCGAAAGCCGCGGCGCAGAAGCCCAGCCTCCAGGCGGAGCGGTTGCGTGAGCAGCCAATTCAGCCAAGCAGGCGGAACCTCCACTCCGCTGGCCGGAGGAGCATTGGTCAGCGGCTCCCAAAGGCGGAACTTCGCCAAGGCCACGGGAACCAGAAATGCATTTGCGTAGGAAAGGTGCTCCACCGTGAAGCCGGCTTGCGTGAGGCCATGCGCGAGGCGGCCGGCGGTGAAGCGTTGGCGCTCGTGGGCAAATTGCGAGTGGCGGCTGCGCAAAATGTCGAGAGCCGAAGTACGCAAAAGCAATGTGCCGCCGGGCCCCAGCACGCGGGCGAATTCCGCGAAGGCGCGGGCTTCTTCTCCGCGCGGCAGGTGGACCACCACATCAAGCGAGACTAACGCGTCAAAGCTATTGTTGCGGAAGGGCAAGGAAGTGATGTCGCCCTGCGTGCGGCGGGGCAACTGCGAATGGCTAAGGCCACCGAAATCCAGATCCAGCGGCGTCACTGGCCAACCGAACTCGCGCTGCATCCAGGCGGACATGTAGCCTGTGCCGCAACCGGCTTCCAGCACTCGCTTGAAACTTGGCTTGCCCGCGCGCTCCACCCAAGCGTGCAGGATGGCCCGCATGCCGCGGAACCACCACATGTGCTCTTCGGCGCGAGCAATGTTGGAAAATTCAGCGGGGTTCATCTACAAGAATTCCAGCCGGCGGCGGACACCAAAGTATTCCGGAATTTCCTTGCGCGGGGCTTCCCCAATCGTAAGGTAATCCGCCAGCCGTTCGCGATAGAAAGCGACGGTGCGTTCGGCGCCCTCCCAAAAGGTGGTTTGCGGACGCCAGCCGAGGTCGCGAGCGAAAAGATCGCTAGCGGTGTAATAGCTACCAATATCGATCGATTGTAAGTGTGCGGGAAATGGTACGGGTTCCGGCGGCGGTGCCCCTGTGGCCGCGGCAAGCGCTTGGGCAATGGCCAGCAGGCTTAACGGTTCTGGCCCTCCCAGGTTGTACTGGCGCTCCGGCAAGTCATGCTGCGCGCCAATGGCGAGGAAGGCTTCCACGGCATCGTCAATGTAGAGAGGATCGCGCAATTGCTCCCCCCCGCCGTAAAGCATGAGTGGCTCGCCCAGTAAGGACTGGCGCACAAAAACCCCCAAAAAACCTTGGCCAAAAACGTTCAAGCTCATGCGCGGCCCGTAGACGTTGGTTAAGCGAAGGGTCGTGGCATTGATCTGGCCCAAGTCGCTCATCATCAAGTGGTACATTGCGGCGGCATACTTGTGCACGCCGTTGAAGTCCACTGGGCGGATGGGATGCTTTTCGTCAACCGGCAGGTATTGCGGGCGGCCAAAGGCTTGACGGGTGCCAGCGTAGAGAATACGAAGCCCGGGGTTGCGCTCTGCGCAGCATTGCAAAAAACGCAATTGGCTGACCGTGTTGATCTGCAGATCGCGCTCCGGGAATTGCATGGAATGGATATGCGAAATTTCACCGGCCAAGTTGAAAACGATTTCCGTGGCGGCCACCACATCGCCGTAGGTTTCGGGCTCGGACAGGTCCAGGCGCAAAACGTTGACGCTACTGCCCTGCAGGTTTGCGTCGTTGGCTCCACAACCGGGGCGGGAGGAATCGAGCACGGTAACCTGCGCGCCGAGTTCCTCCAGGCGCAAAGCAAGGTTGGAACCTATAAAACCTAAGCCACCCGTAACCAGAGCCCGCCGGCCGCAATAGAAGCTGGTGCTCATTCGCTGTAGAACTCCCGAATCGCTTCCACTACTTGCACAACGGCACTTTCGGCCAAATGGGGATAGAGCGGCAAGGAGAGGATTTCGCGGCAAGCCTTTTCCGCAACCGGTAAGGTCCCCTTCTTTTGGCCCGCCGCGGCAAAGGCGGGATGCAAATGCAAAGGAACGGGGTAATGGATGCCAGTGCCAATGCCTTTCGTGGCAACAAACGCGCGCAACCTATCGCGGCGTTTCGCGCGGACGACATACAGGTGGCGCACCGTGCAGGGGTGGGTGCGCAAAGGGCGAACGGCGTCGAGGCCGGCCAACGCATCATCATAAAGCGTGGCCAAGCGGCGGCGAGCCTCTGTCCACGCCATCGCCCGCGGCAGGAAGGCGTTCAGGAAACAGGCCTGCATTTCATCCAGCCGGGCATTGATGCCGCGCGCCACGTAGGCAATTTGCGAATGCGGCAAAGGACCGGTGCCGCGGCCCCCGTCGCGCAATTGGCGCAGGCGTTTGGCCACGGCCAACGAGCGTGTGGCGATGGCGCCGCCGTCGCCGAGACAACCCAGATTTTTCGTGGGGTAAAAGCTATAGGCGACATAGGGGCTGAAGTCCGTCAGCGGCTTGCCGCGAAAGCGGGCAAAGTGGGATTGGCAAGCGTCCTGTACCAGGGGCAGCGAAAAAGATTTTGCCAGCCGCGCAACTTTATCAATCCGGCAGGGTTGACCATACAAATGAACCGGCAACAAAGCGGCGGTGCGCTTCGTGATGCGATTGCCCAAATCGCCGGCGGAGATTTGTAGCGTGTCCGGGTCAACGTCAGCAAATTTTGGCGTTCCTCCAGCAGCAGCAATGGAAACTGCGGTAAAGGGCGCCGTGAGCGCGGAAGTCAACACTTCCTGGCGCGGGTTTGCAACGCCCGCGTCGCGCAGGCAAAGCTCGATGGCCGTGGAGCCGCTCGATACGCCAATGGCCGACTTGGCGCCAAGCGCCTCGGCAAAGGCCGTTTCAAAACGGACGAGTTCGGGACCAAGTACAAAAAAGCCGCGGGCAAACAAGGCCGCCAGATTGTCCTCCCAATCCGGGCGCGTCTCGGCCAGCGCGGGCTTCAGGTCAGCTATTGGAATGGACATGTTGGCGCTTCCACCCCAAGCGCGGCAACACGAGCAGCCACATCCACAACCGGAACAGTTGATAGAAGGTTGTGGCCAAGCTCTTAATCCGGAAAAACTGGCTGCGGCCATGCAGCCGGGCATAGTGATGCACGCCCACCTCGCGCACCTCCATACCCGTCAATTCCAACTTGCGCACCAACTCAACGCAAATGGTGCCCGATGTCGATTCAAGCTCGATTTCGTCCAGCAGCCGGCGGCGAATCAAACGAAAATCGCAATCAATATCGCGAAGCGTCACTTGAAACAGCATCCGCGCAAACTGGTTATAAACCTTACCGATAAAAATGCGGTGCCAGGGGTCGTTGCGCTCCAGCTTGTAGCCGTTTACAAAGCTGACTTCTGGAGTCATCAAGGCGAGCAGCTTGGGCAATTCGCTCACGTCGTACTGCCCGTCCCCATCGGTGTAAAAAACAAACTCCTTGGTCGCGCTGGAGAAACCGGTGCGCAAAGCGCCCCCGTAGCCACGGTTTTGGGGGTGCGTGATGACGCGGAGGTGCGCACCGTATAAATCCTTAAGCTTTTCCAATACTTCGCCCGTGTTGTCGTACGAGCCATCGTTCACCACGATGACTTCGTAATCCTCTACGTTTTCCTTCAGTACGGCAAAGGTCTTGGCCAACAGGCCGGGAAGCGATGGAGCGTCATTGTAAGCAGGAAAAAAGACACTCAATCCGTTACGAAACATTGGCAGCAGTATATTACAAAAGCTTCAGCGTTTGGCGATCAGGAGCGTAACGTCATCCGCATAGGGAGCCCCTGCGCACCAAGATTGCAAATCTTCCATGATGCCGTGGATTAACTCGCCGCTCGAGGCAGTGGGGCGATTCATAACGGCCATGTGAATCCGCATCTCGCCAAACTCTTCGTCGACGCCGTTGGGCATGGCTTCGCTGACACCGTCGGAAAACAGCACAAGCGTGTCGCCCGGGTTCATCACCGTGGTGTGTTCCGCGTATTGGGCTATGGGCAAGATTCCCAGGATGATGCCGCCACCCTGCAACTGCTCCGGCAAGGCGCCGCTGCGGATTAACAGCGGTGGGTTGTGGCCAGCGTTGGTGTAGCGCACTTCTCCGGTTGCAGGGTTCAGGAACGCAAGAAAGAACGTAATGAAGCGGTTGTCCGGACAATTCGCGGCGATGGATTTATTCAGCTTCTGCACAATAAAGGCAGGGCTATCGCTGGTCTCGAGCAAGATCTGCAGGCGCGCCTGCAGGCTGGACATCAACATGGCCGCAGGCATGCCTTTGCCGGCCACGTCGCCCACCACCAGCGCCACCTGCCCATCGGGAAGGGCAAAATAATCAAAATAATCGCCGCCCACGGTTCGGCAAGGAATGTTCAGGCCGGCCAAGTCTAAGCCGGGCACTTGGGGGGCGCTGGCGGGCAACAAGCGGCGCTGGATTTCTCCGGCTTGCGAAAGCTCCTTGGCCATCAAGCGCTCGGCCTGTTCCACTTCGTTCAGCCGTGCGTGTTCGATGCGAATGGCCGCCACGTTGGCCATGACGGTAAGCAAGCTCAGGTCTTCAGGCGTGAATTCGCGCGTAATGTCGGGCTGGTCAATGTAGAGCAAGCCAATCACTTTTTCGTTGGTCTGGAGCGGCACGGCCATGAAGCTCTTCACGCGTTGCAACACGATAGAGGCTTGCATCTTGAAGAGTTCGTCCGAACTGGTATCACGCACCAGGAGCGAGCGCTTATCGGAAATCACCTGGTCGCGCACGGTTTTCGAGATGCGGAAGCCTTCACCGAGATTGGCCTTGGGCCGCAGTTCCCCGCCCTCTGTAACCATCAAAACGGCGCGGGCGCCACCGACGGCTTCTACGCTGAGGTCCAGGATCAATTGGAAGAGCTCGCTCAGTGGACGGTGGCCGGCCAGTTCCCTGCCCGCGCGCACCAAAGCTTCGGCATGCCGCTCGCTCGAAACGGATTGCCCGGCCTTGAGTTCCGAAAGATTGGCCACTACGGTGTTGCTGGGTGCGGCTTCCACTTCCGCCTGCTCGACGAAGACCACAGTGTGGTTCATCGTGTCCACCGTCTCCGCGCCGCCCGAAACGTTGATCTGCAAATGCCCGGCGTTAATCACATCCCCATCGCTAATGGGCGTTGGCGCACTGATCCGGAAGCCGTTGAAAAGGGTGCCGTTTTTGGAACCCAGGTCCCGCACGATCCATTGGCCATTTTCCAGTTCAAAGGCAAGGTGCTGGCGGGAAAGGCCGAAATCGTCGGGGTAACAAAGTTCGTTTGTGGTGGCGCGGCCTAATCCGATGCGCCCCTCCTCAAGCGGCACTTGGCGCGCGGATCCGTCCTGGTTGCGAATAACAAGTTCAAGGGGCATGGGAAATTCTTATAGTAACGAGTGATGAAGCTGGATGTCCTCTATGTCGGCAAAGCGCGGGATGTGCACTCCAACGGGCTGGTGGAGGAATTTGTGAAACGCACGGGCCGCTGGGCGCAAATCACCGTGCGCGAAATTTCGCCCGACCGCTACGACCCCTTTGCCCGGCACCCGGCCGCGGTGAAGGTGATGCTGGACCCGGCAGGCAAACTTTGGACCACTGAACAGTTTGTCGCCCATACGCGCAGTTGGGAAGACACGGGGCGCGAAGTGATTTTTGTCCTCGGGGGTCACGATGGGCTTCCCGCCGCTTGGCGAGACCGCGCGGACTTCCTGCTAAGCCTTAGCCCCATGACCTTCCCCCACGAACTAGCCCGCGCCATGCTGCTGGAGCAGATTTACCGCGCCTTCGCCACGTTGCGCGGCCACCCTTACCCACGCTAGCCGGGCTGGTTTCCAATTTCTCTGGCCGGCTCCGCTATCCTGAAAGTTTCATGTCCTGGTGGAAACGCGATAAACCAAGTGTGGAGACGCCGTCGGATGCCGAGCGCGCCGTGCGCACGGAGGGCCTATGGGTGAAGTGCGAGGGCTGCAAGCAAATCATCTTCCGGCAAGATCTGGAAAAAAATTTGATGGTCTGCCCGAAGTGCAGCTATCACTTCCGCTTGGATGCGCGGGCGCGGCTGGACTTGCTTTTTGAGGGCGAATGGACTGAATACGATGCGGAATTGCGCTCCACGGACCCCCTAGAATTCTTCGATTCCAAGCCCTACAAGGATCGCTTGGCCGCCATGGAGAAGTCCCTCGAGATGAAAGACGCCGTGATCAGCGCGCAAGGCAAAATTGGCCGCCATACGGTGAACGCCTGTTCCATGGAGCTGAAATTCATTGGAGGAAGCATGGGCGCGGTGGTGGGCGAAAAAATTACCCGCGCGGTGGAGCGGAGCCTGGAGCACGCCCAACCTCTGTTGATTGTCAGCGCGACCGGTGGAGCTCGCATGCAGGAAGGAGCTGTCAGCTTGATGCAGATGGCGAAGATTTCCGCCGCCCTTATGAAGCTCGACGAAGCGGCCGTTCCCTATATCAGCCTCATGACCGACCCGACCACCGGCGGCGTTACGGCCTCTTACGCCATGCTGGGCGACCTCAACATTGCCGAACCCGGCGCTCTGATTGGCTTTGCCGGGCCGCGCGTCATTGAGCAAACCATCCGCCAAAAACTGCCGGACGGCTTTCAGCGCAGCGAGTTCCTCGTGGAAAAAGGCTTTCTCGACGCAGTGGTGCCCCGGAGCGAATTGCGGGACTTCTTGGCGCGCAGCTACGACTTCTTCGTAAACTAGAGCGTCATGAGGCTCTTGAGTTTCTTCCTTTGCCTGCTTTGCGGCGGGCTGGCCAGCGCGGCGGATTTTGATTTGCTGGTGCGCAACGCCCGCATTGTGGATGGTTCGGGCAACCCTTGGTTCCGCGGCGATCTGGGCGTCAAGGCGGGGCGCATTGCCGGCATTGGCAATCTCTCCGGTAAAACGGCAGACCGCGTGGTGGATGCCCGCAATCGTGTGTTGGCGCCCGGCTTTATCGACGTGCACACACATTCGGAAGCGGGCATCGTAAAGCGCGGCGCGGCAGAGAATTTTCTACGCGACGGCGTCACCACTGTGGTGACGGGCAATTGTGGCGGAAGCGAACTAGACGTGGCCGCCTTCTTCCGCACCCTCAGCGACCAAGGCATCGGGATCAATCTGGCTACTCTTGTGGGCCACAACTCCATCCGGCGCGAGGTGATCGGCAGCGGAGATCGCGCGGCTACTCCCCAAGAGATTGCGCGCATGCGAGCGATGATCGAAAAGGCCATGCGCGAAGGGGCCGTGGGCTTCTCCACCGGTCTTGAATACGTGCCGGGAATGTATACGGCCCTTGAAGAAATTGTGGCCTTGGCCAAGGTTGCGGCCAAGCACGACGGCGTTTATGCCTCGCACCTGCGCGACGAAGGCGACCAAGTGCTGGAAGCAATCGAAGAAGCTCTGCAGGTTGGGAAGCAGGCAAATTTGCGCGTGCAAATTTCCCACCTGAAGCAGGATACGAAAGCCTATTGGGGCAATACCGGCAAGATGATTGCGTTGATTGAAAAATATCGCGGCGAAGGCGTAGAAGCGACGGCGGACCAGTACCCCTACATTGCTTACTCCACCACGCTCGGCACCACCTTGCCGCGCTGGAGCCTGGCGGGCGGGCAAGCCGAGTTGGTGAAGCGGCTCCAAGATCCGGCCACGCGCAAGAAGATTTTCGCGGAAACGCTCGCATTCAACCAAGCCCGTGGCTATAGCGATTTCGACTACACGGCTGTAGCATCCTGCAGCTTCAACAAAAGCTACGAAGGTAAAACCATCCGCGAAATCGCCCGCCTGCGGGGCCGCGCGGATTCGCACGAGAACGACGTAGAGACGGTATTGGAACTGATGGAGCAAGGCGGCGTGACGGTGGTGACCAAGGCGATGAGCGAAGACGATGTGGCCAACATTATGCGTTACCGCAACGTAGCCATTGCCAGCGACGGCGGCGTGGTGGAAAAGGGCGCGGGCAGGCCGCATCCTCGCAACTACGGCACCAATGCGCGCGTTTTGAACGAGTACGTGCGGCTCCGGAAGACACTGAGCCTCGAAGATGCAGTGCGGAAGATGACTTCCCTTCCCGCCCAAACGTTCCGCTTTCGGGATCGTGGGCTGCTGAAGGAAGGCTTCGCCGCGGATCTCGTTTTGTTTGACCCGGAAGGGGTCCGCGACAATGCCACGTTTGCCGATCCGCACCAATACTCAACCGGCTTCGATCTGGTGGTCGTCAACGGGCAGGTAGCGGTAGAAGAAGGCCAATTGCGCAACGCCAAAGCCGGCCGGCCGCTGCGCCGCCAATAGAGGAGATGGCCGTCACGCAACGATGATTCAATTCACCAACGCCGCCAAACGATTTGGGCACAAGATTCTTTTTGAGGATGTGAACTGGCTGATTGGGCCCAAGGATCGCGTCGGATTGGTGGGTGCCAACGGTACCGGCAAATCTACGTTGATGAAAATGATCGCCGGCCTGGAACAGGTGGACCACGGCGAGGTTTCGCGCATGCGCAATATGCGCATCGGTTATCTGCCCCAAGACGGATTGCACACGGCTGGCCGCAGCGTTTTTGCCGAGTGCTTGAGCGTGTTTGATGCCCTGAAGCAAGTGGAGAAAGACATGGAAGCGGCGTTGGCCCGCATGTCGGACCTCGACCCCACCAGCCCCGCGTACGCCACGGAAGCAGACCGCTTTGCCGCCCTCGACGCAGAGTTTCGCGCCAAAGACGGCTACACGTTGGAAGCGAAAGTAGGATCGGTGCTAAGTGGCCTTGGCTTCGCCAAAGAGGATTGGCTGCGGCCCTGCGAGGAGTTTTCCGGTGGCTGGCAGATGCGCATTGCGTTGGCCAAATTGCTACTGGAACAGCCCGAGGCCCTTCTGCTGGACGAACCCACGAACCACCTGGACATTGAAGCCCGCAATTGGCTCGAGGAATACCTAAACCATTACCCCGGCGCCTTTGTGCTGATTTCCCACGACCGCTATTTCCTCGATGTAACAGCGAAGAAGACGGTGGAAGTCTGGAACAAAAAAGTGTGGATGTACGCGGGCAACTACTCGCACTACCAGCGCCTGAAGGAAGAGCGCTTAACCACCATGATGGCGGCGCAGAAAAACCAGCAGGACCGCGTTGCGCAAATCGAAGCCTTTGCCGAACGCTTCCGCTATAAAGCCACTAAGGCGCGGCAGGTGCAGAGCCGTTTGAAGGAACTCGACAAGATGGACTTGATCGAGATTCCCGAAGAGGAACCGATTGTCGATTTCCGCTTTCCCACGCCGCGTGCCAGCGGGCGCGTTGTGGCGGAGATGAAAAATGTTGCAAAGAGCTACGGCGCCAAGCAAGTGTTCCGGCAAGTGAACCTAACGATTGAGCGCGGCGACCGTATTGCCTTGGTGGGCGTAAACGGCGCGGGCAAGTCCACTTTGATCAAACTGCTGGCGGGCACGGAGGCTCTGAGCGCCGGGGAGTATACGCTGGGCCACAATGTGGAGTTTGATTACTTTGCCCAAGACCAATACAAGACCTTGGACCCCGAATCCACCTTATTGGACGACATTGCCGCCGCTGCGCCGAAAGCCACAGAAACGGAGTTGCGCAGCCTCCTCGGTTGTTTTCTCTTTTCCAACGAGGATGTCTTCAAGAAGATCGGTGTCCTGTCGGGCGGCGAACGCAACCGTTTCGCCATCGCTAAACTTCTGACCCAACCCTCGAACTTTGTTCTCTTGGACGAGCCCACCAACCACTTGGATCTGCGCGCGAAAGAAGTGCTGTTGAATGCGCTCCGGAATTACGAGGGGACCGTGGTGTTCGTCAGCCACGACCGCTACTTCATGGATGAACTGGCGCAGAAGGTTTTTGAAGTCGCCAACGGCACCGTTACGCCCTACACCGGCAACTATGAAGACTATCTGCAGGCGAAAAGCCGCTTGGTGGAGCCTGCGACGGTGCAGGCGCCCCCTGCGCAAGCCAACGCGCCCACCGCGGCGGAACCCGCGCTGGAATCCAAGGCCGGTGCCTCCCCAACGAAACGCTTGAACCCCATGAAGGCCAAGCAACTGGAGGCCCGTTGCGCGGAGATTGAAGAAGAGATTGCCCGCTTGGAAGCCGAGGTGGCGGAATTGGAAGCAGGCTTCGGGTCCTACACCTCGCCTGAAGAATACCGCCAAGCCGCCGAACAAGCGGCGGCGAAGCGCGCCGCGGTGGAGCGGCTGACCGCTGAATGGGACGAGGCCTCGCAACAACTGGCCTAAAGCGCGTACAATCGGCGTATGCAACGCCGCGAATTCCTTCTCTCTGCCGCCGCCGGCCTGGCGCCCTTTCTTTCCTTGAAAGCCGATGCAGCGCCCGACCAAGCCAAGGGCGAATGGCGCAACAAAGTGAATGGCATGGCTTACCGGCAATTGGGCCGCACGGGCTTCATGATCAGCGAGATTGTCATGGGCGGGAACACCATTTCCCCTCGCAATTTTGACCACGTTCTGGCGGCCGTGGACATGGGCTTAAATTACCTAGACACCGCGCCGGCCTATGGCGGCGGCCAAAGTGAACTGGGGTATGCCGAGGTCTTGAAGCGAAGGAAGCGCGACCAGTTTTTCATCAATTCGAAAGTCAGCGTGTGGGATATCAATCGAATCAAGCTGTATGCCGGCATTTTCGCGTCGCTGGACGAAACGGAACAAAAGCGGTTGCGCAGTCTGGCGCGTACGGAAATCGAACGCCGCAACGTGGAAGCGCCGGAGTATTTCATCAATTACTTTGACGGCCAAAAAGTGGAGTTGGATGGCGCGGCACTGGCCAACGTCATGGCGGAAAAATATGGCCACAAAATCGATCGCCCCAAGCACTACAAGCAGTTGATCCTCGACAGCGTGGATGCCAGCCTCGCACGCTTGGGCACAGACCATCTGGATTTACTCATGTGCCCCCACGGCACCAGCACTCCTTACGAAGTCGCCAACCATCCCGAAATTTTCGAAGCGTTTGAAGTGCTCAAGAAATCTGGCAAGGTGCGCCATCTAGGACTGAGTGCGCATACTGACCCTGCGGGCATTTTGGAAGCGGCGGTGAAGACGAAGATGTATTCCGCCGCCATGATTGCCTACAGCATGGTGAACGCGCCTTTCAGCAATAAGGCGGTTGAGGCGGCGAAGAAGGCAGGCATGGGCATCATCTCTATGAAGAGCGCGCGGCCCTTCAATCTGCGTCCGCCCCGCACCACGCCGGCCCATCAGACGGCGGCTCTCAATGCGGCCATTCCGGGCGACTTGAGCATCATGCGCAAAGCCTACATCTGGAACCTTCGCAATGCCAACCTCACCGCCGCCATCAGCGAGATGGTGACCATGGAGCATGTGAAGGAGAATCTGGCCTTAGCGCTCGCCAAGCCCAAGGCAGCTTAAATCCGAAAGCAGCCTAAACTGCGCCTTCGATTTGTTTCTGTTCTTCGCGCGCCGCCATTGTATCCAAGCGATTGGACAGGGCGAAGAAAGTGGGCGCCCAAAGCCCAACAAAGATACCAAAGCGTTCGCCGTGCGAACGGTCCGGGCTCTTGGACATAGACCAGATTGCAATCGATCCCAATACGGACGCGAAGCCCGCCACGTAGCAAACGTCGCTCAATATTTCCATCTGATGCTTATTCATTTTGTTCCTCCCCTACCCTGAGTCCCCGTGGGAGCGGCTTGATGCATTATCTGGAAAAGCAATCTCCTCCTAGGGAAACCGTTGCGCGCACCGCAACCGCCTGTGATAGTTTCAGGGGCGATGAAGATAAATCGTCGGGCCTTCACCACTGCCAGCCTATTGGCCGGCCAAGCCACGGGGCAAACGCCCAGCCCCCGCCAGATCACGCACGGTCCTTTCTTGGGCCACGTAACCGAGAACAGCGTTTGGGTGTGGGGCCGTACGCAGCGCAGCGGCACGCTGAAGGTACTATGCGGCAAGACGGCCGATGCGATGACCCTTGCGGCCAGCGCTCCCACCGTTTTGGAAAAGGACAACTCGGCTTGGGTGGAGATTCGGGGGCTCGACTCGAACACCAAGTATTTCGTCACCTTCGAAGGCGAAGGCGCTCCCGTGGGCAGTTTCCGCACGCTTCCCCGCCCCGAAGATTTCCGCGATGCAGACACCAATCCGAAGGGGCTCTTCAACTTCTCGTTCGCCTTTGGCTCCTGTGCCCACCAGCGCCCTCCCACCAGCCTCGGGGCGGAGCTTTACACCTACCAAAACCTCAACAGGCACCACGCCGACAAAACTCTTTTCAGCATCATGAACGGCGATTGGCTTTATGAAGAAAAGCGCGACTATCCTCTTGAAGCCTGGCGGCAGCAAGTAGGGATAGCTGAGAAAGACACTCCCGCCATACTCCGCCTGGCTCCCAGCTTGACGGGCGTTTGGGAGAACTACAAGCTCTACTTGGAGCGTGGCGTCGCGCTGGCTGAGTGGCACCGCAAGGTACCCGGCTATTTCACGCCAGACGACCACGAAATCCTCAACGACGTTTTCGGCACCGGCACGCCCGGTATTGCCACGAAGGAAGCTGTCTTTCGCGATATTGCCCTGCGCGCTTGGTACGACTACATCGCCGGCTCCAACCCAGTGGCCACCAAGCAGGGCATTCTCTTTGGCGAGGCCCAAGTGCAAGCCGGGAGTGATGTTCTTTACGATCCGCTGGCGGACTTCACCAAGTTAAACCTCGCCGAGGCGGGCACCTTGCACATTCACTGGGGCGGCCAATTGGCGGGCGTGGTGCCGAAGCGAAACGAACCCAAAGGGCATCCCAACGCGGGCGTTTACGGCATTGTCAACGTGATTGATAAAAACCGTTTGCGCATCACCCCTAGCGTCAAGGAAACCGCAACGTGCGCCTATTCCATCGGGCGGCACGGTTACGCAAAGTTTCGCGTAGGCAATGTGGAAGTTTACTTATTGGACACGCGCGGCTTGCGCGAAATGCACGACGTGGAGAACCCGGCGCGCAAAGGCATGTCCATGTTGAGCAAGCGGCAAACAGATTGGATCAAAAATTCCATGGCCTCTTCCGATGCCGATTTCTTCTTCCTGGCTTCCACCGTGGACCTGATGATTCCCCACGTTGGCACGCCCGGCAGCAAAGACCCCATCAAGGGCAAGGATGATGCCTGGACGGCCTTCCTGGACGAGCGCGAAGACATGATCCGTTTTTGGGATTCCCTCGGCAAGCCGGTTGGCATCCTCACGGGTGACTTGCACAATTCCTGGTCCATCAAGGTGACCGACCGCGTGTGGGAGTTTGCCTCTGGCCCGCACAATTCGCAGAACCATCCTTCCATCAGCGAAGGCTCGCGGCCACCGAACGGCAAGTTCGATTCGCGCGGCCGGGAGTGCGAAATCCGCTGGTCCAGCTATATGCGCAACGATGTTCCGGGCCCACTGCGGCAATGGCCAATTTACGCCATCGCCTCGATCAACAATGTTTTCCCCAACCCGACGGCGAAGGACAAGATTCGCTGGGTGGCCTATCCGCGGCCACAGGCCGTGATCCAGTGGTACGACGGGCTTAGCGGCAATCTTCTATATGCCGAGCCGCTCCACGCGGCGCTTGCGGCGGACGGATTGGCGCCAAGGCGTCCAGTATAGAAGCGCCAACACGATCGCGGCCAAGCCAGAGAGCAAGCCGACACGAAAAAACAGCTCGCCTCGCCGCTTGGCAACTTCCGCGGCGGCGCTTTGCATCTCGCGGCGGTCCGTCTGTTCAATGGCTTCGCGGAAAGCCTTCATTTGTTCGTTGAAGGCGTGGTCGGCAACGGCGGTCTGGCTTTGCCGGTCGCTATTCAATCGCATGGCCACAATGGCGGCCAGGCGGCGCCACTCGTCCCATTCTTCGCGGCTGCGCAAAGGGCCAAATCCATTTAGATGGCGGCGTAGTGAAGCTTCCGCTTCGGCGGCGTGCGCGGCGGAGTGCCATTGTGTGGAGTGGTAATCGCTTTCGGCAGCGGCAAGCAGGGTGTATGCGCTCCAAATCTGGCGGCTGCGCTCTTCCACGGAATTGGCGCGGTCCCGGCTGGTCCATTCACTAGCTATGCCCATCACGGCCAGCACCACCACCAACACCAGCGCCGTTACACGCATGGTGTAGCCAGGCGGCAGTGGTTTGAGTTTGATTGTGACCTTCAACCCGGACGAGACCTCGCAAGCAGCAGTGGGGAAACGTTTCAGCGATCTCCCTGGAAACTACCAGTGTAGTGGCTTCGCCCGAATGGTGGGCGCGATACTACGAAAAGTGGCCGCTAAGACAAATGCAGTCCGCTTGCTGGAGGCGCAAAACATTTCCTTTGAGCTCCGCGAATACGAAGTGGATGAGAACGACCTGAGCGCGGAGACCGTCGCCGCAAAAATTGGCTTTCCCCCCGAGCAGGTCTTCAAGACGCTGCTGGTGCGCGGAGATTCCGGCGAACTCTATTTCGCCGTCTTGCCGGGCAATGCCCAACTGGACTTGAAGGCCTTTGCCCAAGCTGCGGGAGAACGGAAAGTGGAAACCGTCGGGTTGAAGGAATTAGAGCCGCTTACCGGCTACATTCGCGGCGGCGTAACCGCCATGGGCGCACGCAAGGCATACCCCGTTTTTTTGGATGAATGGGCGCAACTCTTCGAAAAGATCTCCGTATCCGGCGGCAGGCGCGGCTTGCAAGTTCTGCTTTCGCCGGCAGATTATGCGCGCGCCACTAAGGCCGTGTACGCATCTCTGTCCCGATAGTCATCCTTTCGTTGCACCCGCGTGGTAGCCTGCGGCCATGAGGATTGTTGTCGCCCTCTTCTTTGCCTGCTCTTATCTATCAGCTCAGCTTGTTCCGCTTGCCGCCTCTCAAGACGGAGAACTAGTCCTGTTTGGAACGGACTGGGTCCTTCCCCACGAGCCCCTCCTCAATCCAACCAGCCGCGTCTTTTTGCACCGTTCCACTACCCCTCAGTCCAACGCGCCGCAGCTCTTTTACACTCCCGAGCGAGAAGGCAGTATTCAAGGCGTCTTTGTCTCTGAGGATGCCTCTACGGAGGCAATTGTGGTCGATTATCCTCGCAGTGGTGGCATCAGCTTCGGTCCGGTCTTCGTCTCCGGCGAAATCTTTATTACAAGGCGCGGCGAACTACGGCGATTTCAACAGAACCGGTTTGCGGTAAGCCCTAATGGACGATTTGTCTACTACGGAAGCCAGATTCGTGGTCCTCATGAGCCGCGGGTGGAAGATCTCGACAGCGGCGAAATTCGGACCTATGATTTTTTGGACAGCCCAGCTCATCCCGTCCAAGCTTTGGCCAACGATGGCAGCCTTCTCTCTTATTGCACCTCGCCCGCTTCTCCCGTCCAATGCGAACAGTCCCGGCATGTTTGGCTGGCCCGCCCCGGCTTAGAGCCGGTCCGTATTTTCGCAAGCCCGAAGCATCTCTCCGCTGCAATTACTCGCGATGGCTCTCGTACTTTCGTTCTGCATCAGCCCATAGCAGGTACTTGGGAATTGGTCGAAGCTTTCGGCAACGGCGCTGCGTCGCGCGTCCTCTACCAATCCAACGAAGAAATCTTGAGCTTTCAAGTTGATTCCACGGGCAACCGGTTCCTCCTCCAAATGGAGCAGTCAATCCTCTGTTTCGATGCCACGCGCTCGGAGTTGAAGCATGTCTTTAGCCATACCGAAGGCATCGGCGAAATGTGGGCTTCCAAGGATCTCGACAAACTTCTGATCCGAACTCGCCTCGGCCGCATTGGCCGGTACTCGGTTTCTACGAATCGCTTCGAAGACCTCTATCCCGCGTTGCCCTCTCGCCTCTTCCAACTCGACGCCGGCGCCGTTGCAGGTTCTTTGCTTCGCATTCAAAACGAATTTCCGGAAGAAGCAGTTCTGCGCGTGGAAGGTACGAAGTTTCCGCTTGTGCGGACCTCGAAGGAATTCTCGGAGTTTCAAGTCCCTTGGGAATTCCCCGGCCAATCCGGTCCCGGCACACCCAGCAGCTTTCGAGTTTCCCGCCCCGATTCTCCCTTCGAAGCTACCGGACGCCTCCGCCTGCCTCCTGGCGTTTCTCCCTTTTTGATAAGCTCCGAGCCTGGCACAATCCTCGCCGCGGCTCAACAGGATTTCACCTCCGTCGTTTCCCTAGCAAATCCCGCTCTCCGCGGCAGCCTCATCCATGCCTACGCCTTCGGCCTTGGCCCCACCGACATTCCCCTCGCCACCGGCGAACCCGGTCCCTCCAATCCGCCGGCCCGCCCCCTCGCGCCATTCGCCTGCACGCTTCGAACGGACGACTCAACTCCCCTTCTCCGCGGCGTCGAACTCCCCACCATCATCTACGCCCCTGGACTTATTGGCGTCTATCAGATCGACGTCCGCATTCCCGCTGACTGGCCATCCGGCATTTCCAACCTGATCTGTACCCACGACAACCAAAACTTTACGCGTGCCCGCGTCCCCATCCGGTAAGCTCATTCCCATACAATGTCGGCATGCGCGCCCTCTACCTGCTTTTTCCCGCCTGTTTGTTCGCTTCGGAAATTCCGCCCAACGCCAAGCCCCTTTTCAACGGAAAAGACCTTACCGGTTGGCACATCAGTGAATCGAACCATCACGGAAATACCAAGGCTTGGACGGTGGAAAACGGCATCGTGAAAGTGATGCAGGACAAGCCCGGCAACGGTGGAATTCTGCTAACCAACAAGACTTACAAAAACTTCGAGCTTTACGCGGAAGTGAAGCCGGACTGGGGCTGCGATGGCGGCATTTTTCTTTGGAGCAACGAGAAGGGCGAAGCCTACCAAGTGATGCTCGATTATCTGGAGGGCGGCAACATGGGCGGCATTCACGGCGAAAAGCTGCCGGAAATCGCGAATAAGCCGGGCCAACCTCCCGTGGGCACCGGCCAGCGCATGGACCGCGATTGGCAGAAGCATTGGAAAAAGGATGATTGGAACCAGCTAAAAATCCGCATCGTGGGCACCGGGCCGCAAAAGGACATTCCGCACATTCAGGTGTGGATCAACGGCCAGCAGGTGGTGGATTGGACCGATAACGCCAACCATGCCAAGACCGGCATGGCGGGCGGCATGATTGCGCTGCAAGCGCATCGCAGCGACCCCACCTGGAAGAGCCAGCGCTGGGTTGCCGGCGGCGCGCATCGCCATCGCAATCTCTACATTGTGGAGCTTCCTTAAATGCAGCGCCGAACGTTTCTGGCAACTTCCGCGCTGAGCTATCAGAAAATCCTGGGCGCCAATGAGCGGGTCCGCCTGGGCGCCATCGGCCTGGGAAACCGCGGCAAGAATGTGATGGGCATCTTTCAGCGCACGGGCCAAGTGGAAGTTGGGGCTGTTTGCGAAGTGTACGGCGTGCGCTTGGACGAGGCGCAACAACTGGCCCGCGGCGCGAAGCCCTTTCGCGACCACCGCGCGCTGCTCGAAGAGCAGTCGCTTGATGCCGTGCTGATTGCCACACCGGACCACTGGCACGCTGAGATGGCCATGGATGCTTTTGCCGCGGGCAAGGATGTTTACATCGAAAAACCCCTTTGCCGGACTCGCGCTGAAGGGCCCAAAATGATCCGTGCCTGCCGCGTCGCCGACCGGATTTGCCAGGTGGGCATGCAGCAACGTTCCGGCGGCTTGTGGCTGTGCGCCAAGCGCGAGGTCTTTGACCGTGGGCGCTTGGGCAAGGTTCTGAAGGTGGATACGATTTGGCACTCCGGCCCTGGTGGCTTACAAAGTGGAGGTTTGCCGCGCGGCTACGTCGCCGAAAGACCCTCCAACCTCGATTGGGCTCGTTTCCTCGGGCCCGTGAAGTGGCAGGAATGGAACCCCCTGAAGTACTTCGCTTTCCGCCTCTTTCTGGAATTTAACGGCGGCAAGGTGACCGATTTCTTCACCCACTGGGCTGACGTGGTGCACATGTTCACCGGCGACGACGCGGTCTTGGAGATTTCCTCGAGCGGTGGCGTGCTGGTAGCCAAAGACGGCCGCACCGCGCCGGACAGCGTCTTCGCCACCGTACGCTATCGCAGCGGCCACACCGTCACCTTCGATTCGCAAGTTGTGCCGGCCGCTGAATACGGCATCCACTTCTATGGCACCGAGGGCCACCTGTTCATCAACCGTGGCCGCTACGAATTCCGCACTTGGGAAAAGAACGCTCCCGTCGAAACGGTGAAAGTGGAGCGCGAAGCTACCATCGAGCACGTGGAGAATTTCCTGGCGTGCATCAAGTCCCGTCAGCTGCCCAACGGCGATATTGCCATCGGCCATCGCTCCACACAGGTGCCTCTACTGGCAGTGCAAGCGTACCTTGAGAACCGCAAATTGCGCTTCGACCCGGACCGGGAAGAAGTGTTGCCGCTAGCTTAGCTAGCGCTCTTGAATCGTCTTGAGCAAAGCGGACAAGCGCGCCACCACCTGCGGATTCTGCTTGTAGACATCGTCTTTTTCGTACGGATCCTGGGCCAGGTTGAAGAGCGTGGCGTTGGGCTCGCCCGGCTTGGGCTCAATGCGCTTGGGCACCGTAAACCCACCAGAGCCTAGACCCATAGTTAACTTCCAGGGTCCCTGTCGGATGCTGAAAATACCGTCGCCGGAGTGGTGCACAATGTGCAGCCGCACGGCGTCCGGCTTGGCGTTGCCCGATAGGGCCGGCAGGATCGAGTAGGAATCTTCGGCCTGCTTAGGAACGGGAAGCCCCGCAGCTTGGGCAGCAGTAGCGTGGATATCGGTAAGGCATACGGTGGCCTGGCTCACCGCTCCTGCCTTGGCCTTGCCCGGGTACCGCACCAGGAAAGGAATGCGGTGGCCTGCTTCGTAAATATCCGATTTTTGGCCCCGCCACAGCATATTGGCGCGGTGGCCTTCGTGCGCGTCCATGTCCGGTTGGCTCCAAGGGGCGCCATTGTCGCTAGTGACAATCAACAGGGTATTGTCCAGCGTTCCGGTCTGCTTGAGGGTATTCAGTATGCGGCCCAAGGAATCGTCCAGCTCGGTGATGAAGTCCATGTAAATTCCCAGGCGATGCTTGCCTTGAAAAGCCTTGGAAGGCACCCAGGGAGTATGCGGCGCGGGCATAGGGATGTAAGCAAAGAAGGGATTCTTTGCGCTCTGCTTGCCTAGGTATTCCACGGCCCGGCTGGTGATGTTGGGAATCACGCTTTCCATCGAGAAGTCGGGCGCGCTGGGTCCGCCGCGCCAAAAGGGTCCGCGCGGGCCTTTGCCCTCGTGGTTTCCAGCGATGGTCGACGTGGGCGGCTCCACTGCCTTGCGCCCATCAATGAAGACATAGGGCGGCATGTCCAAAGAGGCGGGAATGCCGTAGTATTCTTCGAAGCCATGATCAAGCGGGGAAATTGAAAACGGCTTGGCATAGTCTACCGGTTCGCTGGTGCCTAGCCCCAAGTGCCACTTGCCAAAACCACCGGTGCGATAGCCCGCCTGCTTCAATGTGCTGGCCACCGTGGGCCGGCCCGGCTCAATCAAATTCGGGGAATAACCGTTAAGAACGCCTTTCTTCAAGCGCGTGCGCCAAGCGTATTGCCCGGTCAAAACTCCGTAGCGGGTGGGCGTACAGACGCTCGAGGGGGAATGAGCATCGGTAAACCGGACCCCTTCCTTGGCCACGCGGTCAAAGTTGGGCGTCTTCACCTTTCCTTCGGGGTTGTAGCAGGAGACATCGCCGGTGCCCAAATCGTCGCACAGCAGAACAACAACATTCGGTTTCGCGGCGCCTTGCGCGAAGGCGGGAAGAGCGGGTGCGGCGGCGGCTAGGCCACTCAAAAAATTCCGGCGTAACATGGCACAAAAATATCAAACTAATTTTGCGTTGATTCGTATAGGCCCATATGCGTGACCTCCGTTTTGCCTTCCGTGCGCTTTGGAACTCTCCGCTGGTTTCTTTGGTGGCAATACTTTCGCTAGCGCTGGGCATTGGCGCAAACACCGCCATCTTTAGCCTTTTCGATCAAACGCTGGCACGTCCCTTGCCGGTCCCCCAGCCAGAGCAACTGGTCAACATCACCACCAACGGCCCCAAGCCTGGCTCACAATCCACCAACAATGCAGGGGGCATGGAATCGATCTTCAGCTACCCCATGCTGCGGGATTTAGAGCGCGTCCAACAGGTTTTTACGGGCATTGCGGGGCACCGCTCTGCGGGGGGCAACTTGGCCTATGCGGGGCAAACGACCTCCGGTTCCTTAATGCTCGTCTCTGGCAGTTACTTTCCGGTGCTGGGCCTACGCCCCGCGCTGGGGCGCTTGTTTACCGTCGACGACGACAAAACCCCCGGCGGCCACCGGGTAGTGGTCTTGAGCCATTCCTACTGGACAGAGAAATTCAATCGCGACCCCGGCATCCTGGGCCAGGCGCTTACCGTGAACGGGCTACCCATGACCATTCTCGGCGTGGCTCCGGAAGGCTTTCGCGGCACCACGCTGACGCTGGATCCGGAAGTTTTTGTGCCGCTCAGCATGCGGGCCGAGCTAACGCCGGGTTGGGAGGGCCTCGAGCGCCGAAACAATTATTGGATTTATGTTTTCGCCCGCTTGCGTCCGGGCGTTTCGCGGGAACAGGCCGAGGCGGCTCTGCAAGGTCCGTTCCTGAGCATTATTCGTGATGTGGAGCTGGCCCAGAACCGTGGCCTAAGCGACAAGGCGAAAGAGCGCTTCCGGAACCAAAAGCTAAGCTTGGTGCCCGGCGCCAAGGGCCAGAGCAACTTTGGCGGCGAGGCACGCACCCCCATCATTATCCTTTTCACCATCACTGGCTTCGTACTTTTAATCGCTTGTGCCAATATCGCCAATTTACTTTTGGCTCGCGCCGCCAACCGCGCTAAGGAGTTCAGCGTGCGGCTCAGCTTGGGGGCCACACGCTGGCAATTGATGCGGCAATTGTTAGCCGAAAGTTTGCTGTTAAGCCTGGCTGCGGGAGCGGCGGGCTTGCTGGTCGCCTATGGCACGACACAACTGATTCTTTCCTTCCTTCCCGCGGATATCACCTCAATCTTCTCGGCTTCCTTCCAACCCCCGGTCTATGCCTTCTCCTTCTGCCTTAGTCTGCTCGCTGGTTTTCTCTTCGGGCTCTTTCCCGCGATGCACGCCACCAAGCAAGACTTGGCCTCGGCCATGAAAGACCAAGCGGGCAATGTATCCAGCTCCCGCGCGGCAACCTTCTTCCGCAAGTCTTTGGTTACGGCGCAGATTGCCATTAGCCTACTCCTGTTGGTGAGTGCGGGACTTTTCCTGAAGAGCCTGGTGCAGATCATGAAGGTCGATCTCGGCATCGTCACCACGCAAGTAGTGGGCTTTGGCTTGAGCCCCAGCCTGAACCGCTACTCGCCGGAACGCGCAAAGGTCCTTTATGCCTTGCTGGAAGAAAAGCTTCGCGCCGTCCCTGGTGTGCAGCATGCCGTGACGGTGATGGTGCCCTTGATTGCGGGTAACAACTGGGGTACCGATGTGGACGTCGAGGGCTTCCCCAAAGGTCCGGACATCGACAACAATTCTCGCTTGAATTCGGTTGGCGATGGCTACTTCCGTATGATGGGCATCCCCATCCTGGCCGGCCGCGAATTCCAACTCTCCGACACGGCCAGCGCGCCTCCCGTGGGCGTGGTGAACGAAGCCTTCCAGCGCAAGTTTTCCCCCAAGGGCTCCATCCTGGGCAAGCGGGTTCGCGCGGGCGGCCCCAAAGACCCTGGCTTTGAGGTAGTGGGCGTGGTGAAAGATTCCAAGTACAGCAGCGTAAAGGACCCCGCGCCGCCCCTCTTCTTCCTGCCTTACCGCCAGAACCCCGGCTTTGCCGACGGCTACGTCTATGTGAAATCGACCTTGGCCACAGAGGCTACCGTTGCCCAGATCCGCCGGATTGTCCGCGAGCTCGATCCCGCCCTGCCGATTGAAGAGTTGAAGACCCTGGAATCCCAAGTGACCGAAAATATCTCGACGGACCGCATGATCTCCACCATGGCCGTCGCCTTCGCGCTGCTCGCCACGGTGCTGGCCGCTGTGGGCCTTTACGGCGTGCTTGCTTTCACCTTCGCCCGCCGCACGCGGGAAATTGGCATTCGTCTGGCGGTGGGCGCGCAGCCCGGCGCCATTCGCAATTTGGTGTTTCGCGATGTCGCGTGGATGGCCGGTATTGGCGCCCTGTTGGGCCTGCCAGCAGCTTACGCCCTGGGCCGCTTGGCCGAAAGCGAACTCTTTGAAATGAAGGCCGGCGACCCCGTGGTTTTTCTCGGCAGCTTGGCGATGGTCTTGCTGGTAGTCTTTTTGGCGGGCTACTTACCTGCGCGCCGGGCCATGCGCGTTGACCCCATGACGGCCCTGCGCTACGAATAGCGCGCTAGCGGGCCGCTGCGAGCTTTACGACTACATCGTAGTGGAAGCGCACAAAGCGGTAAAGCTCTGCTTCCAGAATGCGCTCCTGGTCGGAGTGTGCGCCAAAGCCCAACGGACCATCTTCCGTATCAATCCCGGGGCCGATGCCGTAACAAGCCGTGCCTTTTGCCCGTAAGAACGCCATATCAGTGGCCCCGGTAGACATAGTGGGCAGAACCGGAACCCCGGCATAATGCTTCGCCGCAACTTCTTCAATGGCGCGGAACGCATCATTGTTCAAGGGCGAGGGCGAGGCGCCCGGGCGGCCGGAAGTATTGGCGCGTACAATTTTCACCACGGGGTCGTTGATCACAGCCTTCAACTGTTCATAGAACTTCGTTAAGTCTTCGTCCGGCAAGGCGCGGATATCCAGGTAAGCCTCCGCCTCGCTCGGAATGACGTTCGCCCGATAACCAGCCTTAATGATGTTGGGCGAAATCGACGTGCGTAGCATCGAATTGTGGTGCGGCTCGTGGACGGCAAAGTATTCCTGGACGGCATCGGTCTTGTCAGGATTCAAAATGCCGTTGTAGCGTTCGCGTTCCCGCTCGTTGGAGATGGTGGCCAACCGTTCGAAGTAGGTGCGCGTGGTGTCGTTCAGCTTCATAGGCGGCTGCCAGGCTGCGGCTTTGGCCACGGCATTGGCAATGTGCACCACCGCATTCGTGCGCAGGGGGCGCGAGCCATGCCCAGCCGGACCATTGGCGATCAGCCGCACACCGGAGGGCAACTTCTCTGTGGTTTGCACGCCCACATAGCGCGGCTTGCCATTCGTACGCACCACACTGCCGCCTTCGGCCAAACAATACTCAGCTTCAATCTCGGGCCAGTACTGGTTCACCAGCAGTTGGATTCCCATCACCGTAGCACCCTCTTCGCCCGCTTCAGCCAAGAAGATCACATCCCGGTCCAAAGCTACATTCTGCCGCTTCAAGAGCAGCATCACCATCAGCGCCGCCGCGAGGTTGTCTTTGTCGTCCACGGTGCCGCGGCCGTAAATGTGACCACCCTCGCGATGCGCACTGAAAGGACCGTGCCTCCACTTTTTCTCATCAATGTTCACGGTGTCGGAGTGGCCCACAATCAACAAAGGCCGCTTCTTGCCGTTGCCTTTCAGGCGCGCCACAATGTTGGGCCGCTTCACTTCCGGATCCACCAGGTTGTCCCGCTGGAAGACCTTGTAGGCAATCCCCTCTTTGTCGAACACGGTCTTCAGATAATTCACCACGGGCTCCTCGCTGCCACCCGGATCGGTGGAATTGATCTGCACCAGCTTCAAGAAATGTTCCAGAGTTTCCGCATCCACCTTCGCCCAATCCAAGGTTTGGGCCTGGAGAGAGACAGCCAAAGAAACAGTCAGCAGGAAAAGCACGCTACGCATGCGTCTGAGGGTATCATGTGAGGCATGCGTTGGTTATGGATCGTAGTGCTGGCCCTTCCCCTCTTGGCGCAAACCAGCACTTTGGAGAAGAACTACGAAGAAGCAATAAAGGCCTATGAGGCCGACCCGCAGAACATCGACAAACTCATTTGGGTGGGCCGCCGCTTGGGCTACCTAAGCCGCTTTGACGAGGCCATTGCGGTGTACACCAAGGGCATTGGCATGGCGCCCAAAGACGCACGGCTCTACCGCCACCGCGGCCACCGCTACATCTCCACGCGCCGCTACACCCTCGCAATTGCCGACTTTGAGGAAGCTGCGAAGCTGCAGCGGGGCAAGAAAGACGAAATCGAACCGGACGGCCAACCGAACAAATTGAACAAGCCGCTCTCCACTCTGCAGTTCAACATTTTTTACCACCTAGGCTTGGCCCACTATTTGCGCGGGGACTTCGATTCAGCCCTCAGCGCCTACGAAGAGTGCATGAAGCGCTCCCGCAACAATGACGATTCTCTGGTTGCTACCTCGGACTGGCTCTATATGACGCTCCGCCGCCTGGGCAAGAAAGGCGCGGCAGAGAAGGTGCTCGGCCCCATTCAGCCCAACATGAACATCATCGAAAACATGAGTTACCACAATCGCCTGCTGATGTACAAAGGTTTGAAAAAGCCCGAAGATCTGCTCTCGGATAACGCCGACGCGCTTACACTCGCCACCCAAGGCTACGGTGTGGGCAATTGGTACCTCTATAATGGCGAAACAGAAAAGGCCCGCAATGTTTTTGAAAAAGTCGTGGCCGGGCCACAGAAAGCCGCCTTCGGCTACATCGCCGCCGAAGTGGAATTGGAAAGGATGAACCATCAATGACGCACACCCTAACCCGCCGCGCCGCCCTTGCCGTGGCTGCCGGAGGCGCCCTGAAACTTGCCGCCGCCAACGAGCGCATCAATGTCGGCTTTATTGGTGTGGGCGGCATGGGCATGAACCGTTTGCGCGGCTTTCTGCGGCATGCCGACGTGAACCCCGTGGCCATCTGCGACCTGGATTCAAACCACGTCGACCAAGCTGTGGCCCACGTCAGCAAGGAACGCAACACAAAGCCCGACACCTACTCGGACTACCGCAAGCTGCTGGCCCGTAAAGATATTGATGCCGTCTGCATCGCCACCCCGGACCATTGGCACGCCTTACCCACCGTACAAGCCTGCGCCGCTGGCAAGGACGTGTTCGTGGAGAAGCCGCTCAGCTATTCCATTGGCGAGGGCCGCGCCATGGCCAATGCGGCCGAGAAATACAAGCGCGTCACTCAAATGGGAAACCACATCCACAACGATGTCCCGAATTACCGCCGCGTGGTGGAGCTTATCCGCGCCGGGGTGGTGGGCAAGGTGAACCGTGTACACGTTTGGAAAACTTCGGAAACCAAGGGCCTTGGCGCACCCGCGGATTCCACGCCCCCCGCTGGGTTTGACTATGATTTTTGGCTTGGGCCGGCCCCGAAGCGCCAGTACAATCCCAACCGCGCCCACTTCAAGTACCGTTACTTTTGGGATTACTCGGGCGGTATGTTCATCGATTTTTGGTGCCACATTACCGACGTTGTGTACTGGGCCCTTAATTTGCAAGCTCCGCTTTCCGTAAGCGCAGTGGGGCGCCGCGAGTTGATCGACCCTGAGGGCGACAATGGCGAAACGCCCAACTTCCTGGAACTCCAATACGAATACCCCGGCTTAACCATGAATTGGACTCTCAACCCCCAAGGCCCTCCGGGCATGGAAAACTGGGGCATAGGTGCCGCCTTCCAAGGCACCGAAGGCACCTTGGTCACGGACTACTCGAAGCACAAAGTGTTTCGCAAGGGCGTGGAAGTGCTGGATTTCCCCAAGCCCAACAACAGCATTCCGGACTCACCCGGCCACATCCGCGAGTTTCTGGATGCCATCAAGTCCCGGCAAACCACCACCTGCAACGTTGGCTACGGCCACCAACTCACCAAGGCCGGCCTACTGGGAAACATCGCCCTGCGCACTGGCGAACGTTTGCTCTGGAATGATTCCCGCGAAACGGTTACCAATTCCAAGGCCGCCGCAAAGTTAGTTACCCGCAAGTACCGGAAACCTTGGAAGATGGCCTAGCTCGCAAAACAAGCTAATCCCCTCCCCCGTGGCGCCATTGTTGAATTTTTCGCCAAAGCCCGCTGCGTTGTCCGCCCGCCAACAGGCGGCAAATCTCTTTCGTGCGTTCCCAACGCCGTGCGCGCTTCAGCATGCTGGCATAAGCGCCGATCCACTCTCCTTGCGCGCCCAACTGTAAACACTCTTGATAGGTGCTCTCCAGGAGCTCAAGCTCGCCCGGCAAGCGTGGCCGATAACTTGCAATCTCACTGGATAACAATGGCTCGGGGAAAGCTTCGCAGTGCTCCACGCCATGGGCTCGCAGCGATAACCTCGTACGGAAACACTTGCGGCATTTGCCGCAATTCTTCTCGGGTTGGTCGCCATAGCAACAAACCTTTAACGCCGCGAGCGCAGCGGGAAAGCAGCTGAGGAATCCCAATTTTTGAGAGCGCGTAAAACCGGCGCCATCGTGCACCAAGCCAAAGTGGCTACTGGCGTAAAGGTGGTCGAGGGCCGGAGAAGATCCCCACGGAAAGCGAAAGTGGTTATAGGAATAACTGCTGCCCAGGATCGCGCCCGCGTAGCGATCGGCATAAGCATGCAGGCAACCGGCCAGCATGCCGCCGTGGGTCATTTCCCAATCCAGCGGCAAGGCTTCCCGCAAGTTAGTACGCAAGATATGCAAAGGCACTTCGAAAGTATCGAGAAAGTACCTGCACTGCCGTTCTAAGGTACGAAAACTATCCGTCCGCGCGAGGGGCACATCGAAACCGTGTACCAATAATGCGCCCTGAATGTTATAGCTTGCGGCACCCCGGCTTTTCTCTTTGTGCCGGAGCAAGGTAAACAGTGCGTCCGCGCCCCCGGAAAACGCGCAAAGCAACCCCGTTTGCGTGGTTGGCCGGTCTGGTTGAATAGTTGCAAACTCCCAATCGCATCCTGGGTATTGTTGCGGCAAGCAGATCTGCCAAAGCTCCCGCAATTCCGCCATATTTTTGACACATTGGGCGCTGACCGCGCCCTCTACGCGAACGCTTCCGCCCTCCGCCAAGACCTGCTGGTGGATGGCGTAGAGCATGCCGTCCCAAACGGCCGGCCCCTCTGGCGCAAGGTCTGCGCCCTCCATCCAGTACTCCACTGGCGCATGCCCCGTGCGTTCCCAAATCGCCGAATAGCGAGTTAGGCCAGCAATGTTAGCAATCGCAAAAACGATTTTTCCCGGCAAGTAATAAGAATACAAAAACTTAGCGTCCCGCCAGTACCTGTACCAGTACTAATTGGCTCCTTGTAATCTAGGTTTTTCGACCCCTTTTTCGCTAGAACGATAGAGGAGGAAATTGCTGGCGTGTCGGCGATAATTACAAATCCGCAACCCCTTGTGTCGGTGGGATTGGCTTCGGAGGAAGCCATCCAAAGCGACCAGCGCTACTTTACTGGCGCCGCGCGCGAGGACGATCTCCCGGGAGCGCACATCTATTTCGCACCCGGTTATTCTCATCTCTCCGCCGGCTGCGTGGCTTACCTGGAAGAGCCAGCGTCGATCCAATCTGAGCCTCGCGCCTGGATCGGGCAACTGGAAAGCCGCCTGCGCCGCTGGGGGGCCCGCTGGAGCCGCGTCTATGTCCGGCCCCAACACAATACGCTGGAGTCGGCTTTCACCTGGTGGAACTATGAGTGCCGCCGGGAATGGATTCTATTCGCACCTGCTGCGGAGTTTGCGGGCTGGGACGACAACTTCGTCATGCACCCCATTCGTTCCAATCTCGATTGGTCCGCCAATCTGCATTTCCACCAGAGCGTGCTGCAATCAGCGCACGCGAAAGGCTCCGACGGATACGAATATCAGGCCGCCCAGTGGGTGGCGTTCATGCGTCAGAAATCCGAAGCCGGCGCCATGGAGCCATACCAGCTTTGGTTTCAACAGCAAGTAATTGCCGAAGTATCCATCATGCGCAACGAACATACACTGCGCCTGAAGAATCTCACGGTGTCTCCCGCGTGGCGCCAGCGGGGCATCGGCCGCCAAGTGGCCTCGTGGCTTCGCAGCCAAGCGATGGGGCAAGGAAAAGCGGGGGTCGTCGTATTTACCGTTGAAGGTAGTTTTAGCGCACGGGCCTATTTCAACGCGGGCTTTGACCCGTGTGGGGAAATTTTGGAGTGGAGCCGGGACCTCTCGGGGAAAGAAAGCTAAGCCGACATGTTGAAACAAGAATACGCCGCAAAAAGCCTAACCATTGTCCGCGGATTGTTCCGCGAAGAAGTACCCTCCCTCGACCAGGAATGCCAGCGCTTGCAGCGCGAAGGCGACTTGGCCCACGACAACCTGCGCGCCTTGCAATGGGACAAAGTCGGGGGCGGAAAACAGTTCGACCGCTTGGACCCCGTCACTGACATCTCCCCCGTGCTCCAGCGTCTTGCCCATTCGCCGCGATTGTTGGAACTGGTGGAAGAGATTTTGGGCGAGCCCGCCACGCTCTTCAAGGACAAGCTGATTTTCAAAACCGATGGCGTACGCGGCTACAACAACCACCAGGACTATTTCAACTGGCAGGGTTCCGGCGCCCCCGCGCGGGAAGTGCTGAGCGTCGCCGTGGCTATTGACGCCTCTACCGCAGGCAACGGCGCCGTGGTGTATTATCCCGGCCCCTGGGACCGCCTGTTGAATGAAGGCGAAGAAGTCAGCGATATCTACAATCCCAATCGCGGCGTGGTGGACCCCAAACACCTCGAAGGCATTGAACCCTTCATGCCCGAGTTGGAGCCCGGCGACGTGATTCTGTTCTCTTCGCTTATCCCGCACGAGAGCGGGCCGAACCACTCCGGCAACACCCGCCGCATCCTCTACTTAACTTACGCCCCCTCCCGCCTGGGCGACCTGCGCGGGAAATACTACGCCTCTCACGCGGCCATACTCCAACAGGACCGCATCGCCCGCGGCGAAGTAGCCGGCGAAATTCGTTAACTCTTCTGGCGCAACCGGTGGCGCATGATTTGCAAGCGCCGCCAAAGGGGGTTCTTCCCCCCTCCCACCAGCTTGCGAAGCGGGCCCCTAATTGCCTCTTCGCGCTCCATATGGTTCAACTTGCGCTCCAGCACATCCACCCATTCTTCTTTCAGTCCCATTTCCCGCGCTTTGTCCAACACCGTCCGCGCATGGTAAATTTCCCGCGCTTTCGGCGGATGATAGTCCCGCACCGTCTGCGCCGTGAAGCGGCCCGGGAATGTAGGCGGCTCGTAGATTCCCCACAGCGCCAAAGCCAAACGCGTCCGCATGCACTTGCTGCAAGTTCCGCAATTCACCTCCGGCGCCGGACCGTTGCAACAAACTTTCATACACTCCAGCGCCGCTTGGTGGTCTTTCAAGTAAGCCACCTTATCCAAACGCAGGAATCCAGCTCCATCGTGCACAATGGCAAAGTTGGCGTTGCCAGAGAGATAATCCAGTGCCGGGGAAGACCCCCAAGGCATGGGCAGATTGGAATACGGCGCCCCGCTGGCCACCAATGCCCCGCGAAAACTTGCCGCAAACTGGTGCAGGCATCCGGCCAGCATCGCCCCGTGGCACATTTCCCAATCGGTGGCGATGGCCTCCCGCAAGTTCGTGCGCAGGGTATAGAGCGGTAATCCCGTCGAATCGGCAAAGCGGCGGCAATCCCGCTCCAAACTGGCAAAGCTCTCCGGCATGTCCAAAGGAACATCAAAACCATGGATCAACAGAAACGCGCCCACCGGATAGGAGCCAGCGCCACGCTTCCCGTCGGTATGCCGCACGGCCGTGAACAGACTGTCCAAACCGCCCGAGAACGCCGCTAAAAACTTCTCCGGTCGGGCCTGCTGGTCCGGGCGAATGTCACTGTACTCAATCGGAATCGGCCGGTATTGCCGCGGCAACAGATTGTGCCAAACCTCCTGCAGGTCTTGCACGCCGCGAACCGCGTGCGCACTGATGGGCCCCTCCACGCGCACCGGCTCGCCTTCTTCCATCAATCGGTGCAAAATGGCGAACAACAGCCCGTCCTCAACTGCTGGACTTGGACATAGGCCCTCCGCAAATTCCACCCAAACATGCGTATGGGCGGAGCCGTTAAGCTCCACCCATGCATTCCTTCGAATTTGAGCACCCCGTCTCTCTTCTGAAAACCGGACTATCTTGGCCGGCATAAGTTTTTAGAAGACATACTTCAACGCCAGTTGTACCCGGCGCGGGTCCGAAGCGCTGTTGATCGTGCCGACGGCTGGTGTACCGACGCCCGTGTTGGGCCGCCCAAAGTTAGCAGTATTGGTTGCGTTGAAGGCCTCGGCGCGGAACAACAGAGCATGACCTTCCCAAGGCATACGGAACGTACGGCTCACCATCAGGTCCAGGTTCTTCACGCCCGGCGCGTAGATCAGGTTGCGGCCCGCGTTGCCAATGGTGCCAGGAGCGTTCACGGCAAAAGCGGTGGTATCGAACCAGCGATCAATCGTGCGCTGGTCGCCCGGCAGGTTGGGGTTGCGAACATAATCGCCGCGCACCGCCCCGCCCATGTTCTGGTTGTTCACGTTAATGCTGTGCGTAATGGGCAAGCCTGAATAAAGCGCCATAATCGCGCCCACCTGCCAGCCACCAAACAGCCAAGCTCCTGGACCGCTCTGCAGCATGGGCTTGCCTGCGCCAAAGGGAAGCTCGTAAACCACCGAAAGGTTATAGGCCAAGCGCCGGTCCAACGTTGAATTGCCGCGCTCCCGGAACATCTCGTAAGGAGTGACGATGCCCGGCGAACCATCCAGCAAGTTCTCGTTGTTGTAATCGATGTTGTGGCTCCAGGTAAAGGCGCTCAGGAACGTTAAGCCCCTGGCAAAGCGCTTTTCAGCTTTCACGGTGAGCGAGTTATAGGAAGAGTTCAGCCCATTTTGGAGGTAGTTTGTGTTATTAAACTCAGGCCGGTTGCGCCGTTGGTTCACATTCACCGCCGGGTTGGGCGTCCGTGGCAAGTTAATGTTTTGGCCCCAGGAAAGGAAGGTGCCCTTCGTGCCGTTGTAGCCGACCGTCAACAGAATATCCAAAGGTAGCGTGCGCTGAATATCGAAGAACCATTGGTAGGCCATGAGGTTCTGCCGGAAATCCGGGATGATGTCCAAATTCGCATTCGCCGGCAAAGTATTTCCGAAAGTCAGCGTTGGAAACCCTGTTTGTACCCGCACCGGAGTTTGCACGAAATTTGTCAAACTTCCGATGTTAATTTCCGTGGCGCGCGGCGGACCCGGCACATAGTTTGCATTCTCGCTTCCCAAGTTGTTGGGTTCGCCATAGAAAGTACCCGCACCGGCACGGATCACCGTCTTGGGATTCACGCTCCAGGCAATGCCTAAGCGCGGAGCGATATTGTTGTAGTCGTTAATACAGCCGCAACTCCCTTCCGTGGGGAAAGTGATTCGCTCATCGGCGCGCGTGGGTACGTTGATGCCTTCCAGCAAATAGCGCGCAACCCCTTGGCGGTCCGGGTCCACAAAGGTTGCCTTGTACAACACCTCGTAGCGTAGGCCAAAGTTAATAGTCAAATTGCGCGCAATGCGCCAATCGTCCTGCACATATACGCCCCAGTACTTGTTATCGATGTCTTCGCCCTGGTTCGTCCCAAAGCTGCCACCCGAGGCCCACCCCAGCAACATGTCGGCGAAGCCATTGCCGGAACTGCCACGGCTGGGGCCGCTGTTGGGAAACTGCGAGGTGAACTGGCCGGAGAAGGCGAACTGGCCGCGCCGGAAGCGCGAAGCATTGCGGAACTGGTTCGTGTGCCGGTATTCGCCACCAATCTTCAATGTGTGCTTGCCCAATTGGAAAACCGTGCCGTTGTTGAACAGGTAGGTATTCAAATTGTTCACGTTCGGCCAGAAGCTCCGCGGGCCTAATTCCGAAAACCCGCCGGGAGAAAAACGCGTCCAGCCATTGTTCTTGAAGCCGTCGTTCAGATAATCCGCCGGAGCGTTCTTAATGCCAAACTCCGGGTTTTGCCAGGTGTCGAAGGGAATATCGAGCACTGTATTGAACTGCGTCCAGCCAAAACGCATATCGTTGAAAATGTTTGAGGCCAACGTAGAGGTCAACGAACTCGCCAGGTTCTTGCCGCGCAGCACAATCGTCTGGCCTTGGCCGCCCGTGGCCGGCACCGGCAGCACACCGTTTTCGAAGGAATCCTGGATACGCTGACTCCAGCGGACGAAAAAGCGGTGGTTGTCATTGATGTTGTGGTCGCCGCGGAAGTCATACTGGTCCGCGTCGTCCGGGTCCGAAGGGCTAAAGAAGAAATTGTTCGGGCCATTTTCCGCGCCGGCAATGTTAGGTGCCGGATAGAACTTAATCAGGTTCGCCACCACGGGGTCAATGCGGCTGGCGGGAATGATGTTGCCGGGAAACTGCGAACGCTGTGCGGTTGCCCCCGTGCCGGTGGTGGTTAAGGGGTCATAGACATTGCGACGCACTGCGGGTTGGCGATTGAAGTCAAAACGCTCAATCAAATCGCGGCTCGGAACGCTGCCGGTAAAGGAGCGGCCCGTGCGAATGCGCGTGCCCTGAAACGATCCGAAGAAGAAGGTGCGATTTTTGATCACCCGCCCCCCCAGCGTGGCGCCGAACTGATTCTGCCGGTAGGTTGGCTTTGCCGCCCCCGAGCGATTAGCGAAGAAGTTCGCGCCATCGAGCTTTTCATTGCGAAAGAACTCGTAGGCCGAGCCGTGGAAATCGTTCGTACCTGCCTTCGTGCTCACCAACACTTTCGCGCCCGCGCGATAGCCATACTCCGCGCTCATGTTGTTGGTCACCACTTTGAATTCCGACAGCGCATCCACCGGCGGCTTCACGGCCTGTGCTTCAAAGCCAAGCTGCCCACCCGAGGTGCGCGAGGAGTTGTCGTTGCCATCCAGCAACACATTGTTCTGGGCAATCTGCATGCCCATCGAAGCAAAGGAGCCTTCGTCGCGCGCGCGCGAACCCGCCCCCGTTCCACCGCCTGGCGTCACGCCCGCCGTAAAGAGCGCCAACTGCAAGTAATTGCGGCCATTCAGCGGCATCTCCAGAATGCGCTTGCCGTCAATCACCTGCCCCACTTCCGTCGTCTCGGTGTTGATGATGACGCTTGAGGCCGACACTTCAATCGATTCGGCCACCGTGCCAGGCTTCAATTCGAAGTCAAGCCGCGCCGTTTGGCTCACTTCCAAACGCAGTTCGTTCAGCCGTTGCGGTGCAAAACCCGCGTTGTTGACCTCAATGCGATAAAGGCCCGCCTCCAGCAAGGGGACCGAATAAAAACCCTCGGCGTTTGTCGTCGCCGTACGAGAAGTTTGCGTACCAATATTGGTGATTTTGACGGTCGCACCAGCGATCACCGCCTTGGAAGGATCCGTAACAAGACCTTGGATCGCGGAGTTTTGCGCAAAGGCCAACGAGGCCAGCGCCAACATCAAAAGGATTCGAAGCATGGGCACTACTCTATAACACTTGGGTAAGGATTCGCAGCCGCATTCCACGATCTTCCCCTTCCCGGCGTCATAATCATTGGAGTGGCGGAATTTGTTCTTAAGTACGCAGACCCGCGGGGTCAGATGCACCAGGTCTCAGCCGAAGGCCGCTCGGAAGCGGAGCTGCGCGACCGCTATACACGCCAAGGCTTTCTCGTTTATTCCGTAGCCCGCAAAGGCGGTGCCGGAGCGCGCGGCAAGGGCGTCCCGATGGAGAAATTTCTCATCATGAATCAGCAGTTTGTCACGCTGATCCGCGCCGGCCTGCCCATCTTGAAATCGCTCGACCTCCTGGCCGATCGCCTCACCGATGAAAAGCTTCGCCCCCCCATCTCCGCCGTGCGGGACGAAGTAAGAACCGGGTCCTTGCTCAGCGCCGCCTTCCAAAACCAGGGCATTTTCCCGCCCATGTACATCACCACCGTTATGGCCGGCGAACGCGCCGGCAGCTTGGTGGAAGTCCTCGACCGCTACATCGGCTACCAGCGTTTGGCCCTAAGCATCCGCAAGAAGCTTGTCGCCTCGCTCATCTACCCGGCCCTTCTCTTCAGCCTGGTCCTTCTATTGATTGTCTTCTTGATCACCTACGTGGTGCCCCGCTTCGGCGAGCTCTACAATACGCTCAACGCCGATCTGCCCACTCCCACGCTCATCCTCATCGCCATTTCCACCTCGGCCAGCCAATACATCCTCATCGCCACGGGCTTGCTTCTCGCCGCGAGCACGGCCCTTTATTTTTGGAGCAAGACCGAAAAGGCGCAAGAGCAGATCGACCGCTGGACCATGGCCCTGCCGCTCTTCGGCGAGATCTGGACCAAGTTCCAGGTAGCCCAACTCGCCCGCGTCTTAAGCACTCTGTTGGTCGGCGGCATCCCGCTGCTACAGGCCATGAGCACCACCGGGGAAAGCATGGGTTCGCGCCTCATCCGCAAAAGCCTTGGCATTGCCAGCCAAATGGTGCGCGAAGGCAAACCGCTCAGCACGGCCCTCACCTCCACCGGCATCTTCCCACCCTTGGCCATCGACATGATGGAAGTGGGCGAATCCACCGGCGCCCTGCCCACCATGCTCGGCAGCGTGGCGGAGTTCTACGAAGAGGACGTGCAAACCAAACTGCAAACAGTCATGGGCTTGATTGAGCCCATGATCATGATCTTCATGGGCATGTTCGTGGCCTTCGTTCTGATCGCGCTTTACCTGCCCATCTTCAGCCTTGCCGACAGCTTAAGCTAGTCCTGCTGCGTTCAAAGCGTTAACGCCCGCGCGCATTGTCCGCCGACCACTGGCGGTCTAAGCCTTCCCATTCCGCCGCCATTGCTTGCACGCGGTCCGGGAACTGCCGCGCCAAGTCTCGCGTTTCCCCGCGGTCTTCGGAAACATCGTACAGCTCCCAATTCCCTTCGTTGCCAGCGCGCACCAACTTCCAATTGCCCTTGCGCAGCGCGCGGTTGCCTTCGTGGCGGAAATAGATGTGCTCCTTCACCACGCTATTGTCCTTCGCCAGTACGGGCACCAAGCTCTGCCCGGGAAAGGCTGGCCGCGCCACGCCGTTGTGTTCGCGCGGCGCCTCCACGCCCGCCACTTCCAGAAACGTAGGCAACAAGTCAACAAAGTGCGCCGGGTTGCGCCGCAATTCGTTCTTCGCGCGAATCCCCTTGGGCCAGTGCCAGATGGAGGGAGAACTGATGCCGCCCTCGTGGTTCCAATGCTTGTGCAGGCGGAACGGAGTATTCGCTGCGGTGGAAAAACCCGGCCCCAAACAAAGATGGCTCCCCGCCGAACCCGGCGCGGCATTCTTGTCGTGCAGGTCCCCCCGGATCATCATTTCCGCGCTCGCGCCATTGTCGCTGATAAACAGCACCAGCGTATTTTCCCAATCGCCGCTTTGCCGCGCCTGCGCCAGCACGCGCGCCAACTCGGCGTCCATCCGCGCCACCATCGCCGCGTGGATCTCCATCTTGCGTGCCTGAAACTCCTGCTCCACCACAGTCAGTTCTGTCCAAGGCTTTGCGGAGCTCACCTCGCCGGGGCCAATGCGCTCCTTCGCCTCTTCGGGCTTCAGATTCCAACCCGGCACATACCGCGTATCCAGCGCTGGCAAAGGCGAGTTCACCAATCCCATTTGCTTCTGCCGGGCATAGCGGGCCGCGCGCATCGCATCCCAACCCTTGTCGTATTTGCCGCGTTGGCGGGCAATGTCATCCGGCAGCGCATGCAGAGGGAAGTGCGGCGCGGTGAAACACAGATACAAAAAATAAGGTTGCTTCTCATAGCGGCGGCTATGGTCCAACAGGAATTCCACGCCCCGGTCCGCAATCATGCGCGTTGCATAGAAACCCGCGCCCGGCCCCGGTTCCGGCAACCGCACATCCTCCAGGTAGTGTTCTTGGGTGTTGAAGAAGCGGTGCTGGTCCTGCAGGAAATAGGAATGGTGAAACCCCGCGTCGCCCACCGGCTTCTTGCCCGGCACATGCCACTTGCCGGAGTGATAGGTGCGGTAGCCCGCCATTTGGAGATACTGCGGCGTGAAGCGCGCCCACTTGGGCCAGATGCCATTAGCCGGGTCCCGGCCCACTTGCTGCGGATAGTAGCCCGACATCAGGCAACTCCGCGAAGGCCAACAGCGGGAGGTAGAGTACATCTGCGTGAAGCGCAGCCCTCCTTGCGCTAGGCCATCCAAGGTTGGCGTACCAATTTCGCCGCCATAACAACCGGCATCGGAATAGCCCATGTCGTCGGCCAAGACCACAATAATGTTGGGCGCTGCGCTGGTGGGCGCTGTGCTCGTTACTCTTGACCGTTGGGCCTGCGCCATGGGGGCAAGCGCCGTTGCCCCCATAGAGATTGTTTCGCGGCGAGTGTATTTGGACATGCGATATCGAGTCTATGCGCGCTGCCTCGCCATGGGCAAGCAAGAGATCCCTCTTGGCCCGAATTGCGCAAATCGCAATTTGTTGCGCTTCCCACTGCGGGGGAGCTCAGCACTCCAGCGGGTAGTGGTGCGGTAAGGATTCTGCGTCCAAGAATGCCAGCGCGGCGTATGTCGCACTTGGCAAGGCCAGTCCTTGCATCGCCCCAAAGGCAAGATCCAGAATCGCATCGCCGTAGCGTTCCGGGAAAGCGCTTACCGTACCGATAATCGGGCTGCCGGGCCGCCCAATCTCTCGCCGGATTTCCTCCAGGCCCCCAATCCCCAAAGCCGCCAGCTGCGCCGAACGGCCCGCCTCTTCAAACGCATTCACGCCGCCGTGCAGCGCGCGTTCCGTCACGGAGCTCAGCAAGGTACGGCGGGAGGGGCATCTTCGCAAATACGCCCGCACCACTTCATAGCCTGATGCGAAGTCGCCCTTTGTATCCAGTCGCGTCATGCGCAAGCCACGGCCAAAGCGGTCGCGCATCGTATCCTCAATGGCAATCAGGCGGCTATTCGGCAAACTACCCGCGCGGGTCATTTCCAACAGCACCAATTCCTCCGGCCCATCGGGCCAATGGCGCAGGGCCCAACGGCAAAGCGCTTCCCCCGCCATTTGCCCGGCCCGGTAATTGTCAATGCCAAAGTAAGAAGCCCCGGGATGCGGAATATCCACTGCAATTAAGGGGATTTCCTTTTCCGCATAAAGTTCCGCCACCCGCGCCGCCATGCGCTGCACCACTTGGAACTGCACCGCCACCTGTACCCCCGCTCCCACCATCCGCTTGGCGTTGCGATAAGCCAGCGCACCACTCTCGGCATTGTCGAACAACACCAAATCAATGCCCCGCCGCTGCGCCGCCCAGCGCAAACCCTCGGTCACCGAGCGCGAAAAACTGCTGCGGCTCCCTTGTTGGGCAAACCCCAGGCGCAGCCTATCTTGGCCCTGCCAGCTCACTTGGCTTACATAGTGCCGCTGGTCCACGCGCCGCAACAATCCCTGCTCCGCCAAAGTGTGTACCAACCTGAAAGCCGCCGTCTTCTCAATGCCACACTCGCCCGCCAGTTGGCTCAACGTCCAACGCCCACTTCCCTGGGCGGCCCGCTTCAGAATGTGGCATGCCTTTTCCACTGTGGCTAAGGACGGCTGAGAACGGCGGTACGGAGCCATGCCCGGAGCATATCAAAAGCGTTTCACTTTCGTTGCGATTTGCGCAACGGCGAATGACCCATTTTCCCGGCTTGCGGTGCAAGCCGCGCTGGCATATGCTGCCCGCAGAAACTTTCCGAGGAGATCCTGATTATGTTCCCTTTCCGGCAAATCGTTCTATGGCTCTACTTCGCCGCTCTTAGCCTGCTTCCCCTGGCCGCGCAGACCACGCTAGGCTCTGCTGCTTTGAATGGCACCGTCACCGACGATTCCGGCGCTCTCATCGCCGGGGCGCAGGTAAACCTCATCGACCCCTCCCGCGGACAAACCAGAACCACCGAAACCAACGAGGCGGGCCGCTTTGTCTTCCCCACCATCCCCGCCGGCCTCTACACTATCCGCGTCACCAAAGATGGCTTCTCGACCTTCGAACAGACGGCTTTCCAGATCGAAGTCGGTCAATTGGCCACCCTCAACGCCACCATGAAACTAGGGCAGGTCAGCGATGTCATCACCGTCACCGGCGAAAGGCAGATTGTCCTCGAAACCGAGTCGAACACGGTGGGCACGGTTGTTGATGCCAAGCGCGTCGATGCCTTACCGTTGAATGGCCGCAACTTCCTGCAATTGGCCCTGCTCTCTGCCGGAGCGAACGAGGCCACCGGGCGCGCGAACAACGCTGACCAAGTTGGCCGCGGAGGCCGCACCGTGATTGTGGCGGGCAACCTAGGCGGCGCAACCGGGTACCTGATCAATGGCATCGCCGTCCGTGGCGGCCGCTTGGGCGAGTTGGCCATGAATCTTTCCATTGCCTCCATCGATCAGTTCAAAATCCAACAGAGCTTTTTCATGCCCGACCAGGGGCCCAATCCCGGCCTGATCAACGTAACCACCAAGGGCGGCACAAACAGCTTTCACGGCCAAGCCTTCTGGTTTGTGCGCAACCGTAAGTTCGACGCCCGCAATTACTTTGCGCAAGTGCCCGAGGACTTGAAGCGCAACCAGTATGGCGGCGCGGTCGGCGGGCCCATCAAAAAGGACAAGGTGTGGTTCTACGCCCACTACGAGGGCTTGCGGGAAATCACCTCTTTCGCCGCGGGGGCCTTCACGCCTACCTCCCAAATGTTCGGCGGCAACTTTGCCGAAGTCCCGGAAATGATTTATGACCCGCTCACCTACATTGCGGCCACCAACCAGCGCAGCGCCTTTCCTAATCAATTGATTCCGAACTCCCGCATCAATCCCGTGGCCAACCGTCTGCTCGAATACTATTTGCCTGGCGCCAGCTTGGCCCAGCGCCCTCAGAATGTTTTTGGCAGTCCGCGGAACACCCTCGACGACGATCAGTGGGGCTTCCGCATCGACTATGCCATCTCAGACCGGCAACAGCTTTACGGGCAATGGCTGTGGCAGGATACCCCGGCCTTCATCCGCTCCCTGCAGCCCTTTGCCGGCGCCGCTTACCCCAACGAAACCCAATACGGCATGGTGCAACACACCTGGACCCTTAGCCCAACTCTCGTCAACACACTCCGCTTGGGCGCCGTGCGCAACGTTGCCCTCTTCTCCAACGAAGGCCGGGAACTGGGCCCCATCGCACCGGAACTCGGCATTTTAAATGGTTTGGACCCGCGCGGCATTCCCAGCATGGGCTTTCAGGAATACGGCGGTTTCGGGCGCGCCAGCGGCGACCTGGGTAACCTCGACAACAGCTACCAACTCGACGAGGGCATGAACTGGATCCGCGGCAAACACAATTTCCAATTTGGCGCCTCTGTTCGTTACCGTCGTACTTGGCAACAGAATGCCAATGCCGGCGCGGTCGGCAGCCTTGGCTTCCAACGCACCTTCACCACGCAAGTGGGCCGCGATGCCCAGGGCCGCCCCACGCCCTTACGCGCGAACAGCGGCAATTCTTTTGCAGACTTTCTATTGGGCCTGCCCACCACGGGCTCCTATCGCGGCTTGCCCATGCTGCCTTATCGTTTTGCCCAAGCCATGCCCTACTTTCAGGACACTTGGAAAGTAACCCGGAACCTGACTCTGAACTACGGCATTTCCTACTTCTTCGCTCAAGTCCCTGACCCCCAAGGCTTTGCCCGCGACATTCCCCACGGCTTTGACGAAACCACCGGCCTGCTCCAATTCGCAGCCCTCGGCCAAGTGGACCCACGCATCGTCAGCCGCGACAAGAACAATTGGACCCCGCGCCTAGGCTTTGCCTGGCAGCCGGACTTCCTGCCCCGCACTGTCATTCGCGGCGGCGCGGGCTATTATTATGCCGATACCCGCTTGATCGAATTGCAGTTCGCCATGGTTGGCCCTCCCTTCAACGACAGCGTCGACCTGGTTACCAGCCTCAATAACCCCATCCCGGTCTGGCAAATGGGGCAAAACGTTTTCCCCCGCCAACCTGCTTTGCCCTTAAACGAAAACTATGCGGCCTCCCTGCGCAATGCCGCACCATTCCTGGTCAATCCCGTGGGCCGCGATCCCTACATGCAGCAATGGAACCTCTCCATTCAGCACAGTTTGAGCAATGGCGCCCTACTCGAGTTTGCCTACCTCGGCAACTCCAGCCATGCCCTGCAAAACCGCTACGACTTCAACCAGTGCCGCCCCGATGCCAATCTGCGCTGTGATCTCTCAACGCGGCCTTACTTCCCTCGCTACACCAGCCTGCTGCGGGCGGACTTCAACGGCAACTCCTCTTATAACGCCTTCCTCACCAAGTTCCAACAACGTATGCGCAACGGCTTGAACATCAACTTCGAGTACACTTGGGCGCGCGCGATTACCGACACTTGGGAAGGCTCCGGCGCAACCAACGCACAAATCACCACTTGCCGCGCTTGCGATAAGAACGACGCCAGCTTCGATGTTCGCCACCGCGCCGTTTTAAGCGCAGTCTACGAAGTGCCTTTCGGTCGTGGACGCCGGGCGGGGAGCAATATCCCTCTGGCTTTGGATTACCTGGCGGGCGGCTGGACCCTCACCACAATTGCCTCTTTCCAAACGGGCATCCCCTTCGACATCACTGCGCCCAACACCACCGGGTCGCCCTTTGTCGCTCACCGCACCAACCGCTCCTGCTCGGGCGTGGACAGCGATCTGGCCAGCAATGTTCGCAACAACGGCGGCCGCTATTTCGATACTTCCTGCTTTACCGCCCCGGCAACAGGATTCTTCGGCAATTCCAGCCGCGCTCCGCTGCACGGGCCGGGCATCCACAACTACGACATGGGCATCCACAAGAACTTCACCATCCACGAGCAGAAGTCCTTGCAATTCCGCGCCGAGTTGTTCAACGCCTTCAACCATGCACAGTTTGGCAACCCCAACGGCAATTCTGGAGCGCCGGCCTTATTTGGCTTAATCGGGTCCGCGCGCCAACCGCGCCGCGTTCAATTCGCGCTGAAGTTCCTGTTCTGAGAAGGCGGGGGATTGGCTCAGCTAATCCCCATGCGCTCCAATTTGCGGTAGAGCGTTTTGCGTTCAATGCCCAGCACCTTGGCCGCGCGGCTCTTGTTGTTATTCACCGCTGCCAACACCTTTAGGATCTGCTCGCGCTCGGTGTCTTTCAGCGTTTCTCCCACGGTTTCGGCCTCTTCGGCTTCGCGCAAGCTGGCTTGCACTGCGAACTCGTCAATGCGGCCCTGGGGCGCGAGAATCACCAATCGCTCCATCAGATGTTGTAGCTGGCGTACGTTGCCCGGCCAAGCTTGCTCGCTCAGAGTCTTTACGCCAGACTCGGTCAATACCGCACTCAGTTGGTAACGCTCGTTGTATTTACGCAAGAAGAAGTGCGCCAAAAGCGGGATGTCCGAACGCCGTTCGCGCAGAGCCGGCAGGGGAATGCGGATGACGTTCAAGCGAAACCAAAGATCCTCGCGGAACTTGCCCTCTTCCACCATCTTCGGCATGTCTTTATTGGTGGCGGCCACCACACGCACATCCACGGGCCGCGCCCGCGTTGCGCCCACGGGCCTCACTTCGCGCTCCTGCAAAAAGCGCAGCAGCTTCAATTGGAAACCGCCATCGATTTCGCCAATTTCATCCAAAAACACCGTGCCGCGATTGGCTGCTTCAAACACCCCAACGCGGTCGCGGTCCGCCCCGGTGAAGGCGCCTTTCATGGCGCCAAACAGTTCGCTTTCAATCAAGCTGGGCGCAATGCCCCCGCAATCCACCGGCACAAAGGGCCCTTGGGCGCGCCGCGAATGGTTGTGGATCATGCGCGCCACCAATTCCTTCCCCGTACCGGTTTCGCCGGTAATCAGCACCGTGGCATCCGTGGGCGCCACTTGACTCAAGGTCTTATAAATTTCAATCATCGCCGAGGAAACGCCAATCATTTCCGTTTCCGGCAAATCGTCAATGTCCGTCTCGCGGTCCTTGGACGCCGCCCCCTCCAACTGCCCTTCAATTTTTTGTAAGGCGCCCAGCAAATCGTCCAATTCGAACGGCTTTGCCAGGTACTCGGCAGCCCCGCCGCGCGTTGCGGCAATCACTGTCTCCATGCTGCCCCGCGCGCTCATCAGGATCACGTGGCAGGCGTCGTTGGCTTCTTTCGCGGCCTTCAGTACATCCAACCCCGTCCGCTCGTCCAGGTAAATATCGCTGATCACGACGGGGTAGCGTTGGGCCGCCAACCGCTCCAACGCTGCGCGCGTACTGGATACCGCCTCTACCTTATAGCCTTCCAAGTCCAGGAATGTGAGAAGCGTACTGCGGACACCAGGGTCATCTTCCACTAGCAAAATCGTCTCAGGAATCGGCATGCTTCAACTCCGAGTCTAGCGAAGCATGTCGCGTTTCGACGGGCAAAAGTACGGTAAAAACACTGCCCCGGCCCACCTCGCTGCTCACCTGGATGGCGCCGCCGTGGCGTTTCACAATCTCCTGCACAATGCTCAAGCCAATGCCGGTGCCCGAAATGCCGCTTTCCTCCGCACGGCGCGAACGGTAAAAACGATCGAAAATCCGCTTCAGGTCCGCCGCCTCCATCCCCATGCCCTGGTCCGCAATCGCCAGACTCACTTGCCCGCCCTCGGCCTTCATGTCCACGCGCACCTCAGTAGATTCCGGCGAGTATTTCACGGCATTGTTCAACAGGTTGTAGAGCGCATATTCCATCAGTTCGCGGTCGCCCCGCAGGGCCAGCCCCGGCACCGCGCCCACACAAAACCGCATGCTCTTGCGTTCGGCCAGGTGCCGCGCGCGTTCGAGCGCCGGCAGCAGCGCGTCGGCAAGCGAAAAGGCTTCCCTCTTCAACTCCGCCTTGCCATCGGCCAACCGCTCCACGTCCAGGAACGTTTGAATCATCGAAGCAAGGCGCTTCGATTCGGAATGGATCATCTGCGCAATTTGCTTCTGCTTGTCTTCGTTCAACTTATAGCGGCTCATGATTTCGCTCGAGCCTTGTATGGCCGTCAGCGGCGTCTTCATCTCGTGCGTCACAAACTGAATCGCTTGCTGATATCGCGTCTTGTCGGCCTCGCTGCGCTGCCACTGCCGCCGGATCACAAAATGGTGGAAACTTGCCGCGGAAATCGTGCCCAGCCATGCCGCGCACCAGGGCAACGTCGGCGCCAAAAAACGCTGGTTATCGAACAATGCCAAGGGCACAAAGTGCCACAAAACCAGCAAAGCCGCCGCCACCACCCACGCCATCCAGCCGCTCAAAAAGGCAAACACCAAGCCCGCGCCCAACAACGCCGCCAAGGCCAAGGCCACGGCCAACGTAGGCCCCGCGTCCACCAGAAAAACTCCCTGCTCCAGCGTCTCAAACAGGTTTGCGTGAATCTCCACCCCGGTCATCAAATTGCCCTGGGGCGTTTGCAAGCGGTCCCTTGCAGCGCTCTGATCGGTAAACCCCACGAAGACCACCCGGTTACTACACGAGAGCGCCAGGTTCGCATCCTGCGCCAAAGCCGCCAAAGAAACTTGCGGAATCGGCTCGGGCGCATAACGGATATAAACACTGCGCGCCGTGCTTCTTTGCGCGGGGATGCTCTGCATGCCCACGTCCAAATCGTCCGGTGTCTCGAGGATCGGTCCCGCCTGCCGCGCCAGGCGAAAAGCCTCCAAGGCCAAGGCCCAATAGCGCTTCTGCGCCACGGCCTTTTCGAGTGGGATCCGGCGGCTCACCGGGTCCGGGTCCGCGTGTACGTGCCCCAAGCCCGCCGCCACTTTGCGGAAGGCGGGCGCGGGCTCTTCCCAAGTCTTGCCGTCGCGCATAATGTCGGTGGCCAAAATCACCGGCGGACACTTCCCCATGGCCCCCGCCAGTGCCCGGTCGCTTTCTTCGTTCTCCGCGCTCGACATCATTAAGTCCACCGCAATCGCCAGGGGCTTTGCCGCGCACACCGTCTCCAAGGCCTTCGTCAGCGCCGGGCGCAAGTTTCGCGCTCCCCCCATGCGGATCAAGCTCGTTTCGTCAATCGCCAACAGGATCGCCTTCGGCGGCCAAGGGTCCGGCCGCCGCGAACTCGCCAACCAATCGTAAACCTGCCCGTCAAACTGCCCCGCCAATCGCGTCCAACCTAGAAACAGCGAAAGACAAAACACCACCCCCAAGATCCCGGCCAGGACCCAATAAGGACTCTTCACTGGCAAGCGGACTCTCAGCGGCGCATTCCTTTCTCAATTTCTTCCACCGTCTTCGGCAAGGCCTTGGACAATACGCGCGCCCCGTCTTTCGTAATCAAAATCATGTCCTCGATGCGGACGCCCAAGTTCTCCTCCGCCAAATAAAGCCCTGGCTCCACCGTCACCACCATCCCTTCAGCCAAGGGCGTGGCCGCGTCATGGGGGTCGTGCACGTCCAGGCCAATGTGGTGCGAAACCCCGTGGATCGTGAAGTCGCGCCAAGGCTTCCCCCCAGGACCCTTGCCTTGGCCATCCAGATACTCATGTCCAAAACGCGTCAAATCCGCCAGCAAAATCCCCGGCTTCGCCCGCGCAATAATCGCTTCCTGCGCGCCCAACACCAATTGGTAAATCTCCCGCTGCCGGGGCGTAAACTTGCCGTTCACGGGAATGGTCCGCGTAATGTCCGCCGCATAGTGGCTGCATTCGCCACCCACGTCCATCAATAACAAATCCCCGCTATCCATTCGCCGTTTGTTCTCGTGATAGTGCAGCACCACGCTGTTCGGCCCGCTGCCCACAATGGGCGCGTACGCATTGCGTTCACACCCTTGCCGGTAATAAGTCTGCTGCATCACCGCGGCTATTTCGTATTCGAAAAGCCCTGGCTTCGCGGTACGCCAACTGGCAAAGTGCGCGTCGATGGTGGCGGCAATGGCCTTCTCGAGCAAGGCAATCTCCGCCGCGCTCTTAATTGCTCTTTGCTTCGTAATCGTCGCGCGTACGTCCTTCACCGGCCGCAGCGGCGCCAATTTGGCCCAGTGCTCTTCGGTGCCATCGAACAGCGTGTAGTAATTGGCCGCATGGGCCAACGCTTCGCCGATCTCCTTTTCCAACGCATTCATCGAGCGGATGCGCGCAAAGCCCGTCCGCGCCGGCGCATCGGCATCTTCCGGCGCCAGTTGCTTGCCTTCGTACTTCTCGCGCCGCTCATTGCGCACCGGCAGGAAGAAGGTTTGGCGAAGATCCTCCGGGCACGAGGAACAAAGCAACATCGCCGCGCCGGGCTGGTTCCAGCCGCTCAGGTAGTAAAAATTGGGTTCTTGGAAAAAGCCATTGCGGTCTCCCACAGCCGCCGGGTGCGGCAAGCCGCGCAGCACAATCACGCTTTGCGGCAGTTGTTCGAGCAATCGCGTGCGGCGCGCGGCAAATTCCGCCGCCGGTGTATCCCCGTAACTCATTGCGGCAGTGCAGATTAGCAGAACCAGTACGCGCACCATGCTCTTTATCATGGCACTCTCGGTACACTGATAGTTTTCCCGGACATGTTGCAAGCAGGAATTGTTGGCCTCCCCAACGTGGGTAAATCCACGCTCTTTAATGCCTTGACGAAATCGCGCAAAGCGATGGCGGCAAACTACCGCTTTTGCACGATCGAGCCCAATGAAGGAATGGTTACAGTTCCCGATGAACGGCTGGCCGTCTTGAGCAAACTTAGCGGCAGCGAAAAGCTGGTTCCCGCTGTTTTTCAGTTCGTCGATATCGCTGGCCTCGTCGCCGGCGCCAGCAAGGGCGAAGGTCTGGGCAACCAATTCCTGGGCCACATCCGCGAGGTCGACGCCATTGTGCAAGTGGTGCGTTGCTTTGAAAACACCAACATCGAGCACGTCATGGATACCGTGGACCCCGTGCGCGATATCGAAATCATCAACACCGAGCTCATCCTTGCCGACCTCGATTCGCTCGACAAGCAAAAGGCCAAGCTACAGAAAGCCGCCCGCAGCGGCGACAAGAAGGCGCAGGGCACTCTCGACCTCATCGCTCGCCTGGAACCCCACCTCTCCGACGGCAAGTACGCCGTCACCCTGGAAATGAGCGAAGAAGAGCGCGCTCTCGCCAAGCCCCTCTTCCTGCTAACCAACAAGCCCACCATCTACGCTTGCAATGTGGCCGAAGGCGATCTGGCCGACCCCGAAGCCAACCCCTACGTGGGCAAGGTGCGCGACTATGTTATCCGCCAGCACGACACGCGCGCCGTGGTGGTGAGCGCGGAAATAGAAAGTGAACTGGTCATGCTTTCCGCCGAGGAGGCCAAAGAATATCTGGACGGCCTGGGCGTCACCGAGTCCGGCGTGGGCAACCTCATTCGCGAGGCCTACCATCTGTTAGGCTTGCGCACCTACTTAACCACGGGCGTCAAAGAAACCCGCGCCTGGACCATTCACGCCGGCTGGAAGGCGCCGCAAGCGGCGGGCGTCATCCATTCGGACTTCGAAAAATCCTTCATCAGCGCCGAAACCATTGCCTACGACGACCTGGTGACGATTGGTTCCTTCGCCAAAGCGCGAGAGTTAGGCAAGCTTCGCACAGAAGGCAAAGAGTATGTCGTCGAAGACGGCGACGTAATGGAGTTCAAGACCTTCGTTTAACGAAGTTCTCCAACCCCCAAGGATGTACGTGAGCTCCGAACAACCCTTTCGCCTCGCCATTACGGCCACCTTCACCGCAGACCCCCTGGAGCGCCCCTTGCGCTTCTGGTCGGGGCCCATGAACACTCCTTTTGAAGTGCGCTTTTCACCCTTTGGCCAAGTGCTGCAATCTTTGTTAGACCCCACGAGCGACTTGCGCACCAACCAGCATGGCTTGAACGTGGTGTTGCTGCGGAGCCAGGATTGGGGAGCCGCCGATCGGCGCCGCGAAAATCTTGCCGCCTTGGCCGGTGCCCTGCAAGCGTTGCCCTTAGGCAAAGCGCCCTACTTGGTGTTGGCCTGTGCGGAACGGGAAGTCTTTGCTTGGAGCGAATTTGCCACAGCCGCAACGCGCAACGCGGGCGTTTACTTCCTCGATGCGCAATGGGTGGCCCAGCGCTACCCCGTAAAGGATCCCTTCAGCAGCACCGGCGAAAAAGCCGGTGCCGTGCCTTACACAGAGGATTACTATCTCGCGCTTGCCGCCTCAATCGTGCGCGTGGCCCATGCCCACCAACACCCTCCCGCCAAGGTTCTGGCTTTGGATTGCGACAACACGCTGTGGGAAGGCATCTGCGGCGAAGACGGGCCGGAAGGAGTTCGCCTAACGGCCGGCCACGCCGCCCTGCAGCGCTTTGCTTTGGCGCAGCGCGCGGAGGGCACGTTGTTGGTGATTGCTTCGAAAAACAACCAGGCGGACGTTGAGGCCACCTTCGCCGCGCACCCCGAGTTTCCCTTGCGCCTGGAACACATCACCGCGCACCGCATCAATTGGAAGCCCAAGCCGGAGAATTTAGCCTCGCTGGCCAAGGAACTTTCGCTGGGCTTGGATAGCTTTGTCTTTCTCGACGATAGCCGCAAAGAGATTATGGAGGTGGCCCGCGAGTTGCCCCCCGTGGTCGCCATCCAAGTTCCCAATCAGGACGAAGACCTGGAAGAGTTAACGCGCCACTTGTGGGTGCTGGACCGGCTGCGCATCACGGATGCCGACCGCGCCCGGGCCGCCAGTTACGAACAAACCCAGGAGTTTGGCCGCGCCCTTGCCCAGGCGCAATCGCTGGAAGACTTTTACCAGTCGCTCGATTTGCAGGTAAATATCCGGGGTGTCGAGGAGGCAGACTTCCCCCGCGCCTCCCAATTAACGCAGCGCACCAACCAATTCAACTTCACCACCGTTCGCCGCACCGAAGCCGAACTGCGGCAATTGTGGCAAGCGCGCCACGAGCTTTACCGCGTCGACGTCAGCGACCGTTTTGGCGACTACGGCTTCACGGGCCTGTTGCTGGGCCGCCCCGTGGGCGCCACCTATGTTCTCGATACGTTTCTGTTGAGCTGCCGGGTTTTGGGCCGCGGCGTGGAGCATGCCATCATTCGCTGGCTGGCCAACCATGCGGAAAAGCTGGGCCTCCGCGAAATGGAAATCCCCTTCGTGCCCACGGCCAAGAATCAGCCCGCCCAAGCATTCCTCGAAGAGTTGGGCGCCACTACTTACCCCTTGCGCCGCACGCCTGCGGAGCTGAAGCGGTTGGAGTTAAAGCTTGCCGTGGAAGAGCCCGCCGTGCTGGCCCAAGCTGCCGCCCAAGCGCCCGGCGCCGCCCGGAGCTTGGATTACGCCCTGTTGGCCAACCACCTTTCCAGCGTGGAAAAACTACGCCGCGCCATTTACCCCGAAGCGCAAATTGCGGCCCAAGCCTTTGCCACCGACACCGAACGCCGCCTTGCCGCCCTTTGGGCCGACCTCCTGCCGGGCGCCTCGCTCGAAGCAGAAAGCAATTTCTTCGAAGCCGGCGGGCACTCCCTTCTCGCGGTGCTTTTGCTTACCCGCATCCAAGAAGCCTTCGGCGTGGAACTGGGCATTGACGAAGCCTATTCCATTGACATGACTCTAGAGCGCATGGCCCGCCGCATTGACGAAGCGCTGTCTTTCGGCGGCCTTAGCCAAAGCCAATACCAGGCGCTTTACGACGAGATCAACGCACTGAGCGAAGAAGAAGTTCTAGCCGCGCTCGAAAACGAGGAATCCCGCTAGGCATGCGCGTCCTGCTTGTTTCCAGCGCTTCCTACGAGCCGCCCAAGGGCGGGTCTACGCGCAGCAATCTGTTTTGGCTCAAAGCAATTGCCGCTGCCGGCCACGCTTGCCACGTGGTGTGCGGTGCGGCCAGCGAGGACCAAACCGGAGAAGTAAACGTGGATGGCATTGCCATGGCGCGCTTCGCGAATCTTTCGCGGGACCCTTCGCCCATCCGCGAAGCCGTAGACAAACTCGCCCCCGACTTCGTTCTGGTTTCCAGCGAAGACGTCTCGCACAGCATCTTGCGCGAAGCCTACCGCGCCGCGCCCGCCCGCTTGGTCTACATCGCCCATACGCCTCAATGGTTTCCATTCGGGCCGGAAGCCTGGCACCAGGACAACGAAGCCGCCACCATTGTGCGCAATGCTTTGGGCATAGTTGCCATCGGCGCCCACATGGCCGCCTACATTGAAGAACACCTTGGCCGGCCCGCCACCATGATTCATCCGGCCATGTACGGACAGCCGCCTTGGCCCGAATACGACAACTTTGAAACCGGCAAGGTTCTCCTCATCAATCCGTGCCAGGTAAAAGGCCTACCAATCTTTTTGGACTTAGCCCAGCGCCACGCGGACTTATCCTTCCTTGCCTTACAAGGCTGGGGCACCACCCCCGAAGACTTTGCCGCCCTGCGCGCCATTCCGAATGTGGAAGTACGCACTCCGGTTGCGGATATCGAAGAAGTATTCCGCGAGACTTCCATACTCTTGGCCCCCTCGCTCTGGTACGAAGGCTTTGGCTTGGTTGCCATGGAAGCGCAAATGCGCGGAATCCCCGTTTTGGCCAGTGATTACGGGGGCTTGGCGGAATCGACCGCCGCCAGCCTGCTACGCCAAGCGGTTGTGCCCATTCGCGAGTGGAGTACCCAAATGGATGCCACCGGCATGCCCATCGGCAAGCTGGAGGCCCAACCCATAGAAGCTTGGTCAACAGCTTTGCGGGACTTAGCCACCAACCGCGCCACTTACTCCCGCGAGCGCCAGGAGAACTTAGAATTTTCCCGCAACTTCGTCCAACAATGGCGCTCCGACGACTTACTGAACTATCTATCCAAATTAACTCCCAAACGCCGCAGTATTTTACTGATTCATAACTCCACTTACTTCCCGGCTTCCGGCGGTGGCGATAAGTCGAACCGCTTGCTTCTCGAAGCCCTGGTCAAGGAAGGCCATACGGTGGAAGTATTTACCCGCCTGGAGCGTTTTGGCGAGGAAGCGCACCAGGCCTACTGCCAGCAATTGCTCGGCTACGGCATCGTGGCCGAAGAGCATTCCGCCGGCCTACGCTTTCAACTGGGCGGCGTAGCGGTGCATGCCATTACGCGCGAAACAAACTTGCGCGGCGCTTTCCGGGCAGCACTCGAAGGCTTTAGCCCCGAGGTGATTCTCGCCTCCACCGACGACCCCGCGCACCTCTTCCTCGATCTCGCATTGGACCATCCCACCGCCCGCGTCGTCTATCTGGTCCGCGCCACGGTTGCCCTCCCCTTTGGCCCGGATGCCTCCACCCAAAACGCCGAGCGTACCGCCCGCCTTGCCCGCACCGATGCCGTGGTGGGGGTGAGCCATTACGTGGCGGAATACTGCCGCACTTACGCCAACTTAGAGGGAGTCCATGTTCCGATCTCGCTTTCGGACAATCCCCATCCGCCCGATGTTGGCCGCTTCGAAAATCCTTTCGTTACGCTCGTGAACCCCAGCGGCGTGAAAGGCCTGCCCATTCTCTTGGGCTTGGCGGACGCCATGCCGCATGTTGAATTTGCAGCGGTTCCGAGTTGGGGCACCACCGCCGAAGACCTCGCGGAAATGGAGGCGCGCCCAAACATCACGCTCTTGGCCCGCGCTGATGACATTACGGACATTCTGCGGCAAACGCGCATCACCCTCGTGCCCAGCCTATGGGCCGAAGCCCGCAGCCGCGTGGTGCTGGAGAGCTTGTCCCGCGGCGTACCGGTCCTGGCCAGCGACGTCGGCGGCTTGCGGGAAGCCATGTGCGGCATGGATTATGTGCTGCCCGTCGAGCAGATCACGCAATACAAAGATCGCGTCAGCGACCAGATGGCTCCGGAGGCTATTGTTCCCGAACAGGACCTTACGCCTTGGAGGGAAGCACTCGACCGCTTAATCACTGCCCCCACCCATTGGGAAGACATCAGCCGCGAAGGACGCCGCCGGGCCCTGGCCTATATCGAAAGCCTGAGCGCACGGCCGCTCGAGTTTATCTTCGACCGCACTCTCGCCGTTGGCAAACGAGCCTTTCAACGCCAAGAAGCCAAGGGCAAGTCCTTGAGCCCGGAGCGCCGCCGCTTGTTGAACCTGCGCATCCGCCGCAGCTTGGATGCCCAGAAGGACCGCTATTTGCCTGTCCAATGGGGTTTGCCCCAAGATCCGCAAAAAGCCGGCACCCCGGCGCTGGTTCTTTTTCCCTGGGCCGGCGCGGGCGTTCTCAGTTGGCGCTTTCTCGAGGAACAGCTCCGCCAATTCTGCACCCTATTACCCATTCGGCTTCCCCAACGGGAGGTGCGCCCGCCCTACCCGGAGGGGGCTAATTTTCACGAAATCGCGGAGGCAATTGCCGAGGAATTGCGCACCGTTGTCGTCCCGCAACAGCCTCTCTTTTTCCTGGGCCATTCCATGGGGGGCGCCTTGGCCTATGAAGTGGCTTGGCGCATTTTGGCTTCCGGCCAGCGCGTAGCTGGTCTGCTGGCCTCCAGTTGCCGCGCGCCGCACCTGCGCATTGGAAAGGAAACGAAGCCATTTGGTGAATTAGTGAATCTTAATTCACTAGATGCCGACATCGCTCTTTTCGACGCCTACCAACCGCAGGAGCCGCATATTCTTCCTATCCCGGTCTATGCCGCCTTCGGAAAAAACGAACCCAATCTTCGTGCGGAAGCGGTGGAGGCTTGGCAGGAACTCACCAGCAACTCCTTTGAATGCAAAGCTTTCCCCGGCGACCATTTTTGGCTGAAGCCACAGGCGGCCGCGCTTGCCGCTTTTGCTCGCCGACTCATGGATACGGCCCTTGAAAAACGCCCTTAATCTTCTAATTTTCTTCGCTTTTCCCTCAAGCCTTTCTTCCTCAATAGCTTAGAGTCCCATTTTCGCGCTCTAAGCTTTGGTTTAGCTCTACCCCTATGCCATACTGAGGAGAACGTTCGCACGAATGGCCCAGAAGCAAGTAGACGACGCGGTCGTCCGGTACCAGAAAATCCTCGAATCTCCTGCCTTTGCGGATCTCGCCTGGGCCCAGGATTTAGAATCCGCAATGCGCCAGCGTGGCATGGTGGCGGGCACCCGGATTGCGAGTCCATTTTTGCGTCCGCATTTTGTCCTGCAAAAGCATTTCGACCAAAGCGCGAAGCTCTCCGCAGCGCTGTTTAGCGCCATTGAGCGCCTGGAAAAGCTTGCCCTTGAAACCCCGGCCATATTGCAGCGCTTAGATCTTTTGCCCGCCGAGCGGATGCTGGCTTCCATCAACCCCGGCTATAGCTTCCCCCACGTTGGCTGCTCCTTCCAATTTCCGCAAGCCACGCAAGCGAACTTTACCAATGGCTTCCAGCCCGTCTCCACCGCGGGCATCGCCTACAGCGAGCATTTGGCTGACCTATTCTTCGATTGCCCCCCGCTAAAGGAATTTCGCAAGAAGCACAAACTGGCGAAATCGAGCGGCCTCAAGGCCCTGCTCAGCGCCACCACTAAAGCTTGGAAGGCCTATGGCGGAAAAAAGCAGCCAAATCTTGCCATCCTAGAATTCCGCCAGCCTTTCCAAAGCCTGGACGCCGCCGAGGCGGGGGTCTTGGCGGAACTCTATCGTTCCAGCGGCTGGAAGGCGGAACTGGTTAGCCCCGAGCAACTGGATTACCGCCAAGGTGTTCTGCGCAAGGGCGATTTCGCCATTGACATGGTGCTGCGCGCCTCCAGCCTGCACGATTTTCTGCTGCGCTTTGACCTGAACCACCCCCTCGTCCGCGCCTACCGCGACCAAAAAGTTTGCATAGTGAATAGCTTCCGCGCCGAGCTGGCCCAGAAGAAGACGGTTTGGGCGCTCTTGACCGACGACACGATTACCACCAAATTCCCCGCCGCCGAAAAGAAAGCAATCGCCGCGTGTGTCCCTTGGACGCGCACGCTAGCCCCAGGACGCACGGACTTCGAGGGCCAAACGGTTGACCTGCTCGAATATGTGGCGCAACACCGCGAACGCTTCGTTTTAGCGCCAAACGACACCACCGCGAATCTACCCAATTACGATGGGCGCGAATTGGAACAAGCACCGTGGGACCGCGCAATGAAGCAAGGTCTGCGCGAGCGCTACGTTGTCCAGTTGCGGCAGGACTTTATTCCCGCAAAGTTTCCTGTCTCTTTTTACGGCGCTCTCGAATACCGGGATTTGTTGGTGGAAGAGCGGCTACACCTGTTTTTGGGCGAGCCGCAGATGATATCCACTTACCTGAGTAGCGGCCAAGGCGGCTTTTCCACCATGGAAGGCTTCACCCCCACCTTTGTTTTAGCGAGCAAATAAACACAACATGCTGGCGAAGTTTGCCTGGTTTTATTGCGCGTACTTGATCTTCGTGATCCTGTTCGGCGCGTGGGTGCGCATTTCCGGTTCCGGAGCAGGTTGCGGCAACCATTGGCCCACCTGCGAAGGAGAAGTCATCCCCACGGCACTGAGCGTGGAAAAAACCATTGAATTCACCCACCGGCTTACCAGCGGCCTGAGCGGCTTCCTAGGCATCGGGTTGCTGGTTGCGGCATGGCGCACTCCGGCGCGAAAGTGGGCCATAGCCAGCTTTGTCTTTTTGCTGATTGAAGCTTTCATCGGCGCGGTGCTGGTGAAGAAAGAATTGGTGGCGGGCGACACTTCCACCAGCCGCGCCATTGTCATCGCCCTGCACTTGGCCAACACATTGGCACTTATGTTCTGCACCGTTGCGGCAGCCATTCGCAGCGCCGCCCCGGCAACGCTTTTGAGTGGATTGGGCCGTGGCCCGCTGGTATGGGCCCTTACTGCGGTAGTTCTAACCAGCATGACGGGCGCCATCACCGCGCTGGGCGATACGCTGTTTCCCACGCAACCGGCGCTGGGGCCGGAGCTTTGGGCCAAGGTGCGGGAAGACCTGCGCCCGGTGCATCACTTCCTGGTACGGCTACGCATCGTGCATCCTTTGGTGGCCATGGCCTCCGCGGGTTATCTGCTTTATCTCGGCACCGTTTTGCAACGGCAAAACCGTAATGGGTGGGTAGTGGCGGCGCTGGGAATGACGCTGGGCCAAGTGGCGCTGGGCTTCTTGAATATCCTGCTGGCGGCGCCGCCTTGGATGCAAATTGCCCATCTGGCCTTGGGCCAGGGGCTATGGCTAGTGCTGGTGCGCTTATTCTTTCTGCTTCCCGCCCGACGCCTTGCTTGATGCCTTGCCGGACATTTGCGCGTTATCGATCTCCAGCATATTTTTCACGCTGAAAGCGCCAGGTACGCCGTTGGCCAGCAACGTGGCGCGGTCGCTTTCCGCTTTGTTGGCGACAATTCCCACAAGCAGCACATTGCCATTTTTGACGATGATGTGGATGGGGTAATTGCCCAAGGGCTGTTGCGTGCCGGCCGGAGCCCAGCGTTCAAAGGGTCCGCCAAAGAAAGATCCCCTTCCCCGCCGGTAAAAATCGCCGCGCACCAAGCCGCCGCCCGGCAGGTAACGCTGGAAAACCTGATCGCGATAAATGGCACGGAAGGTGCCCCAGCGGACATCGTCATCCGTATTCGAAAGAGGCAATACTTCAATTTCGTTCTCGATCTTCTCTATGCGCTCGATGCCCTTCAGCACGCGCGGAGCATCGTCCTTCAGCGTGGGCCGCATGGCATAACCACCCAGCGTTACCGTACCGCCTTCCAACTTGAAAGTCAAAAAGTCAAAGCACCCGTAGTAGGGCAGGGTGGCCAGTTCTTTCCGGATCTTCTCAATCAGTTGCGCTTCGGTGTTCTGTGCGGCCAAAGGCAAACTTAGACCAAGGAGCAAAGAGCGGCGAGTGAATTTCGTCATTGTGTTCCCTCCTGAGAGAGTTTAAGGTAAGCGGGTTGACTGCCGGGCCACCAACTGCCAGCGGCCTTGGTCCTTAATCCAAACCATGAGGACGCTTAAGCCGAGAGACTTATCTACTCCCTTCTCAGCGTTCTTCACGGTCATGTTCGTCTTCACAAGAACAGTATTGCCAAAGGTGCGATAGGTTGTGTCGGCCATATCAATGGCCTTGTATTGCATGGTGGGCGCGGTGAAGGCGGCAATGGCTTGAGCTTTTGTTTCCGTCAGAGAACTGGAGTGTTCATACGTAATTTGGTCGTGCAGCAACTTTTGCAGCACCGGCACGTTCTTCTGAATTACGGCGGTTTTCCATTCTTCAATTGCGGCTTTCACTTCCGCCTCCGGAGAAGCGGCAAAGGCAAACGAGGTGGCGGCAAGAGCGGCAAGCAGGAGAAATTTCATATGCTTACTGTTTATATCAGAACCATGCATTTTCTCGTCGCCTTCGTTCTTCTGCTTTTCGCCGCGTGCGGCGGGAAGGTTACGCCACCCGCGCAAGACAACGTGCCCGCGCAGGCGCAATACGCAGCCGAGAGCAGTTGCGCCGGCTGCCATGCGGAGATCGTGAAAACTTACCGGCAAACCGGCATGGGCCGCGCTTTTGCGCCGGCGCGCGCGGAGCTGGTCCCGCCAGGAAAGTACCAGCATGCCGCCTCGGGCGAAAGCTACGAGGTCCGCGCCAGCGAAGGCAAGTTTTTTCTTCGCCGCAAACAAAGCGGTCCCCCGGGCGAGATGATTAACTCTCTCGAAAAGGAAATCCATTACGTCATGGGCTCGGGCAACCACGCCCGCACGTACCTGCATCGCAAGCCCAATGGCGACTTGGTGGAGTTGCCCCTCGGCTGGTATGCGGAAAATGGGGGGACCTACGCCATGAGCCCCGGCTACGACCAGCGGGACCATCCAGGTTTCCGCCGCGCCATCACCAGCGAATGCATGTTTTGCCACAACGGTTATGCCGATGCGAAAACGGGCAAACTGGCGGAGGGCATTGGGTGCCAGCGTTGTCACGGGCCCGCGCAGGCGCACGTGGAAGCCGCGGCGGCGGGCAAGGAGAAAGAAACCATCCGGCAGGCAATTTTTAACCCCGGGAAAGTGGCCCCCGCCCGGCAATTGGAAGTGTGCCTGCAGTGCCATCTGGAATCCACCAGCCGGGCCTTGCCCTATGCCATTCGCCGCTTTGACCGCGCACCTTTCTCTTACACCCCGCAGGAATCGCTTTCCGAATTTATTGTTCACTTCGATTTCCCGCGTGGCCAAGGCCCCCAAGACCATTTCGAGATCGCCCACCAAGGATATCGCATGATGCAATCCCGCTGCTTCTTGGCTAGCGAGGGCAAGATGACCTGTACCAGTTGCCACGATCCGCATGCGGTGAAGCGCGGCCCCAACGCCTTCAACGCGTCCTGCAATGCCTGCCACGCGCAGGTTGCGGCCCATGCGGGGAAAGCGGAAGCGCAAGGCGATTGCGCCGCTTGCCACATGCCCAAGCGCCGCACGGACGACGTCGTTCACGTGGTCATGACCGACCATAAAGTGCAAGCCCGCCCCGCGCGCAATCTGCTGGCTCCTTTGCGTGAAACGCACGAGGGCACAAACGCTTACCGTGGGCCGGTGGTGCTGAGCCGCGCAAGCGAAGGCCTCGCGGGCCCGGCGCGCGACCTTTACCTTGCCACGGCGCAGGTTTACCAAGGCGCGAATCTCGCCGAAGGAGTGAAGGCCCTTGCCGCCGCCATTGCCCAGCACCAACCGCGCGAGCCCGAGTTTTATCACCAACTGGCCGAGGCCCACTACCGGCTGGGCAACCTAAGCGAGGCGGAGCGCTGGTATCGCGCGGCTCTGGGCCGCAGCGACAACTACCTGCCCGGCAAGCGCAATCTGGGCGCTACGCTCGTCGAGCTGGGCAAGACGGAGGAAGCCATTCAACTCCTCACGCCCCTGAGCAGCGACGCCATTGCGCAGAACAATCTCGGCAAAGCCAATCTCGAGGCGGGACGCTTTGCAGAAGCCGCCGGCGCTCTGTCCCGCTCCTTGGCGCTGGACGCAGATTCCCCCACAGCTTGGAACAACCTGGGACGCGCGCACATGGCGCAAAGCAAATTTGCCGAAGCCGAAAAGGCATGGCGCGAAGCCATTCGTCATCGTCCTGCTTATGCCGAAGCGCACAACAACCTGGCCAATTTACTGCACCGCGCGAACCGCTGGCCGGAAGCGCAACAACATTTCCAAGCAGCGCTCGCCGACGCCAAGTACGCCAGTGCCCGCTTCAATTATGGGACGGCGCTCGCGGAACGGGCCGAGTTTCGCCCGGCCGAGCGCTACCTGCGCGAAGCCATTCAACTCGACCCCGCCTTGGTGGATGCGTACTTGAATTTGAGCAACCTGCTGCTCACCAGCAACCGTTCCGCGCAAGCCGTTGCGCCACTGGAATCGGTGCTTCGCCTGCGCCCCGGGCACCCCAAAGCATTGCTCAACCTCGGCATTGCTTATGCCGAGAGCGGACGGCTGCCCCAAGCCCGCGCCTACTTCCAGCAAGCCGCACAGAGCAGCGACGCCCAGATTCGCCAGCTTGGGGCGCAAGCCTTGCGGCAAATGCAATAGTAAAGGCCCCTGTTTCCAGGGGCCTTTGGCGGAAGTTGGATGATTGTAGACCTTAGAAGGCAAGCTTCAAGGCAAATTGGTTGGTCCTCATGTCGCGCGCGCTGGTGATTTGGCCAAACTGCGGCGAGGTGAGGTTGGTGTTGGGTTGGTTCCAGTTCGGGTGGTTTGGGAAGTTGAACGACTCAAAGCGGAATTCGAGATTCATCTTCTCCGTCAAGTCGAAGCGCTTCAACAGAGACAAATCCCAGCCAAACAGGCCTGGGCCAAGGTAGGTGTTGCGGGCGATATTACCCTCCCGATAGGTGAGCTCGTTCACGCCGCGAGAATCCAAGACAGAGCAGGTGATGGCCGCCGAACCGCGTCCCGTGGGCGAACGCCGGAAGAATTCCTGCGGAGTGGGGTTATCCAGGAAGGGGCTAACGCCTGTGGCGTCGCCGCGGCTACCTTGAGTAATGCCCGCCAAGTCGCCACAGGTGCCGCCGCCAAAGGGCGAACCAGTAGCCATGGTGATGATTGAACCAAGGCTCCAGCCACCGGCAATGAAGTTGCCAGCCTTACCAAGGTCGAAGCGCTTGCCCTTGCCGAAGGGCATCTCATACAGTAACGATCCCGCGAAGCGATGCAATTGATGAAATTGGCTCAAGCCCCGTTCGCTGGTGAAGTCGTAATTGTTCGCCGGGAAGAGGTTGTCGCCATCGTTGGTACGAATGGCCGAGCCAGAGTCGATGGAGCGCGCCCAGGTGTAGGAAGCCAAGTAGGTCAACCCGCTGCTGAAGCGCTGCTGCAACTTCACGATGCCCGAGTTGTAGCTGGAGTTCACGTGGCCGCCGATGGTTTGGATGCGGTTGTAGAAGGAATTGCCCCAAGGACGCCGCTCGTTCGAGCTGCGCCGGTCATCCGGGCCGGAGCGATAGATAGGATCATTCCAGCCGTACATGCGCATCAGCTTGCGGCCGCCGTTGCCTTGGTAACCCACTTCGATTAACATCGTATCGGTCAATTGATATTGCACGTTCATCAGGTACTGGTGCACATAGGCCGTCCGCCGGTCAACGTGATTGGCCAGCGTATAAAGCCCGGACAAGCAAAGGCCGTCGAATCCTGCACAACCAGTACCGGTATTCGAAGCAGATCGGGCCCAAGGATTGCTCAAATTCGAAGTAGGGATTAAATCTACACTCCGGGCCGATTCGCGGAAACCAAGGTTCCGTGCCATGTCCCAAACAGGGTTGCCGGTGTCCTGGGCATAGAACAGACCGTAGCCGGTACGAACGGTCATTCTGGAAGTGGGTTGCCAGGCAATACCGATACGCGGCGCCCAATCGTTCTTATCCGGGCAAACCGCCGCGCGTCCGCAAAGGATGTCGTCGCCGGTGGCTTTGGGAATGCGGTCGGCCATACGGACGGAGAAGCCTTCGTGGAAGTCGCCGGGACCAGGACGAACCAGGACCGGAACCGGACAATTCGGGTCGATCCCTTGGTCGTTCACACCGTTGCAAAAGAGCTGCACATTGAAGATGCCGCGGTAGCGGTCTGCGAAGGGTGGCGTGTATTCGTAGCGAATGCCTAGGTTCAAGGTCAGATTCGGCAGAATTTTCCAGGTGTCTTCAAAGTAAAAAGCCGAAGACCATTGGCGGAACTGGGTGTTCGCAAGGCCCAGAGCGCGGGTGGATTCCTGCGTCCAACCCAGAAGACCCGTGGCAAAAGCGGAGCCAGTATTGGCCAAATCGCTAGGGTTTGCCGTGTAGCGGCTAGGGAACTGGAAGAAGCCGCGGGGGAATTGGTTGCCCACCTGATTGAATCGGCGGTTGGCAATTTCGCCCCCCATCTTGAAGGTGTGCTTACCCTTGATCCAGCTCAAATTGTCCAGCAACTGGTAGGTACGGTTGCGCAGAATGAAGGGTGCTTCTGTGGCTTCGCCCCAGCCGGAGACAAAGTTGTTGCCGTCAAAGCCGATTTGCGGAGAACCCCAAGCAGCTTGTATGGGAGCGGTTAAGCCAGGAATGGCCAGTTCAGAAGTCACGTCGCGGTTGAAGTTATAGAACGTGGCGCGGTCGTTGTCGAAGATGGTGGCGCCCAAGCGCAATTCGTTCACCAGCGTGGGAGAGAAGGTGCGTACATTACCCACCATCGCCTGCCAATTTTTGGTTACGGTGCGTTGGTCTTGTTGGGGGAAAGTTTGCCCGTCGCCCACGAATTCGCTGCCCCAACTGTAACGGCCAAACCATTGGCTGGTGGCGGATTCGTTCCAGTCGATGCGGGAGGTCAATTGGTCCCAATCCACCGGGTTCGGGGACTGGCGTTCGTAGTTGAAGCCGGAAACACCTGCCACCGCGCCGGGGATGTTGGGCGCTTCGTAGAATTGCAGCAGCTTGGTGAAAGTAGGGCTGAAGCGGCTGGTGGGAATACGCTGGTTCGGGAAGGGGTCCGCCGTTCCGCGGCCATTCACGGTGCGAATCGTATTGGGGTCAAAAATCGGGTCGTGCGCCGGGTGCGAAAAGTCGCCGTTCAGCATGGCTTGGTCTGCGACCGTGGCGCGCCGGATACCATTCTTGCGTTCGCGAAGGCCTTCGTAGTTCACCATGAAGAAGAGCTTGTTCTTGGCGTCGAAGAGTTTGGGAATGGACAAAGGGCCATCCAAAGTGAAGCCGAACTGATTGCGGCGGAAGGGGCTCTTGGGGCCCGAGAGCAACCATTGACGGGCCTGGATGGCGTCGTTGCGGAGGAAGTGGAAGAGCACGCCGTGGTAATCGTTCGTGCCGGGCTTGGTATTCACGTTGATCTGCGAAGGCGAGCGGCCAAATTCCGCCGAGTAAACGCCGGTTTGCACTTTGAATTCCTGTAGCGCGTCCACGGAAGGCCGCACCACGAAGGTGTTGAAGTTAACGTCGGTGTTTTCCACGCCGTCCAAAGTGAAGCGGTTATACTGCTGCCGCATGCCAGCAATGGAGAGCGACTGGTTGGCGCGTTCGCCGCCTTGCCGTCCGTTGGCTTGCCCACCGGCAGCCATTTCCGCCGTAACGTTGGGCGCCAGGCGCACGAGTTGCAAATAATTCCGGCCGTTGAGGGGAAGCTCTACAATGCGCTTCTGTTCAATCACGGTACCGGTCGCCGTGGAGGACGTCTGCAGCATTTCCGCCGAAGCCGCTACTTCCACGCTTTCGCTTACTTGACCAACTTCAAGGCTGAAATCTGCCCGGGCCACGTCGCCTACTTGGACTTGGCGGTTGTTGGCTACACCGGTCTTAAAGCCAGAGGCCTTCACTTCAATTTTGTATTGGCCTGGCGTTACGAAGGGAACGGTGTAAGTACCAGCCGAGGTGGTCGAAAGGGTACGTACTTGGTTCGTGGCCAAGTTGGTTAGTGTGATTTCCGCGCCGGCAATTGCTGCACCGGAGGAATCCGTTACGGTTCCGGTGATTTCACCAAAGTTTTGCGCGAAGGATGGAGCAGCAAGCAGGAAAAGGATTGCCGCGAATACATGGAAACGGAGTCGTTTCATAGCACCCCCAAAGAGGATATCGATACATCTTCTTGCCCCGTTCACAGACGTATCCGCACGCGTTTCCTGGCTGAAACGTCCCTGAAACAAAGCAAGTCCCGGCAATACTATCAAATTGAACGAGGATGTCAAGAGCTAGCGGCCTGATCCAAGTAAAGCTGATAGGGATTACGCGATGATAAGGAACAGTCCTCATGAACCGCGACCGTAAGTTCCCCCGCCGCAGCCTGAATTGGTTCAACAATCCCGACAATCCAGGCATGACCGCCGTTTACCTGGAGCGTTACGCCAACTATGGCTTGACGCGCGAAGAGCTGCAATCCGGCAAGCCCATCATTGGTATTGCGCAAACCGGCTCGGACATTTCTCCCTGCAACCGCATCCACCTGGACCTGGTGGACCGGGTGCGCGATGGCATCCGCGACAAGGGCGGCATCCCCTTTGTGTTTCCGGTGCACCCTATTTTTGAGAACTGCCGCCGCCCCACTGCCTCGCTTGACCGGAACCTGGCTTACCTCGGTTTGGTGGAGATTCTGCACGGCTATTTCTTCGATGGCGTGGTGCTGATGACGGGTTGCGACAAAACGACGCCCGCCTGCCTGATGGCGGCGGCCACCGTAAACCTGCCCGCGATAGTCCTCTCCGGCGGGCCCATGTTGAATAGTTACTACAACGGCGAATTGGCCGGCAGCGGCATGGCCGTTTGGGAAGCCCGCCGCCTGCATGCCGCCGGGGAAATTGACTACGACGAATTCATGAACCGCGTGATGGCCAGTGCCCCGTCGGCCGGCCACTGCAACACCATGGGTACGGCCAGTTCCATGAATTCACTGGCCGAAGCGCTGGGCATGAGCTTGCCCGGTTGCGCCATCATTCCTGCCCCTTACCGCGAACGCAGCCAGATGGCCTTTCGCACAGGACAGCGCATTGTGGGCATGGTGGAGGAGGATTTGCGACCTTCGGAAATCCTGACGCGTGCGGCTTTTGAAAACGCCATCCGCGTCTGCAGCGCCATTGGCGGCTCAACCAACTGCCCACCCCACTTGGTGGCCATTGCGCGGCACATGGGGGTGCCCTTAACCACGAAGGACTGGGAGACGGTGGGCTACGAAATTCCGCTGCTCGCCAACGTGCAACCGGCGGGCGCATACTTGACCGAGAGCTTCCACCTTGCGGGAGGCATTCCGGCGATTATGGGCGAATTGCTGGCCGCCGGGCAGTTGCACGGGGAAGCCCGGAATGTGAGTGGCCGCAGCATTGCGGATTGTTATGCGGGCAAAACGACGCAGGACGAGCGCGTGATCCGGCGCTACGCTAACCCCTTGAAGCCCAACGCGGGCTTCCTGGTCTTCCGCGGCAATCTTTTCTCCACGGCCTTGGTGAAGACCTCCGTCATTGGCGAGGAATTCCGCCAGCGCTTCTTGTCTACTCCCGGCGCGGAAAATGTGTTCACGGCGCGCGCCATCGTGTTCGAAGGCCCGGAGGATTACCATGCGCGCATCAACGACGAATCGCTGGCCATTGATGAGCGTTCGATTTTGGTCATCCGCAATTGCGGGCCCAAGGGCTATCCGGGAGCGGCGGAAGTGGTGAACATGCTGCCGCCGGACCGGCTGGTGCGCTTGGGCGTGAACCAATTGCCCACCATGGGCGACGGGCGGCAAAGTGGCACCTCCGCCAGCGCGTCGATCCTGCACGTTTCGCCCGAAGCGGCTGCGGGCGGGCGCCTGGCCTTGCTTCAAACGGGCGACCGCATTGAAGTGAATTTTGAGACCCGCACCGTGAACGTGCTGATCAACGACGAAGAATGGGCCGCCCGGCAAGCCCGCCACCAACCCTTTCCCTTAAGCAACGCCACGCCTTGGCAACAACTGTACCGGGCGCACGTGGGCGAATTGGAGGACGGCGCGGTGCTGGAGTTCGCGGTTCCCTATCGCAACGTCGGCGAAGATGTGCCCCGCCATAACCATTGATGCCTTGTCGATGCCCCGCGCCTACGCCCTCGATTTTCTAAGGCTCCTTGCCAGCCTGGCCATCGCCATGGGCCACGTCACAAGGCGCGAGCATTGGCCAGGCCACTTGCATTCCTATTTATTGGCCGGTCTTTCCTCTTCGCTCTTTTTCCTGCTGAGCGGCTTTGTGCTCGCCGCCTCGCAAGGGTTTTGGAAGCGTTCCCTGGCGCGGCACGCGGCCGAACGGGCCTACCGGCTGCTGCCGCCGCATTGGTTTGCCTTTGCGCTGTTGGTGCCGCTGGCGCTCACGGGCGCCGATCGAGTGCCCACCGAGGAATTCCTCCAAGTTCTATGGTGGTGGCTGCCGGGATTACAAAGCTTGATGCCGCCCGGCGAAACGGCGAACGGTTGGAACTATCCCGCCTGGGCCATTACGCCCTTGCTCATCGGCGGGTTGACGCTGCCTTGGCTGCGTTGGTCGCGCCTGCGGGAACGTGGGGCGGTGTGGATCGTTGCTCTGCTCGTATTGCTCTATGCCCTCCGCCTGGGGCTTACCTGGATGGCCGGCGCGCCGGCTAACACTGGCGAGTATCACGCCCTCCACACCAGCCTGTGGCCGCGGGTTCTCGAAGTAAATCTCGGTGCGCTGGCGGCCCTTTGGCTGGAACGTCAACCCGCACCTCTGGGCGGCAAAGACCAGAGCTTTGCGCTGTGGAGCATCGTCTGTCTGCTCTTATTAGTTGTTGCCGCAGAATTTGGCGGCGCTGCGGGCAAGTACTATTTCACGCACGGGCTCTGTGTGGCGCCTCTGCTAGCTCTAATTGCTTCGGCCTATCGCAACCGAGGACTTGTCCAGGCATTTGCCTCGCACCCTGCCTTGGCTTACGTCGCCAGCAGTTCGCTGCTCATCTGGTTACTGCACATTCCCGTGGATACGTATTGGAAGCGCTTTTGGGTAATCATGGACGCATCGCTGGAATGGATCCACAGCCCCGTCTCCGCGCTGCTTTCCCTGGCCGTAACGATCTCGATTGCCTGTCTGGCCCGCCCTTTATTGCTGTGGCGGCCTTTTCGGTAATGGCTAAAAGCCCAAACCCAACTGCACGGCGCTATCCGGGAAACCGGGTTCGGGCTGCGCTTGGCCATCCTTGCGAATGTGCTCCACGGCCAAGAAGGAAAAGTCTTCGAGCAGCGATCGGGTAATGAGGATCCTGCGGTGGCAGGTGAAGGGGTCCTCTTCGGCGCACATCATGGCGGTGGCTTGCTCTTGCGAACCGACAATCAATTCCCGCACGGCTTGCTGAAAGCCCGGCTTGCGGCGGATGACGTCGTAGGCTTCGCGTCCGCGCCCGCCCAACTCGGCGCCTCGCCATTCGTAGGCAATGCCTGCCGCGCCAAGCGCCGCCTCTAATTGCGGCCGGTTGAATTGGGGCGCCAGCCGCGAAGAAGGAAAGGAGCGCACATCCACTACGCGCGCCACCCCGTGCTGCCGCAGCAGTTCCACAAACTGCTCCATCGAGTGGCGTGAATGCCCAATGGTGTAAAGGGGCCGCATAATGGTGTTAGATCCCTTGGAACGCCTTAGCTTTTTGGCCCTGCTCCTGGGCCAGCAATTTCCGCCCTTCGAAAAAGATCCGCCACCCAAGCGGATGCCCGATGGCACGCTGCAAAGCGAGGCCATGCTGAAAGCCGAGCACAAAAACATGCTGCGCGACGCCGCGCGGATTCAGACGCTGGCCCAAGAGGTGGAAGCCGAACTGGAAAAAAATAAGCACCACGTTCTTTCCACGGGCCTGCTGAAAAAGCTCGAAGAAATCGAAAAACTGGCCAAGCGGATGCGCAATCGACACAATCGATAATTTCGCCTAAAGCCCCAAGCCCAGGAAATCCCTTGCGTTTCCGAAGCAGATGTTGCGCACCATGCCGCCCACCAGCGCATCGTCATTGGGCAACAAGCCCTTCTCCATATCGTTGCCCACCAGGTTGCACAACGTCCGGCGGAAGTATTCGTGGCGCGGGAAGCTCATAAAGCTGCGGGAATCGGTCAACATGCCCAGAAACTTGGGTAACAAGCCGCAATTGCTGAGCGCGTTCATTTGCCATTCCATGGCTTCCTTTTGGTCCAGGAACCACCAACCGCTGCCGTGGTGGATGTTGCGGAAGTTGCCGCACATGGTGGCGAAGGCGTAGTTATCGGCGGGATTGAGATTGTAGAGAATCATCTTTGGTAGGGCATCTTCTTCCGAGAGCTTGCCCAGATAGGCGGCCAGGGCGTCGCCCTGTTCCCAATCGCCAATGGAATCAAAGCCTTTATCCGCGCCCAGGTTCTGGTACGCCCAGGCGTTGACGTTGCGCCGCGCGCCAAGGTGCAGCTGTTTGGTCCAGCCGCGCTTGGCATCAAGCTTGGCAAAGTAGACCATCAGGAAACTGGCGAAGCGGGCATACTCGGCAGGGTCCGCCGCGCCGCCTTCGCGGGCTTTGTCAAAGATCCCCGCGGCTTCTTCTTCGTCGCAGAAATTGGCCCAGCACTTGTTCAAGCCGTGGTCGCTTAGGCGGCAGCCGATGTCGTGGAAAGCCTGGTGGCGCTGGTCGAGGGCCGCGAGAAAATCGCCGAAGTTATCAATGCTTTGCCCGCTGCTTTCGTACAGCCGCTCCAGCCAGGGCAGGAAGAGGTCTGGCCGGTTGACGTGGAAAGCATTATCGGGGCGGAAGGTGGGATAAACCTTGGCAGGGCAGTCGCTCTTAGCAATGGCCTTGTGGTAGCCAAGGTCGTCGGCGGGGTCGTCGGTAGTGCAGATCACCTTCACGCGGAACTTGCGCAGGATGCCCCAAACGCGCAGGTCTTCGCGGGCCAATTGCGCATTGGCTTGTTCCCAAATGCGCGGGGCGCTGCTCTCATCAAGCAGTTCGGTAATGCCGAAATAGCGGGTGAGCTCCAGGTGGGTCCAGTGGTAGAGCGGGTTGCGCAGTGTGTAAGGAACGGTGCGGGCAAAGGCCAGAAACTTTTCGTAAGCGTTGGCATTGCCAGTGCAGTATTCTTCGGCCACACCATTGGCGCGCATGGCCCGCCATTTGTAATGGTCGCCTTCGAGCGCAATGGCGAACAAATCGCTGAACTGCCGGTTTTCGGCAATGTCCCGCGGCGGCAAGTGGGAATGATAATCGATTATCGCTTCGCCTTCCGCGTATTCATGAAACAAGCGCCGCGCGGCCGCGGACTCGAGGAGGAAATCGTCGTGGATAAACGCCATGAACCCTCTATCCTACCGAACGGCGAATGACGGCATCTACCCAGCGCGAAGGTAAAAAGCGGGTGGCCGCCCAACGCCAAAAATCCGGCACGGGGGTATAGCGCGTACGCGGCTTCGGCACCAAAACAATATCCGCCAGCAAGCGGCCGATTTGTTCTGCGGGCAAACCTTGGCCAGCCATTTCCCGCATCTTGGCATCAAGCTTGCGCAGTTCGCGGCCGTAAGCGCCATTGGCATAGGCATCCAGCGAGTACTTGTTCCAGATGGGCGTCTGGATTGCGCCGGGACACAGCAGCACAACGTCCATACCGCGAAACATCAACTCGCGCCGCAGGCTTTCCGAAGCCCCTTCGAGCGCGTGCTTCGAAGCGGCATAAGCCCCCACAAAGGGGTAGCCCGACTTGCCGGAAACCGAACTCACCATCACCACCCGCGCTCCCGGGGCAAAATGCGGAAACGCTTCGCGCGTCAGGGCCATTGGCGCAAAGAAATTCACCTCCATTTGCCGCCGCAAGTCTTCCTCCGCGAGCTCCAGCAAGGGGCCGGGCAGGGCAATGCCGGCATTGTTGACCAAGGCGTCTAAGGGACGCTCCAGTGTGGCCAGCGCCGCTTGCCGAGCCGCGGCGTCTGTCACGTCAAAGACTAAGGGCGAAACTCCCGCGGGAGCATCTTCCGGTTTGCGCACGGAGCCATAAACAAAGCAGCCGCGGCGCAGCAATTCCTCTGCCGCCGCGCGGCCAATGCCGCTCGAAACGCCTGTGATGAGTACGGTCTTCATAACGCTAGATTCATAACGCCATCACCACACCGACCACCACCAGCACCAGGGCGCTCATCACCGGCAACACGCGCGCGAAGTTGCCCGCGCGGTGGATAGCCGGCAGCACGGCCACGGCGCTTAACCCAATCACCACCAGCACCAAAGCCAAGCCCGCGGAAAAACTCAGCAAAAGCCCAAACCCATACAAGCTTTGTCCGCGCGAAAGCGCGAGCCAGAGCAAGGTGAGCGCCTCTGGGCATGGTACGATTCCGCCAGAAACCCCCATGGCATTCAGCGGCAGCCCGTGGTGGTCCTGGGTAAAGGCGGTGGAGCCGGGCGCCTCCGGGGCCGCGCGCAAACGGGACACCAAAAGCCAAACTCCCATAAGCGCGATGGCGACGCCGCTGGCACGCACAATCCAGGGGTGCCACTGTTGCACATCCACCTGCTCCGCCAGATAATGAGCCAGCAAGGCGAGCACGAAAACGCTGGCCGTGTGAGTAAACGTGACAATCAAGCCTAGGCGCACCGCGTCGAAGGCATTGCCGCGCACGCCCGCCAAATAGGCGGCCACGGCGGTCTTGCCGTGCCCCGGAGTTAAGGCATGGGCCGCGCCCAATACCGCTGCCGCGCCCAGGCTAAACACGCCGGGCTCCATCAACAACTCCGCCAGAGGTCTCATGCGCGCAAGAGCGCGTCGGCAATTTGGTCCATCTGCGCCACCGTGTTGTAGATGTGGGGGGCAATCCTTATGCCGCGCATGGCTCCGCTTGCCGTTACGCTGAAGGCCATGCCTTGCTGTGCGTACAGGCGGGCATCGAGAGGCCGCAGGTCCGCTACACCTGGCAAATCTACCTTCACGACACCCGCGCTTAAAGCGGCGGCGCGATTCGTGCGCAACCGTACTTTGCGGGAATCGGCCAGCCGGCCCATGACGTGCTGCGCCAATTGCCGCACCCGCGCTTCCACCTTCACCATGCCTAACTTGTCAAGCCATTCGCAAGCCGCCGCGATTGCCGCCAGCCGCGCATCGTCCCGCTGGCCGTAGCTTTCGAAAGCGCGGGCTCCTTGCGAGGATTCGCCGGCGTAACCGACGCTGACAATGGAGGGCCAAACCCGCCGCTGCTGCTCTTGCCTTACGTAAAGCAATCCCGCCTCCAGCGGACCCATCATCCACTTGTGCAAACTGGTAGCGAAAGAATCGCAGCCAATAGCCTGAAGATTTACGTCGATCATGCCCGCGCTCTGCGCGCCGTCCACATGGCACCAAATGCCTTGAGCCCGTGCTGCCGCCGCAATTTCCCGCGCCGGATAAAGAACGCCGGTGGTCGAGGTGACGTGGGTAATGCTCACCACTTTCGTTTTTGCCGTAAAGGCCGCACGGACCTTGTCCAGCAATTCTCCGGGCCCGGAAGCCAATTGTGTGGGTGGCACCTCGACAATTTTGAATTTACGCCGCTGGGCCTGGTTGCGCCAGGAATCGAGGTTTGAAGGGTGGTTGTCGCCCACCAGCACCACCTCCTCGCCCGCGTTCAATTCCAAACCGTGGACGATAATGTTCGTGGCCTCGCTGGTGTTGCGGGTAAAGGCAAGCTCCTCCACGCTGGCGCCCAAGAGCCGCGCCGCGGCGGCGCGCGATTTTTCCCGCAGGCCCGCAAACTTGGCGCGGTTTTGAAAGCTGGGGTCGGCTTCGAAATCGCGCAGGTAACGCTCATGCTCGGCCAGCACGCTTTTCGGCGCGGGGCAGACATTGGCGGCGTTTACATAAACCAATCCGGGCCGCAAGGGGTACGCCGCGGCCACGGCTTGCCAGTCTGCCTCAGTCGCGGGAGCGGTTTGCGCGGGTAACAGCGCCGCGCCGCTGCCCAACAGAATTTGTCTGCGCTGCATATTCCGCCAGTTTACGCCGCAGCTCGGCCACGGCGGAAGCTTGCCCGGAAAATCGGGCTGCTTCGTAAGCACGGAAAAGCTCCGCATAACCCGGCGCCACTTCGCGAGCGGTCTGGTGGGGCAGGCGCGCCAAACCAGAAGTAGCCAAAAATGTTTCAAACATTTCCGTAGCATCGTGTCCGGCGGCGCGCCGCCGGCGTTGGCGCCAAAGCAGGCCGGGCGCCACCAGCAACAAACCAGCCGCGGTCCAGGGCGCCGCTTGCCGCGCTGCGGCCTCCGCCATCGCACCCCACTCCTTCATTTCCGGCCAACGCGGCAAACGTGGACGGTGCAACCCCGCCGCCCCGCCCATCCAATCCTCGCTCAGGATCAGCATGCGGTCTTCCATGCGGTGCATCCAGGCGCTGATGGCAGAAATTTCGCTGGCTGCGCCGGGCGGCGTGGGGTCAAAGGTCAACCATCCCCGGCCGGCAATGTAGGCTTCCACCCAGCTATGGGCATCGGCGCTGCGAATGACGTACCAATCGCCCACCGGTTCCGGAAGCGCGGTATAAAAGCCGGTCACCACGCGCGAAGGAATGCCCACTTGCCGCAACAGCACCGCCATGGCGCTGGCAAAGTACTCGCAATGTCCTGCTTTGGAGATAAAGAGAAAATCGGTCAAAGGGTCCCGCCGCCCAATGCCCGCTTGCAGAGAATAAGCGTATTGGGTGCGCAGGTGCTCTTCAATCGCGAAGGCTTTCTGGTAGTCGTTGCGGGCCTTGGCGGTGATACTTTGGGCCAGGTCGGGAATGCGCTCGTTCAAGCGCGGCAAGCGAAGGTAGCGCCGACGCTGCACGTCGGATAAAACCGTGGTGATGTCGCCCGCGGGCGGATGCGCATCGAAGTTCCCCGGCACGCCCTGCCAGGCGGCCAGCGAATAACCACCCATGGAGTTGCCTTCCAGCCATTGGCGCAGCGCGCCTTCGCCGTTCACCCGCAAATGGCCATCCGGCAAAAAGACGTACTCGGCAACTCCAGCGGAAAACACCACGCGGTCCATAGCGGCCAGATTTTGCACTTCATAAAAAAGGCGCGTCCCGGGCAGGCGCCGCTGCTCGTCGCTGGCCACACTGATGCGGCCACGATCGGGAAACTCGCGCCAAGTTTCGAGCTTGTTCATCCATGCATAGCCATTAAAATCAGCCAGCGCCGTGCCGCGCCAACGCAACAAGGGCGGCGGTGCGCCTTGCAGGAAGCGGACGCGAAAGGCGGGGGTGCGGTCTTTTTGGAGCTCGCCAATTTCGCCCAGCCGCACGGAGTTGCTGAAACCCACCAGGCGGTGGATGGGCTGGAAAGGGATGGAATAAGCCTGCAAGGGGTTCCGCGGTAACGCCACATAAAGCGCCACGGCAATGCCCGCAATCCCCACCAGCGCCAAGCTGAGCAGGCCTAGCAAGGGCCACAAATCCCGCCGCGTTGTGCTGAGGCCCGTGGGCGCGTTTTCGCCGCTGCGGCGGATCTCGTTCAAGCTTTGCACCAGCAGAAACCAGCCGAAAACAAAGCCCACGGCCATCCATTGCGCCGGACCGCTTACGGGAAAGAGGCTGGCCAGCAGGATCCACAAACAATAGCTGGAGAGCGCGGCAAAGTCCCGGCCCGTGCGGGCGCTCAGGACAAAGACCATCAGCACGGCCACCAGCAAGTCCCGAATGCCCAAGTCCACCCAACCAATGCCGGCATACCAATAGAGCGGCACCAGGCCCAGCACACCCAGCAAAAGGGCACAGCCAACATTTGTGGAAAAGCGCAAGCCCGCAGCCCGCAGGGCGATGGTCACCAGGCTGACCAGTAGCGCTGGCCAGCTAAGGCCTTCCGTGGTGCCCGCCACCACCAGCGTGGCGAGAATCAGCAAGAATACGGCAATCTCCTGCACGCGGCCCAAATAGGCACGCGGAGAAGGCGAATGATTAGCGCGCCTAAAGCGCTCTCTCCAAGCCACGGCTAAAGTCCATCAACGTTTCCCGGTTCGGATGATTGCTCTCCAAAACGAGAAAGTAGTTCTCTTTCATCATGACGGACTGTGCGGGCGAGCGCTTCCACAATTGCGTACACTCCAGCGCGGCGGCCGAACTGGACATCTGGAACCACATCACCTGCACATCGGTCGGCCCGGTATAGCGCACCAGACGCGCGTCCTTCACGCCCAAGCGCTCCATCCACTCCGGGCGCTTTGAGGTGTCGAGGGCTTCGGCGCTTTCCTGTCGCCAGCCGCCTTCCACTTTCGGCGGAATTGTTAAGGGGGTGGGCGCGCTTTGGCAGGCAGCGAGCAGGGTCAGCAGCAGCAGAAAAATGAGGGCGTAGACAGTTTGGGGCAGTCGCATGTCGTAGCATCGAGATTGTATGGCAAAAATGAAGCCGCCGCGCGGCGGCCGTAAAGCGGGGGCCACACCCGCATCCCAGGAAAAGATTACCGCGCGTTCTTTTGTCGGGGCGATTCCTTGTTTGGTGGTGGTTTTGATCGCCATGGGGCTATTGTCGATGCTCTTTTATGCCGCTCTCTCCAACAGTCTGAAAAGTGGGGCCGTGAAATGAGCCGTGCCTTTCTTCGCCCCGATTTACGCGACGCCGCCGCCCTGCGCCCGGTTTCGCTGGATACGAATTTCATCGTCACGCCCGAAGGGTGTGCGTTGATCGCCGTAGGCCACACCCGCGTGCTTTGCACAGCGACGGTAGAGGATTCCGTGCCCGCCTTCCTGCGTGGCAAGGGCAGTGGTTGGGTAACGGCGGAGTATTCCATGTTGCCCCGCGCCACCGTGACGCGCACCGCGCGTGAGGCGGCCAAAGGCAAGCTGAGCGGCCGCACCATGGAAATCCAACGCCTGATCGGCCGGGCCCTGCGCGCCGTGGTGGACTTGGATGCGCTAGGCGAGCGCACTATTACGCTGGATTGCGATGTGCTGCAAGCCGACGGTGGCACCCGCACCGCCGCCATTACGGGCGCCTACGTTGCGCTGGCCATTGCCGTGCGCACCCTGGTGGAAGGCAAAGCGCTGGGGCGCAACCCCTTGCGGGATAACGTGGCCGCCACCAGCGTGGGCATTGTCCAAGGCACTCCGCTGCTCGACCTTTGTTACGAAGAGGACTCCGCCGCCGAAGTGGACATGAACCTGGTGCTTACCGGGGCCGGTAAGTTTGTCGAGATCCAAGCAACCAGCGAACGCTTGCCCTTTGACGACCCGCAACTGGGCGAACTCTTGGCGCTGGGCCGCAAAGGCATCCAGCAATTGGTGGAGATGCAAAATGAAGCTCTGGCTCGCCACTTCCAATCCCGGTAAAGTAAAGGAATTTTTGGGCGGCGGCCTGGAAGTGGAATTGCTTCCGGGTCTAGCGGGAATTGCCCCGCCGGAGGAGAATGGCGAGACGTTTGAAGCCAACGCCATCCTGAAGGCGAAGTATTACGCGGCGCACGCAACCGGGCCTGTGCTTGCCGAAGATTCCGGCCTGGAAGTGGATGCCCTAGACGGAGCGCCGGGCGTGTATTCGGCGCGCTTCGCGGAGCGGGCAGGCGAGGGGCTCGGCGAGGGCCACAGCGATGACGCCAACAACGCATTTCTGCTGCGCCGGCTGGCCGGCGTTCCGGAGCGCAAGGCCCGCTACGTCTGCGTGATTGCTCTGGCCGACGGGGAAAATGTGCTCGGCACCTTCCGCGGCGCAGTGGAAGGGGAAATTGTTGACGAACGGCGCGGCGAGGGTGGTTTCGGTTACGACCCCTACTTCTTCTGCCCCGCCCTGGGCAAGACTTTCGCCGAAGCCACGCTCGCCGAAAAGGCCACGGTCAGCCATCGCGGCCAAGCGATTAGCCGCGTGCGCGAGTGGATCGACGCCACAAAAAATACGCAATAAGCGTTTTGGCGTCGGTCAATTTGCCAGCGTCGATCAGCGCCTCAAATTCTTTGGTGGTGAACCAGCGGGCCGTGATGCGCTCGTCTTCCGTGGGTTCCGCGGCGCCGGCAATCAGATCTTGCGCCAAGTAGATGGTCATCTTTTCGGCCAGAAAGCCTGGACTGGGCCAAAAGGTAATCAGCTTTTTCCAACTGCGGGCCCGGTAGCCGGTTTCTTCCTTCAATTCGCGCTTAGCGGCCTGGAGCGGCGTTTCGCCCTCGTCAATCTTGCCGGCGGGAATTTCCCACAACTTGCGGCGCGTGGGCAAGCGGTATTGCTCCACCAGTAGCAGGCGATTGCGGTCGTCCAAAACACAAACGGTGGCGGAACCAGGATGCTCCACCACCGCTCGTTTGATTTCGTAGCCGTCCTTGTCGCGGGCGATATTTTCCGTGACCTGGAACAGGCTGTTGGCGTACTTCTCGATCGAGGAATGAATGCGCATTCCTCTATGATCAATCAGGGCGATCGTTTCGGCGCGCTTACACCTTGGCGGGGACTTCAAAGCCCTTGCGGTAGGTGCGGGTCAGCATCTTATCGGCTTTGGCGTCGCCAATGAACTTTTCCTTGGCGTTGTCGAATTTCAGCTGACGGCCGAGGCGCATACTGATGTTGCCCAAGTGCGCAAGGCCGCTGGCCAGGTGCGCCGTTTCCACGGGGCCGTGCTGGTCGGAAGTCTTCCTGGAGTAAACAGCCTTAATGAAGTTGGCGTAGTGGTCGCCGCCCGCTTTGCGCGACGGTCCTTTTTCCTTCTTCTGGCCGAGGAAGGTTTCGAAGGTATCGTAGCCCTTCACCACCATGTAGCCCTTGGTGCCGTAGAAGATGTTGCCCACGCTGGCGCCGCCCTCGTCGTTCGTCATCCAGTGGCGCACTTCAAACTGGATCATCTTCTTCTCTTTGCCGTAGTGGTAGAGCGAAGTTTGCACTTCCGGCGTTTCTTTGTCGTCGTCCCAAGTGAACTTGCCGCCCAGGGAAGTGATGGTGTCCGGGAAGCTTTCCACGCCCAAGCCCCACATGCAGAGGTCGGTTTCGTGAATGCCCTGGTTGCCCACGTCGCCGTTGCCCCAGTGCCAGTGCCAGTGCCAGTTGTAGTGCACGTGGCGGCGGCTGAAGGGAACGTGCGTGGCCGGCCCTTCCCACAAGTTGTAATCGAAATTGGCGGGCACAGGCTCGGGCTGCTTTTTGCCAATCGAGGGGCGCCACCGGAAGACCAAACCGCGGGACATGTAAACATCGCCGATCACGCCTTCGCGCAACAGGCTGACCGCTTCGCGAATGGCTTCGCTCGAGCGCAATTGCACCCCGTGCTGCACGATGCGGTTGTACTTCTTCGCGGCTTCCACCATCTTGCGGCCTTCGTAGATGTTGTGGCTGCCGGGCTTTTCGACGTAGACATCCTTGCCCGCCTGGCAGGCCCAAATGGCGGCCAGCGAGTGCCAGTGGTTCGGCGTGGCAATCGAAACCGCGTCGATGTTCTTGTCTTCAAAAACCTTGCGCAGGTCCTTCTGGATGGTCGGCTTCTTGCCGTAGGTGGATTGGAACTCATCGGCCCGCTTGGCCACCAGGTCGCCATCGGGGTCGCATAGGCAAACTACCTCGGCGTCCTTTTGCGACATAAAGCCTTTGATATGGTCCTTGCCGCGGCCGTTCACACCAAGAACAGCAACACGGATTTTTTCGCCCGGCTGACGCGCAGCGGGCATCAACGGCGCGGCCATGGCGCCCATAAGGAAGATGCGACGGGAATTCATAGTGGTTACGACGCCATCATCCTATCAAAAGTGACCCTCTGTGGGAAATTTTGCCGCTATGTTAGGCTGAGCGACTATGCGGGCGATACTCCAATTATTTCTGCTCGTTTCGGCCTCCACCCTAACTTTGTGGGGGCAGACCACACCCTATATCTTCTACCGCGGTGTCTTCAACGCGGCTAGCTTTACGCCCGCCGGGCTGCCTGGCGCGGCAATTGCCAGAGGCTCTATTTTTACAATTTTCGGCCGCAACCTGGGGCCCGCAATGCCCGTTACAGCGAGTTTTCCCATTGGGATGGTCTTAAGCGGCACGGCACTTGAGGTGTGCGTGGGCCCGAACTGCACCGCAGTTTTGCCGCTCTTTGTCAGCTCCAGCCAGATCAATGCAATTCTCCCCTCCAACGCGCCGCTTGGGCGCGTAAACCTGCGAGCGCGGGTTGGCGGGGTGAACAGCAACTGGCTTACCATCGACACGCTTGAGGCGAGCCCGGGCCTATTTGCCATCAATGCCGCAGGATTCGGGCCAGGTATCGTGCAGAATTTCGTTTCCCCCACGGAAGCGCCCAATAACTCCTTGGGCAACACTGCCCGGCCAGGGCAATCGTTAATTCTTTACGGCACCGGTCTGGGAGCCATCACTGCGCCGGACAATCAGCCCGCCCCGGCGGGCAATGTCGGAAGAGTAGAAGTGCTGGTGGGGGAGCAAGTTGTGGCTCCGGATTACGCCGGCAGGACGCCGGTCTTTGCGGGCTTGGATCAGATCAATTTCACGGTACCGGCAGGTACTCCCACGGGCTGCTATGTGCCGCTGCGCGTGCGCTCGAACGGAAGAGTCACCAGCAATACGGTGACAATTGCCATTGGACCGCGCGCGGGCGAACGCTGCGATGACGAGCATAATCCCCTATCTGGGCCTGTTTCGCTGGGTAGGCGCGTCGCCGCGATTTTGCCCCAGCGCCTGGAGAATCAGGCGGACGTCGACCCCTACGCTCCGTTCAACTTCCTACAGGAGTGGCTGGTGGCGCGCATCGCGCAGCCGGCGCCGAATGATTTTGCATTTTCGCCGCTTTCGCTGCCGCCGCCGGGAGCGTGCTCAGCGTATACGCAATCCGGCAATTGGATCGACCAGGGCTTCCAGATGCCCGTAGTCGGGGATCCGGCATCCGCCTTGCGATTGCGGATCGGCGCTGCGCAGTCGCGAGAGATCAGCCCGGCGCCGTTTAACGTCATGAGCCATTTGGCCAACCTGACCTATAAGCTGACGAGCACAGCACGACAGTTCTTTTCCAGCCCCATGGTGAGTGTGAACGCCGAAGGCATTGAAGGCCAGTTTCCGACGGCACGGGCCCTGAGCCTTTCCAACGCGGCCGCGTTGCGCAGTGTTTCGCGCGCTCAGGCTCTAACGGTGTCTTGGAGCGGGACCACAAGCGAGGATCGCGCGCTAGTAACGCTGGCCGCCTATGATGAAGCGCAGAATGCCTCAGCACTGCTGGCTTGTTTGGCCAGGGCGGGAGAAAATTCCCTCACCATTCCGGTGGCGCTCTTGGAGACCTTGCCGGTGACGCCACGCCAACTAGGGCGCTATGGGGCCGTGTTGGGCCTGGGCCGGTTTCCGGTGCGCCCAGCTACCTTGAGGGCACCGGGCTATGACGTGGCGATTGGAGCACTGGGTGTGTGGACAATGCAGAACATTTGGATTGAGGGAGGGGCGCGATGACAAGACGGCATTGGGCGGCGCTGGCGGGCGTGGCCGCCTTGACCGGCTGCGATGGTTCCGAAGACCCCAACTATAAGTGGTTCGAGGTCCGTTATCCGGGTGCTCTGTTTCGGATCTACTACCTAAAGGATGGCACTGGTACAAATGTTTCAACTTACCGCTACGACCCGAATAAGGCGGACGGGCGGGGCCCCTGGAGATATCTAGACCAAAATAATGTCCCCTTGGATTTAGCTGCACGGGGAGTCCAGGTGGACTCGGGGACATCCTCTTCGACGCCGGGCGTGCGAGCGAGCGGGTTGGTGGGCGCCGCAGGGCTGTTAGGCGCAGGAGGGCCGTTGGATGCCCAAGTGACTTTGCGGCCGCGAATTTATATTCTCGATGTGGCGGGGACGGACCGGGTGGTCGCGCTGGACGGAGAAACCTTCGCCAACCTGGGGATTGTGCCGTTGGGGCAAACGGGGCCGGTGGGCATGGTGCTTTCCCCGGACCGTACGGAATTGTATGTAGCAATCCTAGCCCAAACTGCCATTGGAACAATTCCCGCCCGGCCGGCAGCAATTCAGGTATTGCGCGCGAATCCACTCGGACTAACCCCTCGATTCGATTTGCCTGAGAGTATCATTCCGAGACTGGTTGAGCGGCCCCTGGTGCTGAGTGCGGATGGGCGAACACTTTATTTCATCAATGCGGGCCCGTTCACCCCGCCGGTTGGGTATACGGCAAGCACACTTGTTCGGATGGATACGGCAAGTGGCGCAATTACGGGCGAATTGGGAGGGTTGACGCCCGGGCAGGCCTTCGGACCATTGGCATTAAGCGCGGATGGCAAGATGCTCTATTCGCTCAGTGGCAATGGGGTGCTGTTTATCGATGTGCAGAGTTTTTCTTTGATGACGCGCGTACCGCTAGTGCTTGGGGTGGACATGCAGTTGCATCCCAACGGCACCAGAATTTATGTCTCTTCATCGCAACCCCCGCGGATTCAAGTAGTTGACACCATCGCCGCGCGTACGCTGCCCTCGATCACGCTGGCCGAAAGCGGGAGGTTGTCGGAAATCCTCCTGACCGGTGATGGCCGGTTCCTTTTTGCCCACGATGCGGGAACCGGGGCGCTGCACATTGTTGACCTCGAAGGAGGCACCAAAGTTGGGGAATTCCCCCTCCCGGGGGCCATCGGGAAAATTGGAATGGGAGCCTGAGTTCGCGCGTGCGTCTCTCGCTGAGGACGGAGCACGGCAACGGGAAGAAGAAACACTATAGAAATTTTGATTAGGGCCGATAAAAAAATTGCAGCGTTCGCCGTTTTTACGCGTATCTTATATACGAGGCCCAGTCAGCCATGCGCACCCAGTTTGTTGCGCGGCCCTACGCATTGTTTGCGTACATTGCCGCATTTTCGCTATTTCTTCCTGGTACCGCCCACGCGGATTCCTTGCCCAACCTCTCCACCTCAAGTTTGACGGTCCTGGTTTCCGTCGACGGCCACGCCGACCACGCCGCCTTGCGGGAAATGAAACAGGAACTGAGCTCCATCATGCAGGAAGCCGGGCGCAAGGTAGAGGTGCGTCTCCGCACCGAAGCAGCCAGGGATGAAACCTTCGACGACGTTGTGCTGGTGAAGCTAAAGGGTAATTGCAAGGTAGACCGGCTGATCCCCTACATGGACGAACGCGGCCCCCTCGCCTTTACCCACGTAACCGACGGCGTGATTCTGCCCTTTGCCCAAGTAGAATGCGACCGCCTGAGCCGCAGCATCGGCCAAGCCCTTTATGGCGAAGAACGCAAGCAGCCGGGCAAGTACCTAGGCCGCGCCATAGGCCGCGTAGTGGCGCACGAGCTGTATCACATCCTCGGCAAGACGCATGAACACAACCATGACGGCTCGTTGGCGAAGGAAGCCATTTCCGCCAAGCGCCTGATCGCCGACAAACGCTTGAGCTTCGACGTCCAAGACATGTCGCGGATGCTCCCCTAGGCGAAGCTCCCAATCTGCCAGCGGCTTATGCCCGTTCGACCTTCAAACTGCCAGGCGCAATCGTGAAAGAAGCTTTTGTCACAATCGGCGCGCCCGGCTTTGATACATAATCCACGCCCCGGTAGTCGGTGCGCCAGCTATTCTGCTTCACTTCGCAGCGCACATAGCCGCGCTTGCCGTTGAAGTAGCGAATTTGTGGGTTGGCAGGCATCATCTTTTCAACGCGCTCCACCATGTCCGCTCCATCGCCGCCGGAGGAGATCGAAGTGCAGACGAACTCCGCGGCCACACAAGGGCTATTCACGTTTTGCGGCTCTTTGTGCAATTGCCCGGCCCAACTGGCGTGTACGTCGCCGGTGATAATGACCGGGTTCGCGCCGGGGCGCGAAGCAAGCGTTTCCACCAGGCGCTGGCGGGCTATGGGGTAGCCGCTCCACGAATCCATGTTCAGGACCTCGTCCGGACCGGGATCAAAATCCTGGATGGTGACAAACAGGCCCTGGCCCAACAGATCCCACTTGGCGCGGGATTCCTGAAAACCATCGGCAAACCACTTTTCCTGCACGGGGCCCATCATCGTTTGCACGGGGTTCTTCAGGTCTTCGCAAGCCTTCTTCAAGCCGTCGTTGCAGGGCTGGTCGCTACGGTATTGGCGCGTGTCAAGCATGTGGACGCGCAGGAGATTGCCAAAATCGGCGCGGCGGTACAACGCCATATCGGGGCCGATGGGCAGGGCCGACTTCCGCAGCGGCATATTTTCGTAATAAGCCTGGTAGGCCCAGGCGCGGCGCTTCATAAACTCGTCGCGCGGTTGGCCCTTTTCCTGGATGTCGTTGGCGTAGTTGTTGGAAACCTCGTGGTCGTCCCAGGTGGTCATCCAGGCAAAACGGGCGTGCGCAGCTTGCAGGTTAAGGTCAGACTTATAGAGCGCGTAGCGGTTGCGGTAATCGGCCAGCGTAAAAGTCTCTTCGTGGCCCGTATCGCGCACTTTGCCCCGGTAGCCTTGCTCGTAAATGTAGTCGCCCAAGTGGATCACCAAGTCTAAGTCTTCGGCAGCCATATGCTGGTAGGCCGTCCAAAGGCCTTGCGTCCACTGCTGGCAAGAGGCAAAGGCAAAGCGGATCTGGTCTACTTTGGACCCCGCAGCCGGCGCGGTCTTGAAGCGGCCCACGGGGCTACGTTCGCCCGCGGCCTGAAAGCGGTACCAATACCAGCGGGCGGGCTTCAAGCCCACCAATTCCACGTGCACCGAGTGGGCCAAAGAGGGCGAGGCCACGGCCGTTCCGCTGGCGGCAGGCTTGCGGAAGGCTTCGTCTTCAGCCACTTCCCACTTCACTGCCAGATTGGAGTTTGCCAGCGCGGCAGCTTGTTCGGCCGGCGGAAGAATCCGCGTCCACAAAACGGCGCCATCGGGAGCCGGCTCGCCACTGGCCACGCCCAGGCTAAAGGGGTTGGTCAGTTTGGGCTGGGAGAGCAGCGGCAGGGGGTTGGAGGCGGCCAAAGCCAAGGCGGAAGGAAAGGCGGAGGCAAATGTACGACGGGAAAACTGCATAGCGAAAGTTTGCCAAAGGAATATGAACTTCGCGTTTCAACGAGACTTACCCGTAGGCAAAACAATGCCTTCCGCGGCCAAGCGGCGCGCCTGTTCCACCGTCCCGCCAGGATACTTCGGGTTCAGCTTCCCTTTGCTGGCCAGCAGGCGCCACCAACCAATCGAAACTTCGCCCGTTTCTGCTTCTCGCTCAGCGTAGGCGCGTGCCACGATGTTGGCAAAGATTGCCGCCGTCATGGGGCAGCAAATCGTGGCTCCGTGCCGCGCAGCCAGTTCCGCGCGCATATCTTCCATGCGCACCACTTGGCCAGGGGGGATGGCTGCGATGAACTGCTCGACCTCCTCCGGAGTGCTGACCAGCATAGTGCGCTCGCTGGGCGGTGTGCCGGGCGGAAACCATTTTCCAATGCCCTTTTCCATGGCCGCAGGAAGGTCCCGCACCACCACGGGCGACTTGCCGCAGCGCATTTTCTCCCACGCAGTCTTTTTTGAAGCCATTAAACCGTCCTTTCTACTGGGAATTGAATCTCAGTAAGATACGTTTCGTCATCCTGGCGGACGGGATAGCCGACGTGCAGATACACCTCGCGCGCCGGACCCGCAATCCGCCAGCCGCTTGCCTCAATCCAGCGGGACAAGCGCTGGTAGGCGCCGGGAAGCGCCTGATAACTGCCGCGATGCAAATAGGCCGCCACTTCAACCGCCGGCAATTCCCGGCAAAGCAAGGGAGCGGACACTTCGAGCGGGCTGTCGAGCAGCACGCCCGCCTCGGCATCCACTTCGCTCTCCCGGTATTCCACATCGTGCCAGATGGCAATGGGCGTGGCCTTGAAGGCCTTTGCCCCGAGTGCGGCGAAGACTTGGCCACAAAGCTGGCCAACGGATTGGTAATTCGGAATGGTGGCCCGCACGCTGGCGAGCCATTGCGCTTTGCCGGTTTTGACAAGAATTTCCATGAGTTCCGGGTTCCTTTCGAGCTCCGCCAAGGCGAGTTCCACACGGCGCAAGCGCAGCTTTTCGGCTGCCACCGCGGCCCGCTGCTCCTCCTGGCGCAGGGCCAGCATGCCGCGCAATTCGGCCACCGGAAGATCCCGCTCCAGCAAGCGGCCAATGGCGGCCAAGTCAAAGCCGAGATCTTTCAGCACCAGAATGCGGTTCAGGCGGGGCAATTGCGCCGAAGAATAGTGGCGGTACCCGGTTTGGGCATCCACACGCGCGGGCGGCAAAAGGCCCAATTCGTCGTATAGACGGAGCGTCTTAACTGTTACCTGCTCAAGGCGCGAGAATTCTCCAATGGCGAACACAGTTTCATCTCAAGGCCTCCCCTGGGGGGAGAGTCAAGGGGAAAGTTGAGGCGACTTAGGGCTGGGGCGTGATTTTTTCCAACCAGAACTCGTCGCCCTGCACCTTCACTTCGGCGTTAATTTTCTGGCCCGGCTTTAATGTTTCAAAAGCTGCTTTATCCTTCACGGGGAAGCCCATGGTCATGGCTTCCATCCAGCCGGGGATTTCTTCGTGCTTCACCACCACCACTTGCGTCTCGCCCTCCAGGCGGACCACTTCGCCTTTCAAAGCGTGCGTTTCAATCGGCTGGTTCGATTGCGCTTCCTGGCGGGGGGTTTGCGTACAGCCCGCTAACCCAAAGAGGAGAAGAAATGCCAACGCAGCAAAGTGCTTCATGATCCTAACTTAACGCGGACTTCGCGGCCAGCGGGGAGCCGGACCAAGCGTTTTTGGCCGTCGTAGTGAACCGTGAGAGTTTGCGCCGAGGGAGATTGCAGCACAGCGCTTGTGAGCCTGCCTTGCTTCCATTGCAAATTCACCGTCACTCTTCCGCGAGCCTGTATGCCACGTACTTGCCCCTCCGGCCACGCACTGGGCAAGGCGGGCAGCAATTCCAACACGCCGGGCTCTTGGCTTTGCACCAACATCTCCACCATGCCCGCCGCTACGCCCAGGTTGCCGTCAATTTGGAAGGGCGGATGGGCATCGAAGACGTTGGGATAAAGGCCGGCCGTGCGCGCTCCCGCGGGGCGGATCAGATTGCGCAGGATGGTGTAGGAGTGGTCCCCATCGCGCAGGCGGGCCCAAAGGTTTACCTTCCAGCCCATGCTCCAGCCCGTGGCTTCGTCGCCACGCGCCTCCAGAGATTTGCGGGCCGCTGCGAAAAGTTCCGGTGTGCGTGCAGCATGAATTTCCGCGCCGGGATAGAGAGCCCACAAATGAGAGACGTGGCGGTGGCGATTGGCGGGGTCGTCGATATCTTCCAGCCACTCCTGCAACTGGCCCCAACGCCCAATCCGGTCGGGGGCAATTTGTCCGCGTAGCTCCTTGAGGCGGGCGGCAAATTCGTCGTCGCGGCCCAGGGTGCGGGCGGCAGCGGCGGTGGCGGCAAACAGCGAACGCACAATCTGGCGGTCCATGGCGGGCCCGGCCACCAAGCCCCCTTGCTCGGGAGAATTGCTGGGGCTGGTAATCAAAAACTGGCCGCTTCCTTCGCGCACTAAGGTATGCGCAAAAAATTCCGCGGCCCCTTTCAGCACCGGGTAGAGGCGCGCCAGAAATGCGCGGTCCCGCGCGAACTGGTAATGCTCCCAGGCGTGCAAGGAAAGCCACGCCCCGCCGGTGGGCCAAATGCCGTGGTTGGCGTGATTGATGGGCGCCGTTCCGCGCCACAGGTCAAAATTGTGGTGCAACACCCAACCCGGAGCGGCGTAGTGTTCGCGCGCGGTAATTGCGCCTGATTCGGCCAATTCGAATAGCGCCGTCCAAAGCGGCTCCAAGGTTTCGGGCAAGGCCGCCAGGTCCGCCGGCCAGTAGTTCATTTCGGTGTTAATGTTCACGGTGTATTTCGAATCCCAACTGGGCTTGAGCTGGTCGTTCCAGATGCCCTGCAGGTTCGCCGGTTGCCCACCCGGGCGTGAACTGGAGAACAACAGATAGCGCCCGTATTGGAAGAGCAAAGCGGCCAAGGCGGGGTCGGCCTTCGCGGCAAAGGCGCGGATCCGCTCGTTGGTGGGCAATTGCCCGGAGGCAATGCGCTCTTCTTCAGTGCCCAAATGGAACTGGACGCGCCGCATAACGGGCACGAAGTCGTCGAGGTGGCGCTGGCGCAAGGCCGGGTAAACTGCCTTCACCTGCGGTGCGGAGGGCTCGCCGGAAACGTCCTTCCAACTGCGGACATTGGTGGCCGCGGTCAAAACCAAGGTGAAGGCCCGCGCCCCTTGGATGCGGAGTTCCGCGCCCTCGGCCTTTAATGTGCCGCCTTCAACCTGGGCTTCCAGGCGCACGGCAAAGCGGACGACCGAATTATCGGGCTTACCCCCGAGGCGGATTAAAGTCCCGGAAGCTTCCATGGTGTGCCCGGCATGCGGAGTGGTCAGCGCGACGCTACAGTCCAGGCCGGCCCCCTCGCGCCGCACAATCACTGCGCGATCCGGATTGGAGGCAAAGACCATTTGCGTCTGCTGGCCAGCTTGCGTGGTGGCGATACCTGTGTCGAGGTCCAATTCCCGCCGGTAGGGACTGGCGGCCACGCCCGCACACCGCAGCCGGATTTCCCCCAGCGGCTGGTAGGCAAACTGCCGCAAAGGTTCACCCATAAACTCCTGCATCGCCAGCGCTTCGGCATCTTTTTGCCGCCCGGCTGCCAAAAGCTCGCGAATTTTCGCCAAGTGGCGGTGGGCGCCGGGACGGGCGTAGCTGCGCGGTTGCCCGGTCCAAATGGTGTGCTCGTTAAATTGAATGCGCTCCTCGCCCGCGCCGCCGAAAACCATGGCACCCAAAAAGCCATTGCCCACCGGGAGGGCCTCCGTCCAAGCTTGCGCCGGGGAGGAATACCAGAGTTTATCGGCGTGTAGGGGCGTGGGCGTGGCGCAGATCACCGCGCAGCAAATCCAGCCAAAGAGCATCGTCCGGCCGCGCCGGGTCCCGAATTGGAGCAGCATTAGGCTTAGCGTACTCAATTGGAACAGCACTCTGCATTGGAACGGCACTGTGCCGGTTCCGCGGCCAGACAAGTTCGGAATTGGAACAGGAAGGGCGGGAGAGGGGCTGTAAAACGGAGGTTGGCTTTGGCATCACAATTGCTTTCCTCTATGGCGTTGCACGGACCTGAGGCTCGTGGAATATAGGGTTGCTCTCCGCAGTGAATTGCCTGCCCTTCATCCCACCTCTCCAGATTCCGTAGAAGGTTCTGAGGAGCTTTTGAATTCAGACCCTTTTACGGCATTCCCGCCTCCAAGTGCCCGCCCCGAAGCCCCGCCCAACCGGTTCTTCGAGCCTCATCGGGTCCCAACATGCGTTCCAAGAACGAAATCTTGCTTAGAAATGTCCTGATGACAATCTAAGGGTGAAAATTAGAACGTTTTTCCTATCGAAGCCGCCAAAACTACCGATTAGATTGACTAGTGCGTATGCCTCCAACGTCCCCCCTTCTCGATGAACGCGCCGAAGCGCTCCAACACCTGCATTTCCAGATGAGTTTATTGCGATTGACGGCCTTGCCCGCCGAAGGCAAAGGTCCGTCGGTGGAGAGCTTGCGGCCCCGCCAGGAAGCTTCCACGGCCGATCTGGAACTGGAGCAACTGTCTTTGGCGGCTACCCGTTTAGAGCCCAGCCCGCACGGTAGCGCCGCTTAAGGTATTCGTTCGCCTCGCTGGAATTGGTTACCAAGCCACTGGCAGGGTCGTAGGTCAATTTCTTGCCCATGCGATGCGCCACCAAGCCCAGCAGCATTTGCTCGATCATGCTGCCGGCATAATCGAAGTCGCAATTCGTTTTCGTGGAGGTGCCTTCCGCAAAGCGGTCCCGTTCGCCTTTGCAAGCCGCAATCCATTCGAGTTGGAAGGGGTCGGCGTTCAACAAGCGGCCTTCTTTGCGCGCCGCCAGCACGGCATCGACCGTTTCGTTGGGCAAGCCTAAGGCAGCGGGCAAACCATCTTCCGTGAACTGTACCGCGGCAAAGCCATTGGGTCCGGGCGCTGCCGATGGCCTATCGCTAAAGCCTTTGGGCAGCGGTTGCGGGGGACGGGGAGTGCGAGGCGCAGGGCGTTCCGTGGAATTCCCCACGCCGTTCACCAGAGGCAACAATTCCTCGCGCTTGCGCGGACGATAGTAGCTCAGATCGCCGCTATCGTTTAGTGGCAGCAGCACGCGGCTTGTGAAATCCGCAAAGATCGCGCCTTTTGTGCCTTCCAGGATGGCGCCATTGCCGACACGGCTCAAATCGAGGTATCCGCGCGGCGCCTGCGGCTTCAAGCCACCCTGGTACCAGACAATTTCCAGCGGACCACGCCAGGCATTGGCCGGATGCTCGAAGGTCACCTTCAACTTCACGGGGCAAATGTCCGGATTGAATTTGTCCGTCACCTCCTGGTCCACCTCAATACCCGTGGGCGCGCCCGCGTCGACAAAATTCCAAACCAGATCCATTGTGTGGGCGCCCATGTCGCCAATCTGCCCCACGCCGAAATCGCGGTACATGTTCCAGAACAGGCAGTTCAGCCCGCTCGATCCGCCAAAGTATTGCGGACTGTAGGGATGCGCGGGGCTGGGCCCCAGCCACTGGTCGAAGTGGAGCACGTCGGGCGAGGGCCCTTGTTCCAGCGGATAGCCCGGGCGAGGCAATTGGCGGACGTCCCAGGCGTGGACGCGCACCAGATCGCCAATGGCGCCATCCAGCACCCACTCCCGCAGCCGCGCGAAATTGGGGTAGGCGTGGCGTTGGGTGCCGTGTTGCGTGGCCACCTTGGCGCGGTTCTTCAGATAGTTGGCGCGCACGGTGCGGCATTCTTCCACCGAGATGCCGAGGGGCTTTTCGCAAAACACGTGCATGCCGCGGTTAATGGCCCAATTGGCAATGAAGGCGTGCTGGTGGTCGGCGGTGCAGATGACGACGGCTTCAATGTCCTTCTGGTCCATCATCTTGCGCCAATCCCAATAGGTTTTGGCTTGCGGCCAGATGGCGAGCGCCTCTTTGGTGCGCTTGTCGTTCACGTCGCACAGGGCCACGACATTTTCGCGCAACAGCGAATTATAGTGCGCCGTGCCGCGCCCCCACACGCCCACCAGGGCGATGTTCAGTTTGTTGGAAGGTGCGCCGGCGCCGCGCAGCGTGCCGCTTTTCAGGATCGTCAATCCGCCCGCGGCGGCTTTCAGGATGCTTCTGCGTTCCATAGCTGGGCGCTAGTCTATCCAACTAGCGGGCCCGCTTGCAGCACATACAATAGGAGGCATGACCCGCCGCGATGTTCTTGCCCTCGCCAGCGCGCTGCCCGTTGCGGCGCAAAGCAACCGCTTGCCTGCCCCGCCGGTCGCCATCCGGCAGTGTGAGGACTACAACCAAGATTTCTTCGCCATCTTCAACGAGATGTTCGATCAGTTGGGTGGCGCCGGGAAGCTGGTGCGCAACAAGACGGTCACCATCAAGTTGAACCTGACCGGCTCGCCCGGGCTTCGCTTTCAAGGAAAAGCATTGGGGGCCACGCACTATACACATCCTAAGCACGTGCTCGCCATGACGGCAGTGCTGGAGCGCGCCGGGGCCAAGCGCATCCGCTTTGTGGAATCGGCCTGGGGAACGGCGGGGCCGCTGGCGGAATACATGCTCGATTCCGGTTGGCCGGTGCGCCAACTCTCCACAGCGGCGAAGAATGTCGAGTTCCTCAACACCAATGGGTTGGGGGGCTTTGCGAAAAAGTATGTGCGGCGGCAAGTACCCCGCGGCGGTTGGATTTTTTCCTCCTGGGAATTCAACGAAATCTACGACCAGACGGACATCATGATGTCGATGGCGAAATTGAAGAACCACGACACCTGCGGCATTACCTTGGCCATGAAGAATATGTTCGGCTGCACGCCGGCCTCCATCTATGGGAACGATGCGGGCGTGGACGAACCGAACGAGGCCCCGACCACCGGCCGCGACCAATGCTGCCACGCCGGCAAGCGCCAACCGGCCCGGATCGCCGCCGCCGAGAAAGATCCAAACAGCCCGCGCGACGCCTTTCATCGCATGCCCCGCATTTCCGTCGAAGTAGTAGCCGCGCGGCCCATCGACATTAGTTTCATTGACGGCATTGAAACCATGACCGGCGGCGAGGGGCCATGGATCCATGCCTCGAAGGGCACCTTCGCGGGCACCGGTTTTGCGCGGCCGCGGCTACTGGTGCTGGGCACCAATCCGGTTTCGACCGACGCTGTGGGCACCGCACTGATGGGCTACGACCCGCGCGCCACCAAAGGGACCCCGCCCTTTCACAAGTGCGACAACATGCTGCTCTTGGCCGAGGAAGCAGGCTTGGGCTCAGCCGACCTGAAGCGCATTGAGGTAATCGGCGACAAGATTAAAGACCTGCGCTATCCCTTCCCGATGAGCCCCTGGAAGGGATAGCGTTAAGCCGCCGATGAACCGTTTTTCGGATTTCTTCAGTACAACGCTCAGCAAGCTGACACCGATGGCCATTGTGGACATCCTGCTGGTGGCCGGCTTCATTTATATCTTCATCATCAACATCCGCGGCCGCCGTGCGGCGCAAGTGGTGAGCGGATTGATGATCCTGCTTTGCGCCTACATAGCGAGCGTTTGGTTTGGCTTGGAATTGCTGCGCACGCTGCTCAGTACGCTGGCGCCTTACACGGCCTTTGCCATTATTGTGATGTTCCAATCGGAGATCCGGCGTGTGCTGGCCCGCATTGGCCGCGCCCGGGTCTTCACCTTTGGCAGCCGCTTGCAGCGGCGCGAATCGGCCGAAGAAATTCTGATGGCGCTGGCGCATTTTTCCCAACACAAGACCGGCGCCCTGATTGTGGTGGAACGCGACGTCGGCCTGCGGACCTTCATTGAGACCGGGGTAAATTTGGATGCGCGGCTGTCGCGGGATCTGCTTCTCAGTATTTTCTATTCCGGCGGCGCGCTGCACGACGGCGCCGTGATTGTGCAAGGCGAACGCATTGTCGCCGCCGCCTGCTTTTTGCCGCTTTCGATGAACCCCGCGCGCTTGGGTAGCTTGGGGACGCGCCACCGCGCGGCCATTGGCATTACGGAGGAGACCGATGCGCTGGCCTTAGTCGTGAGCGAGGAGACCGGCAAAATCTCCGTGGCGAGCTTTGGAGAAATCCAACACGGCGTCACCATTGAGTACGTCGAGGAACGCCTGACGCGCCACTTCAACACACCGCTGTCGCCCCCGCCGGGCGAGAACTCACAAATGGAGTTTCGCGCGTCTTAGCGCGTGGGAATCCTAACCGAGAAAGCGCCGCGAATGTCGCCCTCGGTAAATCCGGTTGCACGGTCCTGCGGGTAGTGTTCCTTTAAGGCAGCCGCCAGCGAGGGCGCCACGTTGGTCCCGTGACAAACGGTGCATAAAGCTTGCGTGCCAATGGGACGCATGTAGCGGAGGCGGTCGCCTTCTTGGCGGTTGGCCGAGATTTGCGCCAAAGGTTTTCCGGCCGCCTTTTCGCGCAGAAATTCCTCGAGCGTGGCGCGCTCCCAGGCATCGGGGCGGTTGGCCGGATTACGTTCCCGCAAGCTGGTGCGGCGCAATTGCACCCCGTGCTCGGCGCTGAGGCGCGTGGCAATTTGCGGGGCTTTTTCTTTGCAAACTACAATGGCGGCAATGGGACCGCCTTTCGCCATCGCCGCTTGCAATTCCTGGCGCAAGGCAGTTTGGAAGGCTTCGATGGCGCGGTCGGCTTTCTCGATATTGGCCTTTTCGTCAGCGGCCCCGAGAACGTAGCATTGCAAGGAAAAGAGGAAGAGAATCGTCCGCATACCCATCGAGATGCACAAAATGCATAAGGGTGACGCTTGTTAGACTAAAACTCGCTGTTCATGAATCCGGTTTTGCGCTTTTTCACGGAAAACATCACGGCCAAGCTGCTGAGCGTGGCCGTGGCGGCGCTTTTGTGGGTGGCGCTGGTGGACGAGCCGGAATTGATTGAAACGGTCTCTGTGCCCGTGGAATACCGCAATCTTTCCGCGGAGCTCGACCTTTCGCCCGATGCCCCTTCGCGGGTGCAGATTCAAGTACGCGGGCCACGCACGCGCCTGGGCGAAGTGAACGGGGAACGCACGAACGTGGTGCTGGATTTGGCAGGCATGCGGCAGGCTTCCACGCGCACCTTTTCCATCACGCCGGAAACGATCAATTTGCCGAGCCGCGTCTCTCTGGTACGGGCTATGCCCAGCCAGATGCGCGTCACCCTGGAGCGGCGTGTGGAGCGCGAAATCAGCGTAATGCCGCAGTTTCTGAGCTCCGCCAAGTGGAAGGTGCTCGCGGCGGAAGTTAGCCCCACGGCAGTGAAAATCGTGGGCCCCGAATCCAGTTTCCGGGATCTGCGCACGCTCAACACCGAGCCCATCGATCTGGATAAGCTCGACCCCGAAAAGCCCATCTCCGTGAATGTCCTGTTACCCGACCCGGAACTGGCCTTCCGCGCCCAACCAACGGTGAACGTAAAGGTGAGCGTGGAGAGTACAACGGCGGAAGCGACCGACAATCCCTAGCTCCGCGTGTAACAAACGTTTCACTAAAGGTTCTTCCGAGTTCAGGCGAAACTAAGAGCGGAGGACCGACGGGGATTGCGAACTATGGTGCGGCAACTTTTTGGAACAGATGGCATTCGGGGCAAGGCGGGCGAGTATCCGCTGGATGCGGCCACGGCGTTTGGACTAGGGGCGGCGTTGGGCCATTGGGCACGGCACCAATCGGTGGCTCCGCGCGTGCTGTTGGGCATGGATACGCGGGAGTCTGGCCCTTGGCTGGCGAAAGCAGTGGCCGCGGGTTTGCGCGCCGCCGCGGTAGAGCCAATTTTCGCGGGGGTGATTACAACGCCCGGGGTAGCGTACCTTACCAAGACCGGGGACTTTGTGGCGGGCGTCATGATCTCCGCCTCCCACAACCCATACGAAGACAATGGCCTGAAGGTGTTTGACCATTCGGGCTATAAGCTGCCGGATGCGGTGGAGATTGAATTGGAAGAGCGAATCCTGGTGCACCGTGGCGGCGCAAGCGGCCTTGACGCGGCCCTCGAGGCGGACGCGAGTTTGGACGCCGCGTATTTGGACTATCTGGCGGCGACCTTTCCTCACCGTTTGGAGGGCCGGCGGTTGGTGGTGGACTGCGCGCACGGGGCGGCGAGCAAACTGGGCCCGGACCTTTTTGCCCGCTTGGGTGCGGATGTAGTGGCCGTTGCCAATACCCCCAATGGCCGGAACATCAACGACGGCGTGGGAGCCTTGCACACGGATTATCTCCAACGCGAAGTGCTGGCGCGGGATGCGGATTTGGGCGTAGCCTTTGATGGCGATGCCGACCGGGCCTTGTTCGTGGCCGCCTCGGGCCGGAAGCTCGACGGCGATGCGGTGCTGCTGGTGGTGGGCCGTGCTTTGCACGAAGCAGGCAAGCTTCCCGGGGGGCGCGTGGTGGCGACCGTGATGTCCAACCTGGGTCTGGAGGTGGCGCTGCGCAAGAGCGGCCTGTCGATGGCGCGCGCGGCGGTGGGCGATAAATATGTGCTGGAAGAAATGATCGCCAGCGGCGCGGCGCTGGGTGGCGAACAATCGGGCCATGTGATCTTCCGCGAGTATGCCACCACGGGCGACGGTTTGCTGACCGCCTTGCAACTGCTGGCCGCGTTGGTGGGAAGCGGCAAGACCGCCGATGAACTGGCGGCGGATTTGGAAGTGTACCCCCAGCGCTTGGAAAACGTGAGGGTGAAAGAACGCAAGCCTCTGGGGGAGTTGGCGGAAGTGCAAGCTGGCATTGCCGAATGCGAGGCGGCCTTTGCCGGCGCCGGGCGGGTACTGGTGCGGTATTCCGGAACCGAGTTGTTGGCGCGGGTGATGGTGGAAGGCAATGACGCGGACCTTGTTGCGCACCATGCGAAACGAATCGCCGGTTTGATTGCACAGTCAGTCGGTGCTTAGCAGTCAGTCGGCGCTTAACTGTACAATCAAGACGATGCGATTCTTGCTTGTTTTCTCCTTGGCCATGGGCAGCCTGCTGGCCCAAAACGTGAAGCCCGCCAAACTCGGCGGACAGGATTGGGTGCAGCTCTTTAATGGGAAAGATTTGACCGGCTGGGTAAATGTCGGCAAAGAGAAGTGGACCGTCGACAATGGCGAACTGGTGGGTGAGGCGGTTTCGAAGGCCTACGGCTACCTGAAGACCGAGAAGGAATACAAGGACTTTCAGCTGACGTTGAAGTTCAAGTGTATCGGCTCGGGCAATTCCGGCGTGTTCTTCCACGTGGACTTTAAGCCCGGCACGGTGGACGTCTCCCGCGGCCTGCAGTTCGAAGTGGATTGCACCATTGGCCAGCACACGGGCGGTATTTATGGCGACGGCCGTGGCTGGGTGGTTTGGCCCGCTCCCCAAAATGAACTCGTGGTGCGCAAAGGCGAGTGGAACGAATACCTGCTGATTGTGGAAGGCAACCGCTACATCTCGCGCTTGAACGGCGTGACGATGATCGACTTCACCGACCCCAACCCGAAGAGTTTTGACGGGCCCATCGCCCTGCAATTGCACTCGGGCGGCGAAGGCAACATGCGCTTTAAGGACATCTGGATTCGGGATCTTTCGAAACGCTAATTGCTGCTGTATTACTGCGACCCTTACGATATTCCGCTTCCCACAGGGCACAAGTTCCCCATGGAGAAATACCGTCTGCTGCGAGAACAGCTAGGCGGAAACAGCGGCTTTCGCTTTGAAATTGGTCCCTTCGCGCAAACGGAAGACTTGTTGCGCGTGCATGAGCAGGCCTACGTCGAGCGCTTCCTGGCCGCCCAGTTGGACGCGCAGGAAGTGCGGCGCATCGGTTTTCCCAATGTTCCGCAGCTGATCACGCGCACCTTGTCCAGTGTGGGCGCCACGGTGGAAGCCGCGCAAGTGGCCTTGCGGGAAGGGGTGGCAGGCGTACTGGCGGGCGGCACCCACCATGCGCATCGCACGTTTGGCTCCGGATTTTGTGTTTTCAACGATATTGCCGCGGCGGCCGCGCGCCTGTTGGACGAAGGAAAGGTAGAACGCGTAGCCGTGGTGGACCTGGACGTGCACCAAGGCGACGGTACGGCGACAATTTTCGCGGGCGACCCGCGCGTGTTTACTTTTTCGGCCCACGGCCGGCACAACTTTCCTTTTCGCAAAGAACAGTCGAACCTTGACTTGGCCTTTGAAAACGGCACGGAGGGCGAGGAGTACCTGGCCGCGCTTCCCGCGGCACTTGAACAAGTTTTTGCTACCCGCCCGCAAATCGTCTTCTATCAGGCGGGCGTGGATGCGCTGGCCACAGACAAGCTGGGGAAGCTCGCACTAGCGCCTGCGGACCTGTTGGCGCGGGACCACTTAGTTTTCCACGAGTGCCGGCGGCGTGGGGTGCCTGTCGCCATTACGCTCGGAGGAGGCTACTCAGACCCCATCACCCACACCGTGGCCGCAGCGGCGCAGACCTACAAATTGGCCCGCACAATGGTGGCGTGAAAGCAAGCGAGGTGCTTGCGTAAACCCGTTTTCCCGAGCTTTGCAAACGCCTGCAGGCACCAGCGCACCGCGCCATCGGCCCTGCCGCCGAGTAACTTGCGAAGCCCCAAAAACAATGCGGTCGACAGCCCGCGGGGATTGTAGATGGCGAAGGATTGTTCAAGAACCGTACAGCCCGCTGCGACGGCGCCCAATTCCACCGTTGCAAGACTCGGAGTGAAGCCTAAGGCAAACGGCAAAATTCCTCGCCGAGCGCCCCAGCGCAGGCAATGGTAGAGCGGGTTGGCGGGATTGTCGAAAGTGAGTAGCGCCACTCCGCCCGGCGCCAGCAGCTTCAACAGGCCCAGCAAGGCGCCTTCCCATTCCTCAACGGTGGCGAAGTGATCGAGGGAAGAAGTGGAGACGATAAGGTCAAAGCTGCCCGGGCGAAACGGCAGATTCCGCAAATCTCCAACGGCCAGTTGGCCGCGCAAGTGAGGGAAGCGGACTTGGGCGCGCTGGGTGGTTGAGTAGGCAAGTTCCACGCCACACAACAGGCGGGGGGACACCGGAAAGTCGCCCAGTAATTCGTCTTCGCCAAAGGCGTCTTCAAAAAGGTCCGTCTTCAGCACGCGCTCTGGGTTCGGGGCATACCGCAGGGCCGCTTGCACCAGCGCTAAATTCACCTCGCGTTTTTGCCGGGCGACGAGAGGGTCAAGGTACCAGGAAGGGTCAGCGCCCTCGCCCAACTTCTCCCAATCCTGTTCAGCCAAGCCGAAAAAACTCCGCGAGCATTTTGGCCACGCGGCGGGCATTGTCCCCCGCCAGCGCGCCTTCGGCGGCAAAGGGAAGATCCTGCACCTCGAGCTTTCCTCCCATCCAATCGCGCCAACCAAGATCGGGCACTTCCAGGCGGCGCCCCCGCACACGCAGCACCAAAGCATCCCCGGGCCAGGGTTGAGGAGTGTGCTCGAGCATAAGGCGGCGGTAGGAAGCATTTTCCACGTTGCCCACGCCATAACGGGCAGCGCTCAATTCCCGGTAGTTCTTTACAAAATCCCCAACGCGGCCGCGCAGATAGCCCAAGCGCTGGCCAAGGCGGCGCTGGCGCAGCGCTTCCCCGTGGGCGGCAATTTTCAGGCCTACTTGTTTCGCACGAGCCGCTCCCCAACTGGCAAGACCCGCACGGCGGCGCCAGGCGGGGTTGAGCGTATCGACCAAAGCGAGGAGTTCCACTTCCGCGCCCGCTGCGCGCAACCCGTTGGCCATAGCCAGGGCGACGCAACCACCAAAACAAACCCCCACGAGCCGGTAGGGGCCCGTGGGTTGCCGCTGGCGCAATTCTTCGATACAGGCGGCGGCGAGCGATTCAACGCTTTCCGCCCGCGCCATTTTTTGAAAATCGTAGGCCCAGATCGGCGGCCCGGCGGGCATTGCTTCCGCCATGCGCGCCAGCCCCAACAAAGTGCCATCGTGGCCCGGCAAGCAAACCAGCGCCGGCCCTTCGCCTCCGCGCAATTCCAGGAGGGTAGACGAATGGCCAGCGGCGGTGGCAGCCCTGGCGCTTCCAGCCAAGCATTCAATGGTTCCTTCCACCACGAAGTGTTGCCAAGGCACCGTCAAGCCTAAATCCGTTTCGAGAGCGGCCAACATGCGGACGGCTAGTAGGGAATCTCCCCCCAGTGCTTCAAAGCGATCCCGAACGCCAATGCGCGCCGAGGGCAGTAGGGTCTGCCAAAGAGCGGCGATTTGGCGCTCGGTTTCGTTGCGCGGAGCGAGGAACTCGCCGCGCTGCTGGTCATCAATCAGGCTTACGCCCAGCTTTGCCGCCAAGCCTATGCGCTGCAATTTGCCGGTGGGGCCAAGCGGGATTTTCTCGACGACGCGAATCACGCGCGGCAACTTAAAGCCCGGCAGCTTTGCCGCTGCCCAATCGCGCAGTTCCGCCTCGTCCACCTTAGCGCCCGTATGCAGCTCCACGGCCACGCCAATGTCTTCCCCCAATTGCTGGTGCGGCACGGCAAAGGCCAGGGCTTGGCGAACAGCCGGATGAGCCAGGATCGCCTCGTCCACTTCCCGCGGGGCAATCTTTTCCCCGCCCCGATTGATCAATTCCTTCAAGCGGCCGGTGAGGTGCAAATAGCCATCTTCGTCCAGCCAGCCCTGGTCGCCCGTATGGAACCAACCGTGCGCGAAGGCCGTTTCGTTGGCCGCATCGTTGGCGACGTATCCCGGCGTAACGTTCTCGCCGCGAATCACCACCTCGCCAATCTCGCCCGCCATTCGGAGTGCGCCCTGCTCATCCATAATGCCGATTTCCGGGCCCGCGGCGCGTCCCACGGAACCAGGTTTGCGCACCAGTGGCGGTAGCGGGTTACTGGCCATTTGGTGCGCCGCCTCCGTCATGCCGTAGGCCTCCAAGGCCGGGGCACGGAAGGTCTTTTCGAGCTCGGCCATCACAGCCGGCGGCAAGGCCGCAGAACTGGAGCGGACCAGACGCAGCTTGGCCCGTGCCACCACCTCGGCATGCGCGGCCGCTTGCCCGAGAATGCCTTGGTGCATCGTGGGCACGGCCGTATACCAAGTGGGCTGGAACGCATCCAACCAAGCGAAAAAGCCCTTGGCATACACGCCGTCGCTACACACTACGGATGCCCCGGCGCACAGACTGGCCAACAGCGCCGCGGCCAGGCCGTGGATGTGAAATAGGGGCATGATGTTCAAACAGCGGTCCATGGGGCTTAAGGCCAATGTATGGGCAATGTTACGGGCCGAGGCGACAAGATTCTGCTGCGTTAAGGGAACGAGCTTAGGCCGGGACGTGGTTCCTGAGGTGTGCAGCAGCAGCGCGGTGTGATCGGGAGTTGGCCAATCCAACAAGGAGTTGCTCTCAACCGCGTTTTCGAGATCCCGCATTTCGATCACGGGGATGCCCAATTCTGCCGCTGCCAGGCGGGCGGCGGATGGCGAGCCTTCCCCCACCAGCAGCGCCTTGGCTTCGAGGTCCTTTAGGTAAAAAGCAAAGTCCGCTTGGGTGTAGCTCGGGTTCAAAGGCGCCGCGCCCGCGCAACTGGCAACTTGCAGAAATGCGAGCGCCATTGCGGGTCCGTTGGGCAGTACGATGGCGACACGATCCTCCGGCCCGATGCCGGCCTGCCGCAAGGCCACGGCCCCTGTGCGCACGCTCCGGTGCAGCTCGGCGTAGGGAAGCGGCGAACGGTGCGGGGCGAGAATTGCCGGTGCTCCGGGCTGTTGGCGGGCGGCGGCCGCCAGGATTTCAATTAGGGTGGACACTTGCTTGCGCTTCCTCGCTTCGGGTTGGCAAATTACAAACTACCGACTTGAACTTCGGGCCCTGCATTTCGTTTCGGCCAAACACCCGCAGTTGCACCTCCATAGGTTCTGGCAAAGCCGCCCCGACCCTTGCCTCTACCTGTGCGAGAAAGTCTTCGTTTGGTGTTTCCACAAAGCAGAACTGCGCCTCAACGGCGGCCTCCCGGTTTTGCACAAAGCGATACTGCAGCACTCCCGGGATGTCCTTGATTAAGATATCGAGGCCCGCCGCCGACAGCCGTTTTCCTGAAGGCAAGCGCAGCATATCCGGATCTCTCCCCAAGGGAGGGTCGAGCAGCGGCGCGGGTAATCCACAGGGGCAAGGGTCTGGGCGCATACGGCAGCGGTCCGCCTGTTCGTAGCGGATGAGTGGCATGGCCCATTGGTCCAAGTTGGTAATCACCACTGTGCCTTCCTCGCCCACAGCAACGGGCTTGCCATCTTCTAACAACTCAAGAATCAGCGCGTCCTGCTCCCAATGCAAGCCATCACAGCGTTGGCAACCCGCCGCAATGCGCCCCACTTCGGTAGATCCGTAAAAATCCCCAATCTTGGCCATCGGCAAGGCCTGCTGCAATTGCTTGCGGAAGGCCTGTTCCAAAACTGAGGCGGACGCGATTAAGAGGCGCGGTTGCGCCAAGGCCGGCAAGGGCTGGCCGGTTTCGGAAAGAACCTGCTTCAGCACGGTGGGGAAAAACCAGAGCACATCGGGACGGGCTTTTTGGATGAGGGCGGCTTGTTCGGCGGGAGGCACACCGTACGGGATTACTTGGAGCCGGTATAGTCCCAGGCGCCGGTGCAACCTGGGGGGACGGGTCCGGCTGGTGCCGAGGATGACCAACGAATCCAAAGGCCGTACGCCAATGCCCCGCAGCGCGCGGAACTCCCGCAAGCGGCGGCGGCGGGCTTCGTCCGCCGTTAAGGCAATGCGGAAGGGATCGCCCGAGCTGCCGGAAGTGTGCTGCCAAGTAATCGGCCCGGCATTGCGCGCCAGGGCGGCATCGCCAGCGGATCGCAGATCTTCCTTGCGCGTGATTGGCAAGTACTGCAGGTCATTTTCCTCCCGAATATCCTCGGGCCGCAAACCGGCCTTGCGAAAGAGCTCGGTATAGTAGGGCACTTGCTGTTGAGCATGGGTGAGCAGGGCGCGTAAGCGCTCCGTACGCCGCGCCCGCGCTTTGGCCACACTCCAGCCTCGCTGCCGCTCCAATTCGACAAAATCCCGCAATTCGGCAATCATCGGGGCGCCACCCGGGAGATGACGCTTTTGACCTTGCCGGAGGCTTCGGGCGGCAGTTGCTCAACCGGCTCCACTTGCACAGCAACGGCTTGGCCCATCACCCCGCGCAACACTTCGCCCAACCGTTCCGGCATGGTTGCCGCTCCGGCCTGCCAAATGACGCGGAGGAGGAACTCGTTCAAGGCACACTGTTCAATTTGTACGCGGACGACGCCGGGCACGGCCTGCAGCGGCGCGAGAGCCACTAAAGCCATCACCGCGCTGCCATCTGGGCGCCACAGCAAATCCTCGGCCCGGCCTTCAATGGCGGTCAAGCGGGGGAGCGTGCGCCCACAGGGGCAAGGCGAATCGTCCCAGCCGGCCAAGTCGCCAATGGGGTAGTTCAGCACGGGCATGGCGTAGTTCACCAGATTGGTTAGAACCACCTGACCATTTTGCACACGCACCGCGCATTGGTCCAGTGAAATGTGAAAGCCCGTTCCCGCGGCGCACTCAAAACCAATGCGGAGCGCCTCTACGGCCTGATAGGTGCTTAGCACCGGAATGCCGAGGTGGTGCGTAATGAGCTCGCGGTCCGCTTGCGGCATCGCGTCGCCCCCGTAGGTAATGGCCCGGGGCTTCTGCCAAGCATGTCCATTCTCGGCCACCCAACGGCAAAAGGCGCCTACATAGGAGCCATAGCCACGCAGGACCACCGGCGCAAAGTGATTCAGTTCATCCAGGATTTCGCGAAAAGGAAGACTGGGGTTCAGCATCAGGCGCTGAAGGTCCAAGCGGCGCGGAGTCCAGATGCGGGCTTCCAGAAAGCGGCGCATCTGGCCTGCCGCAGACTCCTCTCTATTGAGAACCGCTTCCCGATAACTAGCTTCCTGGCCCACGACTTCCGCCAGAGCGATGCGTTGCCGGCGACCTGCCGCGAGAGCTTCTAGAACTGCCTGGGTGTCGTGGCGAAAGTGGCGCCGGTAGCCGCTGGTGCCGCTGGAAGTAAGAGTCAACCCATCGGCGCCGGTATAATTGCGTGCCGCAAACAACTCCGGTTCGCGCGCCAACTGAAGCTTATCGAGGAGAGGAAGGTGCGCGAGGTCCGACGCGGAACGAATGTCGCCCGGTTGCGCGCCTGCCTGCGCCAACCATTGCCGGTAAATGGGAACGTATTCCCAACAATGCCGCACTAAGCGCTGTAGGCGCCGGGACTGGACTTGCTCTAGTTGTTCAAGAGGAGCGAAGGCGATCTGCTCTTCCCGCCAAGCACGAGACGCCACCCATAGGCTATTGCGCCAGCTGGCCAGATTCAGCATCGAGGGCCGCCTGCAAAACCCGTTGATCCCGAAGGAACGGGGAAATGCCTACTTAGCGATGTCGACGCCCATGGAACGGCAAGTGCCCTTCACCTGGGCAATGACGGCATCAAGATCAAAGCTGTTCAGATCGGGCATCTTGGTTTTGGCGATTTCCTCGATCTGCTGCATGGTGATCTTGCCCACCTTCTGCTTGTTCGGTTCCTTGGAGCCGCTTTGGATGTTCAACGCTTTCTTGATCAGCACGGGCACGGGGGGCGTCTTCGTGATGAAGGTGAAAGTACGGTCGGAATAGATCGTGATGACAACGGGGATGATCAGCCCCGCCATGTCCGGACCGGCGGTCTTCGCGTTGAAGGCCTTGCAGAATTCCATGATGTTCACGCCCTGCGGACCGAGCGCCGTACCCACGGGAGGAGCCGGCGTGGCCTTACCCGCCGGGATTTGTAGCTTTACTGAACCAGTTACTTTCTTTGCCATTGCTTCCTAAATCTCTCTTCTCTAACTAAATCTTTTCCACCTGCAGGAAGTCCAGTTCCACTGGCGTGGAGCGGCCAAAGATGCTGACCATAACCCGCAGAGTGTTGCGTTCGTTGTTGACTTCGTCGATTTTGCCCGTGAAGTTGTTGAAGGGGCCATCGACGATGCGGACCGTTTCGTTTTTCTCGTAAGTGACCTTCGGACGCGGGGCGTCGCCCACGGCCTTTTGCCGGAACAGAACCTTGTTAACCTCATCGGCCGTCAGCGGCACCGGATTGTTGCCGCCGCCCACAAAACCCGTGACGCGGGGCGTGTTCTTGACCTCGTGCCACAACTGGTCGTCCATTTCCATTTGCACCATGATGTAGCCGGGATAGAGCAGGCGCTCGCTGGTCACCTTCTTGCCGTTCTTCATTTCCACCACGGTTTCGCGGGGAATGAGGATCTGGCCCAGGCGGTGGGCAAAGCCGAAGGCTTCGGCTCGGGTACGCAGACTTTCGCTCACCTTATTCTCAAAGCCGGAATAAGTGTGGATGATGTACCAGTGCATGTGAGCGTTTTCGTCAATGCTCTCTTCAACGCCGTCCACCACCTCGCCAGCGGGTGGCTCAGTTTCAGCGAGTTCCACGTCGGCGGCTACCACTTCTTCGGTGGTCACTTCATCGGTGGTCAATTCGGCGCTGGTATCGGGCTGTTCTTCGCGGAGATCTTCCATCTGTGCCTCTTTGGGTCTCTTTTCTTACTTACCAGTCACGTCTTACTTACCGGTCGCGCGGGTAAAGATTTCCGCAATCAAACGGCCAAAAGCGAGATCCACCACAAAGAAATAAACGGCGAAGAGAAACACGCTGGCAACCACTACGGTGGTGGTGGCAATGACTTGCTTACGGGAAGGCCAGGTAACCAGGCGCATTTCCTTCTGCAGGTCTTCAAAATAATCTTTCGCGCTTTGCGTCCAGGAAGACGCTTTGGCCAAAGGGCTATCGGCCTTCGCTATGGTGTTTTCTGCTGCCATATATGTGAGCTTCTTTCTCAATCGCCTGTGGCAACGCTGGGAAGCGCTGAGGCTTCCGGTGCAACCACCAATCAGGCTCCAGGAAGGAGGGGTAAAGTGGCAGGGGCAGAGGGATTCGAACCCCCAAAGGCGGTTTTGGAGACCGCTGGTTTACCGTTAGCCTATGCCCCTACGTTCGACCTAACCTTCAGTATAAACGAACGGAGGCTGCAAGCCAAAGCCTGCAGCCCCGTAAAACTGCTTCTTGCTGGAGCTGCCGGGAAGGCAGCCCCAACGCTTCAACTACTCAATAATCTCCGTCACCGTGCCGGCGCCGACCGTGCGGCCGCCTTCGCGGATGGCGAAGCGCAAGCCCTTGTCCATGGCCACCGGGGTGATCAGTTCCACTTCGAGGTTCACGTTGTCGCCCGGCATCACCATGTC
>JANRIK010000028.1:0-98209 GCA_033765085.1 Bryobacter sp. | reverse complement strand
GAGATGCGGGCCATCTTGAAGAAGCGCATCCAAAGAATTCTGGAGATCTTCGCCCCGCACGGTGTGAAATTAGGGTTGGAGTTTTTGGGGCCCTTGCACATCCGCAAGGCGCGCCCGTATGAGTTCATTTGGCGCATGCCGGAAATGTTGGAATTTTCCGTGGAGTGCGGCAAGGATTGCGGGCTGCTGCTGGATAGCTGGCACTGGCACCACGCCGGAGCCACTCCGGCGGACATTATCGCCGCCGGGCGCGATCGCATCATCCACGTCCATTTGGCCGATGCGCCGAAGCTGCCTCCCGAACACATCAAGGACAACGAGCGGCTCCTGCCCGGTGAAGGAATTGTGGATTGGGCGGGCTTCCTGAATTCCTTAAAGAAAATCGGTTATCAACACGCCTTGAGCCCGGAAATTTTCGGCCGCGGGTTGAAAGACATGCCGGTGGAAGAAGCCGCCTTTCTGGTCAGCCGCCACAGCAGACAACTGCTGGCCAAATACGGTATCGGTTAAGGGATGAAGGAAAATCTCGCTGCCCTGTTGACCGAGCAGCAAAACCCCCGCACCGCGAGACTGGACCGCGCCTCGACGGAAGAAATGCTGCGTTTGATCAACCAGGAAGACCAGACCGTCGCCCTCGCCGTGGAAGCCGCCATTCCGCAAATCACTATGGCGCTTGAATTGATCGTGGACAGCATGAAGGCCGGAGGTCGCCTCTTCTATACCGGTGCGGGCACCAGCGGGCGGCTGGGAGTTTTGGACGCCAGCGAGTGTCCACCTACCTTTAATGTTTCCCCGGAACTGGTGCAAGGCTTCATCGCGGGTGGGGATCGCGCCTTACGCTATGCCGTGGAGGGCGCGGAAGATTCCCCCGAACGCGGCGCCTCCGAACTGCGCGCCATGGGCTTCCGCGCCGGCGATGTGCTGTGCGGAATTGCCGCCAGTGGCCGCACGCCCTATGTGAAGGGCGCTCTGCTGGAGGCGCGCGAAATCGGCGGCAAGAGGATTGCGCTGGCGTGCACGCCTGGCGCCCTTATCTCGCAATACGCTGATGTGGCGATTGAGGTGCTGACGGGGCCGGAAGTCTTGACAGGATCCACGCGCCTGAAAGCGGGCACGGCCACCAAGCTGGTCCTGAACATGTTGAGCACGGGCGCCATGGTGAAACTGGGCCACACCTACGGCAATCTGATGGTGAACGTGCAGCCCACCAACGAAAAACTGGTAGACCGGGCGCAGCGTATTGTTGCGGCCGCGGCAGGCGTTAGGGTGGACGAGGCAGAAATTTTGCTGCGCGAGGCGGGAATGCTTGTCCGTACCGCGATTGTCATGGGACGCTTGAAGATAGATCGCGCTGCGGCCGAGGCGCTGCTTGCCCAAACGGGCAACCGTGTAGCAGAAGCCCTTGGCGAAGTGTCTTAGAGCCAAAAACCGGCGCTATCGCAAAATCGCGCAAAAAACACTATCAAAAATATCGTATGGACAAATTTCGCATTCGTGGCGGCTCCGCGCTGTCTGGAAAATTAACTGTCAGCGGATCCAAGAATTCCGCCCTCCCCGCCCTGGCAGCCTGCCTGTTAACTGAGGAGCCGGTGACGCTGCACCGCGTTCCGGAAGTGCGGGACATCGCCACCATGCTCAAGCTGCTCGAGTACAACGGCGCGGAGGTGCAACGAGGGCCCGGAGGCGAGCTGAAGATTGCGGCGCGGAAGATCTCCAATCCGGAAGCTCCGTACGAAATCGTGAAAACCATGCGGGCCTCGAGCCTGGTGCTTGGCCCCCTGGCCGCAAGAACAGGGCGAGCGCGCGTTTCCGTTCCCGGCGGCTGTTCGATCGGAGCGCGTCCCATTAATCTGCACACCAATGGCCTGGAGCATCTCGGCGCGGTTGTGCACCAGGAGCATGGCTATATCGAGGCTGTGGCGGAAGCAGGGTTAAAAGGTACGACGGTGCATTTTGAGCGCATCACCGTCACCGGCACGGAAGACCTGATGATGGCCGCTGCGCTGGCCGAGGGCACCACGGTACTGGAAAATGCGGCCCGCGAGCCGGAGGTGGTTGACCTCGCGGACTTGCTCAACAAGATGGGTGCGCGCGTGGAAGGGGCCGGCACCAGCCAAGTACGCATTGAAGGCGTCAAGCGGCTGCACGGCGCGGAGCACGAAATTATTCCGGACCGGATTGAAGCGGGCACCTTTGTGATTGGCGCCGTGATGACCGGTTCCGCTTTGACGGTGGAAGATTGCCGGCCCGAACACTTTGGCGCCCTCACCACAAAGCTGCGCCAAGCCGGCGCACGTTTGGAAGAAAGCAGAACAGCCGTGGAGATCCGGCCCTCTAGCCAACTGCGCAGCGTGGACATTACGACGGAAGAACATCCCGGATTCGCCACCGACCTACAGGCCCAGTTCTTGGCCTTGCTCACACGCGCCAACGGCATCGGCTTCGTCACCGAAAACATCTTCGAGAACCGCTTTATGCATGTGCCGGAGCTGGCGCGCATGGGCGCAAACATTCGCATTGAAGGCAGGCAGGCAATTGTGGCCGGGCCCGCCAAACTTACCGGTGCACAAGTGATGTGCTCCGACCTTCGGGCCAGCGCCAGCCTGGTTCTGGCCGCCTTGGTGGCGGAAGGAGAATCCGTTCTCGACCGCGTTTATCACATCGACCGCGGCTATGAAACAATCGAAAAAAAGCTGGCGGGGGCGGGAGCGCAGATCGAACGGATCGGTTAGTTTGGGAGGATTAGCATGCAACACACACCTGGATTTTTGGCGCTCGTGAACGATGCCAAGTCGCGCATCGAAGAAATTGATTTGGCTGGGTACCTGGCACTGCGGGAGCGGGGCGAAGACCACCTACTGGTGGACGTACGGGAGCAAAGCGAGTACGCGGCGGGACACGTCGCCGGCGCGCTGCATTTGGGAAAGGGAGTCATTGAACGTGACATCGAAACGCAGGTTCCCGACAAAACGAAGAAGCTGATTTTGTATTGCGGCGGTGGCTACCGCAGCGCCTTGGTGGCGGACAATCTGAAGAAGATGGGCTACGAGCAGCCTGTTAGCCTGGACGGCGGTTGGCGCGCGCTGAAGGACAGCGGCTTACCTTTGGAGTAGGCGCCTGCCCTACAGGAAGACAATATCGAAAAGCCGGTAGGCGATTAGCGCCAACAAGACAATTTCCACTCCTTGAACCAGCTTCAAGGGCCATCCGGCGAGAAATTCAAAACGCAGCAGACCGGCAGCAAAAATCGCCGAGAACAGCACCCGCTGGTCCAGCCCCCCCTCAAACATCTGGTAGTGGACGACGGCAAGCGCGTAATAGACGAGCGGCCAATTGCTCTCCGTATTCACTGCGTTATAGCGAAAGAGCATCAACCCAATGGTCATCAAAAAAAGAATGGCGGTGCCTAGGAACTCTCCGTTGATCGGCGGCATGTGCGTTAGCGACTTAAAAAGACCATAGCACGCTCAGGAAGCCCGTGTGGGCCAAATAGTTCTGTTGTGCGAGCACTCTTTCGCTGTAGTCGTAGTATTGATAGCCCGCATTCCAGCGCACATTTTCCCGGAGCCGGAAGCTCAGGCGGACCTGCGGCGAGACGTAGGTTAGGGGGAAAGCTTGGGCGGCAAGAAAGACCGGTTGCGCGGCTGTGTTGGTTAGAAAGCTCGCGTCAGGGTTGGCAGTGTCCTGGCTGTAGGCGAGGCCCGCGTAGAGGTCCAAACGGCGGAGCAGCGCGAACCGCGCACCGGCATGGACTGCGTGGAGATTACTCACAAAGTAGGAGCGGTCCCCTTCCACGGTATCGAAGTTTAAAAAATAGGCCAGCCCCGTAATGGTGTCGAGGTGCAACTTTTGGTAGCCCGCATCCAGGCTCCATTTGGTGCTGGGAGTATACGTGGCGTCGACGGTGTAATTGCGGCTGCGCGAAGAGTGCTGGAAGAGGTTGGCGGAATTGAAATTCATGTGGAAACGCATCTGCCCCGCCACGCGGAATTGCCTTGCCTTGTACTCCGAGCGCAGGCCGAAGCCATGGTAATTCTGGTCGCTGGTGGGCAGGAAGGGGCGGTCTTGGCGGCCGAGTTCGCCGTCGGCCACGATGGTCCAACCTTTCCACGGGCGCACGCGAAAGCCTAAGGTGCCCGCATGCAAGCGATTGGATTGTTCGGCGGCGCGGCTGAAATTGAATGTCCCTTCCACTTCGGTTTGCCGCGAGCGGACACGCCGGTCGGCAAATTGATAGCCGCCCTGCAGGCTCAACCAAGGGCGAATCACCACATCGGCCACCGAGGAATTTGTCGCCGCCCGCACTCCCAGAAATTCAAACTGCAGCAACGTGGGGTCGGCTTGGCCGTTGATAAACTGCTGCAGCCGCGCGTCGCCATCGATTTTGGACGAGTGAAAGGCCGTATGATTGGTGAACGTCAACCAAGAGCGCGGAAAAACGCTGAAGGTAAGGTTGGCGCTGGTTAACGGACGGCGCGCCTCCCCAGCTACCAGAGATTGCTGGTTGCGGGCGAGACCACGGTTGGTGGCCCCGGCAATCTCATCAAAGAGGAATCCGCGGCGGCCATCGGAATGGGTAAAGCGAGCATTCACGGCAAGCCAGCTGTTTCGTTCGGTAAAGAGATTCAAGCGCCAGTGGGGAGTAGAGCCTGAATAGGGTTGGGCGCGCTGCAGCGAGTCAAGGCCTACGGCAGAAACGTTGGGCGCCAGCCCCACAGCCGGGGAAGTAAGGAAGTTGCGCGTCGATTCGCGAAACTCCTCCCACCCGCGCTGCCAGAAAAACTTGAGCCATTTGCTCTTCAGTTGTCCCCCCACGCGATACTCATCCTGGCGCCGGTTCACATCTTCAAAGAGGGGGAAAATCTGGCCGCGGGAATCAAAGAAATTCACGGTGGAAAGCGCGGCCCCGTCTTGTACATTGCGCGAAAAGCCTCCATAGACCTCCAACCAGCGCCAAGGTTGCACGGTCAATTGATGGTCCTGCATGCGGCGCGAAAGATCCTGCGCGTGGGCGCCAAAGGCGATGGTGAGGCCCGGATTGAAGTAGCGGTTCTCCCGCCACTGCATGTCGTAGCGGTAGGTGCGGTGGCGCTCCAGGCGCAGGGAGACAAATTGGTAGGGGTCATTGCCCAAGCCTTGGGTGTTCAGAACCAGTTCGTCAAAGTACTTGTCCTTTCCGTCGCGGGAAAACACCGAAAGGCTGCTGCCCAACAGGCGCACGCCGTTCAGAAAATTCACGTCGCTGCGATACTTGCCCCGGTTGCCGTCCACATTGGCAAAGCGGTAGCCGGTTTCGAAATCCTGGCGGATGTTGTAATTGCCGATGTTTTCGCCGCGTTGCGGACTGACAGACTCCGTCGTCGGAGCCACGGTCTGCTGTGCCACAAGGAGCAGCGCCAAGCTGAAAAATGCGAATAGACCCTTCATCGCAGGAACCTCGGATGCGCGTTGGAACCGTGGATCTTCACATGGCAGGAGGTGCAGTTTTGGTAGCGGATGTCGGTCATGGAGTGGGTGGAAGAGGTCAACGCCACGCCGTCCCCATCGCGACCGAAGTTCCCCGCCCCGTTGTGGCACTCCAGGCAAAGGGTGAGGACTTGCGGACGGCGCAAAAGCCGCGCATTGATGCTTCCGTGCGGCGAGTGGCAGGAATTGCAGCCATCCACTCGAACACCGGCGTGTTCAAACAGAAAAGGTCCGCGCTTGTCCACGTGGCACTTCATGCAGGGCTCTTCGTTTTGCAGTCCGTGAGCCACCATCCGCGGACGGGCCATCATGCGGGTGTTCAATGCATCGGCACCATGCGGATTGTGGCAATCCGAGCACTGCATGAAGCCTTCATTCACACGATGCTTCACGGGCAGCGCAAACTGCGCCCGCACATTGGTGTGACAGGTATAGCAAAGGTCGGTTTGGTTCTTGGCCAGCAGATTTTTCGGCGTGGGGGACTTGTGGATGGAGTGGCAATTGGAGCAAACCACATCCGCCGTGGTGTGCGAACTGCGGCGGATATTCGCCCGTCCTAGAGAGTTCTGGTGGCACCGCAGGCAATTGTCGAGGGTGGCTTTCGGCGCCAACAGTGAATAAGCTACGATCCTGGTTTTGTCGCCTTTCGCGGCAACGTGCTCCCGCCCCGGACCGTGGCAGGATTCGCAACCTTTGTCCTCGAAACGGACTTTTTCATCCGTAAGGGTACTTGCGTGCGGGTTGCGATAGAAATTCTGGTAGACGTCCGGGTGGCAGGCGCGGCAAACCTGGCTTCCCAAATAGCCCGGTGGTGGAGCTGCCCCCGCACCCACAACCAGGAGCAACAATACGAAGAATTGCTTCAACGGTATCCCCCCTCATCTTTCGAGACAGAAAAAAATCCTAACCCGAACGTGCAACTATTAGTTGCAATTGTAGATTAAGATACTCCGTCCAACGAATAAATTTTGCTAATGGGGTGGCGATTTTTTGGTTGCCGCTTTACGCGCCTCTTCGTACCTGGCTTTAAACCAATCCAGGGTCCTTTGCGCCCAGGGAAAGTACTCCGCCAGGATGATCAGACCAGGGATACCAAAAATGAATCCTGGAATGAATGGCAAGAGTCCACCAAGTATACCCAGCACGACTAGTGCTATGCCTAGACATATACGGTAGAATTTCCTCATACAGCCGTCGTAAGCCGGTGAATTCGCGAGGACAGGAAAAATCGCAACATTTTGGAAACACTCAGGTTAGCGCGTGCATCTTCGAGTAGGAATCGGTAGTACTAGGAGGGCAAATGTTTACCAGCCAGTCATTCTCCTTGACCCCACGCAAACCCCTTAGTAGATTGGATTTGACCGTGACAGAACATCGTAAGAGCCAACGCTTCGACCTACGCCTACCCCTGGAAGTTGTTCGAAGTGGCAACTTGGCAGTGAGCGTAAACGGCCAAACCCTAAATCTTTCCTCGAGTGGCGTACTCTTTGAAACATCCGACCCTGTAGAAGTCGGTGAAATCATTGAATACTATATTACTCTGCCTAGAGTTGCTAATCATGACTCAGAAGTACATTTACGCTGTGTCGGCAAAATAACCCGAACCTTCCAACGCTACGCGGCGGCAACGATGGAACGATACGAATTTGTGCGCCATCGTCCCACTCTGGCCGTGGATTCTGCCCTAGCCAGCGAAGCGGCGGCCGGTTAGCTTCGTTTTCGCCTACTGAACTTGACCCGTGAAGAACTTTCTTGACGCTGTATTGTTGGGGAGTGAAGTGCGGAAGAGAGAGCAAGCCAACTTGCATGCACTATAATTCTGAAAGCGCATGACGGAAAGTTTCGGCCTCAGCGACCCGGGTCGGGTGCGAAAAAACAACGAGGATTTCCTTCTCGTCAATCATTCCAAGAAGCTTTACGTTGTGGCGGACGGAATGGGGGGAGCGCAAGCCGGGGAGACCGCTTCCAAGCTCGCCGCCGAAACTGTCCTGGACGTGCTGAACTCGCGGCCTATCCCTACCCTCAAGGACCTGGAAGAAGCCTTTGTGGAAGCCAATGAGCGGGTGCGCAGCTTAGCGGCAACCGATCTGGCCTTGGAGGGCATGGGCACCACTCTGGTAGGCGTTTTGGAAGATGGCGATCTTTTGCACCTTGCCAGCGTGGGCGACAGCCGCATTTACCGCTACTCCGACGGAAAACTCGAAAGCCTCCTCGAAGACCAGACTTGGGTGAACGAAGTAGGCCGCCGCTTGGGCATTGATGAAGATGCGCTAAAGAAGCATCCCATGCGCCATGTTCTGACCATGGCGATTGGCGTGGGGAATCCCTTGCGGGTGAATTCCCGCACTGTTCCAAAAGAGGCCGGCACGCTCTATCTTCTATGTAGCGATGGCTTGCACGGGGTGGTGCCCGTGGAGTTGATCACAAGGATTCTCGACAGCAACGAGTTGAGTCTGCACCAGCGGGCCCAGGCTTTGATTGACGCCGCACGCGACCACGGTGGCCCGGATAACATCACGGTGCTTATCCTGAAGGTGTGATCGCCGCCAGTTCCTTCCCTGTAGCCCTGACCATTGCCGGTTCAGACCCCAGCGGCGGAGCAGGCATCCAGGCCGACCTAAAAACCTTCCACCAGCACGGCGTTTACGGCACTTCCGCCCTCACGCTTCTTACCGTACAAAACACCACGCGGGTCAGCCAAGTGGAGACGCTTCCCCCTTCCCTGGTGCTTTCCCAAATCGCCGTCGTTTTGGAGGACCTGCCGGTTCGCGCAGCCAAAACCGGCGCTTTGGGCAACGAGGCGATTGTCCGTGCCGTGGCCCAGCAAGCCCGCAGCTTTGCGTTCCCGCTGGTGGTGGACCCCGTCATGGTTTCCAAACACGGGGCGCCCCTGTTGCCTGCGGAAGCCATGGAAGCGGTAATTCGCGATTTACTGCCCGTGGCTGCGGTCCTGATGCCCAATCTTCCAGAGGCGGCGGCGATCCTGGGCCGCCACAGCATTCACTGGGAAGACATGGAAGCCACGGCGCGCGCCTTGTTGGCCCTGGGTCCGCGAGCGGTGCTGCTCAAAGGCGGGCACCTTCTCGATCGCAGCACGGACCTGCTGGTAACGCAAGATTCGCTGCTTTGGCTTCCCGGCGAACGTGTAGAGACACCGCACACCCACGGCACGGGCTGCTCGTATTCCGCCGCCATCACCGCTCGCCTGGCGCTTGGCGAGGATCTTCCCACGGCCGCGGGCAAAGCGAAGGATTGGATTCACCGCGCCATAAAAACAAACCCGAGCCTGGGGAAAGGCTCGGGTCCGATCAATCATTTTGCTTCGTTGGAGCTTTAGTATTTCGGCACGCTAGGGTCGACCTTGTCGCTCCAGGCCAAGATGCCGCCTTTCATGTTGGCGACATTCGTAAACCCGCTTTGCTTCAAGAGGTCCACAGCCTTGGCGCTGCGCATGCCGCTCTTGCAATGGCACACAATACGGGCATCCTTCGGCAACTCCGTCAAGCGATTGGGCAGCGTTCCCAGGGGAATCAACTGCGCCTTCGGAATGGAGGCGATTTGGTATTCGTGGGGTTCGCGTACATCGAGCAGCAGGAAATCCTCTCCCGCATCGATCATCCGCTTCACGTCGGTCGCTTCCAGGTCCCCTAGGGTAACGGCGGGCGACGGCGGGGCGTCCGGAATGCCGCAGAATTGTTGGTAGTCGATCAGCCCCTTCACAACGCTGCAATTGCCGCTGGGGCACTCGGGATTCCGCCGCAGCTTCAGCTCGCGAAACTTCATGTTCAGCGCGTCGTACAGCATCAGACGGCCTTCGAGGGTGGTGCCCTTGCCCAGGATCAATTTCACCACCTCGGTGGCCTGGATCAATCCCACAACGCCCGGCAAGATACCCAGGACGCCGCCTTCCGCGCAACTGGGCACCAGGCCCGGCGGAGGCGGCTCCGGGTACAAGCAGCGGTAGCACGGGCCGCTCTCGGTAGCGAAAATCGAGCTTTGCCCTTCAAAGCGGAAAATGCTGCCGTAAACGTTGGGCTTGCCCAACAGCACGCACGCATCGTTCACCAGATAGCGGGTCGGGAAATTGTCGGTGCCATCGGCGACAAGGTCGTACTGCGCCACGATCTCCAGCGCATTCTCGCTGGTCAAGGGCACTTCGTGCTTCACGATCTCAAGATTGGGGTTGATATCCAGCATGCGGTCCGCGGCGGAATCAATCTTCTTGCGCCCAATGTCCTTCGTGCCATGGATGACCTGGCGCTGCAGGTTGGAAGCATCGACCACGTCGAAATCCACCAAGCCGATTTTGCCAATGCCGGCCGCGGCCAAATAAAGGCCCAACGGAGCCCCTAATCCGCCGGTGCCCACCAGCAGCACTTTCGCCTGCTTCAACTTCAATTGGCCTTCCATGCCCACTTCGGGCAGGATCAGATGACGGGAATAGCGGGCAATTTCTTCGTTGGAAAGCGTAACGCTCAAGCACGGCCTCCGGCGATGGAAGGAATGATGCTAATGGTGTCGGCCTCCGCCACAGCCGTGGAATCTTTGCTCAGATAGCGAATGTCCTCGTCGTTCACGTAGATGTTGACGAAGCTGCGCAGCTTGCCTTCTTCGTTGTAAAGGTTGGGGCGCAGTTCCGGGTAAGCCGCCGTCAAGGCGCCCAGGACTTCCGCCACACTGGCGCCGGCGGCGTCTACCGTATCCGCGCCGCCCGTAAATTGACGCAAGGGGGTTGGAATCAAAATTTTGGCCACAAAAGCTCCTCTTCTTCGCTGGCGGTTTGGGCGAAGTCTGCCACGCGGAAGCATTTGGCTTCCGTGAAACGTCCTGCGCGGACGCTCATGACGACATTCGAATAGCCCGGCCAGTGGTTCTTCAAATCAGTTTGCGAAAAATAAGCACCCTCGTCCGGATGCGAATGAAAAAACCCAATGACGTCCAGCCCCAAGGATCGAGCTTGTTTCTGGGCCGCCAACTGGTCTTGCGGGTCAATCGCAAAGCGGTCGCTCTGGTCGCCCTCATAGGCATTGCGGCAAGCGATGGCGATGGTAGCCAGGCGCTTCCCTGCCTCTTCGGTACCCAATAGGATGCCGCAGCATTCGCGCGGGAAGCAGCTTTCCCCGTGTTGCTGCATTATGGCGGCGGCTTCAACACTAATCTCAATCATTCCAGAACGGTTCGCTTAGATATTTTGCCGCACCATCGCAGAGGATGGTGACGATGGTGGCAGATTTTCCTGCTTCCGCCAGTTGGCTTGCCAGTTGGAGCGCGGCGGCAACGTTTGCCCCCGCCGAGATGCCCACCAGCAGCCCTTCTTCCCGCGCCAAGCGTTTGGTGGTTTCGTAGGCGATCTCGGTGGAAATCCACAAATTGGCGTCGGCCAGTTGGGGGTCGTAAATTCCCGGGACAATCGCTGTAGGCATGTGCTTGGTCCCTTCAATGCCATGAAAGCCTTGGTCCGGTTGCGCCGAGATGCATTCGACGCCGGGCAGGTCCCGCTTCAGGCGCCTCGCGGTGCCGGTGAAGGTTCCGCTCGTCCCCATCATGGCGACAAAGTGCGTTAACCGGTATTGGGTTTGCTGGAGGATCTCCAGCCCTGTGCCCTCAAAGTGGGCCTTCCAATTCGCGGGGTTGTTGTATTGGTCCGGGTAGAAATAACGGTCGGGATCGGCTTCGTAAACTTTGCGGCACTCGATAATCGCGCCGTCGGAGCCCGCCCCGGGGTCCGTCAAAATCAATTCCGCCCCGTATGCCTTCAAAATCGCTTTGCGCTCCGGGCTTGCGTTTTTCGGCAGACACAGTTTCACGTTGTAGCCCAGCGCCGCGGCGATCATGGCGTAGGCAATGCCGGTATTGCCGCTGGTGGCGTCCAGGATCGTGCGTTGCTTCGTAAGCCGTCCGGTGCGCTCGCCGTCGAGGATCATGTTTAGCCCCGGGCGATCTTTCACACTGCCCCCGGGATTCAGGAACTCTGCTTTGCCAAGAATTTGCATGCCGGGAAATTGCCGCGAGAGATTGGGCAACTGCAAGAGAGGGGTATTGCCGATGGCGCTCAACAGGGAGGTTCCCGAATTGTGGGGCGCTTGGGCGGCGGCAAGCATAGGGGTTTCACCCCAAGAATATCATGAATCCCGATGGAGAATTAGGGATTCGCTCTCAATTGGCAACCGGAACAAGGATCGTGTTCGACATGCGCCCGCCAGCTTCCACGGCCAAGGGCACTACCCCGGCATCCAGCACCGCAGGAAGCTTAGCCACCACCGAATAAAACCCCACGTACCCCCCGGCCAGTTCGGCCCGCAAAACTTCCAGAGTTAACCCATTTAGCCAGACGCGAACCGGAGCCACCACACGGGGCGGATTGTCCAGCGGAGCAGGCTCGCCCGTAGGCCAGCGAGGTTCCACCTGGCCCAAACCGGTCAAAAGGATTTGCACGGTGTCTCCTGCGCGGAGGGGCTCCCGCGGGTCCAATAGCTCGCCGCTTTCGGGATTCACCAACAACGGGGCGCCCTCCCGGTCCACAAAAATTGCGGGGGCGGTCTCGGCAACCGGAAGGCGCAAGGTCCAAGCCGAGGCAGAGGCCGAAGGCCGCAGCGTCACTTCGCCAAAGGCCGCATCAAAGGGAACCTGCAGTTGCGTCTCCTCCCCATCGGCGTTCAACACGGGGAAGGAACGATCGCCCGCCTCCAACGCCGAGACGCGCGCCCCAAGAATTGTCACCAAAGACCCCGGCGCTGCTCGCACCGTCTGCAAGTCTGCGGCGCTTACGACTTGCGGCGCCGTTTGGCGATGGGGGGCCTGCGTCAAAAACAGCCCATCCCCAGCCACAGATACGTAGAGGAAATTCGCGGCGTCGTCCAAGTAGACATCCAACAGGCTGCGCGACTTTCCCGGAAGTGGAATCGGCTGCCAACTTGCTTCCCGCAAATACGCTTCCGCGCTAGCGATTGTGGAATAAAGGCCGTTGTCCGTCGCCATATAGACCGTGCCGCTGGCCGCATCCACCGCAATTCCGCGGATCGCTGCTGCGCCTGCCGGAGCGCCCAAATCTGCCCACCGGAGGCCGCCGTCAAACGTCACACGCAGTTTCGCCCCCCGCGCCTCCAGGCGCACATTGGGGCTTTGCGGGTCTGTCCAATTCAATTGCTTCGTCCAGCTCTCCAGACGGCCGCGCAGCACCCAGGCTTCCCGATTCCCCGGCACCCATTCCAACAATGCGTTGCCTCTGGCAATTGCCAGCAAACCGCGTCCCCCTTGGGGAGTGGCAATCACTTTTTCGAGGTGCAGATTTGGCAGCGAATCATTCAAGCCCACCCAACTCAAGCCCGCGTCGGAGCTATACCAGATACCTTCCTCCGTGGCCACCGCCAAAAGATTGGCGTCCACCAAGCCCTGAACCAAATAACGGGGATTCTCCCCTATTAAGTTTGCCTTCTCATTAGCAGCTATCCGGCTCCAATTTCGCCCGAGGTTGTCCGATTGCCACAAAGTTTTCCCCAGCGCGAATTGCCGGTAGGAATCGGTGCGCGATTGCAGGACTTTTGCCTGCGCTTCCGGCCGCCGATCCGCAATCGCGGTGCGAAGCGCGGGAAGGCGAGAACCCGGCGCGGCGATGGGCTGCCAGGGAGTATTCAGCTCGCTGAGGGAACGCCGAAAAAGCCGCCCGTCCGGTAGTTCTACTTCCACCGAGTTTTCGTCCGCACTCAGCCAAAGCCCCTGCACCGAACTACCAGAAAAACCCGCACGGCCGCTTGCCACTACTGTTGTGCCAAAGGCCCGCCAATTCGGGACCTGCGGCATAGCAGCGGCGGGAAGCAACACCAGCAGAGCCAGCAACGGCGCCAGCGCTTTTGTGTCCATTTGACACACCCGGATTGCTTGGTTGCCGTTTCGCCTCAACATGCAGAATTCTTCCCTACTGGAGTATAGATCGGCTACCAATCTGCCGAACTGTTGATAGGACGCGATTTTTTACGCGAAGTTGCGTGACGATGAAATTTTGCGGAATCGGCACGAAATTTGCAGGTGAAATTCAATGCTAGGATGAGAGGAGTCTCGTGAAGTCTGCTGCTCTGACATTGTCGCTGCGCTTGGCTGTTCTCGGAACAGTTTGCGCGGCCGTGTGTTCGGCACAGTTCTTCCCGGGGACGCCCTCCGCCACGGGCAAAGTGTTGCATGTACAAGGGCAAGTAAGCGTTTTGCGCGACGACGTGCCCTGGGCCATTCAGGTGGGAGACACCTTGCAACCGCGCCAAGAAATCATTACCGGCGCTGATGGCTATGCCAAGATTCAGGTTCCCGACGGTAGCCTGTTTGAAGTTTTCCCGAATTCGCGGGCCACTTTCCGCAGTAACCAAGGAAATTTGCGCGAGCTGTTGGACCTCTGGGTGGGCCGCGTAAAGGTCCACATTGAAAAGCTCAACGGCAAACCGAACCCGAACCGCATTCAAACGCCCACTGCGGTGATCAGCGTGCGCGGCACAACCTTTGATGTCTCGGTGGAAGACGAAGACGAAACCCTGGTTGTGGTGGAAGAAGGTCAAGTGGCCGTGCAGCACGCCCTGTTGCCCTATTCTTCTCCGAAGCTCGTGAACGGCGGCGAATATCTTCGGGTTTATAAAAACCTGCCCCTGGCCGAAAAGAAGGTAGACAAGGGCAATGTGCTGCAGAACATGATGCGCGCCATGCGGGACATCTGGTTGATGCAGCCTCGCGTGGGCGGCGGCGCGAGTGGCCCTGCACCGGCACCCGGCCCGACTTCTGTTCCGCCCGTCGGCTTACCTGGCGATACGGCTGCCCCGGCGCCTCCTCCTTCTGCTCCTCCCCCGCCACCTCCGCTCTAGCCCTGTGGCCATAGGCGACAATTGAGGGGAGGTGCTGATGAGGCAACTTTGCGTAATTCTTTTCTCTTGCTGGCTCGGCTTCGCCCAAGGCGTCCCCACGGAATGGGAATCCAAAAAAACGATCGTAAACCTGGAAGAAAGCATGAGCCTGGTGCTGCGCTCGATGAATGCTTTAGACCGGGAAAGCTGGAAGCAAAGCCCAGCCGCGCAATCTTACTTGCAGCAATTTGAATCCGCCAAGGGGCAAATTGAGAGCCTCCAGCAGGGCGCGCGTGAACTACAGCAACGACCGGAGGAATTGGGCGTGGCGCTGGAAATCTTCTTCCGCCTGGAATCGGTAGACTTCCTGCTGCAAACCGTCCGCGAAGCCGCGCAGAAATTCAACTCCTCGGAACAAGCCGACCAATTGGCGCAAAGCATCGCCAAAAGCGAAGCCGAGCGGGACGCCTTCCGGGCCTATTTACTGGACTTGGCCAAGGATAAGGATGCGCGCTACCGGGTTCTCGAAGGGGAGGCGCAGCGCTGCCGCGAGAACGTAAATACACCCAAGCCCCCCGTCCGCCGACCATTGCCCGGAACCAAGAAACCATGAACCCATTGCCCATCGCCGAACCTGTCCCCGAGACGAAATTCCAGTGCCACATCTGCGCTGAACCCAGCACCGAGATTTGTGTTTATTGCACCAAGGATGCCTGCGAACTACACCTTTGCGACAAGTGCGCCCGCTGCACGGATTGTTGCCTTTGCCACCTCGGTAGCCCCGCGCGCTATTAGGGCGCTACCTGCTTTCTAGGCTTTGCCGTAGGCTTCGTCCACAATCTTCCGCAGCACCGCCCCGTCATCGGCCAAGGCCTGTAGCTCGTCCTTGGTGGGGTATTCCGTGTGGATCGTTAGCGGCCCCGCAAAGCCACCCGCGGCAAAACGCGCAAACACTTTCTTCCAATCCACCATTCCTTGGCCGAGTGGGCACCAGCGCATCGCCCATTTGCCGCTCGCATTCTTTTCCCAGTAAAAGTCCTTGATCGCCACCATCTTCAGCCGGGGCAAGGCGATGTCGAGAGCCGCTTGCCAACCAAACAGTCCCCCCTCGGCCGTGGCGTGGGCGGGGTCGAAATAGTAGCCGATGTATTGCGCGTCCAGTGGCGTCAGTATCTGCCGGCTATCCCAAACGGGGGAACCTACATAATTGCCCGAGTGGTTGTGGAAGCCCGCTGTAATGTTGTACAGCCGCGAGAGCGCCGTAAAGCTCGTCAGGGCAGCTTGCACTTCCACCAACTTCCGGTCGATGTCATAGCCACCCGTGGCATTTGCTGTGTAACGGAAATAGCCAATCTTCCAAAACGGAATCGTTAACTCGCCCGCCTTGCGCAGCGTGTTCGTCGCCTCTGGCGCGCGCGGATTGGTTAGGCCGGTGGTGATCATGGGCACCTTTGCCCCTGCGGCTTCAATTTGTTCAAAAGCGCGCGGCAAGTCCTCCGTCACTTTCTCTGGCAGCACATGGCCACCGGGGCGCACGGTTAAGTCCACGCCCGCAAAGCCGGCTTGCTTGGCAAACTTGCCTAGGTCAGTGTAATTCAGCTTGGCGGCATGTTTCGAGAAGAGGCAAATTGTAGGCCGCGGTTTGGCCTGTGTTTGGGCCAGCGCGGCAGCGGGAAGCATTTGGAGGAGGAGTCGGCGGTTCATGGCAGTTGGTAAGGGGCGCGGTATTTGTAGCTCAAGTATTGGTTCGCGGTGGGATGGTTGGGGAAGCGCTCGTTTTTCGCGTCCCATTCCAGATAGCTCTTCGTCTTGTAAGCAATGTTGGCAATCAGTGTGGCAGAGGTAGAGAGGTGGCCGTCCAGCACGTCGCAGTTGCACTTGGCGCGAGTCTTGATGCAATCCAGAAAATTGCGCGCGTGCGGTTGCGCCGTGGGATAGCCTTCCATCTTGCGCGCCTCGATGACAGGCTTTTTGCTGGGGTTATAGGCCCGCTCCGTGTTGCGATCGACGGGGGTGCGCTGGGGCAGCGCAAGGTCGGTTATCGGCTCCGGCACCACTTCCCAGCGGTTCAAGTGCAAGTACATGGTGCCCTTGGTGCCGCGAATCATCATTTCCGTTTTGAGGGCGTTGGCGGGCGCGGCGTTGGCGTTCACCTGGGTGAAGGAGATCATCACCCCACCGTAATCCCACGTGGCCTGCAGCGTGTCCGGAATCTCCCGGTTGTCCTCCATGGCAAACTTGCCGCCCATGGTGGTGACGGCGCGCGGCGCATCCTTGCCCAGACACCAGCGCAGCATGTCGATGTAATGCACGCCAAAGTTCGTCACTTGACCGCCGGAGTAATCATAAAACCAGCGGAAGTTGTAGTATGTGCGGTTGCGGTTGTAGGGAACTTTCGGCGCCGGGCCCAACCAGGCGTCCCATTCCGCTTCGCTCGGCGGCGGACCCACCGGCGCATCCCCCAAGCCGCGCGGCCATTCGTTGGTCAAGTGAAAGCCCTGCGCCAGCGTGATCTTGCCCAATTCGCCAGATTGCACGTAAGCGGCGGCATCCTGCAAAAACTTCGCGCTCCGCCGGTGGATCCCCACCTGCACCACGCGCTTGTTCTTTTGCGCGGCGTCCACCATCTTGCGGCCCTCCAGCACGGTTAGGCTCAGGGGCTTTTCGACGTAGACATCTTTCCCCGCATTGCAGGCGGCAATCATTTGCAGCGCATGCCAATGGTCCGGGGTAGCGATGACGACCGCATCGAGGGTTTTATCCTCCACCACGCGGCGCCAATCGGCATAGCGCTTGGGCGTATCGTGGCCGCGAGCCTTGGCCTTCTGCTCGGCCAGGTCCAAATAGTCGCTCTTCAAGTCACAAATGGCGGCGGTTCGATTGTCGCCAAATTCCAAAAACCCATCGTGCACCTGGTCGCCCCGGTTGCCAAGACCGATGTAGCCCAGCATCACGCGATCGTTCGCGCCTTGGATGCGGGAATAACTGAGAGCCGAGAGGGCGAGCGCCCCCGCGCCGCGCCGGGAAAATTCCGCCATAGCATGCTCCTTGAAAGCGATCTGAAACAGACTGAGTATATCCTTTGAGGCATGAAGTTGTGGATCGCCTTGAGCTTGGGAGTAGGATTATTGATGGGTCAGAGCAGGTTAGAGGTTCAGGGCCACCGCGGCGCCCGCGCAGTGATGCCGGAAAATACGCTGCCGGCTTTCGAATATGCCATCCGCATAGGGGCAGATGTTCTGGAGTTGGACCTCGCCGTCACCCAGGACAATGTTCTGGTAGTAAGCCACGACGCGCACATCAACAACAAAATTTGCGCGGGCCCGGAAGGGGCGGAGCGGAAAATTCGCGCCCTCACCCTCGCCCAGGTTCGCCAATGGGATTGCGGCGCCAAGGCCAACCCGGAGTTTCCCAAGCAAAAGGCGGTTCCCGGGACGAAAATTCCGACCCTCGAAGAAATTCTCGCCTTGGCGGTGCGGGGCAAGTTCCATTTCAATATCGAAACTAAGAGCGACCCCAGACAGCCCGATCTGCAACCGGCACCTGCCGAGTTTGCGCGTCTGGTGGTGGAGGCGGTGCGCAAGCGCGGGTTAGCGGCACGCGTGGTTATTCAAAGCTTCGATTGGCGCACCATCGACGAAGTGAAAAAGATCGCCCCCGAAATTCGCGTTGCGGCGCTGCACCCCGCCGGCATGGCGGACGCGGTGCTGAGGCTGGATTATGTCAAGGCTATGCACGAGCGCGGCTACCCCATTGCCAGCCCGCACTACCGCTTTGTCTCGAAAGACAAAGTGGCCCAAGCACACCAGTTGGGCATGAAGGTGGTGCCTTGGACCGCCAACGACGCCAAAGTGTGGGACGATCTGCTGGCCGCGGGTGTCGATGGCATTATTACGGACGACCCCGCGGCGCTGATTGAGCATTTGAAGAGCAAGGGCCTCCGTTAATCATTCGTATCGCCTTTACTCCTAGCGAAGGGCTATTCGTAACGCAAAGCTTCTGCCGGGGCAATACGCGCGGCCGAGCGTGCCGGGTACAACGTAGCCAGCAAGGACACCAGCAGCGCAAAGGCAGTGATCCAGAGTGCATCCAGAGCCCTTGGCTCAAACGGCACGTAGGGAATGGAATAGATCTCTTCGCTGAGCGTGATCAAGCGGTAGCGGTCCGCCACGTAAGAAATTCCGTAGCCCAACAACAGGCCCAACGCCGAGCCCGTGGCCCCGATCAACAAGCCTTGGAACAGGAAAATGCGGTGGATTTGCCGGCTGCGCGCGCCCATGGAGAGTAGCAGCGCGATGTCGCGCTGTTTCTCCATCACCAGCATGATTAACGTGATGAAGATATTCAGCGCGGCCACCATTTGGATGAGCGAGATGGTGATGATGCTCACAATGCGTTCCATGCGCAGCGCGCCCAGCAGTTGCTTGTTCTGCTCCATCCAGTGCGTTGTTGAGAATTGCTTACCAGCAAGCCCTTGCAGTTGCTCCGCCATGGCGGGAGCTTGGTTAATGTCGGCCAGCTTCACTTCCACAGCGTTCACCACATCCCCCAAGCCCATCATCTGTTGCAGCGCCCCTAGCCCGAGGAAAGCGAAGTTCGCATCCACATCATAAAAATTCGTCTCAACAATTCCCCCCACGCGCGCCCGAAAGTACGAAGGACGGTAGCCAAAGGGCGTAAGCTCGCCCATTGGGTTAATCACCTGCAGATAATTGCCCACTCGCAAGCCCATGGCCGCGGCCAACTTTGCGCCGAGCAGAATTTGCGTTTGCCCTTCGCCGGAGGCGCCCAAAACGTCGAGCGAACCTTGCCGCAGCACGGGAACCAGATCCTGCCGCGTACGCGGATTCTCGAGGTCCAGGCCCTTCAAAATTGCCCCGGAATTCGAGGTGCCACTTGAAAGGAAAACCTTTTCGTAAAGCGCCGGGGAAACGTCGGTGGTCCCCGGGGTAGCGCGGATTTGGCGCACCAAATCGCGCCAGGTGGAAATACCGCTGCCGGGCACAGCCTCTGTCACAGTAACGTGGGCCGTGGCGCCCAACAGATTGCGTTGGAGGGTGGTACGGAACCCGTTGTTGATAGCGATCGCGATAATCAGCGCCATCACGCCCGCCGCCACCCCCAACACCGAGATTACGGTGATCAGGCCAATGGCCGCTTGCCGGCGCTTCGCCCGCAAGTACCGGGCGGCGACAAAAAACTCAAAAGATGCTGCCATGGGCCGTACGGCGCGCCCTAGCGGCGAACCAGAACTTCCCGGATCTTGTCGCGGCTCAAGTAAAATTTCGTGCCTTGGAAATCCTCGAAAGTACGTTCGATAGCGCGGTTGGAAAAGGGCTGACCGGGAGGAATCTCCCCGCGCAGGGTCAGGTGCAGCGACGATTCGTCCTGAATGCGAAAGGAGTACTGCGGAATACTGGTGGCCTGCGGGTCGTTATAAAAGTAGGCCAAGAGGTACGCGCCGGGTTCCAACAGGCGATAGAGATGGTCTACCGTTCGTTCCAGCAGGCTGGGGCGGAGAAACTGCAGAGAGTCCCAAACCAGCGCCCCGTCAAAGGGTCCGCGCTGCTCGGAGAAAGTCTGCACAAGGAACGATTCCACGCGCGAAGGATCCCGCTGATTCTCGTAAAAATCCCCGTCGCCAAAGCAATCTTCCAGCGTCGCGAAGAAATCTTCCGCGTAAAGCCGGCTACCCAATTGGCTCATGAATTGTAGATTCGTGGAATTGGCGCCGCCCAAATCCAGCAGGCGCACGTCTCGCGAACTGTCCAGGGAGCGCACAAACTGTTGAAAGGCCGGCGAGGTCCGCACGAAATTGGCGGGAGGCTTTTCTCGCGAAGCATCCGGCTGTGGCACCTGCACCAAAGGGCGCTCCGGGCGCAAAGTCTCTTCTTCCGAGGCGGGAAGCGCACCGGTTACTTGGCGGAGAAGGGCTCGCAGACGGTCCGGGATCAACGGTAGTACTAAGGTAACAAGAAGCGCGAACCTTTAGGAATTGTTGCCGGCGGCCATGGTTTGTTGGATGGGCACCGGGTTGGCTTGCGAGGAAGATTGCGGAGCCGCTTTCGGCGCTGCTTTGGCTTCCGTGCGAATAATGTCGATGGAACCCTTGAACACGGCGCCATCTTCGATGGAAATGCGCGCGGTCTTGATATCGCCCACCAATTTGGCGTCTTTGCGAATCTCCATTTTGTCGGCGGCCTCCACGTTGCCCTGCACGTGACCGAGCACCACCACGTCTTTGGCCTTAATACCGGCCTTCACCTTGCCATTGGGGCCAATGGTTAGGCGGTGGTCGTGGGCTTCCACGGTGCCTTCCACTTCCCCGTCAATCACCAGGTCTTCTTTCGAAAAAATCTGGCCGGTGATGGTGACGCCTTTGCCAATCGTGGCGACGCGCGTGGAAAGCGGTTCCGCTTCCTGGCGCACGCTGGTGGTTTGCAGGGGCATGCCATCGTGAACGGGCGAGGGCGAGGAGGGGCGAACAGGGCTGGTTGGTTCTTCGGGTTGATTGCGGCGGCTCCACATGGACATAAGGATCTCCTCGGGTATGAAATTGTTACAAAAGCTCTTTTTAGTTTAGAGGCTAGCCGAACGGGCAGGGAGACTGCAAGCGGAAAAGGTTTACTTCCATTTCGCAACTTGCCTAGGACTGGCGGCATCTTTATACTCAAGGTTTCGCCGGGGCGCTTTAGGTTTCCCGGCCGACGGCCGATAACTTACTGAGAAAAGCCGATGTTGTTCCGGGACGATAGCGACCCCCTTGCTCCGCAGCGCGAAGCCGCAATGTTTTATGGCCTATTCCTGCGCGGCCACGCCGCCGAGGACTTGCGCAAAGACATCGATGTTCCCAAGGGGTTGGCCGAAAAATGGGTGGGGACCAGCCGGTACAGCACTCAGTTCCAAGACCGTTTGAAGCACATGTACGCCTACCGGAAAAAGGTATTGGCTATTTTTGACGAACTCGTGATGAACGAGAAAAACCGCCAGCGGCCCCACTAAGCAAAATGCGGGCGTTATCCTGCCCGTATGACGCTCCAAGCCTTCTTCGTTGACGCCTTCACCAACCGGCAATTCAGCGGTAACCAGGCCGCCCTTATACCGCTCGAGAACTGGCTGGACGCACCGCTCATGCAATCCATTGCCGCCGAGCACAATCTGGCCGAAACAGCGTTTTTTGTGCCGCAAGGGGCAGACTTCGAGCTCCGCTGGTTTACCCCCAAAGTGGAAGTGGATCTCTGCGGCCACGCCACCCTCGCAGCGGCATTCGTCCTGCGGGAGTGCTTGGGACACGGCGCGGATACGGTGCGCTTCCACACCCGCTCCGGGGAATTAGCCGTAACCTGGCAAAACGGCTGGTACACCCTCGATTTTCCCGCCCGGCCGGCTCTCCCTGTCGCGGAGGAGGATCTCGCGTTGCGCCAGGGCCTGGGCGGCGAGCCTGTGGAAATCCTCGCCGCCCGCGATTACCTGGTCCGCTTCCGGACCGCGGCGGAAGTCCGGGCGCTCCAGCCGGATTTTGCGCGGTTGAAGCAGGCCAAACGCTTCGCCGTTATCGCGACCGCACCCGGCGAAGCGGAAGGCATCGATTTTGTCAGCCGCTTCTTTGCCCCCGCGCAAGGCATCGACGAAGACCCCGTCACTGGCAGCGCGCACTGCACGCTCATCCCTTATTGGGCAGACCAACTGGGCAAGCAAACTTTCCGCGCCCGGCAAATCTCCGAACGCGGCGGCGATCTGCGCTGCGAGTGGCGCGGGGAGCGCGTCGCCATCAGCGGCCAAGCTGTTCTTTTCGCCAAGAGCGAAATCTACATCCCGGGGTAATACACCAGGTCTGTGGAAGGAACCGCCACGCCCGCCTGCTTCAGCATCGTCACCACCTGGCCCCGGTGGTAGGTGCCGTGGTTCACGATGTGCAGCAAAATCTTGTAGCGCTTCTCGGACTTCGCTTCGCCCTTCAAATTGATCCAGTGGAGCGGCTCCGCCAAAGCTTCCGGCGATTGCTCCTTTGTCCAAGTGGCGAAGTCGCGCAAAACGCCCGGCCATTGTTCCGCCAGCAAATCCAGGTGAAAGCTCTCACCGGGTTGCGCCAGCGTGCCGGCCGCTTGCCCGGGGTTTTGAAAACGCTTCAGCCACAAGCGGTCCGCTTGAAAAATGTGGGCCAAGGTGGACAGAATTCCACCGAAACTGTTGCCCCTATCGAGTTGCAAGGCATCCTCCGGCAGCGAGCGGGCCGCCTCCAAAACCTGCAAGGAAGCCCAAAGCGAAAACTCCAGGTGCTGGGCCAGAAGCGAAGGGTGGATCATTGCTACCATTAGGTCAAACTCCTTGACCTAATTATGGACCCGATTCGCCAAGCCGAGCTCGACGAAGCTCTGGATTTGTTCCATTTCGCCTGGAGAAGCATTGTGGCCACCCCGGACAAAATCCTGGCCCGCCATGGACTGTCGCGCGTCCACCACCGCATTCTCTATTTCATCCGCCGCAACCCCAACCTCAGTGTGAACGGATTGGTCGATATTCTCGGCACCTCGAAGCAGGCCCTACACCCTGCCCTGCGCGCGCTGCAGGAAAGAAAACTCGTCGTGGCTCTGCCTTCGCCGGAAGACCGCCGCGTGCGCCGCCTTAGCCTTACCCCCAAGGGCAAGCAATTTGAAGAAGTCCTGAGCGGGGACCAGCGGGAGCGCTTGGAGCGAGCCTTCCTGGCGCTTGGTCCCGCCAAGGAAAGAGCGTGGCGGGAGATGATGGCCCGCATTTGATTTGCACGGCGGCCAGCGGCTATCCTACGGCCATGGCAAACGGGAAAGAGGGTTTGGAGCAATTCCTGCGCGCCGCCAAAGAGCGCGGAGCGGGCGATGAATTTCTAGTAGCGCTTCTCCGGCAAAAAGGTTGGCCGGAGAAAGCGGTTTATCAGGCCTTGGGGCGGATTTATGAAGAGCAGACCGGCGCCCCCCTGCCCGAGCCACAGTCAACGCTCGAAAGCGCCCGCGAGGCTTTTTACCATTTGCTCGCCTTTGGCACTTTGGCCAGCTGGATTTTCGCCATTGGCTCCATTTGGTTCGAACTGATCAACACCTGGGTGCCGGATAGCTTGGACCGCGGCTACCGCTCCTGGGCCATTCGCAATGTTTCTTGGCAAATTGCCGCCATCCTCGTAAGTTTCCCCGTGTTCGTGGTGGCCACACGCAGCATCCTGAAGGATATGGCGCTGGAGCCGGACAAGGCCGCCAGTGGGGTTCGCCGCTGGTTGACCAACATCGCGCTCCTCATCGCGGCGCTAGTCTTCATTGGGGACTTGGTGAGCGTGTTGGCGGTATTCCTGCAAGGGGAGTTGACCGCGCGCTTCCTGCTGAAGTCCTTCACGGTGTTGGTGCTTTCCGGAGGCGTTTTCCTGTACTACACGAAAGGCCTGAACAACCGCGAAGCCTTGCCTGCGCAATCCTGGCACCGGGGCTTCGCCCGCACGGCCGCTGCGCTCATCGCCATTACGCTGCTCTTCGGCTTTTGGAAAACCGGTTCGCCCGCCCGGCAGCGGAGCTTAACGCAGGATGCGCAGAGGGTGCAGGATATTTACACCATGGCATCCATCATTCACGGCCGCTACCGTAGTGCAGACCCGAAGAGCCTACCCACAAAAAATTCCCTGCAAGAACTGTGGCGCAAAGACCCCGTTAGCCAACAGGATTACGATTATTTACTTTCCGACGGACCGAAGTACCAGCTTTGTGCGACTTTTGAAACGCCCAGCGAAGATCCAGCAAACGCCCAAAACCTTGTGTGGAGGCACCCGGCTGGCCGCCATTGCTTCGCCCTGGATGCCAGCCAACAACCGGAGCCGCCGCCTTACCGGTACTGAATTGAGCCGCTAGGAGTGGATTTCGTTGACCGGCTGAGTGGAGCGGTTCGGAGGGCTTACGGGCGAGCAATTGCTTCGGATCCCCGCGAATTGAGCGTCGGGAAACTTGCCTATTTCAGGTGTTTCCCTGATTTCCTTTCTACGGCGGGGACTCTAACATAAGGGTTCGGGTCTTATGGGGAAGCTTGTTTTTCTATTCGTAATCGCAAGTTTGTCGCCGGCGGCGGAGCTGGTGAAGCTCCACAATGGGCAGGTGTTGCGCGTGGACCGGGCGGACCGGGACGCGGGGCAGGTGTTCTTGACGGTGGGCAGCGACGTGACGATCTTGGACGCCGCGGAAATCGCCAGCATACAGCCCGAACCGGACCCCAACCAGCCGAAGCCCCCTGAGCCGGTGGTGGACAAAACGAACCCCAAAGAACTGGTGCGCGCCACGGCTAAGGCCTACGGCTTGCCGCCCGAGGTGGTGGAGAGCGTGGCGGCTACGGAAAGTGCCTTCCGCACCAATGCGGTGAGCCACAAAGGGGCCATTGGCGTAATGCAATTGATGCCCGGAACGGCGCGCGAGCTTGGCGTGAATCCCCATGACGTGGAGGAAAACATTGAAGGCGGAACCCGTCTGCTGCGCCAACTGCTGATCAAATATGACGGAGACCTGGTTAAAGCGCTGGCGGCATACAATGCCGGGCCCGGAGCGGTGGCGCGCTATGGCGGGTTGCCGCCCTACCGGGAAACGCAACGTTACGTCAAAAAGATTCTCAACCGCTTGGACGCGTTGGAAGCAGCAAAGTAAGCGTTCCACGGAACGACTAAATCACCTGCTCCAACTCCTCTTCGAGAAGTTGTTTTTGGTGTAGTTCCGCGTAGTAGCCGCCCAGGGCGAGCAACTCAGCGTGCGTGCCCTGTTCGCGGATTCTGCCCTGGTCCAGCACAAAAATCCAGTCGCAATCCTGCACAGTGGAAACGCGGTGGGAAACGAAGAGCGAGGTGCGGCCTTTGATGGCCTCCCGCAGGTGCTGCAGGATGCGGGCTTCGGTAATGGTGTCGACGGCGGAAAGCGCGTCGTCGAGGATCAATATGGAAGGGTTGCGCAACAGCGCGCGGGCAATGGCAGTTCTTTGCTTCTGCCCACCGGAGAGCGTAATTCCACGCTCGCCAATGACCGTTTCCAGACCATCGGGAAAGCCCTCGATATCGGGGGCTAGGCCGGCCTGGGCTGCTGCCAAGGTAATGGCTTGGCGGTCGGCATCGGGTTCACCGAAGGCGATGTTACCGGCCAGAGTGCTGGAGAATAAATACGTCTCCTGGGGCACAAAGCCGATGCTGCGGCGAAGGTCCTGCGGCGGATATTCGCGCAGGTCCACGCCATCCAGCAGGATGCGGCCGGCCGTGGGGTCGAGCAGGCGGGGTATCAATTGCAGAAGAGTGGATTTGCCGCTCCCCGTGTGGCCCACAAAGGCCACGGAGGCCCCCGGGAGGATGGTGAAAGAGACGTTCCGCAGCGCCACCACATCGCCGTATTGCAACGTCACGCCTTCAAAAGTAATTTCGCCGCGCACCATCTCCGGCATGGTCTGCGCCTGGGCCGGGCTCGCAATTGCGGGCGGATGTCGCAGAATTGCCTGAATGCGGGCCAGGCTGGCGGTGCCGCGCTGCGTTAAGTTGATCACCCAACCGAAGGCAATCATGGGCCAGATCAACATGCCCATGTAGAACTGGAACATAACAAAGCCGCCAATCGTTAGGGTTCCGGCAGCCAAGCGCGTGCCGCCCGCCCAAAGCACCAGCAAAAACGTGAGCCCCACCAGTGCCTGCAACAAGGGATAGAAAAGGCCCGTTTCCTTTACGAGCCCCATGTTGGAGCGGATGTACTCCTGGTTCAGGGCGGAAAACTTGTCGATCTCTGCCTGTTCTTGCGCGTAGGCGCGGATGATGCGCACACCGCTCAAGTTCTCTTGCGCACGACTGGAGATGTCGCTGAACTGCGCTTGGATGGTGGTGAAGCGATGGTGGATCTTTTGGCCGAAGTAGACAACCACGAAGCTCACCAGCGGGGCCGGAAGCAGGGCGATCAAGGTTAATTGCCAATCCACGCTTAGCATTACCGTGACGGCCAGCAGAGTGGTGAACACGGTTTCGGTCCAGTACATCACGCCGGGGCCCAGCATCATGCGGACTTGGTTCAGGTCGTTAGTCGCGCGCGAAAGCAAATCTCCCGTGCGGGAACTCCGATAATAGGCGGCATCCAGGCGCAAGAAATGCTCGAAGAGATGGTTGCGCAAATCGAATTCAACATCGCGGGAGATGCTGACAAGGCGCCAGCGCATGTAGAACTGCATGACGCCCCGCAGGACGGACGCCACCAGAATCGCTATGCCGAAGGGCAGCAGCTTGGCGCCATCAAAGCCGGCCAGCATAGTATCGAAGCCATCGCGGATCACCAGCGGGACCGCCGTCGCCCCCACTACTTTCAACACCAGCGCCCCAAAGCCCAGGCCCAAACCCACGCGATATGGCCGCAGAAAGGGCCATAAAAAGGAGATCGTTTCGCGGAGTGTACTCTTCTTCAAATTCCCACCCAGGAGGTCACAGTCTTGATCCATTCATAGGTGAACACTTTGCGTTGGGGACGCGTTTTCCACCAATGGTCGGCATCAAAGGCGGGGTCGGGCGAGGCAATCACGGTGAACTCCACTTCGGGTACTTGCTGGCGAAATAGGCGGGCGGCACGGCGCGTATGGAAATTGCTGGTCACCAATAGGCAACTGCGGTAACCGGCCTGACGGACGCGCTCGCGAAAAATGTTGGCTTCGTCGAGGGTGGAGTTGGCGTTGGTCAAAAACGGCTGGAGCAGGGTGGAAGGGCACCCCTTTTCGGTGGCGAAGCGAATGGCGAGGTTGGCTTCGCGCTCGTTAAAAACCGCACCCGGGCCGCTCACCCAAATGCGTGGCGTGTAGCCGGCTTGGGCAATCTCGCAAGCCTTCAAAATCCTGTGACCTTCGAAATCGCCGCCTAAAACAAAAGCAAGGTCTGCTTTGCGGGGAGGCTCGGAAAGCACCAGATAATTGCCAAGGGCCCGCAGGAGTTCCGGGCGGCTTAGCAGAAAACCGAGAAGGACAACAACGGCCAGCAGTCGAGCGGTCAAGCTGCGCAAAAACCAACTGCGCAAAACTTACTTTTCCTCGGGCGAGCGTTGGGAATCCAAATCGCCCACTTCGCGCAGACGTTGGAACATGCGTTCCACTTCAGCTTCGTCAGAGGCCGAAAGCAGAGCGTAGCTTTCCATCTTCTCCGTCTTGCCGTTGCGGACGGAAAGCACGGCCTGGCGCTTGCGCTGCGGTTGACCGTCGAGAAGGGCATGGGGTGCGCAGGCGGCAATGATTTCGCGCAGGCGGTTCGAGCCTTCGAGGTCGCCCGGGTAAATCACCAGGATTTGGCGGCCATCCTCAACAGTCAGGTAAATCACCAGCGGAGTGAGCCAACTGGTGGTGCTGATGCGCACAATAGAACTCCAGGCAAGAAAACGCTTGGCAATGGTAATGCCGCGGTCGGTGACCTCGATCGAGGGGCGGAAGCTAAGCCAAAAGAGCAGACCGGCGGTGGCAAGAAACAAAGCAGCGGGGATGGCTGCGGGCAACCATTTCCAGGCGACCCAACCGGACATGCAGCCGAGGGCCAGGGCAACTAAACCCATGTAGAGAAAATGCCGGGAAGGTACAAACCGGTTCACGCCACCAATCCTCTCAATTACAGGCTAATCCCACCAGCGACGGGCGTCAAATGCGGAAATTCTGCCCAAGTGTTATGCTGCGGCCTGATGAAACTCCTATCGGCGTGCTTCCTCTTGGGAATGAGTGTTTTGACGGGAAAAGTATGTGCTCAGGTAGGCGATTTTGCCGCCAGCGGGCCAGTGGGGATGAATCCCCTGGCGGGCGCGGCGATAGCAGAACCCGAACCCGGCACTTATCGCATTACGGGCGGCGGAGCCAATGTTTGGGGCAAGTTGGATACTTTTCACTTCTTGTGGAGGAAAGTTAGCGGCGATGTGACGATCACTGCAGAGATTGAGTGGGTGGGCGAGGGCAAACATGCACACCGAAAGGCGATGTTGATGTTGCGGCAAAGTCTGGCGGCGGAAAGCGCCTATGCGGACGCCGCCTTGCACGGCGACGGCCTGCTGAGCTTGCAGTACCGGCTTGCGCCAGCAGCGGTGACAGAAGAAAAACGCGCGACCGGCGTAGAGGGGCGGCAGCGCCTTCGCTTAGTGAAGCAAGGCGAAACGGTTTCGCTCTATACCGCGCCTCCCGCCGGAGCGTTCGAACTTGCCGCCACCGCGCAAATCAAGCTGGATGGCCTTTTTTACGTTGGCTTGGGTGTTTGTTCGCACGATGAGAATACTTTAGAAACGGCAATTTTTCGCAAAGTCGCCGTGCAGCACCCTCCCGTGGCGCCATTGCGAAGCCGTGTGGAGATTTTTGACGTGACGCGCAAAACTCGGCGTGTCGTTTACGAGGCGGAGGGTTTATGGGAGGCGCCCAATTGGAGCCGCGACGGTAAGCATTTGCTCTTGAACGCGCGTGGCCGCTTGTTCCGCTTGGCGCTGGAGGGGCAAGCCGCGGGCGAACCTGTGCCGCTGGCGATTCCGGAAGCTTACCGTTGCAACAATGATCACGATTATTCTCCCGATGGCCGGTGGGTTGCCTTTAGTGCTTCCACCCAGGAGCGTCCAGCTTCCCATGTTTACGTGGCCAAGGCGGATGGTACGGAGGTGCGCCTAGTTAGCCGCCAAGGTCCCAGCTATTTCCATGGCTGGAGCCCGGACGGGCGCTGGCTGGCCTATGTGGGGCAACGCGAGGGGAAATTTGAGCTTTACCGTGCCGCTTTCGCGGGGAGTGTTGCAAATGGGGAAGAACAGCGCCTGACGTCCGCGGGTGGCTTTGACGACGGGCCGGACTATTCGCCCGACGGGAAGTGGATCTATTTCAATTCCGATCGCTCCGGCGCGCCCAATGCTGGGGCCTGGGATATCTGGCGGATTCCCTCGGAAGGCGCGGGCGCCAACGACGAAAGGGCCGAGCGCATCACCCAAGACGGCGGCGAGGATTGGTTCCCCCACCTTGCGCCCAATGGGAAGAGCCTTGTTTTCCTCACCTTCCCGGAGGGAACCATTGGGCACAACGGCCGCATGCCGGGCGTGGCATTGCGCCGCTTGGCGGCGAACGCCAAAGCTGCCCCGGAGACGCTCTTTACCTTTACCGGCGGCCAGGGATCGATCAACGTAAACTCCTGGTCGCCGGATAGCATGCACTTTGCCTTTGTGAGCTACGAACTGCCCGCGGTGGCTTTGCCACAATAGAAGCTTCATGCCCATGATTTCCGCGGCGCGCAAAGCCGCCTACGAGGCTCTCCGCCGGGTGCAGGGAGGCGGGCACTCCGACCTCGCGCTTTTGGATACTTGTTTGGGCCTGGAGCCCCGGGATGCCGCTCTCGCCCACCAGATTGTTTACGGTGTGTTACGCCGGTGGAACCAATTGGCCTGGCTGGCCAAGCACTTTTCGGGCCGCAAAGTTTTTGAAGTGGACACCACGACGGCGATTCTGCTTTACATGGGCATCTTCCAATTGCGCTTTTTGGCGAGAATTCCGCCGCACGCCGCCGTGATGGAAAGCGTGGAACTGGCCAAGCGCGCTAATAAACGCGCAGCGGCGGGGCTGGTGAATGCGATTCTTCGCAAGGTGAACAAAAAGCCGCTCCCTTGGCCGGACGAAGCAACCGAGGTGGCGATGCCGGAGTGGCTTTGGAAGAAATGGAAGCGCGAATTGGGTGCCGAAACAGCGCGGATGGCGGCCTTGGCATCCCTCGAAGAACCGCGCACGAAGGGAATGGATGCAGGGGCGCAGACGATTGTTCCCCATTTGGAAATCGAACCGGGAAACCTGCTATTGGACCTTTGCGCTGCTCCGGGGAACAAGGCCCGGCAGGCCAGCGAAGCAGGCGCGCGGGTAATTGCCTGCGACCGCAGTGGCAAACGTTTGGCCGGTATGCGCGAGATGGGTTTCCCCCTGGTGCAACTGGACGCGGCGCAAGCCTTGCCCTTCCGGCCCGTCTTCGCGCGCGTTTTGGCCGATGTGCCCTGCTCGGGTACGGGGACATTGGCCCGGAATCCGGAGATCAAGTGGCGCTTGACGCCGGAGGATTTGCTGCGCCAACAGGAGCGGCAAATTGCCATTCTCCGGAATGCGGCGGGAGTGCTGGCCCCGGGCGGGCGGCTGGTGTATTCGACATGCTCGCTCGAAAAAGAAGAGAATGAAGAGGTGGTTGCGGCTGTCTTTCCGAATGCGGGCACTGCCATGCACCGCCGTACCCCGGGGTGCGACCCGGGCGATGGATTTTTCGCAGCCGTAATTCCAGTTTCCGCATGAAAAACGACTTACAGATTCTGCCGAGCCTCTTAGCGGCAGATTTTGCCCGACTAGGCGAAGAAATGACGGCGGTAGAGGCGGGCGGCGTTCAAATGCTCCACTATGACGTAATGGACGGGCGCTTTGTCCCCAATATCTCCATGGGTATCCCGGTGTTAGCGGGTTTGCGGCAAGCCACCCGTCTGCACTTGGACGTGCACCTGATGATTGTGGAGCCCGAGAAATATGTGGAGGCTTTTCGCGATGCGGGGGCCGATTCCATCTCCGTACACCAGGAAACCTGCCCCCATTTGCACCGCACGCTGGAGCAAATCCGCAAGACGGGGGCCTTGGCCGGCGTTGTGTTGAACCCCGGCACGCCGGTCCATACGCTGGACGAAGTTTTGGATATGGTCCATTTCGTGCTGGTGATGAGCGTGAACCCCGGTTTTGGTGGCCAGAAGTTTTTGCCTTCGTCGCTGAAGAAAATTGCGCAACTGGCAGAGCGGCGGCGGGAGAACGGCTATTCTTATGCCATCGAAATTGACGGGGGCGTGGATTTAGAGAATGCGCAGGCCATTGCCCAGGCCGGTTGCGATTGGCTGGTTGCGGGTAGCTCGGTCTTCCGCAGTGCGAATCGCGCACAAGCCGTGCGAGATCTGCACGCACGCGCTGTGGCAGGCCGTTTGCTGCAAGCTTAGAACAGGTTGTTAGAATTTAGAGGTATCCCCGGTATGAATGGAATGAAAATGATCCGCCTCGCTGGCCTTGCCGCGCTGGTTTTTGCTCTGCTGTTGGCTAGCGGTTGCCGCAAGCGGAAGTACGAAAACCCGATCACGAAAGACACACAGCAGCCGGATAAGGTTCTTTTCGATAAAGCCATCAAGGACATCGAAAAGGGGCGTTTTGAGATTGCCCGCCTTACGCTGCAAACGCTGATGAACACCTACGACACCAGCGAATACCTGGCCAAGGCCAAACTGGCCATTGCCGATAGCTGGTTCCGCGAAGGCGGCGCCAACGGGCTGGCCCAAGCCGAAGCCGAATACAAAGACTTCATTCTGTTCTACCCGACGATGGAAGAAGCGGCGGAATCCCAAGAAAAGATCTGCATGATCCATTACCGCCAAATGGAGAAGTCCGACCGCGATCCCGTGCATGCTCTGCGGGCGGATGAAGAATGCCGGCAATTGCTGGTGCAGTTCCCGAATTCGAAATTTGCTCCCCGCGCAACACAGTTGGTGCGGAACATTCAGGAAGCCTTGGCCGAAGGCGAATTCCGGGTTGGCGATTTTTACCACAAGAAGCAAAGCTGGTCGGCCGCCACGAACCGCCTTCAGACTTTGACCGACCACTACCCGCTTTACTCCAAGGCCGACGAAGCGCTCTTCAAATTGGGCGAGGGCTACAACAGCCTGGGACCCCGCTTTAAGCCGCAAGCCGGGAAAGCGTATGCCCGCATTGTGCGGGATTATCCGCTGAGCCCCTTTGCGGACCAAGCCAAGGCGAAGCTGCAGGAATTGGAACTGGCCGTGCCCGAAGCAGATCCGGCGGCAGTGGCGCGCATGCAATACGAAATCGACAATCGCGGCAAGGCCAGCTTGGCCGCGCCGGTGCTGAACATGGTGAAGCGCGGTCCGGATGCCCGCATGGCCGCCAAGAGCGGTACGCCCGCAACGGCGCCTATTCGCCCGGGTTTACCCGTGAGCGTACAAGCCGTTTTGGCCGCGCAAGGACAAACGGGAACCACGGATGTCACTGTTTCTACAGTGGGCGAAAATTCGGCGTTGGATACCAACCCCGATGCCCGCTTGAGCCAGCAGCCGCAGAACCCGAGCGGTGCCGCCGTACCCACCCCGCCCCCTACCGCAGAAACACCGGCGGAAGGCGCTCCGGCCGGGAAAGCGGACAACAGCAAGAAGTCTGGCAAAGACCAGAAGAAGAAAAAGAATTGAACGCCCGCATCCTCCTGGCAGACGACAGCCCCCATGCGCTACGCATGGGCAGGGAGATTCTCGAAAGGGAAGGGTACGAGGTGGAAGTGGCAAAACAAGGGACCACGGTTTACCCCTTGTTGGATGAATTTGACCCCGATGTTTTGCTGGTGGATGTGTTCTTGCCCGACCGCTCTGGCTACGAAATTTGCCATTGGGTAAAGACGAATCCGCGTACAACAGCGGCCCGCGTTGTGTTAACCGCCGGTATGCTGGAGCCTCTCGATGAAGCGATGGCCACCAGCGCCGGCGCCGATGCAATTCTGAAAAAACCCTTTGAGCCCACGGAAGTGCTGCGCCTCATCGGCCCGCTGGCGGAAGCCGCGCAATTGGACCGGGGCCTTTTCCCCGGCCTGCAACCGCGTGCCGCGGCAGGCGAGGCAAACCTGAGCGGCGTTGCCCCGGGAGAGGTTGATCCCGAGAAAATACAAGAGGCGGTGGCTTCCGCAATGCAAGCGGCCCTGCCGGCGATGATTAAGGAGGTTACCGAGCGCGTACTGGTTGCGCTGGGACACTAGAAAAATATGGCGAGTGACAATTCGTTTGACGTGGTTTCGAAGCTGGAAATGCCCGAAGTGGTGAATGCCATCCAGCAGGCACTGAAGGAAGTGGGTACGCGCTTTGACCTGAAAGACTCCAAGAGCGACATCGAGCTGAACGAAAAGGACCTGAAGATGGTGCTGCGTTCCAGTGATGAATTCAAGCTCAATGCCGTAAATGATATTTTGCAGTCGAAGTTGCTGAAGCGCGGCGTGCCCATCCGGAACCTGGAATACGGCACCATTGAAACGGCTTCGGGCAGCACCGTGCGGCAGGAAGTGAAGCTGCAACAAGGCTTGACCACCGAGAAGGCAAAAGAGGTGGTGAAGCTCATCAAGGACTCGAAGAAGAAGGTGAACGCCTCCATCATGGGCGACTATGTCCGCATTGCGGGCAAGGATCGGGACACGCTGCAGGAAGTGATCGCCCTGCTGCGCGGGCACGACTTTGGCGTCGACCTGCAGTTCACCAACTACCGCTAATGCCGCGCACGATCGAGAATCTCTTTGTTCAGGGTCCAGTGGGCCGGATTGAGGCGATCCTGGAAGAACCGGAAGACGCCGAGCCGCTGGCCGCCGTTTTGGTTTGCCACGCGCATCCGCAACACGGGGGCACCATGCACACCAAAGCCGTGCATCGCCTGGCCCGCGGATTGCGCCGGGCGGGCGCCGTGGTAATGCGTTTTCATTATCGCGGCGTCCACCTAAGCGAAGGAAGCTACGACCACGGTGTGGGCGAAATCGAAGACGGCCGCGCGGCGCTGGAGTTTTTGCGCGCCCGCTATCCGCACTTGCCCTATGCCTTGGCCGGATTCAGCTTTGGCTCGCGGATTGCGCTGAAGCTGGCGCTCAATTACCCCAAAGCCGAAAAGGTGATTGCTGTCGGCTACCCCACAAAGTATCCCGACCCCGAGTACATTGCGCAGATTGCGATTCCGCGCGTCTTCCTGCAATCGACCAACGACGAGTTTGGCCCCGTGGACGAGCTCAATGCCTTGCTGGCCCGCTTGGGCAGCGGCATAACGGTGCGCTACGTGGAGTCCCGCGACCATTTCTTTGCCGACGCGTTGGATGCTTACGAAGCGGCCGTTACTGAGATTGGCCCGTTACGCAGATAGCCCGGCGAACGTCTTTGCCATAATGAAGGGCACGATGGCGGCAGTGGAAAAAGCGCAATTGGAAAAGCTGGTGCACGGTGTACGGCGGCGGGAAATTCTGCAATTAGTGGCAACGCAAGCCGTGGTGGCGCTTACGCTAGCGGCCGGCGGACTAAGCCTCTTGCTGCTGCTGGGGACGCAGGTGCTGGATTGGTATTGGCCGCTGCTGCTGGGGGCTGGCAGCTTTGGCTATCTGGTTTGGAAGATTCGCACCCGCTTGCCTTCGCCCTACGTTGCCGCCCAGCGAATCGACGCGCGGCTGGGGCTGGCCGACTTGATGAGCTCCGCCTGGCACTTCGCCGAACACCCTGGGAAGGCACGCACGAGCGAATTGGTGGCGCTCGCCGACGAGCAAGCCGCGAGGATTAATCTCGATGCGGCCGCGCCCTGGAAAGGCCCGAAGGGATGGGGACGCGCCGCTGCCGTTTCCGCGATGGCGCTTAGCCTTTTGGTGGTGCGCTATGCCTTCCAAAGCTCACTGGACTTGGCGGAGCCCATTGCTCCCGGTCTTTATAGTCTTTTGGCCTCCGGGGAGAAGCCCCGCGAAATGGTAGCCAAGAAGGCGGCCGACAAACAGGCGCCGCCGCTCGAAGGAATTGAGACGGGCCAGGACAATCGCAGTCCGGAAGAGAAGGCCTTGGACAAGAGCCGGGAAATTGCCAGCGAATCCACGCCCAACACCAGCAGCGAGAGCACGGGCGAAAAGCCGGGGCAATTCCAAGAAGCGTTCACGCCCAACGAAGAGGGCGAAAACATTGAGGGCGGCGAGAAGAGCGAGGGCGCGAGCCGCAAAGACTCCGCCGAGGGTGAGCAAAGCGAAGGCAAAAAGGACGCCAAAGACTTCGCCAAGAAGCAGGCGCCGGACCCCAAGCAGAACAATGGGAACCAGCAGGGCGATAACAATTCGCTGGTCGACAAGTTCAAAGACGCCATGGCCAACCTGATGAACAAGATGAAAAATCAGGACCAGAACAAAGGCCAAAGCCAGCAAACCAAAGATAACCAGCAAGGCCAGAAGGGCGCGGGCCAACAGAAAGAAAAAGCTGAGGGGCAGAAGCAAGGCGGCAAAGAACAGGCCGACGCGCAACAGCCAGGCGAGCAGCAAGGGCAACAGGCCGGCGAGGGCAACCAGAAGACCGCTAACCAGCAGGCAAAGGCCGGAGAGCAGGGGGGCAACCCGCCGCCAAGCGACGCCCAATCGGGCATGGGCAAGCAGGACGGCGACAAGTCCATCGAAATCGCGAAACAGCAAGAAGCCATGGGCAAGATTAGTGAGCTGTTCGGCAAGCGGGCCAAAGACCTGCAGGGCGAAGTGATGATTGAAGTGTCGAGCTCTAAATCCCAGCAGTTGAAAACGGGATACTCGGGCAAGACCGGCGCCCACTCCGACAAAGGCGGCGTCATTCTACGCGACGAAGTGCCCTTGGAATTGCAAGGCTACGTGCAGAAGTATTTTGAGGAGATCCGCAAGCCTTCTCCCCCCGCGAAAAAGTAATTTGGTCCGCGTACCGCAAAAGCGGATAGATCACTTCTCGAAATTGCGGAATCTCAGACTGCAGGAGCACTAACTTTGTCAGACGCAATCCTTGTCGTTAGCTTTGGAGGGCCGGACCAGCCGGCGGATGTGATGCCGTTCCTGGAGAATGTTACCCGCGGAAGAGGCATCCCGCGGGAGCGCCTAGAGCAGGTGGCCGAGCACTATTACCATTTCGGGGGCAAGAGCCCAATCAACGACCAAAACCTGGCGCTGATCGGCGAAGTTTCCCGTACCTTGGCACAGCAAGGGCCCGAGTTGCCGATTTACTTTGGCAATCGCAATTGGAAGCCCTTTTTGGCCGAAGCCTTCGCGCAGATGAAGCAGGACGGCGTGACGAGAGTGTTCGCTTTTGTTACCTCGGCCTTTAGTTGCTACAGCGGCTGCCGCCAATACCGCGAAAATATTGCCGCGGCGCAAAAGGAGGCGGGGGCGGAAGACCTGGAAGTGATGAAGCTGCGCGTCTACTTCAATCACCCCGGCTTTGTGGAACCGATGGTGGACGAAGTGAAGCAGGCGTTGGCGAAATTGCCCGGAGCGCGCCTAGTGTTCACGGCTCACTCTATCCCGCTCTGGATGGCGAACGGGTCGAAGTATGTGGCGCAATTGACGGAGTCTGCGCGCCTGGTGGCCGAGGGCGCGGGGGCCGCCGAGCACGATCTGGTGTATCAATCCCGCAGCGGGGCGCCCAACATGCCGTGGCTTGAGCCGGACATTCTGGACCACATGCGGGCGCTGCACCAGCAACGCGTGAAACGGATCGTTATTTGCCCCATCGGTTTTATTAGCGACCACATGGAAGTCATGTACGACCTGGACGAAGAAGCGCACCTCCTTGCCCAGGAACTGGGCATGGAAATGGTGCGTACCGGCACGGCCGCCAAAGACCACCGCTTTGCTGAAATGGTGCGGGAGCTTGTGCTGGAGCGCCGTGGCGACCTGCCCGAAAAACGCGCCTTGGGAATGCTAGGCCCGAGCCACGACGTGTGTCCCGTGGATTGTTGTGCTCCTCCTCCAGCGAGGCCGCGCCCTTGAAGCGCTTTGCGGAAGATGGCTTCACGGAAGATGGCTTCACGGTGATCCCCGAGGGGCTACTACCCAAGGAGCACGCCGAGCTTTGCCGCGAGTTTCCGCCAGAGGCCCCCAACCGGAGGAATCTTTTCACCTTTTCCCCCTTGGTGGAGCGTCTGGCCGCCCATGGAAGTTTTGTGCGCTACGCCGAGGAAATCCTAGGGACTGGCTGTTTCGCCGTGCGGGCGATTTTCTTCAACAAGATTCTAAAAAGCAACTGGCACGTGCCTTGGCACCAGGATATTGGCGTTCCGGTGAAGGAGCGCCGCGAGGTGGAAGGCTTCAGTGCGTTTACGCGCAAAGACGGCGTGTTGCACGCCAATGCTCCGTCGAGCGTGCTTGAGAATCTGCTGATCCTGCGGCTGCACTTGGACGATGCGACAGCGGACAATGGCGCGATGCGGTTGGTAAAAGGTTCGCACCGGGCGGGACGTTTGCGGGAAGACGAAGTGGATGCCGCCGCCGCACACGGCGAGCAGGTGCAACCGGAAATTCCTGCGCGGGGCATCTTGCGTTTAAGCCCGCTTCTGCTGCATGCCTCGGCCCACGCCAGTGCGGACCGTCCGCGACGGGTGATCCATATCGAATACGCCTCGCAGCCCTTGCCGGATGGTCTGGAATGGGCATGGCAAGTTCGTGGTGTGTCAAGGTTAAGCATTGAAGGCCAGTAATGAATCTTCGCTATACCTTACACAACCATGGTTTCGAAATCCTCCGCGGTTTCACCTGGAACGAGTCCTGGGAGGAGATTTCGCGACAAGAGGAATTGCCTAGCGAAGATTGGCGGCAGGATTGGGCAAATGCCGAAGCCGGAAATCTGGTCCTGTGGTTAGCCTTGGGTACGGTCAATTTTTCAAACGGCGGGCTGAAGGTCTGCCCCACTTCGCATAAGCACGGGGTGTTGACGCCGGCACATACGCGGGCCCATGCGGCTCGGCCATTTGCCGCGCCGGGACTAGAAGCCGGCGATGCCGTGCTGATGCACCCGCTGACAATCCACGCCAAGGCTCCCGGCGAGGGCGCCCGCTTGGTCAAGGTTGTGCTTAAAGATACTGGCCTGTATAGCTAGCCTTCACCTTGGCCACTTCTTCCGGCGTGCCCTGCGCCACCAACTGCCCGCCGCCCGAACCGCCTTCGGGGCCTAGGTCAATGACCCAATCAGCTGCACGAATGACATCCAGGTTGTGCTCGATCAAAAGAATGCTGCCGCCGTTTTCGATCAGGCGCTGGAAGCTTTCGAGCAGCTTGCGAATATCGTCAAAGTGCAAGCCCGTGGTGGGTTCATCAAAAATGAAAAGCGCGTTGGCGGTGGCGTTCTGGCCCAGGTGCGAGGCCAGCTTCACGCGTTGCGCTTCGCCGCCGGAGAGCGTGGTGGCCGATTGGCCGAGGCGAAGATACCCGAGGCCCACATCGGCCAGTACAGCAAGCTTCTGGGCCAAGCGCGGCACGTCCTGAAAGAACGTTAGCGCTTCTTCCACGGTCATGCGCAGCACATCGTGAATGTTCTTGCCCTTGTACTTGATTTCCAGAATTTGCGGGCGGTAGCGCGTACCCTTGCAATCGTCACAGATGAGCTCCACGTCGGCCAAGAATTGCATTTCCACAGTTACCGTGCCATCGCCCTGACAGGTTTCGCAGCGCCCGCCCGGAATGTTGAACGAAAAATGGCCGCCTTGGTAACCGCGCGCTTGGGCTTCAGGCACGCTGGCGAAAAGATCGCGCACCAGGTCGAAGGCCTTGATGTAAGTAATGGGATTCGAGCGGGGCGTGCGGCCGATAGGCGATTGGTCCACAAGCACCACTTGGTTCACCAGGTGACCCTGCTCCACGGAGCGGCAGGTTTGACGTGGCGATTCGCGCACGGCGTCCTCGCTATCCGCAGAAGCGCTCTTCGCCGTGCCCGGACCGGCCAAGCGCCGCTCCAGCGTTTTGTGGATGACCTCGTGCACCAGCGTAGACTTGCCCGACCCGGACACCCCCGTAACGGCCACCAACATATCGAGGGGAATGGATACATCCAGGCCTTGGATGTTGTTTGCCCGCGCACCGCGAAAGGTGATGACGCGATCGGCTTTCACCCGGCGGCGCTTCCGCTCCGGCGCCACTGTTTTTTCGCCGCGCAGGTAAGCGCCCGTCAAGCTGGCTCCCGCCTTTTTGGGCTTGAAGAGGTCTTTGTAGGTTCCGGTGTAGATTACTTCCCCGCCCCGCTCCCCCGCGCCAGGGCCAAGGTCGATGATGTGGTCCGCTGATTCCATCACTTCCTGGTCATGCTCCACCACGAGAATCGTATTGCCCAGATCGCGCAAGTTGTGCAGGATCTTGATCAAGCGGTGCGTATCGCGCGCGTGTAAGCCAATGGAGGGCTCGTCGAGAACATAACAAGCGCCTACCAGGCGCGATCCCAGGCAGGTGGCCAGTTGGATGCGCTGCGCTTCGCCGCCGGAAAGCGTCATGGTGAGGCGGTCTAGCGTCAGGTAGTCCAGGCCCACGTCATTTAAGAAGTGAAGCCGCTGCTGCACTTCCACCAGCACCTTGCCCGCAATGGCGCTCTGCTCCGGGGAAAGCTGCATGCCGTCCAAAAAGTGCATGGCCTCGCGTATATTTAGGCAGGTGACTTCGCCAATGGTTTTGCCGCCCAGGCGAACATTGCGCGCTTCTTCGCGCAGGCGGGAGCCCTGGCAATCCGGGCAAGTGGCATAGCCGCGGTAGCGCGCCGCGAAGACGCGCACGTGCACCTTGTACATCTTGGGCTTCACAACATCGTCGAAAAACTTGCGGATTTGCGCCAAGACGAAGGCTCGCTCTTCGGCGTCGAGGTCCGCGTAAGGAACGTTCAGGCGGACCCGCTTGGCATGTTTTTTGGCGAAGTCCTGGTAGAACCACTCGTAGACCGGCTTGGTCCAGGGGTCGATGGCGCCCTCGTCCAAGGTCAATCCCGCATTGGGGATCAGCTTGTCGGGGTCCAGATCCATGGTGCGCCCAAAGCCTTGGCAAAGCGGGCAGGCGCCTTGGGGATTGTTAAAGCTGAACAGGCTGGGCTCGGGATCACGGAATTCTTTTCCGCAGGTTTTGCAGGCGAATTTTTCCTGGAAGCGCAGCACGCGGGGCGATTCCGTGCCGGCTTGCTCGAAGAGCACTTCGCCGCTTTCGCGATAGCAAAGCTCAATGGCGTCCACCAGGCGCGCGCGGATGTCCGGTTGCAGCGAGAGGCGGTCTACAAGCAAAAAAGTCGATTTCTTGAAATCGAGCTCCAACAGGCTTTCGGGCGTGGAAAACTCAAAAACCTTCCCGCCTTGGTAAAGGCGGCTGAATCCGCGCGAGCGGAGGTCGAACAGGCGGTCCCGCAATGCCTCGGTGCCCAACGAGGCATCCAGGGGAAATAGCACATACCAGCGGGAGCCCGAAGGCTCGGCCAGCATGGCTTGGGCTACCTGGTCTACCGACTCCCGCTCCACTACGTGCTGGCAAACGGGGCACCAGGTTTGGCCGGCGCGGGCAAAGAGCACGCGAAGATAGTCGTATATTTCCGTCGCCGTCGCCACGGTTGAGCGTGGATTGCGGGTGGTGTTCTTTTGCTTAATGGCCACGGGCGGCGCAAGGCCGAGAATCTCGTCAACATCCGGCTTTTCCATCCGCTCCAGGAATTGCCGGGCATAAGCCGAAAGGCTTTCCACATAGCGCCGTTGCCCTTCAGCGTAAACGGTGTCGAAAACGAGAGAGGATTTCCCGCTTCCCGAGGGTCCCGTCACCACCGTCAGAATGTGGTGCGGGATCGAGGTAGAGATATTCTTGAGGTTGTGTACGCGTGCGCCGCGAATTTCGATAGAGGCCAGCCCAGTGGGCGTTGTTTTCGCTTTTTCTTTCCTAATCCTCACAGTATAGCAACGGCTCTTTGGATTCCGGAATGATGCGTTCTGATTTGGCAAAAAGACTGCTTCCTTGGTTTTCTGAGCACAAAAGAATCCTTCCCTGGCGCAACTCTCCCGACCCGTACCGGGTTTGGCTGAGTGAGGTAATGTTGCAACAAACCCGCGTGGCCGCGGTAATTCCTTACTACGAAAAATTCCTGGAGCGCTTTCCCACTCCCGCAGCCTTGGCCACCGCCGAGGAAGCGGAGCTGCTGCGCTACTGGGCGGGTTTGGGTTATTACAGTCGCGCGCGGAATTTGCAGAAAGCCGCGCAGGAAATCCACCGGGAGGGGGGATTTCCTGCAACCTATGCGGGTTGGCGCAAATTGGCGGGTGTGGGGGACTATACGGCCGCCGCCGTGGCCAGCATCGCTTTCGGCGAAGCAGTGGCCGTTTTGGACGGCAATGTGGCGCGGGTGGCCGCGCGCTTGGTGTGCGAGAGCGGCGACGTCGGCAACGCGAAGATTCGGGGCAAACTACGCGAAGTGGTTCAGAATCAAATTGATACCCTCTCGCCGGGCGATTATAACCAAGCCTTAATGGAGCTGGGGGCCACAATTTGCTTGCCCCGCAGCCCGAAATGCCTTATTTGTCCTATTAACGACATTTGTTGCGCCAAGAAACGGGGCCTGGAAAATAGTCTCCCCACCAAGCTTAAAAAGAATCGAGTGATTGAGGAGGAAAAGGAATTCCTGCTGCTTCGCCGTGGCACCCAAATAGCGCTGCGTCCGCCGGATGCGTCCAGCCGCCGCTTACGCGGTTTTTGGGAGCTTCCCCACGCCGGGCCAGGCTTGCGCTTGCGCAACCAGAAGCAATTGGGAGAGTTTCGCCACGCGATTGTGAACCATATTTACCGGGTAACGGTGCGGCAAGCGAAACTCCTAGGGGAGCTTCCGGATCTTTATGAGTGGATTTCTTCGGACCAACTGAGCGAACTGCCGCTTAGTACGATGGCTCGAAAAAGTTTGGAATTGGAAGTGACTTCTCCAGCGGGGAAGGACAAGAGCAAATGAAGGGGGATTGAGGTTAATGCGTTTGAAATGGTTTTGGGTCACCTTGTCGGGTTTGTTGGTGGGTTTGCCGTTGCTGCTGTTCGCATATTCCAGCGGCGCGCCAGCGAGAAGCGCGGGGGCTCCAGGAGACAACACTTGCTTGCGGGGCGGTTGTCACCTGGGTACCCGCACAGACAATTCGCCGACGCTGGAGATTCTTTGGGAGGGGGGCAACAGCTATTCCCCCGGGGTGAAGCAGCGCTTCACCGTCCGTGTTGGCGACCCCGGCCGCCGCTACGGTTTTCAAGCCACTGCGCGGCCCGACAGCCAGAACTTGACGGGGCAGGCAGGCACCTTCACCGGCGACAACCGCACTACCTACGTGCTCTGCGAAACGGTTGACCCGCGCCCGGCGCTGGGTTGCCCTCCAAACAATCCAGTGGAATTCATCACCCACCTACAAGAGAGCGTCAGCAATACATTCACTTTTGAATGGACCCCTCCCAGCACAAACGTGGGTCCGGTGACGATTTACGTTGCGGCGAACTCCAGTGACGGTCCGGCGCCGCAAGGGGCAAAGGTTCATCTCAAGTCCCTGACCCTGCAACCCGGTGTGGGCAGCGGATTGCCTCCCACCATCAGCCAAGGCGGGGTGGTTTCCGCGAGCGCTTTTGGCGGCGGAACAAACGTGGCGCCCGGAAGCTGGATCGAGATTTTTGGCCAGAATCTTGGGCCAGCTACTCCAACCTCCGGAACTACCTGGGAGGGCGCATTTGATGGAAATCGAGCCCCTACAATCCTTTCAAACTCTCAAGTCCTGATTGGGGGTATACAAGCACCGATATCATTTGTTGGCCCCAACCAGATTAACGCTCAAGTTCCCTATAACTTGCCTCCGGGGGGTCCCCTTGAAGTTAGGGTCAAAACGCCCGGTGGAGAAACGCCTGCCTCGGTTGTAAGCATTCAGACTAGGGCTCCAGGTCTTCTAGCGCCAGCAAGCTTCACTCGAAACCAAAGAAGATTTGTAGGAGCACTTTTCCCAGATGGCCGTACATTTGCGGGAACGCCTGGTTTAGTAGCTGGTCTCGACTTTAGATTGCCGATACCAGGCGACACGCTCGTTATCTATGGGGTTGGGTTCGGGAATACTGTTCCTGCTGTAGCCGCGGGCACCATCGTCAGTGGCACCCCGCAAGTGCCGGGATTAAGCGTGCGCATTGGCAGCCAAACGGCCACGACGGCCTACGCGGGCCTCGCACCGGGTTTTGTCGGGTTGTATCAATTTAATGTGGTGGTCCCGAACTTGCAGGCCGGCGACCATGAGATTGTCATGACTGTGGACGGGGTGAGCACGCAGTCGCAACTCTACCTCTCTACGGGCAATTAGCAGCAGGCACTTAACGGCGCCAACCAAACGGGGGTCAAATGATGCATCGAGTTTTGGCCAAGGCAATCCTTGCCTTGTGTCTCTTCAGCAGTATTGTCTACGCAAGAAGCGCTGGATCGCCGATCCGGCGGACCGGGGCGGCTATCGATGGGGGGCAGGATTGTACTGCCTGCCACCGTACGAATCCAGTGAATACCGATGGGCGAGGCTTCGTGCGTATCGCGGCCACGAACTACACACCCGGCCAAAGGCAGACGATTGAAGTGACCATTAGCCATCCTGATGCGGCCAGATGGGGTTTTCAATTGACCGCCCGGTTAGTGAGCGACGAAAATCGCAAAGCCGGCACCTTTTCCACCAACGACCGCGTACAAGTGAACTGCGACCCCAGCGGCAGCGCGCCTTGCAATGATGCCCGCGAATTTGCCACGCACCGCACTGGCTCCACCACGACGGGGGCCAACGGGGCGGCCACGTTCACTGTGGAATGGACCCCTCCCGCGGAAGGCGCGGGTGATGTGGTGCTTTACGCGGCGGGCAATGCCGCCAACGGAAACGGCGCCAATTCAGGCGACTACATCTACACCACCTCACTGCGCCTTTCTGCCGCCGGGGCTAGCCAGCCTCCGACGGTTACCAGCGAGAGCGGCGTTTCGGCCGGTGCTTTCGGCGGCGGGCGCAACATTGCACCGGGAAGTTGGATCGAAATTTTTGGCACAAACCTCAGCACCACTACCCGGGAATGGGCGGGGGGCGACTTTAACGGCAACAACGCACCCACGAGTCTGGACGGCGTGCGGGTAAGCGTAGGTGGCCGCGACGCCTTTGTGCGCCTGGTAAGCCCGGGGCAAGTGAATGCGCAGGTGCCGGATGGCATCGGGTCCGGCCCGGTGAACGTCACGGTGACCAATAGCGCGGGCACGACTGGAAATATCCAAATGACGGCCGCGCCGCGCGTGCCGCAGGTGCTGGCCCCGCCGAGCTTCCGCGTAAATGGGCGGCAACTGGTGGCCGCTCTGTTTACCGACAACACCACCTTTGTGGGTACGGCGGGCGAAGTGCCGGGCGTTACGCTGCGGCCTGCGCGTCCGGGCGAAACGATTATTGTTTATGGCATCGGCTTCGGGGCAACGAATCCCCCGAGTGCGGCGGGCGTTATTGCTGCCGCGGGGGCGAACTTGCCGGGGGTGGAAGTGACCATTGGCGATGCCCCGGCCACGGTTGCCTTCGCGGGGCTTTCGCCGGGTTCCATTGGTCTTTACCAGTTAAACGTGGTTGTCCCCAACGTGGGTCCGGGCGACCGCCGCCTGGGGCTGCGCGTGGAGGGCACGGCAATTACCCAGGAGGCTTTCCTGGTTATCGGTCAATAGTTAACTGGCCGGCAACGACGGCCATAAATTGCAAGAGAGAAACTTGCTGTTCCGGGCACTTATGCCCTGAGTGCAAACTCACCTACGAAACGCAATCATCTTGTGGGCGGCCTTACTCCCTTTGGCCGCCCAATCTTTATTGCGCTTGCCGGAATACAGCGCGCAAAGCATTGTGAACGCGGCAAGCCAGGGCGTTGGCCGCATCACGCCCAACAGCATCATCACCATTTACGGGCAAAACTTGTCCTTCGAAACCTGGGCACTCGGGGCTGGGGATATTCGCAACGGCAACTTGCCCACGGATGTTCCGGGCTTGAATGTAACGGTTGCGATTCGTGGCTTGCCGGTCCCGCTATATTACGTCTCCCCCACGCAGATCAACGCGCTGATCCCCGCGAACTTCACGCCCGGGGTGGCGCGGCTCGAAATCAGCCGGGGAAGCGCGCGCGGGCCGCGTGTGGAACTTGAAATTGTCGCTGAGGCGCCAGAATTTTTCGCCTTCGAGGGTGGCTGGGCGGCGGCGACGCACCCGGACGGGCGCACCGTAAGTGAAGCGGCGCCCGCCGTGCCAGGCGAATTCATTGTGGTTTACGGCACGGCTTGGGGCGCCGTCGAAACCAGTTTGCAACAACAGCACATTGCGGCTTCCGGGGCGCTGCTGCGGCGTTGGCCGGATGTGCGCATCCGCGTGGGAGAGCGTGAGGTGCTTTGGCCGGAAGTTTTCTATGCTGGCTTAACCCCAGGCTTTGCCGGACTTTACCAGGTGAATTTCCGCATTCCCGTGGACGTGCAGGGCGAGCCGCCATTGCGTATCGAGGTTGCGGGAAGCGGGAGCGAAGGCACGGTAAAAATTCCAGTTGCAACGAAAGCCCCGACACAAGCGTTTCATCCGTAGAGGCTATGATGAGAAACATGCGGTACCTTGCAGGGCTGGTTTGTTTGGCCGCGATGAGTTTGCGTGCGCAAGAGGCGTCGGCTCCCGCCGAAGAAACTAAAATTGCCCAGAAACAGAACGACCCGAAACAGTATGTCGTGGATGCGGGCACCCGCATTCCCATGACCATGCTCAACAGTGTCAGCACCAAGAACGCGCTGGAAGGCGACCGCGTCTACATGGAGACGCTCTTCCCCGTAATGGCCAATGGCAAGATTGTCATTCCGGCGGGATCGAGCATAGCGGGAACCGTGACCAGCCTGAAGCGCCCGGGGCGGGTGAAGGGCAAGGGCGAACTGTTTGTCCGCTTCGATTCGCTGATTCTTCCCAACGGCGTTACCCGCGATTTCCGTTCGCGTTTGGGTTCCATTGATGGCCGCGACAACCAGGGTTTCGACCGGGAAGAGGGCAAGATCAAGGGCGAAGGCTCCAAGGGCGAGGACGCCATGAAGGTGGGCACCGCCACTTCCGCGGGCGCCACCGTGGGCGGATTGGCCGGTGCCGCGGCGGGCAGCACGGGTATGGGCTTAGGGATTGGCGCAGCGGCGGGTGCGGCGGCGGCCTTGACGGGCATTCTGCTGACGCGGGGTCCGGACGTGGTGTTGGCCAAAGGGTCTACTGTGGAGATGCTGCTGGACCGGCCTTTGAACTTCACCGAAGAAGAAGTTGATTTCTCCAACACACCCGCGGGGCGTCGCGCCTCTGACAGCGGTTCGGGCCCGATCCAAAGGAAGAGCGGTGGCAATATCCTGGGTCGTCGTCCCCCGCTGATTCCCTAGATGAAGCTTCTTGCATTTCTTCTTGTCCTAGGCTCGCTCGGGGCGGCGGAACACACGCTGGCCCCGGGAGTACGGCTGGAAGAACGGGAATTTCGGCGCCTGGACCAAGGCCCCTTCCGGAGCTGGATTTTGCGTATCGACGCGAAGCAACCCGCGCTCAACGTTCTGCCTCTGCACGCCGGCGAGAAGGCTGTTGGTTGGGCTACCACGGACGAAATGGCGAAGCGTTACGGGGCTTTGGCAGCGGTGAACGGCGGCTACTTTGCCTTCGGACGCTATGCCGGCATCTCAAAGAACAACTACGTGTGGAACGGCCGCGTCTGGGGCACCTGGAAAGACCGGGGAAGCTTGGTGCTTTGCCAGGAAACCAACGGCGTGGAGCGTTGGCGGGCGGGCATTAGCCGCTTTGCGGGTGGCATCGAAGTGGGTAAAGAGAAGTGGGTGCTGGATGGGGTGAACCGCGAGCGCGGGACGGGCGAATTGATTTGGTATACCAGCGACTTCGCCGGCAGTACGCGCACCAGTGGCGGTGTGGAAGTAGAACTGGATGCAAACGGGATTGTGCGAGCGATTCGCAAGGATGGTGATTCCGCTATGCCCACGCGAGGAAGCATTTTGAGCGCGGACGGCCGCGCCGCTGCCTGGATACAGAATGCAGCCGTGATTGGCCAAAAGATCAAGGTGACGGCAACGGTTGAGCAACCTTTGTGCGCCGCGCAAGATTTGGTCAGCGCCGGGCCGCTGTTGGTGCGGGACGGCAAATTGGATTTAAGTGAAACTGGCTATGCCCACGCAAAGGCCCGGCACCCGCGCACCGCTGCCGGTGTGACGCGCGATGGGCAACTGCTGCTGGTGGTGGTGGATGGCCGCTCGAGCGCCAGCGTTGGCATGACGATCGCCGAATTGGCGGAGTTTCTGGCGGAGCTGGGAGCTTGGGAAGCGGTGAACTTGGATGGGGGTGGTTCCAGCACCCTGTATGCGGCGGGCAAAATCTGGAATCGTCCCAGCGACGGAAGGACCCGGAAAGTTAGCGATGCTCTTTTGCTTTTCTCTTTACCGGATTGGCCTACGGTGGAGGAGCATCTGGACCTTTGGAGCCAAGACCCGAACCTGCTCGCCAAGGCCGACGCCGAGCGTTGGCGGCAATTGGGGCGGCGCGGGGAATTCAAAAAGATCCTGGCCGAGGTGGAGCGCGGGCGTGCCAGCGAGATGGTGAGGCGGATCCTCAAAGAGGCACTCGAAGCTTTGGCATACAATCGGGCCAATGGGGTATCTGCTCGCCCTCGATGAGGGAACTACCAGCGCGCGTGCGGCGCTTTACAACGAGGATGCGGAATGCATTGGCATTGAGGCCAATCCCTATCCTTTGCACTATCCGAATGATGGGTGGGTGGAAGTTGATGGCGAAGTAATCTGGGCGGCGCAGATATCGGCGGCGCGCCGCATGCTGGATGCCAAAGGGGTTTCGGCAAAAGAAATCTTGGCCATCGGCATTACGAACCAGCGCGAAACGACACTGGTTTGGGAAGCCGCCACAGGACGCCCCATTGCTCCGGCAATTGTTTGGCAATGCCGCCGCACCGCGGCATTTTGTGAGGAACTCGCCCTAAGCCCCTACAAGCGCCGCATTGAAGAGCGCACCGGTTTGGTGATCGACGCCTACTTCTCGGCTTCGAAGCTGCGCTGGATCTTGGATCATGTGCCGGGTGCGCGGGAACGGGCCAACGCAGGCGAACTCCGTTTTGGCACGGTGGATACCTGGCTGATTTGGAAGCTGACCAATGGCCGTCTGCACTTAACCGACGTCAGCAATGCTTCGCGCACCATGCTGATGGATTTGGAGCAGGGCGATTGGGACGAAGAACTGTTGCGGATTTTCGAGATTCCGAAGTCGCTTTTGCCGCGCATTTGCAGCTCAGCGGAAATCTACGGGACAACCGCGGCGGAGCACTTGGGCGCGGAGGTCCCGATTGCGGGCAACGCGGGCGACCAGCAAGCCGCTCTCTTTGGGCAAACCTGCTTCCTGCCGGGCTTGGTGAAAAACACCTATGGCACTGGGTGCTTCGCGCTGATGCATACGGGCTCGCGGCGGCCGGTATCTCGCAACCGCTTGATCAGCACACGCGCCGCGGGGGACCGTTTGGCGGGGCAGTATGCGCTCGAAGGCAGCGTATTCGTGGCGGGAGCGGCGCTGCAGTTTTTGCGGGACAACTTTGGCTTCTTCAGCGATGTCCGCTTCACGAACGAAGCGGCGCAGAAGGTTCCCGATACGGGCGGCGTTTATTTTGTGCCGGCCTTCACCGGCTTGGGCGCTCCGTACTGGGAGCCGGAGGCGCGGGGTATGATCTATGGCTTAACGCGATCCACCCTGCGCGGGCATGTGATTCGGGCGGCGCTCGAAAGTATTGCCTACCAATCCGCAGAGCTGGTGGGTGCCATGCGCGCGGATACGGGCGAGTCGCCGAAGGAACTGCGAGCCGATGGGGGCGCGGCGGCCAGCGATTTTCTGCTGCAGTTCCAAGCGGACATTTTGGATATTCCCGTCGTCCGTCCGCGCGACATTGAGAGCACGGCCCTTGGGGCGGCATATTTAGCCGGCTTGGGAATTGGGCACTTCCGTTCGGTGGAAGAGTTGCAGGCCTTTTGGCGGGTCGAACGGAGATTTGAACCGGTCATGACCGCCAGCGAGAGAGAGCGTTTGTTGAGCGGCTGGCGCGACGCCATTGGCCGGGTGCTGCGCAATCGCTAGTTTCCTTGTGCGATGGTGGAGACTTGAGCAGGCAATTGGAACAAGAAATCCGCGCGCGCTGGCAGGCTTGCGGAATGTTGGAAGGCGGATTGGGCCGCTGGGAGGCCATGGTCTCGCAATACGCAATGTTGGCGGGCACGGCGAACCCACCCCGCCCGCAGGCGGGGCTCTATCTTTTCCTGGGGGAGCACGGCATTGCGGAAGAAGGAGTGACCGACCGCGAGTTTGGTTACGCCGCGAAGGTGAAGGCAGACATCGTCGCGGGAGCCTCGCCAGTTGCCGCCCTGGCCGCGCACAACCGCGTCACGATAGAAATACAAGATTGCAGCCCGCAGCAGCCCTGCACCAATTTTCTCAAACGATGCTCCTTGTTAAGCACCGAATTGGATGCGCACTTGGAACTGGGAGCAAAAGAGGCGCGCCAAGCAGCGGCGAAGTACACCGTGGTGGGAGTGGGCAGCGCGGGCGCCGGCAGCAGCACGGCGGCCGCCGCCATGACGAGTGCGCTGTTGGAACTGAACGCCGTTGACGTTACCGGCAAAGAAGCGGGCCAATCGGTAGAGGGATTTTTGCGCAAGCTGCGGGTGGTGGAGCGTGGGCTTACCCGACACCAGGCAGCGCGGCGCAACGGGAGGCTTTCGCTGGAGGCTTTTGGTGGGCACGAGATGGCGCGTATGTGCGGCTTCCTGCTGGGCGCGGCGGATTGCCAACTGCCGGTGGTGCTCGATGGTTTTGTTACCGCCGCCGCGGCGCTGGCGGCCATCCGGCAAAAGCCCGCGTTGCGCAACTATCTCTTTTACTCCCATCGCTCCCCGGAACCGGGCCACCGCTACCTTTTGGATGCCATGGCCGTGGATCCGGTCTTTGACCTCGAGATTTGCCACGGGCAAGGCATCGGGGCATTGCTTGCGCTTGGGTTGCTGGATGCGGGTTGGCTGATGTACAGCCAGGGACAATTGCCCACAAACCAGAAGCGGGGTTTGCAATGAAGTTTTGCTTCACACTTTTTTTCGCGGCCAGCCTGGTTGGCGCGCAGACGATCGAAGAGCTCAGGAACCTGGGCAAAGCTTTTTACGAAAATCCCACCACACAGAAAGAGGCGGCGGAAACCTGGAAGCGCGCCTGGGACCGACAACCCAATTCCGTGCGCGACCAATTGAACTATGGCCTTGCGCTTCTGCGCGCCGGGCGCAATGCCGAGGCGGTGGAGCAGTTGCTGGCCGTTCAGAAAAAGGCACCGGAAATTCCGCATACCTGGTTCACCTTGGGCATTGAATTCAAGAAGCAAGGCGAGCCCGCCAAGGCCTTGGAGCAAATGCGCGGTGCGGTCCGCCTGGATCCGCGCGAGCCCATCATTCGCTACAACCTCGGGGTCTTGGAGAAGCAAGTAGGGAACCCAGCTGCTTCCATTCGGGAGTTGGAGGCGGCGCGGGATCTTGACCCCAACCTGGCCGCTGCCCGCTTCCAGTTGTTCAACGCTTACCGGCAGGCTCGCCGTGCAGCGGATGCGCAAAGGGAGCTAGCCGAGTTCCAGCGATTGAAAAAGCTTACCGAGGGCGCGGCCGTGCCCGAGGATGTGGATTGGTCCAAGTACTCGGAGATTTATGATCCCCTGCCGCCCCGCCCGCCCAAGGACCAAACGCAACCCCAGTTTGCGGAGCGCCGCCTGACTTGGCCCATTGTGGGGGCCATGGCTTACGGCAACCGCTTGCTCACCTGGGATGCCTCTGGTCTGCGCCTGGACGGGGTGCGTACGGCGTTGCTTAAGGGCGTCGCCCACGTTGCCCTTGGAGATTTCAACAACGACGGCGCCGTTGACCTTTGCGCGGTGCATGCCACGGGCGTGCAATTGATGGCGCGCAAGGGCAACGTGTGGACGCGCGTTGCCGCCAAGCTGCCGCAAGAGAAATTCAGCCGCTGTGTGTGGCTGGATTTTGATCACGATTACGACCTGGATCTTTTCCTGCTTGGCGAAAAATCTTACCTGTTCCGCAACCAAGGGGCGCAAGGCTTCCAAGACCATTCCGCGGCGTTCCCCTTCGTGGCGGGCAAAGCGGTAGATGCAGTGGCCTTTCGCGCGGTGGCTGATACACGGGGCTTTGACCTTCTGGTGACATACCAAGGCCGTGCCAGCGTGCTTTACCGGGACCTGCTGCTAGGCAAATACCAGCCGGAAGACTACCCGGCCGTACCCGCCGGAGCGCGCAATCTTTTGGTGGGCGACTTTGACGCCAACGGCCAATTAGATGTGGCGCACGGGGAAGCCCCGCGCGTTTTTGCCGACCTGCTCAACAGCGGCCAAGCAGAATTGGTTGTGGCCCACGCCGCGCTCGACCGCGATGGCGACGGACGCACGGACCTAATCGTGGAAAAGCAAGGGGCATGGGTTGAGCAACGCAACACCACCGTCACCAGCAACCGCGCGGTCCGTCTGCAATTGACGGGCGTGAAAAATCTGGTTAGCGCCGCGCAGGCCGAAGTAGAGGTCAGGATCGGGGGGCTGTACCAGAAGTTCCCGTACACGGGTTTTCCTTTGTTGGTCGGCGTCGGCAAGGCTAAGGAAATGGATGTGGTGCGCATCACGTGGCCGAATGGTTTGATCCAAAATGAAATGCGCCAGCCCGTGGACAAGCCGCTGGCCTACAAGGAAGCCCAACGCCTGAGCGGATCTTGCCCCATTATTTGGACTTGGAATGGCAAGGAGTTCGAATACGTAACCGATGTGCTCGGCGTGGCGCCGTTGGGTGCCAGCGCTGGCGATGGCACTTTCTTCCCCACCGACAAAGACGAATACATTACGCTGCGCGGCGAGCAACTCCAGCCCAACGCCGCAGGCAACCTCGAAGTCCGCTTAACCGAAGAACTCAGCGAGGCCGCTTACTTTGACCGCATCCGTTTGCTGGCCGTGGACCATCCGGCCGACACTACGATTTACAGCAACGAAAAGTGGAAAGGGCCGCCTTTTTCGGAGTTTCGGCTCTTTGGTGTTACGTCGCCCAAGCGTCCCCTAACCGCCGTGGACGAGCGAGGCCGCAATGTCCGCGGGAAGCTGCTGGCCAAGGACCAGACTTATCCGGACGCCTTTCGCCGAACGAGCACCGCGGTTGCTGAGATGCACAGCTTGGAATTGGACTTCGGGGCCGCTGCTCCGGGCAACGATAGCGTGCTGGTGCTGGAAGGTTGGGTGGATTGGGCCGACGGATCTACCTTCTTGGCGGAGGCGCAGGCGGGCCCTGGATTGATTCCCCCTTATCTTGAGGTGCAGGATGAGCAGGGCCGGTGGGTAAAAGTAATTGAGGATATGGGCATGCCCAGTGGCAAGCCCAAGGCCATTGCCGTGGACCTAAAGGGCAAGTTCCTTTCGCGTTCCCGCAAGGTGCGCATCACCACCAACCTCTGCGTTTATTGGGATGAGATTTTCTTGAGCGAGGGCAGCGCCACACCGCGTCACCAACTTCTGGCTTTGCCCCTTCGTGCCGCGCAGCTGCGCTTCCGCGGGTTTTCCCCTTCATTGATCCACCCGGAGAGAAAACAGCCGGAGCGTTTCTCTTATCCCAATCCCATGCCCACTTCGCTTTGGAATCCCACCCCGGGGCTTTATACACGCTATGGGGACGTGTTGGCGCTGCTGGATCAGGCCGACGATCAGCTGGTTGTGATGGGCTCGGGCGACGAAACACAGCTGGAATTTGATGCATCAGGTTTGCCGCCGCTGCCGCAGGGCTGGCGGCGGGATTACTTGCTCCATGTGGAGGGCTGGGCCAAAGATCGCGACGCCAACACGGCCCACTCGCAAACCGTAAGCCCGCTGCCCTTCCGGAGCATGAGCCAATATCCCTATAATCGGGAGAGAGAAACTCACCCCGCGCCGGAATACGAAAAAGAGTTCAACACGCGCCCCGCGTTACGCCTGATCCGGCCATTAGTTCCGCAAGAGTAGGACAGGAGTAGGAATTGTCGCCCCGCCTTACCAAATTCGCTTACGCGGCCTTTGCCGTGCTGTTGTTGAATACGGCCTATCTGGCCGCTTTCGCCCAAGCCACACTTTTCTACATGGTGAACGTGCTGTTCCATATTTTTGGCGGTGCAGTTGTCGTTGGCTTGCTGGTTTGGATGCTTCGGCGGGAGCGCCGCTGGGCCGCCGCGTTCCTAACCTTGGGGCTGGCAAGCGGGGCGCTGCTGGCTTGGCAAGGGAATACGCACGACAAATCCTGGCTATTGGCCGCGCACATCGGCGTGGCGATTTTGGGAGTGGGCCTGGTGAGTAAGCGGCACTTGACGGCGCTGGCCTGCTTGGCCCTGCTGCCTTTGGGTACTTATTTTTACGATCGCAATTATTACGAGCCCAGCAAGCAGCTCAAGAACAACGCTCTTGTAATTCCCACTTCCATGCACGAGGAAGGCGACGCCAAAGGGCCTTTCTGGCCAAGCCCGGCCAATACGAGCGTGAAGGGCACCATCCCTTCAAACTTCTTTATGGATTCCAAGCTTTGCGGGGAGTGCCACAAGGACATCTACGAACAGTGGAACTCGTCCATGCACCACTTCGCGAGTTTCAACAACCAGTATTACCGCCGCTCCATTGAACACATGCAGGAAGTGCAGGGCACCACGCAACCCTCCAAGTGGTGCGCGGGATGCCATGACCACGCGGTTTTCTTCAACGGCCGCTGGGAAAAGCCCATCAAGGAGCAGGTATATACACCGGAAGCCCAGAACGGTTTGGGCTGTATGAGCTGCCATTCCATTACGCACGTGAATGGCTCGGTGGGCAACGGGGGGTTCGTTATCGAGTATCCTCCGCTGCACGAACTCGCCTCCAGCCAAAACCCCGCCATCAAGGCCCTGGACCGTTTCCTGACCTATGCCGACCCCGAGCCCCATCGTCGCACGTTCCTCAAGCCCTTTATGCGGGAGCAATCGGCCGAATACTGCTCCACGTGCCACAAGGTGCATCTCGACCAACCGGTAAACGATTACCGCTGGATGCGGGGCTTCAACGACTACGACAACTGGCAAGCAAGCGGCGTAAGCGGCCACGGGGCACGAAGCTTCTACTATCCCCCGCAATCCTCAACCTGCAACGGATGCCACATGCCGCTGGTTGCCGCGCAGGACCCCGCCGCTCGCAACGGCAAGGTGCATTCGCATCGCTTCGCGGCGGCCAATACGGCCGTTCCGTTTGTGAATGGAGACAAGAAGCAGCTGGAGGAGACCACCAAGTTCCTGCAGAGTGGAATTGTCTCGGTGGATCTTTTCGCCATTACCCCGGTGGAGGAGATGAAGGGACAGATGCCCATGGTGCGCCGCGCGGGCGAGCAGCAGACGCTCAACTCCACCATGGCGGTGGGCGAAGAAGCCGACATGGGCGGACAGTTTTTCCTTCGCGAAGTGTCAAAAGTGGCCGCGCCGCTCAACACAGCGCAGGTGAAAGTGGAACCCGGTTCCACCGTACGATTGGATGCGGTTGTTCGCACGCGCCGCGTGGGGCATTTCTTTCCTGGTGGAACGGTGGACGCCTATGACCTTTGGCTCGAAGTGAAGGGCAGCGACGCCGCGGGCCGCGTGTTCTTTTGGAGCGGCAAGGCCGAAGACGAGGGCAAGGGCCCCGTGGACAAGGGCGCCCATTTTTACCGCGCGCATCTTTTGGATGGCGAGGGCAACCACATCAACAAGCGCAATGCCTGGCAAGCGCGCAGTTCCTTGTACGTGCGGCTCATTCCGCCGGGAGCCGCGGATACGGTGCATTATCGCGTGAAGATTCCCAAATCGGCCAAGCCCCCCTATCGCTTTGAGGCCAAGCTGAATTACCGCAAGTTCGCGCACTTCTATAACCAATTCGCTTACGAAAAACGTCCGGATGTTTCTGGCCCCATCAAGGATCGTGTGCCGGAAATTCCCACCATCGTCGTTGCTTCCACCGTCGCCCAAGTTGAGGCTGGCCCCACTCGGTGGGAATCGGTTGTGGAAGAAAAGGATTACGAACGTTGGAACGATTGGGGCATCGGGCTTTTGCTGCAAGGCGATCTTAAGGGAGCAGAATATGCGTTCCGGCGGGTTACGGAAGCGGACCCGGATTACGCCGATGGTTGGTTGAATGTCGCGCGGGCCTTGATTCAGGAGGGCCAAACCGACGCCGCAAAGCCCTTCCTGGCAGAGGCCTTGAAGCGCAATAGCTCCCTGGGCCGTATTCACTTCTTCGAAGCCATGACGCACAAAGCAGACGGGGATTACGCCGCGGCGCTGGCTTCGCTCAAGAAGGTTGAAGCACAATATCCGAAAGACCGCGTGGTGTTGAACCAGATGGGCCGCCTGCAATTCCTGCAGCGCAACTATAAGGCAGCCGTGGCTACTCTCGAAAGAGTATTGGCCATCGACACCGAAGACGTACAGGCCCATTACAACCTGATGCTGGCGTATCGCGGCCTCGGCGACCAGGAAAAATCCGCGCGCGCGGAAAAGCTCTTCCGGCGCTTCAAAGCCGACGAGAGCGCCACGGCCATTACGGGCAAGCCTCGTCAGTTAAGCCCGGAAGACAACAACGAACGCCAGATGATCCACGACCACGAGAGCATTTCGTTGCCATGAAGCTTCTACTGCTGGCCCTTTGCGGGTCGCTACTTTGGGGCCAAGGTCTGCAGTTCACTGACATTACGGTCCCTGCGGGTATCCAATTCCGCCACAATAGCGGCCGCGCGGGAAAGAAGTGGTTGCCGGAAACCATGGGCAGCGGCGTGGCTTTCTTTGATGCCAACGGAGACGGCGCCCCGGACCTTTTGCTCTTGAATTCCAAGGATTGGACTAAGCGCGGCCGGCGTTCGCTTTCCGCCCTGTATAAGAATGACGGCAAGGGCAAGTTCACGAATGTCACTGCCGCCAGCGGCCTGGATGTGGAGATGTATGCTTTGGGCGTGGCCGCGGCGGACTACGACAACGACGGACGCGACGACCTGTACATCACCGCCATTGAGGGCGATCGCCTCTTTCACAACGAAGGCAACTTCAAGTTCAAGGACGTGACGCTGAGCGCGGGCATTCGCAATCGGGGCTTCGGCACGAGCGCGGCTTGGCTCGATTACAACAAAGACGGCAAGGCGGATCTCTTTGTGGCCAACTACGTGCAATGGACTCCGAGCGGCGATCTCTTCTGCTCGCTCGATGGCGCCACCAAGAGCTACTGCACGCCAGAGAGCTACAAGGGCATGAGCGCGAAGCTGTATAAGAACCTGGGCGGTGGGAAATTTCAAGATGCCACCGCGGAGGCCAAGTTAGCCGACCCCACATCGAAAGGCCTGGGCGTGCTTGTTTTTGACTACAACGCCGACACGTGGCCAGACCTCTTTGTTGCCAACGATACGCAGCCCAATAAGCTATACCGCAACAATCGCAACGGCACTTTTGCCGAGGAGGGCGTAGCCGCGGGAATTGCCTTTGGTGAAGATGGCGTGGCCCGTGGCGCTATGGGCGTGGACGCGGGCGACTATGACCGCAGCGGCCGTCCGCATCTGGTGGTGGGCAATTTCTCGAACCAAATGCTGGGGCTCTATCACAACGAAGGCAAGGGGCTTTTCGTAGACGAAGCCCCGCGCAGCACCGTCGGGCGAGCCAGTCTGTTGAGCTTGGCCTTCGGGGTATTTTTCTTCGATGCGGATAACGATGGTTGGCTCGACATCCTCGCCGCCAATGGCCACATCGATGAAGAGATCAATCGCGTACAGCCCAAGGTGACATTCGCGCAACCTCCCCTGCTGTTCCGCAATCTGGGTGCGAACGGCAAGCGAGGCACTTTTGAAGATGTAAGCAAAAAGGTTGGGGCGGCGTTTCAAAAGGCGCTGGTGGCGCGCGGTGCCGCTTATGCCGACATCGACCGTGACGGGGACCTTGACATTGCCATCAATAACAACCACGGCCCCGCCCTGCTGCTGCGCAACGATGCGCCGCCGAAAAACTGGGTCCGCTTTCGCCTCGAAGGGGTGAGTTCAAACCGCTCGGCCTTGGGTGCGGTGGTGCGGGTGCAAAGCGCCGGCGGGCGGCAATGGGCCGAGGTGCGCAGCGGCGCGAGTTATCTTTCACAGTCCGATTTGACGCTGCACTTTGGGCTTGGCGCGGACACCGTGGTGCAAAGTGTGGAAGTGGAGTGGCCGAGCGGGAGAAAGCAAAAATTCTCGAACGTGGCGGCGCGAAAACAATACTGGTTACGGGAAGACGCCGATAAACTAGTAGAGAAATGAACCAACTGAAACTCAGAATTGCCGCCATCACGGACGAATTTTCTCCGGACTTGGCGGAAGCCGTGGAACCCATGGCCTCCATTGGGATGACGGGCGCCGAACTTCGCGTGGTGTTCGGCAAGAACATCATGGACTTGACGGATGACGAAGTAAAGCGCGCGAAAGAATTGTGCGACGCCAAAGGCATTGCCATTATTGGCATTGCCTCGCCCATCTTAAAGTGCGTGCTGCCGGACGCTCCGGAAGTAGACACCCGCTTCCAACAGGACATCTTCAATTCGCGCCATACCTTCGACGACCAACCCCGCCTGCTGGACCGCGCTCTGCAGCTTTGCGAGATGACCGGCGCCCGGATGATCCGCGTGTTCAGCTATTGGCGCACCGTGGACCCGGATGCTTGCTTTGACCGCGTGGTGGAGGCGCTGGCGGGCGTTGCAGCCAAAGCGCAGCCGCACGGAGTGACCATCCTGCTCGAAAACGAACATGCCTGCCACATCGGCACGGCTGCGGAATCGGCCAAAGCTCTCGCCGCTTTGCCCCAGGAAAATTTGAAGCTTGTGTGGGATCCCGCCAATGCCCTGGTGGGTGGGGAAGAACCTTACCCTTACGGCTACCACTTGCTGCCGAAGGGCCGCATTGCCCATGTGCACGTGAAGGATTGCCACATGGAAGGCCACACGCCGCATTGGGGCCCCGTTGGCACCCGCCACGTCGATTGGAAGGGTCAAGTTGCCGCGTTGCTGAACGATGGCTACAACGGCTACTTGAGCCTGGAAACCCATTGGGCCGGCCCGGGCGGCAACAAGATGCTCGGCTCTACAATTTGCGGCTGGAACATGAGGGGCTTGGCCGCGGCCTAAGCCCCCCAAAAGCCTTTCCTACATCGAGTTGTTTGCTACGTGGAATTGTCTTCTACATTGCGCCTTCGTCCGCGGACGGCCCGTAGAGGGCCGGCACGGGGACGTTGAGAATCCGCATGTAGACCGTCAGTTGTCCCCGGTGGTGCACGATGTGGTTGAAAACCATGCTGCGCAACATCCCCACGCGGGGCAGCGTCATGAAGACGTTCTCGCCGTTGCGAATGGTCCAGGGCGTCATCATGTCCGTGTCGCTCGCCGCTTCCAGGGCCGCGCGGGCTTCCTTCGTCCGCTCGTCCAAAAACGCCAGCAGCTCCCCGTTGTTGGCCGGGCGAAAGGGCTGGTATGGGAAGGTGGCAAAGTCCAGTTCCGGCGTCTTGAGGGTCATCGTGCACCAGCCCACCATCTCGGCCAAGTGCGCGGCCAGTGCTTGCAGGCTCATGGACTTGTCGTGGGGCTTCCAATCGTATTTGTCTTCCGGCAAGCGCTCCAGGGTTTTGCGCAAGCTGGCAATCTCGTGATCGAATTCGGGGATAAGGGATGCGGCAATCATAAGGATCTCCAGGCCTTATGCTAGCCAAAAAACGAGTGGGGCAGACTAGGCGCCGGAGGGATTGCGCCGGCTGCCCCGCTCCTGTTCCTGGAACTAACGCTACCGCTGGTTGGCGAAGCGTAGATCCAGAACAACGTTGAACTTGCGGCGCACGGGTTGACCGTTTTCCATCGCTGGATTAAAGCTCCAGTGGCGCACCGTTTGGATGGCAGATTGCATCAGGTCTGCCCGGCCGGACAACATCCGCACATTGCGCAAGCGTCCAGTGGCGTCCACATCCAGTTCCAGCGTCACCTTTCCGTTCATGTATTGCGGCATGCCTACGGTGTGGAAGGTAAGGTTCGTCCCTTCCATTACACGGGGCGGCTGGTTGCTCATCGGTTGGCTGGCGGCCGTGGGCTCCGCCAGCAGGAAAACGAAAGCTGCAAGGGTTGAAATCATGGGTAGCTGACCTTTCTCACCTACCCACGCGCAATCGGCCAAGGGAAAGGGCTCAGTCGTCTTGCCACGTTTAGCGCTGTCCGCTGAAGTCAAAGTTCAAGACAACTTCGTATTGCGAGGCCACGGGCACGCCATCCCGCTTGGCAGGAGCGAAGTGCCAATTGCGAACGGTACGGACGGCGGCGCCAATCAAGTCAGGACGCCCTTTCACCGTTCGAATCGCCTTGAGGTTGCCCTTGGCGTCAATCTCCAATTGCAGATGAACACTGCCAGCCGTGCGGGAAGCAAAGCCAAATGCATCGGAGGGGGCATTCAGGTAGCGGGTAACGCGCGGCGGCTCAATGTTCATGGCAACCGCGCTGTGGGTCATGGCGAAAAAGAGGGTGGCCAGCGTTGCTAGCTTAAATTTCAGTTTCATGGTGGGTCAGAAACCTCCTGCCCATCCACGCGCTACTTTGCTAAATCGGGGATCAGGAACTGCGGCCCTTAGGCGAGCAACTTCTCCACCAAGTGGCCATGCACATCTGTCAGCCGGAAGTTGCGGCCTTGGCTCTTGAACGTGAGCTTGGTGTGTTCAAAGCCCAAGAGGTGCAGCAGCGTGGCGTGCAGGTCATGCACGTGCACCTTGTCCTGCGTAACGTTGAAGCCGAGTTCATCCGTCTCGCCCATCACCAGTCCGGGTTTCGTGCCACCGCCCGCCATCCACATGGTGAACGCGTTGGGATGGTGGTCGCGCCCGTCGCTTCCCCCTTGCACCATGGGCGTGCGGCCAAATTCGCCACCCCAAACCACCAGGGTGTCCTCCAACATGCCGCGCTGCTTCAGGTCCTTCACCAAGGCAGCACAGGCCTGGTCGGTATCCTGGCAATTCTTTTTTAGGTCTTTCACAAGGTTGCCGTGTTGGTCCCAAGCCTCGTGGTAAATCTGCACAAAGCGGACGCCACGCTCAGCCAAACGCCGCGCGAGGAGCACGGAATTGGCGAAGGAGGGCTTGGCCGGATCGGCGCCGTACATATCCAGTACATGCTGCGGCTCTTTGGAAATATCCATCAAGTCCGGCGCGCTGGCCTGCATCCGGAAAGCCATTTCGTAACTGCTGATGCGCGTGGCAATTTCCGGATCGCCCACCTGCCCCAAGCGCAGCTTATTGAGCTGCGTAATGGTGTCGAGCGAATCCTTTTGTAGTTGCTCATCCACTCCAGCCGGATTGGACAAATACAACACCGGGTCGCCCGTGCTGCGGAATTGTACCCCCTGGTAAACGGTGGGCAAGAAGCCCGACCCCCAACAGGAGTTGCCGCCGCTGGGCCCCTTCTTGCCGGTTGAGAAAACGACAAAGGCCGGAAGGTCCTGCGCCTCGCTGCCCAAGCCGTAAATCGTCCACGAGCCAAAGCTGGGCCGGCCAAAAATCATGCTGCCCGTGTTCATCAGCAATTGCCCCGGGGCATGGTTGAAAGCATCCGTCACCATGGACTTCACAATGGCAATGTCATCGACAATGCCTGCGGTGTGCGGCAGCAATTCGCTGATTTCCGCGCCGCTCTGGCCATACTTTGCAAATTGAAACTTCGGCCCCATCAGCTTGGAATTGGGGTTGATGAAGGCCGCGCGGTAACCTTTCAACAAATCGGCAGGCGGCAGTGTGCCATCAAACTTCGCCAGTTGTGGCTTGTTGTCAAACAGCTCCAGGTGGCTGGGTGCTCCCGCCATAAAGAGGAAGATCACGCGCTTTGCTTTGGGCGCGAAATGAGGTTGCTTGGGCGCCAAGGGATTGTCGTTCTTCGGCAATTCGGCCCCCTGGCCCAAGGCCGCGAGCGCCAAAGAGCCAAGGCCTACGCCACAATCTTTCAAAAACCACCGGCGGGCGAGTTCGAGCTTCGGGTCGGTCATGGCTTACTCCTTCGTGATGGTTTCGTCGAGGTTCAGAACCACGCGCGCCAGCGCGGTCCAGGTTTGCTCTTCGCCCAATTGGCGGGCGCGCTGCTTATCCAGAAAGGCCATCAGGGCGGCTTCTTCGGCGGCTTCCGCGCGGCGCGAAAGAGTGCGCTGGAATACGTACTGGATGCGCTCAGCGTCTGCTTTGCCGCCTTCTTTCATCGCGCGCTGGCCCAAGGCCTGCGCCGCTTCCAGGAACAAAGGCTCGTTCAGCATGGTTAAGGCTTGTAGCGGGGTATTGGAACGCACGCGGCGGACGCAACTGACATCCCCGTTGGGCGTGTCGAAGTTCGTCAGCACCGGGTAGGGCACGCTGCGGAAGCGGAAGGTATAGAGCGCGCGGCGATAGCGGTTCTCGCCCTTTTCAACCGGCCAGTTCTTCGGACCATAGCTAGAGGGCGGCTGAAACAAAAACTCTGGTGCAGGCGGAAAAACACTCGGTCCGCCCACTTGCCGGTTGAGCAGCCCGCTCGCGGCGAGGGTGATGTCCCGCACGATTTCCCCTTCCACGCGGAAGCGCGGACCGCGGGCCAAGAGCCGGTTATTCGGATCCTTGGTCAACAACTCTGGCCGTACTTCGGAGCTTTGCTGGTAGACATTCGAAGTGACAATCAGCCGGTGCAGTTTCTTCATGCTCCAGCCAGTCTCCATAAACTCCACCGCAAGCCAATCTAAGAGTTCGCGGTGCGAAGGCGCGGCGCTTTGGGTGCCCAAGTCTTCGCTGGTCTCAATAATGCCCGTTCCGAAGTATTGTTGCCAAACGCGGTTCACAAAGGCGCGGGCAGTGGTGGGGGCGTTGCGGTCGGTAATCCAGCGGGCGAGGTCCAAGCGAGTGCCGCCGGCGCCTTCCGGCAGAGGATTCAAGAAAGCGGGCACTCCCGGAGCCACCGTCTTGGCGGGCTTTAAGAAATCGCCCAGCTCCAAGAGATGGGTGGGGCGCATGCGGTCTCGCTCCAGCAGCACCAATTGCGTTGATCCTTCCGGGTGCTGCTTCCAAAGCGTTTCGATCTCTTCATTCAAGCCTTGCCAGGCCGGAACCGTGGTGCGCCAGTATTGAAAAATCGCCTGCGTCTGGCGCGCGCTGCGCTCGGCGGGCGGAATGGCCAACAATTCGCGCACGCGCAGAGGCAGCGGCGCGGTCTCCACCGTGTCGGTGCTCACGGAAAGCCGGATCCGTCCAAGGTTGTAATTCTGGTTGTCGTCGCTGTTCCAGCCGCCATGCTTTTGCGATAGATAGACGTGCAGCTTGCTCTTGCCATCGCTCAAATCAATGGGCTCTTCCAGCACAAAGATGGCCTCGCGCGGCTCGTTGCGGCGTACGGGGCCCGCATCGTGTCCCCAAGCTGTTTCGTCTTTGCCATCAATGGCGTACTCAATCGGACCCGTCACTCTCCGCTTGTCCGATTTGTCCTTGTAAATGGCGAGGATTTCTTGCTCTGGCAGATTCAAGTCTGCAAGGGCGCGAGAGATTTTCAGCTTCTTCGGCTTCTCCGCGCTCTCGGCCTCTAGCTCGACTTCAAACTCCGTCAGCGCGCCGGTTCCATACAGGCTTCGGCCCGGGCCGCCGAGGGGCAGGTTCGGATCGTTCAAAAGCTCCAGGCGGAAGCTGCGAATGAGCTTCGCTGTTGGCTTTAAGGTCAGCTTCGCCCGGTGCTTTGTCGGCGCGTAGCCAGCGGCCAGCAGCGAGCCGTCCTCTTGCAGCAAGTACTTCTGCCCGCCCGTGGAGATGTCGTCTACTTCCGGCTTGGTCACTTCCCAATTGGCAGGCTTCGGCAGGCTTGCCTCCCAGGCGCTCATGCGCAAAGCCCAGTCCGGATTGCGGTGTTGCAGCTGCCCTTCCAACTCCCGAATGCCGTTGAGAACCATCGCCCGCTTCTGCTGCTCTGCGGGAGTGTAGGTGGCGATATTGGCTTCGTGGGAATTGTTCAGGAAAGCGAAGAGCTTGTAGTATTCTTCCTGGCGCAGCGGATCGTACTTATGGTTGTGGCATTGGGCGCATTGAATGGTAAGGCCCAACATGCTCTTGCCAATGGCGTCCATGCGGTCGAACATGGCCTCCATGCGGAATTGTTCCGGGTCGATGCCGCCTTCTTCGTTGATCATGGAATTGCGCAGGAATCCCGTGGCCACGAGTTGGTCTTGCGTGGGTTGGGGTAAAAGATCCCCGGCCAGTTGCTCGGTCAGGAATTGGTTGTAGGGCAGGTCACGATTGTGCGCCGCTACCACCCAATCGCGATAGAACCAGACATTGCGCATCTTGTCCTTTTCGTAGCCGTCGCTGTCGGCATAGCGGGCGGCATCCAACCAGTGGCGGCCCCAGCGCTCGCCGTAGTGGGGAGAGGCCAAAAGACGGTCCACCTGCTTTTCGTAAGCATTCTTGCTTTTGTCGCGAATAAATGCCTGTACTTCTTGCCAAGTGGGTGGCAAGCCCGTTAGGTCCAAGGAAAGGCGCCGCAAAAGAGTGGCGCGATTGGCTGCTGCGCTGGGGGCCAAATTTTCTTTTTCAAGCTTGGCCAGCACAAAGTTGTCGACGGCATTCTTTACCCAGGCGGCATTCTGAACCGAGGGCAAGGAAGGACGGTGAGGCGCGCTGAAGGTCCAATGCTTGCGGATTTCCGCGCTCGCCGCGCCCACACCCTCCGGCCAGCGGGCGCCTTCGTCAATCCAACGCGCAAGTACGTCAATCTGTTCCTGCGGCAAGGGTTTATTCCCCATCGGCATCCGCGCCTGCCCACCCATGCCCATAATCCTTTGGTAAAGCACCGAGTCCTTAGCCTTCCCCGCCAAAAGGGCTAGGCCGGAAACACCACCGCGCTCCACCGCAACCTTACTATCCAGGCGAAGGCCCCCGGATTGCAGGGCGGGCCCGTGACAGCCGTTGCAGGATTTTTTCAGGATCGGTTGGACGTCGCGGACAAAGTCGACGCTCGGCGCGCTACTTTGCGCGAGGAGCAAAATTGGGGCGAACAGCAGAATGAGCTTCACAATCCACACTTTTCTGAACAATAATTTATCGCAGTGAGACTGATTCCCCTAATTTTGCTCTGGGCGCTGGTGCTTCCCGCCCAAACCGTTTACTACACGCTCTGGTTCGATACGGAAGACTACATCGACCCGAAATCCGACGATGCGGCCCTGCGGCTGGCCCAGGAACTCGAAAAACTGGGCGTAAAAGCCACCTTTAAGGTGGTTGGCGAAACGGCCGTGGCCATGGAGAAGCGCGGCCGTTGGGACGTAATCCGCGCGCTGGCCAAACACGACATTGGTTTCCACACGGCCAACCATAGTATTCCGCCGACCCCTGCCCAGTACCTTTCCACCCTGGGCATGGCCCAAGGCGCGGCCGAGTTTGTGCGCCGGGAGGGGCCCATGTTGCGCGAAGTGGAGCGTATTTTTGGCCGCCGCGCTTCCTGCTATGGCCAACCGGGAAACTCCTGGGGACCGCAATCCACGATTGCGCTGCGGCAATTAGGAGTTCCCGCCTACGTCGACGAAGCGCGCCAGATCCTGCTCAATCATCAGCCCTACTGGTACGGCGGAGTGCTGCATGTTTACAACCTGGGCCCCTATGGCATGCGCGCGGAATTGAACGAACCAGCGAAGCTTGCGGAAGCGAAGCGGTACTTTGATCAATCCGTCGACAAACTGCGGGCCGCCGGCGGCGGTGTCATCCAGACTTACTATCACCCGAACGAATGGGTAAGCCCGGAATTCTGGGACGCGGTGAACTTCAGCCGTGGCGCTTTTACAGAGCCCGCGAAGTACCGCATGGCCAAGCGGCGCAGCCCCGAGAGCGAAAAGCAAGCCTACGAGATTTTCCTGGATTACATTCGCCATATCCAAAAGAATCCGCATGTAAAGATCATTACCACCGCGGAACTGCCCGCTCTTTATGCGGATGCTGTGCCGCCCGCCACCGCGGAGGAAGCTCGCGAGGCTTGGCGCGAAGGCATCCACTACGACGAGAAACATTCAGCGGCGGAGCTGCTGGTGGCGCTCTTGGGAATGGAGCCCCGTTACGTGGATGGCCCCGATGGGCGGACCACCACGCTGGCCCGGAACCGCAGCTGGAGCCTTCCCCTTTGGCAACGCACGCTGGAAGACGTGCGCGGCTTTATCCGGACGCATGGCCGCCTGCCGGCCGAGGTCTACGTAGGCTCGGACCGTCTCTCGCTTGCGGACTTTGCGGCTACGCTGGCCGCCACACCCGCAGGCAAGGCGCCCGAACTCGCCACCGGCCGCTTGTTGTTTGAAAAGCACATTGCTACGGACGGCCGCAAGAGTTTCGATTGGGTCATCCATCCCGAGAACTTCGACGGCGCGGCGTTGCTTGAAATGGGCCGCTGGCAAGCCTGGACCTTGAAACCTGCGAGACTCCTCCAATGAAAATACTCTTATGGTTGCTGGCCGCCACAGCATTCGCGCAAAGCCCTGCGGGGTCCTTCCTCGGCATGTTGAAGACTCCCGTTGGGGAGATGCGCGTAGGCTTTGTAGTGGAGCGTACTGGAGAAGCCTGGACGGCGCAATTGGTTTCGCTGGACCAGGGGAGCGTAAAGCTCAAAGCCTCGGAGGTGAAGTTGGAGGGGACAAAAATCACTTTCAGTTTCCCCCAAGCGATGGCGAGCTTTAGTGGTGAATTTAGCGCTGATTTCTCCCGCTTGGAGGGGCAGTTCACGCAGGGCGTCGCCATTCCCTTGGCTATGCGCAGGGTGGAAGCTTTCGCGCCGCCCAAGCGTCCGCAAACGCCCTTGCCGCCCTTTCCCTACCAAAGTGAGGAGGTGCGCTTCCCGGGTGGGGCAGAGGGCGTGACGCTTGCCGGCACCCTTACGAAGCCAAATGCTCCCGGCCCCCATGCGGCGCTGATCCTGCTCTCCGGGTCGGGCCAGCAGGACCGCGACGAGACGCTGCTGGGCCACAAACCTTTTTTGGTCTTGGCGCATGCTTTGACGCAGGCCGGCTACTTGGTTTTGCGTTACGACGACCGGGGCACGGCCGCTTCCACCGGTACTTTCACTGGCGCCACTTCCGCCGATTTCGCCAAAGACGTCGCCGGGGCCGTGAACTTCCTGCGCCAGCGAGCCGAGGTTGACAAGCAGCGCATTGCGCTGCTGGCCGCTCCGGCCATTAAAGGCGAACCACTGCTTCGCAAGCAACTGCTCGACCTTGCCATGGCTGCGGGCTTACCGCAAGAGAGAGCCAACATCCAAGCCTCCCTGGCCATGACCCAGATGATGAACAAAGCCATGACCGACCCCTGGCTGACCTACTTCTTGGACTACGACCCCGCGCCCGCCTTGGGCAAAGTGAAGTGCCCCGTGCTTGCCCTGAATGGTGCTTTGGACATGCAGGTGAACGCGGACATCAATCTGGGCGCCATTCGCGCCGCTCTTCCGAAAGCGGAAACCAAAAAGCTTGAGGGCTTAAACCATTTGTTCCAGACGGCCCGCACCGGCGGCTCCCAGGAATACGGGAGCATTGAAGAAACCTTCGCGCCGCAGGCGATTGAAGAAATTAAGCTTTGGCTGCAGCGGGTGCTCCCGGCCAAGCCTTAAGCAAGGTGGCCCTACCCCGGCGCAAGCTGCTGTGCAAGGCTGCGGGGGCCTTTGCGGGAAAATCTTCACGGTAATGGCCCCCGCGCGATTCTTCCCGCGCCAGCGCGGCCTTGGCGATCAGGCGCAGCACGGTGGCAATGTTGCGGTTTTCGTAGTCCCGCCGCTTGGGCTCGGCCAGCACAACGCGGCCACTGGAATCGATCTGGTCCAGCACCTCCGCCAAGCCTTTTGCATTGCGAAGGATGCCGCAGCCTTCCCAGGCTAGATCCTGCAATTCCTCGCGCGAGATGCGGGGAAACTGCTCTTCTCCAAAGGTGCTGGCGTCGCCCTGCGGGGGAAGGAGGGTTTCCGCCATCGCCTCGCCCGCGCGCCGGCCATAAACAATGCCTTCCAGCAGCGAATTGCTGGCTAAGCGGTTCGCGCCGTGAACCCCCGTGCAGGCCACTTCGCCCGCGGCGTAAAGGCCCGGCACACTGGTGGCGCCGTACAAATCCGTGCGCACCCCACCCATCAGGTAATGGGCCGCGGGATGCACCGGGGCCATTTCGTTGCGCAGGTCAATGCCGAACTCGAGCGCGGTTTGGAAGATGCGCGGGAAGCGTTGGGCAATCCAAGCCCCATCCTTGTGCCGCAAGTCCAGCCAAACGTGCGTGGCTCCTGTCGCGCGCATTTCCGCCACAATCGAACGGCTCACCACATCGCGCGGGGCCAGTTCTTCCATGGCGTGATACTTGTGCATGAATCGTTCCCCGCTCGCGTTTCGCAAGTAGGCCCCCTCGCCCCGTAGCGCTTCGCTTAACAGGAAGCGGGGCCGGCCAGGAATGAACAACGCCGTGGGGTGAAACTGGACAAACTCGATGTCGGAAATTTCTGCGCCGGCCCGGTACGCCATGCCAATGCCATCGCCCGTCACCACGGGCGGATTGGTGGTGTTGCGAAATACTTGGCCCGCGCCCCCGGTGGCAAGGAGCACCCCTCCGGCACGGATCCGCACGTGGCGCTTCGCCTTCCGGTCCCAGGCCATTGCGCCCACCACGCGCCCCTCTTCCAGCAGCAGGTCCGTGACCGCCGCGAAACTTTGAAAGCGCAAGTTCTCTTCCATCCCGGCGCGCTCGTATAGCGTGCGCAGAATTTCTTTGCCCGTCGAATCTCCGCCCGCGTGCAACACGCGGCTGCGGCTGTGCGCCCCTTCGCGGGCCATCTGGAAATGGCCGTTTTCCTGGTCGAACTTCGCGCCCCAATCAATGAGTTCTTCAATGGCGCGCGGCCCTTCCCGCACCAAGGTCTCCACCGCCGCTTCGTCACATAAACCATCGCCGGCCAGATAAGTGTCCTGCTCGTGGAGAGTAAAATTATCATCGTCGGAAAGAGCCACGGCGATACCGCCTTGCGCGTATTCAGTAGAGCTTTCCTCGATGGTGTCTTTGGCCACGACGAGGACGCTTCCGCGGCGGGCCAAGCCAATGGCCGCCCGCAGCCCCGCCACACCCGCGCCCACCACCAAGGAATCCACGGTTATGGATTCCGCAAGGAGATTTTCTATGTTCCGAATCATTTTGGTACTTACATTGTCGATGCTTTCCGCAGCCGCGCAGGACTTTTTCCCGCTCGTCCCCGGTAGCCAATGGGTGTACCGCACCACCCAAACCGAGGACAGCCTGACGCTCAAGATGGGCGCCGAAAGGCAAATCGCGGGCAATACCTACGTCGAACTGCGAGGTTACGCGCCGGAAACGCTGCACGTCCGCCGCACGGCCGACAACACTTTCGTGTACTGGGATGCCGTCGCCAAAATCGATCAGCCCTTCCTCGATTTTGCCGGCAACGACTTCCCGAGCATCGCCACCGAATGCAAACAAACCGCGAAAGTGCAAGACCGCCAAGAACCATACCGGGGTCCGCTCGGCGAGTTTCCGCTGGCGCGCACCATTGCCTACGCAGGCGGGATGTGCGCCGACGCCGGGCTGAACTCCGAAACTTTTGTTGCCAATTTGGGCATGGCGCGCCGCACCATCACCACCATTGCCGGTCCGCGGGACTTTGACTTGGTCTACGCCCAGATTGGCGGCGTCACCTACGTCACGGATGCGCAGGTTGCTTTCACGATGACCCTCGCCGAACTGCCGACCATCAATCGCAACCGGCCGCTCACCGTGCGGCTAATTCTCGATAACCGCACGGCGTCGCCCCTGGAATTGACCTTCCCATCCTCCCAACGCTTCGATTTCCAATTGAAGGATAGCCGCGGGGAAGTGGTGCATACGTGGTCCGCCAGCCGCATTTTCCTGCCGGCCACGGAAACGGTTGCCATTGTGGGTGAACAGGTTTGGCAGGCGGAGATTCCACTGGAAGGTCTGCGCCCGGGCGTTTACACGCTCGAAGGCAACCTCACCAACAACGATGGCAAGCGCTATGCGGCGGTTGCTTCGTTTGATCTCAAATAATCTCCTCGAGACGCTTCCGCAGGGTGGCCAAGGTTTCTACCGGAACTTTGGCCGCCCCGGAGCGCATGTAGAAAACGTCCACCGCGCGCTGCCCCTCGGTGGCGAGCAGTACGGTATCGATTTCGCAACCACAATCCGCAATCGTGCGGGCTACGTCGTAGAGTAGGCCGGGCCGGTCGCTGGCCACCAACTCCAACAGCGTTCCCATCTCGGAAGCTTCATTATCTAGGCGGATGACCGGCGCGATCTCCACCTGGTAGCGTGGGGCGGACCGGCCTCTGTGGCGCAGCAGTTTCTCTGCTTTTTCCTTGCCGCTGGCCACTCGCGCCAGGGCCTCTTCCAACTCCTGCACAACGGGCGGGTTTAGCTCAAGGGAATGCAAGGGATCGTTAAAGACAAACAGATCCAGCACCACCCCCTGGCTATTGCCAAAGGCCTCTGCCTTTAGGATGTTCATGCCGTAAGCCGCCAGCACCCCGGCGATGTCCGCCAGCAGGCGCGGACGGTCCTGGGTGACCAAGGTGAGTTGCCAGGTATCTTCGCGCCGTTGCAGTTCCAGGCCCACCGCACTTCCGCGCGCCTTTTCCGCAAGCCGGAAATGCGCCAGCCGCTGTTCCGGAGTGGAGCGGTACCAATAGCGGCGCGGTAAGCCCGTAAGGAACGCGGCCAGCTCGGGTTGCGAAGAATGCTCCTTTTCGGGGATTCGCCTATCCTCCAAGGCCCGCGTGAAAGCGCGCTCAATCACGCTATAGGCATGGAAGAGTTGGGACTCGCGCCACTTCGTCAACGCGCCGGGAAAAACCGCCGCCGAGTCGGCAAAGGTCAGCAACGTCAGCATCGCCAGGTATTCCCGGGTTTCCATAAACTGTGCTGCCTGCTCGGCCGTCAGCGGGTCGTCCAGGTCGCGCGTATGGGTAAGCTGGCCAAGATAGAGATGATCGGCAATCAGCCTTTCCACCAGGATTTGCTCAGCTGCCGGAATGCCCAACCGCGCCCCGACGGCCTGGGCAATCAACACCGATTTGCGATCGTGGTCTTCGCCCTCGCCTTTGCCAATATCGTGTAGCAACAAGGCAAAGCGCAATGCCGGCAGTTGGTCACAGGTTTCAAAGAGCTGGCGCAAGCGGCGGTGCGTGGCGCCGAAGTTCTCCAGATTCTCCAGCGCAATTACGGTGTGCTCATCCACGGTGTAGCGGTGGTAAAAGTCCCGCGTCACCAGGCAGTCTATGCGCGCCCATTCCGGCAACTGGCGCAACATCTCGCCCGTGTCCATCATGTCGCGCAAGGCGGCCGCGGCGTGGGGCTGCTCCAGAATGGCGCGCCATTCCTGCCATCGCCAGGCTTGCCCGTCGTTGCTCTTGGCCGCTACCCGCCGCCGGGTATCGCGGGCCAGGCGCAATCCGTGGCGCGCTTGAAAGGCAAAGAGCCGGTGCGTCAACAGCGGATCGGTTTCCAGCCGCGCCGGTTGACGCAATAGGATCTGGTCCCGATTCACCGTAAATTCCTCGTTCGACAAGCGCGAGCGGCTTTCGAAAAGCACGGTGCGGAGGCCAGGACGCTGGTCGAGGATGCGGTCCACCTCCTCCCGGCAATTGGCAAACACCAGCTTGGCGGCCCGGTAATAGGCGCGCATCAAATCTTCCGGAGAAACCTGCAAGGCCGCGGCAACGGCATCCTGTGCCTCAAAGCGCAAGATGTTTACATCGCGCCCTTGGAAGTCGTGCAAATGCCAGCGCATCTGGGCCAATGTAGCCGCCGCCTCGCCCAAATCGGCGTGCGCATCCACACCCAACTTCCGCAACCAACCCAACACGTGCAAGTCCCGCAAGCCGCCCGGAGCTTCCTTCAAATCCGGCTCCAGCTGGTGAATGGATTGTTGGAACCGTTCGTGCCTTGCTCTGGTCAACTCCGCCAGGGCTTTGCGCAATTCGTTTGTGGTTCGCCCACAAGCTTCGCGGCAAGCGGAATAGAGATCTTCCCGGCCAGCAAGGAAGCGCTGGTCGAGCAGGCTAATGTTGAATTCAACGTTTCCCGGCGTAATCTTGCGGCAATCCGCCACCGGATGCACGCTGTGGCTCGCGCGCAGACCGCAGTCCCACAATTCGCGCAGGAAGTCGCTTAGCGCTCCGTTGGGGTAAGTGCCAGGCTCCTCCAGAATCAACAGATCCACGTCGGAATAGGGAAACAACTCGCGCCGGCCGTACCCGCCCACGGCCACTAGGCAGCTTTTATCCCGCAGCTTCGGGGCAATCCATTGCTCCCACAAGGCGAGAACTTGCTCGTCTACGGCGTCGGCTCTTGCGCGGAGCGCGACCAAGGCATCCATGACTCAAGGTAACCCTAGAGCCTACTCAAGGTCGATAGAATCTCTTTAGGAGGCCTATGCGGAAGTTCTATCTCTCCCTCGCGTTCTTTCTCGCTGCGGCCATTTGTTCGGCCCCGGCGCTCCTGGCTTGGCAAAGCAATCCACAATTGCCGCCGCCCTATCACACAGAATCGGCCAACAACCGGCCCCGCGTGGTGGACCGTCCCGCGGGCGCCAAACTAGGCTTGCCGGAGGGCTTTGCAGTGGAAGAGTTTGCCGCCGGCTTCCAGCGTCCCCGCTTTATGGTGCTTGGCCCCTCGAACGAAATCCTGCTTTCGGACTCTGTAACCAAGGGCACCGTTCTGGTGCTGCGCGACACCAACAAGGATGGCAAGCCGGACGTCCGCAAAGAACTGCTTACGGGTCTGGACCGGCCCTACGGTTTGGCATTTCTGCAGGATTGGCTCTACGTCGGCGAAACCACTTCCGTGAAGCGGTACAAGTACAATGCCAAGACCTTGACAGTTGGCCCCGGCGAAGAAGTCCTGAACATGAAGGACTTCAGCACTGGGCACTGGACGCGCAGCCTGCTGGCCGACGCAAAGGCGCAGAAGCTGTATGTGGGCATCGGCTCCCGCTCGAATGTTGATGCGGGCGAACCCGAAATGCGCGCCGCTGTCGTTCGCCTCTCCCCGGACGGCAAAACAAAAGAGATTTATGCCGCGGGCACCCGCAACCCCATTGGCCTTCGCTTCTATCCCGGCACCAGCACCGTTTGGGCCGCCGTGCAGGAGCGCGATGGCCTGGGCGACGATCTGGTGCCCGATTACTTCACCTCGCTAAAGCAAGGTGGATTCTACGGTTGGCCCTATGCCTACATCGGCCCCAACGAAGACCCGCGCCGCAAGGGCGAGAAGCCGGATTTGGTGAAAAACACCCTCATTCCGGATGTCCTGCTGGGCGCACACGTTGCCGTCTTGGACGTCCAGTTTTACACCGGTAAGCAATTCCCCAAGCAATACCAAGGCGGGGCCTTCCTTGCCTTCCACGGTTCCTGGAATCGTTCAAAGCGCGTAGGCTACAACGTGAGCTTTCTGCCTTTCAAGGACGGTAAGCCCGTAGGCAGTCCGCAGCCCTTTCTGAGTGGTTGGATGCTTTCGCCGGACAAGCCGGAAGTCTGGGGCCGCCCAGTGGGCATTCTGCAACTGCCCGACGGCAGCTTGCTCATTTCCGACGATGGTGGGAACAAACTTTGGCGCGTCACGTACAAAGGCTAGTTTTCACCCTTCCCTGGTTCTGCCTGCTGGCCCAGGCTCAGTTTGACCATCGCGAGGTCTTTAAGCAGAAGCTGGATTGCCTAACTTGCCATGCGGCGCAAAAAGAGTCCACTTCCCTAAGCGACAAGCGGCGAGGCAAAATTTTGAAGGACTTCAATCACGCCCAACACTGGAAGCTTGGCGCCATTGCACCGGCCATCCGCGCGGCTATTGAGACGAAGCAATACCTGGCGAGCCCGAACAAAGTGGATTTGCCGGCGCTGCAGGCCCATTTGGACGCGGCGAAGTATGCCTGCGAGGCTTGCCACCGGCCCGCGGAGAATCAGCTAGCCGTTGGCTTTCCCCACATGGAGGATTGCCTGGTTTGCCACAACAAGATCGATGTCCCTTATAGTTGCGCAGATTGCCATCCCACCAGCTTGAAGCTCAAGCCGGAGAGCCACACAAAGGACTTCTTGGATAAACACTCCGCCGGGCTAGCGAAGCTGAACCTCGACCAAACGACCTGTGCCCGGTGCCACGGCCAGCGCTTCACCTGTTTGGGGTGCCACTAGAATGCTGCGCGTGCTGGTGATCCTGGGCACTCGCCCTGAAGCCATCAAACTGGCGCCCTTGGTGCAACGCTTGCGGCAGGAAGCAAAGTTCGCCGTCCGTGTCTGTTCCACTGGACAGCACCGGGAAATGGTGGCCCAGGCGCTTGGCGCCTTTGGCCTGGCAGCGGACTTGGACCTGGGGCTCATGCTCCCCGGCCAAACTTTGTTCCAATCCACCTCGCGAATTCTCGCCTCGCTGGAAGGTGTTTTCCGCGAAGAAGCCCCGAGCCTCAGCATCGTGCAGGGCGACACGAACACTACCTTTGCCGGTGCGCTCGCCTCCTTTTACGCGCGCGTTCCTGTGGCCCACGTCGAAGCGGGCTTGCGAACGGGCGACCTTGCCCACCCCTTCCCCGAAGAAGCTAACCGTTTGTTGACGGCCCGTCTGGCCCGCTATCACTTTGCCGCCACTCCTTGGGCGGCCGAAAATCTGCGCCGCGAAGGTGTGGCCACGGAACAGATCTGGACCACCGGCAATACGGGCGTTGATGCCTTGTTCCGCATGCGCGAACGCTTGGCGGCGGGTTTGGTTGCCCTCCCCACCTGGGACTGGCGGGACCCTTCGAAACGCTTGCTGCTGGTGACGGGCCACCGGCGCGAAAACTTTGGCGAGGGCTTTCTCGCCTTTGCGCGGGCCCTGCGCCGCTTGGCGGAGCGCGGCGATGTGCAAATCTGCTATCCCGTTCATCCCAATCCCAACGTGCGGGAACCCGTGGAGCAAGTCCTGGGTGCTTGCCCCAATGTCGTTCTCATTCCGCCGCAGGATTACGTCCCCTTCCTGGACCTGATGCAGCAGGCGCACTTCATCATTACGGATTCCGGCGGGGTGCAGGAAGAAGGGCCCTCGTTGGGCAAGCCCATCCTGGTGACCCGTAAAGTGACAGAGCGCCCAGAGGCCGTCGAGGCGGGCACGGTTCGTCTGGTGGGCACGGACGAGGAAGTGATTGTCGCCGAGGCCACGCGGCTATTGGACGACGAGGGAGAATACCAGGCGCGGAGCCGCTTGTTGAATCCGTATGGCGATGGACAAGCCTGCGAGCGGATCGCGCAAGTGTTGCGAGATATAGGCACCACATAGAAGTGGTGTTATTTTGTGGGTATGGGCGCCCGCAATTATCTTCCCCAAGAAAACGCCATCTGGAACACACTTTACCGGCGCATGGAAGAACCGTGGGAACGCTACGCCACTCGAGCCTTTCTCGAGGGCCAGCGGAAACTGGGGCTTCGCCCGGACCACGTCCCCCAATTGGAGGAAGTGAACCAACGGTTGTTGCCGCTAACGGGGTTCCAAGCGGCGGAAGTTCCTGGTTATGTTCCCGCCAAGGAGTTTTTTGGTTATCTGCGACGGCGTAGTTTTCCCACCGTCACCAGTCTTCGCCGGGCCGACCAACTGGATTACCTACCTGAACCGGACATCTTCCACGATGTTGCTGGCCACGTGCCCATGCACACCGACCCCGTCTTCGCCGACACTCTCGCACGCTTTGGCGCCCTCGCAGAGGCGCTTCATGACGAGCAAGCCGTGGCCCAGCCGCTGGCCCGTTTCTTTTGGTTCACGATCGAGTTTGGCCTCATTGAGGAAGGCCAGGGAATGAAGGCTTACGGCAGCGGGCTGCTCTCCAGCTTTGGGGAACTGGAGTTTGCCCTTGGATCCCCTGAGGTAGAGCGCCGGCCTTTCTCTCTCGAAGAAGTGCTTGCCACCCCTTTTGAAATCGACCACTACCAAGGCCGTCTCTTTGTGCTGGAGAGCTTTGCCCAACTTTACGCCGCCGTGGCGGAACTGGAGAGGTCTTTGCCTTTGGTCTCCGGCAGACCATAAACCAACAAGGCACCCAGCAGGAAGTAGCCGGCATTCAAGACCAGCGCCCAAGCCAGCCCCGAACGGTCTGCCACCGCGCCAACTGTTAAGGGCGCCAAGGCCGAGAGGCCGCGGCCAAAGTTGTAAACAAAGCCTTGCCCCGCGCCCCGCAGCGCAGTGGGGTAAAGCTCCGCCAGCATGGTGCCAAACAAGCTGAAAAAGCCGGTCCCAAAAAATCCCAACAGCGGGCCCGCCAGCAGCAGCACCGTCCCGGTTTGGGCCCCAGCCCAAAGCGGCGCGCTGCCGTAAGCCACCGTCAAAAGGGCGGCGCAGGTGACATAGATGGCAAAAGCATTCCTGCGGCCCAAACGGTCCGCCATTACGCCAAAGCAGTTATACCCAAAGAAAGCGCCGGTTTGCATGGCGATAATCCACCCGCTGGTTTTCACCACCCCGAAACCCGCGCCACCTTGCGCCGGAGTGGCCGCAAGAAAGCCCGGTAGCCAGGTAAACACTCCCCAATAGGCGAAGAGGACCGTCGTGGCCAGCATCGTAGCCACCAGGGTGATGCGCCCCAAGGGCGGGCGAAACAACTCCCACAACGATCCAGCGCGCTCTTTCCGTTCCAACCACACGGGCGGCTCCGCCACGTTGCGGCGAATCCACACGGTAAGCAAGGCCGGCAGTACGCCGACGAGGAACATCGCGCGCCAACCGTACGCCGGCAAAACCGTTGCCGCCACCAGCGCGGCGAGGATGTAGCCAATGGCCCAGCCGGATTGCATCAGCGAAACCGCCCGCGCGCGGCGCTCTGCCGGCCAATATTCCGCCACCAGCACCGCACCCGCGCTCCATTCCGCGCCTAGCCCCAACCCCACCAAGGAGCGCCAAAAGAGCAGTTCCGGCAAGTTTCGCGAGAATGCACTGCCGCCAGAGGCGAAGGAATAGAGAAGAATCGTGAAAATTAAGGTCCGCTGGCGGCCAAAACGGTCTGCCGCCAGGCCACTCACAATCCCCCCGAAAGCCGACGCAATCAAAGTGTAAGTGAAGACCAGCCCAGCTTGCTCGTTGCTTAAGGCAAACTCGCTGCGGATGCTTTGCAGGGCGAAGGAATAGAGAAGAACATCCATCGCATCCAGCATGAACCCGAACATGGCCGCCCACAGGGCAAGCCACCGGGCGCGGTCCGCGGACTGGGGCATTTCCATATCCTGATGAGTATAACGGTAACGGAAAGGCCCGCCCCTTCGCCTAGTGCTTTAGGCCATACTTCGCTACACTTCAAAGTGAAAGGTTCCGCATGTCCGCTATTTTGAATCCTTTACCCGAGCAGAAACCCCCCGCAGGCGGTCGGCCCGCTGTCGTACCCACGCCCGAACCCCCTTCGGGTGGCCGAAATTGGCTGGTACTGGTTTCTTTGGGTCTTGCCCTTGTCGCGGGCATTGGCGCGTGGCGCTGGTACCAATCGCAGCAGGAACAGGCGGCCAAGGCAGCGCTGCCAGCCATTCGCACTGCCAAAGCACGGCTGGGACAGTTGAACCAATCTACGCGTCTGGAAGGCACCACGGCGGCGCGGAATTTCGTAAACGTTACGGTTCCGAAGCTGACGGGCCCGGAAGCGAACCGCCCCATGGTGATCCTGAAAATGGCCACGAGCGGATCCTGGGTGAAGAAGGGCGAATTGGTGCTCGAAATCGATGGCCAAAGCCTCGCCGACCACGTGGATGACGTGCATTCCACGGTGCTCCAAGCCGAAGCGGACGAAAAGAAGCGTCAAGCCGAACACGCCCTCGACATGGAAAACCTGCTACAAAACGTGCGGGTGGCGAAAGCAGAACTCGACAAGGTGCAGTTTGACCTAAAGGCAAAGGAACTGCGTCCCACGGTTGATCAGGAAATTCTTGGGCTTGCGGCTGATGAGGCGCGCGCCAAGTACGAGCAGCTTTTGAAGGAAGTGGATTGGAAAAAGAAGCAACAGGCTGCGGAAATGAAAATTCTGGAGTACACCACCAATCGCCATCGCCGCCACCGCGACCGCCACAAGGCGGACTTAAAGAAGTTTGTCGTTTACGCATCGATGGACGGCATGGCCGTGGTGCAAAGCATGTTCCGTAGTGGGCAGTTCGACACGTTGAAGGTTGGCGATAACGTGGGCAGCGGACAGCTAGCCATGAAGATCGTTGACCCGAAGAGCATGCACGTGGAAGCCAAAATCAACCAAAGCGAAGCCACCAATTTCCGGCTTGGCCAGAAAGCGTCCATCACCTTCGATGCTTATAACGACCTGCGTCTTCCTGGCACCGTCTATTCCATTGGGGCTATTGCCGTCACTCCTGCGCGCCAACAGAACTACCTGCGCACTATTCCTGTTCGCATCAGCATCGATGCCACCAGTGATCGTTTGATTCCTGACTTGAGCGCCGCCGCTGACGTCACCACGGAATTGGCCCAGGATAAGGCCGTGATCATTCCGCGCAGCGGCCTGGTGGAAGAAGGCGGCAAGTTCTTTGTCTATGTGAAGCAGAGTGCCAATTTCCTGAAGAAGCAAGTGGATGCTGGCATGATGAACTTCACTCACGCCAGCGTTCAATCGGGGCTGCGCGAGGGCGAAGAAGTGGCCCTCAATTACGCGCCTGTGTCAAAGGAAGCTCAGCAGGTAGCGGCTCGCTAGGCCCTGCCAGCAACTCAAATTCGCCCGCCTTGGCGCGTGGCAAACGTACTACCCATTCGCCGCGGCCATTCTGGTTCGCGGCGATTTCTTTTTCCCTCAGGCGGATGCGAAATGGCGAAGAGCTGATGAGCCAGGCTTGCGTGCTGGCCCGGTAGACCGCACTCCATCCTTGCTCGGTTTGCTGCACGGACTGCAACACCAGATTCCGTGGCTCGACAGCCAAAGTGGTTCCGCTGCCCGCCCGGACGGTGTGCTTGCCCGCGGTTAACAACAACTCGCCTTTCCGTGCAAACGGCCACTCCAAGCCATCCACTCGCTGCGGCCCCTCCACAGCTACCCAGGCCTGCCCGCCGAGTTCCCACTCTTCCCCCTGCTTCGCCTTCAGCCTTGCCGCCGCTCCGGCCAACAAGGGCAGGTCTTCGTTCTGCAAAGATGCTTCGAAATACAGAGCCACTTGGTCAAAATTTTGCGCCGCTTCGTGGACTAACTGCAGCAGTTCTCCGCCCGTTTGTTGCTTGGTGGGGTACACCTCCTGGTACCGCTCCACGATGTTGAGATCAATCGCCAGGCGCTCTGGCTGGGCAGTTAAGCCTTCATAGCGCGCGCGGATTTCGCGGTAGCGTTCCGGCCCTAAATGCCACACGGTAGCGGGGTCTTCAATGAGAAAAGTGGGAAAAGTGGTGCCTGCCTCCGCTGTCCCGGCTTTTTCTGTTGCCGCCAGCAAACGCGCACTATCCGCGCCCAAGGCCTCGCGCATGCGAGTGTCCAGGCGGTCGTCAATATGCGTGAGCATAATGTCGAAATCGGGCCGTTCCTTTTGCAATTGATCCAACCGCGCCAACCACTCCATCTGCAGGCGCGCCGCCAGTTCCGCGCGTGCCTCAACAAAGGCGGGTCGCAAAGGGGAACTCTCCGCAAAGGCCTCCGCAGGGTCGGCTTGCAGCTTCTCGCGGAAGTATTGCTGTGCGTCGGCGGAAAAAGGCGTAAAGCGGCTCCGGTTGGCAAAGCCTTCCAGGGATTCAAAATACAGCTCCCCGAGATTTGCGCCGTCCCAGTCGTAGCTGCGCAGGAGCGCCAGGATGCTCTGCGCCGCCAAGTCGGCACAAGCCGGATTCACCAGGTTCACCAATTGCCGCCAATCCAACTCGGCATCCGCGCCGGTGGCCGTTTTCTCGCGGCATTCGGGGTGCTGTTCCCAAAACACTCCGCTCACGTGCGGTAGCTCGAGCCAGGCATACACCGCAATTCCCTGTGCGTGGCTCTCTTCGATCAAGCGGCTAAGCCAGCGGCTCTTGTCAGGCGAAGCGCCGTCAAATTGCCAACTGGTGACATGAATGCTACTGATGCCCGCCCGCCGCCAGCGCTTCACCAGATACGGCACATCCACTCGTAGGCGGTGGCTGGCGTCAAAGAAAACTGTCAAATTCGCCGCCCGCGCTGGAGCCACCACCCCCAAGCGCGCCATCGCCTGCGGCAGAAAGGGGTAGCGCTCATAACCTCTTTCGCCGATTGCGGTGGCGGTCCACAGCAACACTTTTTCACCCACGCGGCGGCCGGCTAGGACGGGTGCTCCTTGCCAGCGTTCGCGGGCGAAAACCGTCCATTCCGGGCTCAAAACAGCTGCGACAACCTTCTCGGGCTTCTCCCAAATCAAGGGTAGTTCCGGCCGCGTGATATCGCGAATCTGCCGCACTTCCACGGTTTGCTTTCCCAGGCCGATGCCCAGGCTTTGCGTTAGCGAAGAGTGCCCGACAAGATGCTCAACGCGGGCCCAATCTTCCGGCGGAAGCCCGTAGGCGCGCAGGATTCGCTGCCAGGGAGACAGCGCGGGAGAGGCCCCCGGAAGTGCGCAAAAGACGAGAAAGAAACTAGCGAGTAAACGCATACCAAAGTCCTGCCCGCAAGTCGCGGAAGCGGCGCGCGCGGCCCGGGGCGGTAGGCAACAAGTGCCAACCCTCCAGATAGTCCACGCTAAAGTACAAGCCCTTGGGCAGTGGCGCAATGTGAAGGCGTAGGCCCGGGCCTGTTTCCACAAAGTTCGCCCAATCCTGCCGCTTGGCATCCATAGTCAGGTTCACGTTCCAATAGAAGCGCAGCGGCCCGTCGGCGCGGGTTTGCCCAATGCGGTTCTGCGAGTAGAAGAGAGTGTTGTTGTCGAAACGGCTCAAAAATACCGCGTCTAAAGTGGTGGACCACCAGCCGCCCTCGCCAAAGGATTTCGCGAAGTTTACCCCGGCGCGATAGTCTGGCTTGATTCGGGCCCCGCCCTCGGAACGGCTAAAGTACCGCCACGCGCTGCCCGCCTCTCCCCACGCCATCAATCCGTGCCGCCGCGGCGTGGCCACCCCCGCCCCCGCCACCACCGCGCCTTCCGAAAGCGATTGCGGACCCAGCGCACCCCCCGGGCCGGTCACCAAACTGCGGTTGCGCCCCCAATCGGCAATCAGCCGGCTGGACAAATAAGGGCGCACACCTAAGCCGGGAATGCGAAACTCCATCTTGGTCTGGCCATAGGTAAACACTTCTTTCCAGCGCGAAGAGTAAAAGGGCAAGACCCAACTTGTGGTTTGAAAGGGCGCCAAAGCGGGGCGCAAATTGCGGTACGCTTCGTCCGCCTCCTTGGCCACTTTGGGGTCTGAGCTTTGCCGGGCCAGTTGAAACCACTTGATGGCCTCCCGGTCATTCTTCAGCATGTTGTGCGTCCAGCCCAGCCGCAGCATTGCTTCGTAGTCCTGCGGATCGGCTTTCTGCACTTGGGTGAGATACTCCAGGGCGTCCTTCAAATACCCCTTGTCCATGCTCTTCTTCGCCAGCTCGCGCACCGCCGAAAGATTGGACTCCCCCTTCTCTGCCACCTTCGCCAGCATTTCGCGCGACCCTTTCAAAAACGCCACCTGCGCCAAGGCGAGCTCGTCCTCTGGCGCCAAGCGAAGCAATTCCTCAAACACGCGCAAGGCTTCGCGCTCTTCTTTCATCGCTAAATGCAGAAAGCCCAATTCGCGCCGCAAGGGCACATTCATCGGGTCCATTTGGATGGCGTATTGAAACTCGTAGACGTAGGGGTAGCGCTGCGTCATACGTTCGCGCGCCTGCTCCGCCACCCAGGCATTGGCGCCCCGCGAGGCCGCCAGCAGCGCCGCCATGGCGTAATCCACACGCAAGGCTTCCCGTTCCACGCGGGCAATATCCAAGAGGTACGATCGCTTTTCAGGCCTTAACCCAAAAGCGATGCGATAGTGTTCGGCCGCGCCCACCCAATCGTTGCGCTCCTCCAGCAGACGGGCAAGCTCTTCGTGCACGCTGTAGCTGCCGCCATTCTCCCGCGCCTCGCGCCGCCAGCGCTCGATGGCTATCTTGAGGGTTTGATCAATCCGGGCAAACGTATCGCTGGCGCTTTTCCGCACAGCTTCGTCCTGCGTATTCCGTAGGCGAAGGAAGACTTCATAGCCCTGCGGACGCTGATTCGTTTCAAAGCAAAGAAACGCATACTCCAGCCACAGAGCTTCCCGCTCCGGCTCCTGTTCGAGGGCAATGCGAATCTCCTCACGTGCCTCTACCGTTTGCCCCAGCCGCAGCAAGAGATAGGCGTAGTCGATGCGTGCCCCGGCGTGGTCCGGTTGCTTTTTCAAGCCGCTTTGGAAAAGGTCCGCGGCTTGCTCCAGTTGCCCTCCGCGCAGGGCAAGGTAGGCCCGATCAAGCTCCCCCTGCGTTTCTTGGGGGAACGAACAGATAGCGAAGGTTAGCGCCAACACACAAGCGGCCCTCATAAAACTTCCTCAGAGGGCTAGTGGGCAAACGAAAGAGTTTCTCTCAGCTATTTGTAAACAGGCAATTATTTGTATACAGGTAACTGCGGAATGGCCGCCCCGTCCACGCGCGGGTCCGTGCCGGAGAGGTTTACCTTCTTCTTCTCGTCCCGCTGCACGGCGGATCCAAAGCCCATACCGCTGGAATAATTCGGCGAGACGGAGATGACGTGCCCGCGCCGGCGCAAATCCAGCCGCGTCGCTTCGTCCACGCGGCCCTCAATCTGCACATCGCAACCCTCGAAGGTCAATTTGGTGAAGCGCGCTGCCTCAATGGCCTGCTGCACATTCATGCCAAAGTCCACAACGTTCGAAACAAACTGAGCGTGGGCTTGGGATTGATTCCAGCCGCCCATAATGCCGAAGCCGATCTTCACATCGCCTTTCTGCATGAAGGCGGGAATGATGGTGTGCAAAGGCCGCTTCCGGCCCTCAATGGTGTTCGGTTGGCCGGGCTTCAGGTCAAAGCCCGCGCCGCGGTTGTGAAAGCTGAAGCCCGTACCCGGCGCCACCATGCCCGTTCCAAAGCCGGCATAGTTGCTCTGGATCAACGAAACAATATTGCCGTCCTTGTCGATCGTAGAGAGGTAGATGGTTTCGCGCCCCCGCTTATCCAGGTTCTGGCTAATCTCGGTGGGCAAAACCTGGCAAGCGGCCTTGTCCATTTGGATCAAACCGGCACGCCGCTCGGCTAAAGCCTTCGAGAGCATTTCCTCCACGGGAATGGCGCCGAAACGCGGATCGCCCACGTACTTCGCCATATCGGCATAGGCAAGCTTCTTGGCCTCGATGGCCACGTGCAGCGCCGCAGCAGAATTGTGGCCGTACTCTTTGAGCGGAAAACGCTCCATGATGTTCAACATCGCCAGCGCGGCAATACCTTGCCCATTCGGCGGCAACTCATAAATCTTCCAATCGCGATAGGTGGTCGAAATGGGTTCCACCCACTCCGGCTGGTATTCGGCAAAATCTTCCAGCGTGTGCGCGCCGCCCTGTTCGTTAAGGAATTTCACCATCGTCTCGGCCAGCTTTCCCTTGTAAAAACCATCGGCCCCGCGAGCAGCCACCATGCGTAGGCTTTCGCCCAAACCAGGATTCTTGAAAAGCTCGCCAACGGTGGGCTTTTCCCCCAGTACCGCGTAGGTTTCCTTGAATCCCGGCTGCTTCAGCAGCCGTTGGTTGACGATGCTGCGCGCGCTGACCAAGGAAAGCGGAAAGCCTTGCTCGGCGTGGTGAATGGCCGGGGCCAGCACTTCGCGCATGGTCTTGGTGCCAAAGCGCTTCAGCAGCGCTTGCCAGCCCGCCACGGCTCCCGGCACGGTAATGGTGTGCACGCCGGTAGCGTCGAGCTTCGCGATGCCCTTGCCCGCGAGGTAATCCACGGTCAGGGCCTTGGGCGTCCAGCCACTCGCGTTTAAGCCGTAAACCTTGCCAGTTTTGGCTTCGTAATAGATAGCGAACAGATCGCCACCAATCCCGTTGACAAAGGGCTGGGTTAGGCCCGTCATGGCGTTGGCCGCAATGGCGGCATCAATGGCGTTTCCGCCCTGCTCCAGAATGCGCGCACCGGCCTGCGAAGCAAGGAAATTCGATGCGGCCACAATGCCGTATTGCGAAACAATCAGCGGGCGCGCCTGGTCGTAGGGCGGCGGAGGTGGCGGGGGAGCCGGCTTCTTTTCCGGAGCGGCGGCCTCCTGGCCATACACAAAGAGAGCAAAAGCGAGCAGAAGCAATGGACGCATGACTGCTAAGTATAATGCGCCCAGCAAAAGGTTACAGCTTCGAAATTAGACAATTGCGCAGGGATTGGCCAGGGAGCCAATCTCCGGCACTGTGATCGTCACAACATCGCCGGCCGCGAGCGCCGATTCCTGCGTCACGATAATGCCTGTGCCCGTTTGCAGCAAAGATCCACAAGGAACCGGGTTCGAGCGCATCAAGTACGCGATGATGTCCTCAATCTTGCGGCCCAGCTTGCTGGTATTGGTAGCGCCCTCAAAAATGGTTTTTTCGCCGCGTTGGATGGTGCACGTCATCTCCAAGTTGTAGGGGTTGCTCAGTTCATCGGGTGTCACGAAGTAGGGTCCAAAGGAAGCGCAGCCCGTGAACGTTTTCGACTGCGGCAGGTAGAGCGGATTTTCCTTCTCGATATCCCAGGCGGAAACGTCATTCGAGACGGTGTAGCCGAAGATTTGCCCGCGCGACCCAATCAGCACCGCCAGTTCCGGCTCAGGGGCCGTAAACGTAGAATCGCTGCGGATGCCAATGGGCTGGTCGGGGCCGACGGCAATGCGCGCCGTGCCTTTGAAGAAAAGCTCCGGCCGGGCGCCTTCAAACACCGCGCGGTAAAAACCTTCGCGCGTACCGTGCTCCGCGTCCCGGAAGGACGAGCTGATTTCGTAAGTGCATCCCGCTCCCCACACTTCGCGAGGGGCAATGGGAATCAACGGCGTCACCTCTTCGCGGTGGGCTGTCGCCAAGCGGTTCGCCAGCGGCACCAGGTCGGTGCCTTCCACGTCCGCACGCTTCACCAGGTCGTACATGGAGTAATCGGGAATGGGACGCGCCAGCGTGGGGCTTTCGAAGATGGCTGCGACAACCGCGCCGTTGTATTTGATTTGTCCGAGTTTCATTTTGTCGAGCGATGCCTTTTAGTACTTGAGATAGATGGTTTTGTAGTCGCTGTAGAAATCCAGCGCCGCGGGGCCTTGTTCCTTCGGGCCAAAAGAAGAATCTTTCGTGCCGCCGAAGGGCAATTGGTATTCCACGCCGGCGGAAGGAAGATTCACGGTCAGCAGGCCGGCTTCCATGCCGTAAACGAAGTCAAAAACGCGCGAGACGTTGGTGGTTTGAATCGAGGCAGAAAGCCCGAAGGGCGAAGCATTGGCGATGCGCAAAGCGTCGCTAAAGTCCTTGGCGCGCATCACGGCCAGTACCGGCCCAAAGATTTCTTCCTGTGCAATGCGCGCCGTTTCCGTCACATCGGCAAACAGCGTGGGCTCCACGAAGTAGCCCTTGTCATAGGCGCCACCGGTCAAGCGGTTGCCGCCCACTAAGGGCGCTCCTACTTCCTGCTTGCCAATCTCGATGTAATCCATGATTGTCTTCAGCGCACCCTCGTCCACGGCAGGGCCAATATCAATGCCCGCCTCCATGCCATTGCCCACCTTCAACTTCTTGGTGCGCTCGGCCAGGGCCGCCACAAACTTGTCGTAGATGCCGTCTTCCACAATCGCGCGCGATGTGGCCGTGCACTTTTGCCCCGTGGAGAAGTAAGCCGCATTCGCCACGTTTTCTACCGCTGCATTGAAGTCGCAATCATCTAGCACAATCGTGGGGTTCTTGCCGCCCATTTCCAATTGAATGCGCAGGTGGCGCTTGGAGGCCTCCGCGTGAAGCCATTGGCCAATTTCCACTGAGCCGGTGAAGGAGACGGCCTTCAGCGGCTTGGCCTCCACCATCGCCTTACCCAAAGTGCCGCCCGAGCCTTGTACAAAATTCAACACGCCCTTGGGCAGGCCCGCCTCGTGCAGTGCCTCCACAATCCGGTAAGCGGAAATCGGGGCCGCGCTGGCCGGCTTCAGCACCACCGTATTGCCGCAGATCAGGGCCGGGGCGAGTTTCCAGGTGGGGATGGCGGAGGGAAAATTCCAGGGGGTGATCAAGCCCACCACGCCAATCGGCTTGCGGATAGCGAACATGTGCACGCGGTCGCGTTCGCTGGGCACCAAATGCCCGCCCATGCGCGCGCCTTCGCCGGCAAAATAGCGGAGGATGTTGATGCTGCGGCGAACTTCGCCCTTGGCTTCCGGCAGCGTCTTGCCTTCCTCGCGAGTCATATCGGCAGCAACAGAATCGAAGTGCGAATCCAGGATTTCCGCCGCCTTGAACAGAATTGCGGCACGGCCCGGCGCAGCCATCCCCGCCCACTTTGGCAGAGCTTCTTCGGCAGCGGCCGCCGCCGCGGCCATTTCTTCGGCGCTTCCCTTTACGTGAAGGCCCACGATCTCATCGGTGTTGGCGGGGTTGCGGTTTTCCGTCGTTGCCCCGCTGGTAATCCACTCGCCATTTATGTAATTGCCAAAAGTTTGCATAAGTGCCTCAGTTGCTCTCTGGAATCGAAACTATTTTTGAAAATCGACCTTGGGCGCGGCCCGGCTGCCCGGATCGGCCTTGAAGTATGCGTCGTTGCGCGCAAAGCCGAAAACGCCCGCCAGGATGTTGGCGGGGAACTGGTCGCGCGTGGTGTTGTAATCCTGCACGGCATCGTTGTAGCGGCGCCGCTCCACGGCAATGCGGTTCTCCGTGCCGGCCAACTCGTCCTGCAAGCGCTGGAAATTTTCGTTCGAACGCAGTTGCGGGTAGTTCTCCACAATCACCAGCAAACGCGACAGCGCGGAATCGAGCGCCCCGTTGGCGGCCACTTTTTCCGCTGGCGTACGGGCGCCGCTGAGTGCGGCCCGGGCTTGCGCGATGCTCTCGTAAACTTCCTTTTCCTGCGCCGCAAAGCCTTTCACGGTCTCCACCAAATTCGGAATCAGGTCTGCCCGGCGCTGCAGGGCCACGTCTACATTGGCCCAGGCCGCCTCAATGGTGTTTCGCTTCGCGGTTAGCGAATTGAACGAACCCACCGCCGGCGCGCCGATGGCGAGCAAGCCAACCAAAACTACTCCCGCAAGAATGAGAATCGCTTTCATGGTTCTGTGGAGATTCCGCTGTGTTGCCTACAAAAAATATGCTGTGTTGCCTACAAGATATTTGGTCTACAAAAGGTCTACCCTGGCGGCCAAGGCCTGTACCTGTTGCAAATAACTCTCGAACAATTGTACAGAGTCTATCGACTTGGGGCTTACTTGCCCCCGCCGCAGCGCCAGCACTGTCTTCAGGGCTTCCGTCTCGTAACCCAAGCCTGCCGCCAATTGCAGCAATTCCAAGCGGGCGAAAGGCGGGGCATGCCCCTCGAGCAACAGTACATGCCGCAACAGCACCAGGAAGGTGGAAAGCGAGTTTTCCACCAGCCGCAATAGCTCCTTGGAATCTTCCACCAGCAGGATCCCTTTCTGCCGTAGCCGCAATACTTTCGCGCGCACCTCGTGCTCCACCTGCGCGCGGTGCACTTCCCGCGTCACCTGCGGGGGACCAAAATCAAAGGCCCCAAACAGTACGCGGTGGGCCGCGGCAATGTCCATCTGCTCCATCGGAAACGCATCCGCTGAACTTCTGTATTCTTCCGGTGTAAACAACAAAGGCCAGGAATGGCCCTGCTCCTGCCACCATTCGCACAGCGGCCGCAAGCTTCGTAATTCCGCGAGGTCCAAGCCCGACGCCAAGAGCAGCAAATTCAAATCGCTCCGGCCCTCGTCATACTCTCCCGTCGCCGCAGAACCATAGAGCACCACCGCCTGCAGCCGCTCGCCCAGGGCCTTGCGGGCGCGCTCCACAAAATCGGTCAATTTCGCTTGATAGTCCACGCTTGCTTTTCTCGCTTTCCCGGTTTACCAACTGCTGGATGCCCCGCCGCCCCCGGAGCGCCCACCTCCGAAGCCACCCCAACTGCCACCGCCGCCGCTGTAGCCCCCAAATCCTCCTCCACTGCGATAGTAGCCACCCCTTCGCCCGGTGTATCCTCCACGGCCCGCTCGGAACAAAAGCAGCAGCACCAGCACGAGAATGACGAGGGCCGGCCAGGGAATGCTTTCGCCCGAAGTAGGCCTGCGAACCGTCCGAGGGGCTCCGTTGAGGGCAACGCCTTTGGCGCCGGCGATCTTGGCGCCCAGCGCCTCGGCAGCTTCTTGTAAAGCCGCGCCGTACTGCCCTTGCCGCAAGGCCGGCCGCATGGCGCGCAGCAAATCCCCCGCCATGGCATCGGTCAGTATCGGCTCCAGCCCGTAGCCCACTTCCAGCCGGCTGCGCCGTTCCGCAATGGCCAACAGGAAAAGGGCCCCTTCGTCTTTGCCCCGCTTCCCGATGCCCCAACGCTCGTAGAGGCGAGTGGCAACTTCTTCCACGGGCACGCCGCCCAAGTTGGGTAGCGTGACGATGGCCACTTCCGCTCCGGTCGATTTTTCCAATTGGTCGAGATAGCGGTTCAGCTGCTGGGCCTCGCCGGCATCCATCACTTGCGCAAAGTCGTTGACATAGCCGCTGGGACGCACCGTTCGCCAGTCCTGCGCCATCGCAGTCGACAAAGCGGCTAGAAGGAGGATGCCCAGCTTGGTGCGCACTTGCCTCACCTTAGCAAGCCAATACCTCACGGCCAAACTCCTGCCCATCGGTCTTGCCCAACACCGTTAAGGAAAGCTTTTCGGGCTGGAAGTTTTCCCGCGCCAGCTCTTGTACCTCTTCCGCTGTCACGCTCTCTACGCTCGCAATCAGTTCTTCCATGGTGGCAAAGCGGCCAAAGAACATCTGTTGCCGCGCCAGGTTGCTCATCCGCGAGTTGGTGGATTCTAAAGAGAGCAGTAGCGAACCCTTCAGGTATTCCTTTGCGCGGCGCAATTCTTCCTGGCTGACTAATTCCTGCTTCAAGCTCCGGAACTCTTCCATCACGCTTTCCACCACGCGCCGCACCGATTGTGGCGAGGTTCCCGCATAGACGGCCAGATAGCCGTTGTCGCGGTACGCCATCAACTCGCTCATCACCGCGTAGGCCAGACCCTGGCGCTCCCGGATGTTTTGGAACAAACGCGAGGACATGCCCCCGCCAAGAATTGTATTCAAGACATAAACGACAAAGCGCTTTTCGTGGCCGATGGGGTAGCTGGGCGCGCCCAAATAAACATGGGCTTGCTGCAGGCGCTTGTTCTTAAACTGCAGCGGCGCGGCCAGGGATGGCGCCTTGAGCTTCGGCAGCTTTTTCCCGGGCGGCAAACTGCCCAAGCGGCTCTCCACCAGCTTCACTACTTCCTCGTGTTCCAGGCTGCCCGCCGCCGTCACCACCATGTTGGCGGGTCCGTAGATGCGGGCATGGTAATCCACCAGCATTCCGCGGTCGAATTCCTGAATTGTTTTGCGCGTTCCGATAATTGATTGGCCCAGGCCGTGGTTCTTCCAAACGCCTTTCGTGAACAGTTCGTGCGCCTGGTATTCCGGATTGTCGAACTCCATCTTGAGTTCTTCCAAAATCACGCCCTTTTCCTTTTCGAGTTCGCTCTCGTCAAACAAGGGGTTCAGCAGCATGTCGGACAAAACGTCCCAGGCAATGGGCAGGTGCTCGTCCACGACCTTCGTGTTGTAGCTCACCATTTCCTTGGCGGTGAAGGCATCGAGTTGCCCGCCGATGCTATCCATGGCGCGCGCAATCTGTTCGGCGTTGCGCGAGGGCGTGCCCTTAAAGAGCATGTGCTCCAGGAAGTGCGCAATGCCGCGTTCCTTCCCGCTTTCCAGCCGGGATCCGGAAGCAATCCAGATACCCACAGCGACGCTACGCACGCTCGGCATCTTTTCGGTAACAATTTCCAGGCCATTGGCCAAAGTGGTGGTTTGAACTTGTCTAGGTTGGTATTGACTCACTGGGTTAGAAACTCGTCAGGAGGGATAATTTAATTGTGACAGAGCAAACGGCCAGCGAACTGTTGGGCATGGATCTGGCCGAAATGGAAGCGGCCCTCGCCCCGGAACCCAAATTCCGGGCCCGCCAGGCCTACCAGGCGCTCTACGCGCAAAGGATTCTCGATTTCGAGCGCGCCAGCGCCTTGCCCGCGGCCTTGCGTTCGCGCCTTCACACAGGCGCCCCGCGCGTGGCCAGCCGCTACACCAGCCAGGACGGCACCATTCGCTATCTCCTGGCCTTGGGCGACGGCAAGACCGTGGAAACCGTTTTCATGCCGGAGGCGAAGCGCGATACGCTCTGCATTTCCAGCCAAGTGGGTTGCCCCATTGATTGCAAGTTTTGCCTGACCGCGTTGATGGGGCTGGAGCGCAATTTGACCGCCGGCGAGATTGTTGGCCAAGTCCTTCACGTTGCCGCCGAACAGGGGCTGGACCCCACCTCTCGCCAAATGAACATCGTCATGATGGGCCAAGGGGAACCGCTGATGAACCTTCCTCAAGTCTTGAAAGCCACGCGCCTCTTGGTGGATCCGCAGGGCGTTGGCATGAGCGAGCGGCGCATCACTGTTTCTACTTCCGGACTTATTCCCAAAATTGAAGAACTGGGCCGCGCCGCCATTCGTCCGAAGCTTGCCCTCAGCCTCAACGCCTCAAGCGAAGAACAACGCCGCGAGATTATGCCAATTACCAAGAAGTGGCCTTTGAAGGATCTGTTGGCCGCCTGCCGCGCTTACCCTCTGCGCTCTTGGGAAACGCTCACCTTTGAATACGTCCTGTTGGGCGGGGTGAACGATTCTGTCGCCGACGCGCGGCGCGTGAAAAGGTTGCTTGCCAACCTGCGCGCGAAGGTGAACCTCATCGCCCTGAACCCTGGGCCGGGCATTCCGTTCACTACCCCCGAACCCGCCCGCGTGCTTGCCTTCCAGGAGGAGCTGAAGCAAGCGTTGCCAACGTTTATTCGCCGCCCGCGAGGGCTGGATATTTACGCGGCCTGCGGGCAGTTGAAGCGCATGGAAACGGCCGCTGACAAGCCAGCTTCTGAAGGGTTGGTTAATCTCGCCCCGTCACTGCAAAATCCTGCCCCGTTACGCTAGCCGCTTCCGGGCCGCAAAGCCACAATGCCAAGCTCGCCACGTGCTTCGGGGGAATCCAGGTACCGGGGTCTACGCTAGGCATGGCGCTGCGGTTCGCACTTGTGTCCATGGTTCCGGGGGAAATCAGGTTCGCCGTAATGCCACTGCCTTTGGTTTCGTGCGCGTAGCCAAAGACCAGCGCGCGCAACGCTGCCTTCGAGGCGGCGTAAGCGGCCAATCCCGGCGGTTGGGTTCCGGCGGCAAGCGCCCCGATCGCAACAAAGCGGCCTTGCCCGGCAGCGGCAAATACGGGCGCCACGGCCTGTACGAGGTGAAACGCACTCCAGTAGTTCATATCCATCATGCGTTGCGCCTCCCCGAGCGGCATCTCGCCCAGAGCGGGTCCGCCGAAGAAGCCGCCCACGGTATGAATCACCGCATCCACGCTGCCCAACGCTGCGCGAGCCTCCGCCACGGCTTCCTTCGCCGCCTCCGCATTGCCCAAATCAGCACTGATGGCGAAAAACCCTTCCGCCTGCTGCTCTGCCTTCCAGCTGCGGGCAATGCCGGCCACGCGATGTCCCGCTCCCATAAAGGCACACGCCATCACTCCGCCAAGTCCGCCTGAGGCGCCCGAAATCAACACGTTCATACGCTCGATCTTCCCACAATGTGTAAAATTTTCCTCTACGGGGTGAATCATGAATGTCGTAACGGACATTCGCCAGCAGCGGCATGGAAATGTCTGGCTGCTAGCGATAGCATTGGCTGCTTGTCTTCCTTACCTGCGGGGCCTCTCCTTGCCCCCTTTGGAAGATGACTATATTCAGATTGCATTGGGCCGCATGTACGGCGCCCCTTCGCAATGGGCCGACCTGTTGGCCGATCCGCTTTACCGTTGCCGCGCCACTTCCATTCTCCTGACCCGCGCCACGGAGCAGATCTTTGGCAATTCGCAATTTGTGTTCAATCTGCAAAGCCTGTTGCTCCACCTGGCCAACGCGCTGCTGGTGGCGGCCTTGGGATCGTGGCCAAGGCTGGGCTACGGCTTGTCGCTTCCCGCCGCCTTTGTCTGGGCCCTCTCCGAGCGCCATCACGAGGCCGTGCTGTGGTACGCCGCACTGCCCGAGCAACTGGTCTTCAGCTTTGTCTTATTGGCTCTTTTGGCCTGGTTGCATTGGTGGGAAAACGGTGGCGCGAGGGCGCTTGGGGCTTGTGCAATTTTTTTCGCCCTTGCTTTACTCAGCAAAGAGAGCGGCGTAGTTTTTTGCGGCCTGGCGCTGGCGCCTTTGCTTTTTGACCGTACCCGCAGTGCCCGTCTCGTGGCCCATCTCGCGCCCTTTTGCCTGGCGGCAGGTATTTACTTCCTGGCCAACTATGCCGCAAAAACCGACCACCTCCATTGGAACGACGGCACCTTCCGCCTCGGCTGGCATTTCGTGCCGGTGGTGCTGAACAGCCTTGGCCGGGTGATTTACCTATGGGGCGGTTTGGCGCTCCTGCTGTTGCTGGTCTTCCGAAAAAACGTGCATTGGCCGCTGGTTGTTTTCTGCTTTGCCTGGATGCTAGTTGCCTTGGCGCCCTATTCCTTTGTGGCATACCAGCCGCGCGTGCCGAGCCGCCATGTCTACTTGGCCATGGTTGGCCAGGCTTTCCTTGTTGCACTCGCGTTGCCATTTCTTCGGCGTGTCCTGGTTCCCGTCGCGGTCGCCTTCGCTGTGGCCAATATTTATTACGTTTCGGTCACAAAGCACCAGCAATTCCTTGCCCGCACTGTGGTGACCGAGGAGCTTATCCGTAAGGCAACGGGCTTGAATTATCCGGCCTATGCAGTGGAGTGTTTTGCGCACTCGCCCTCGCTGGTGCCCCCGGCGCTCGAACAGCGTTTAGGAATTCCCGCCGATAAAGTCTCCGCCCGCCGCGACGGGGACTGTAAGTCCTTGACAATAAAGCCCGCCGACCCCTCTGCACCGGCCCTCGTCATGCCCTAAGAGGCGGATTTACACAACTATTACACTCTTACCCTCACGCCACTGTTAGCTTGGTCGATGTGAAGCCCAAGCGGGTTTCCTGCAAAAGAACTATCTCATGGCAAACGTCTCTGAAATTCACCAACACCCCGAACGGCCCAACTGGCTGACGATTATTGTTTTTTCCCTCTTCCACATTGGCGCCATCGCGGCATTGTTCCAATTCACTTGGACTCGCTTCTTCGTCGCCTTAGGCCTTTATTGGATGGCTATTAGCTGGGGCATCGGCATGGGCTACCACCGCCTGCTGACGCACCGCGGCTACAAGGCGCCGAAATGGTTTGAGCGTTTTATTGCCATTTGCGGCGCGATGAGCCTAGAAGGCGGACCGATCTTCTGGGTGGCGACGCACCGTGTCCACCACCAGAAGAGCGACCAACCGGGCGACCCGCATTCTCCGCGCGACGGCGCCTGGTGGGCGCACCTCATCTGGATGTGCGTTGGCGAACCGAAGCACAACGATACGCAAGGGCTTTCCAAGTACGCGCCGGATCTGGCGCGCGATCCCTTCATGGTTTGGTTGAACAACTACCACTGGCTGCCGCTGGCGACCGTGGGCGTGGTTCTCTGGGCCTTGGGCGGTTGGCAGATGATGTTGTGGGGCGTATGTCTGCGCGTCACGCTGGGCCTGCATGCCACGTGGCTGGTGAATAGCGCGACCCACATGTGGGGTTCGCAGCGCTTCGACGCCGGCGACGATAGCCGCAACAACTGGTGGGTGGCTTTTCTGACCTTCGGCGAGGGCTGGCACAACAACCACCACGCTCACCCCGTTAGCGCTCGCCACGGTCTGGCCTGGTACGAGTTGGACCTGACCTATCTGCAACTGCTCCTGCTCGAGAAGGTCGGCGTCATCTCGAAGTTGCAAGTTGCGACAGTTGACGGCTACATCCCCGTCCGCAAAGCGGCCTAAGGGAATACACTAGCGCTCATGCGCACTCTGTTTCTGATCGCGGTTGCCTCGGCATTTCTGACCACTGTCTTGCCGGCGCAACCGCTTTCTGTTTTTACGCTTGCCAATTCGCGCGGTATGGAAGCCCGCATCACCAACTACGGCGGCATTCTGATGAGCCTCAAGGTTCCCGATCGCCGCGGCCGCTTAGAAGACGTCGTATTGGGCTTCGATACGCCCGAAGAATACCGCACCAAGCCGCATCCCTACTTCGGCGCCTTGGTCGGACGCTACGCCAACCGCATTGCCGGCGCGAAATTTTCCTTGAACGGCCAGAGCTATTCCCTTGCCCCCAATAACAATGGCAACTCCTTGCACGGCGGCAACACCGGCTTCGACAAGAAGATCTGGCAAGCTTCGCAAAAGGGCAATAAGTTGACCTTAACCCTCACCTCGCCCGATGGCGAGGAAGGTTATCCCGGCGCGTTGACCGTCACCGCCATCTACGAACTTACGGAAGATAACGAACTCCGCCTATCCTTTACGGCCAAAACCACGAAGCCGACCGTATTGAACCTCACCAACCACTCCTACTTCAATCTCGGCGGACCTGGCCGTCGCGACATCCTGGGCCAGGACCTCCGCATCTTCGCCTCCCGCTTCACTCCTGTCAACGAAACACTGATCCCCACCGGTGAACTGCGCCCCGTGACGGATACCCCCTTCGACTTCCGCGACTCCTTCCGCATCGGCGAGCGCATCGATGACACCTCCGACCCGCAAATTCGCTTTGGTGGCGGCTACGATCACAACTACGTCCTCGATCGCGTGACGAAAGATGGCCTCGACCCAGCAGCGCAAGTCTACGATCCTCTCTCTGGCCGCACGCTTTTGGTGCTTACCACGCAACCCGCCGTGCAACTCTATACAGGAAATTTCCTCGATGGCTCCCTGCAGGGGAAGGGGGGCGCCGCCTACACCAAGCGCAAAGCCTTGTGCCTGGAAACGCAGCACTACCCGGATTCCCCGAATCAGCCCGGCTTTCCCTCTACGGTGCTCAAGCCCGGCCAAACCTACCGCAGCACGACGGTTTACCGCTTTGGGGTTCGTTAGGGCGTAGCCTAGACTCTGCGCTTTAGGCTCTGCGCTGCTTCCGCACGAAAGCAAAAACTTCCCGCTCTAGGCGCTGTTTGATATCCGCGAACACTTCTTCCGGCGCCTGGTTGCCGTTCACATGGACCACCGCGCCGGCTTCGCTGCTTTCGAAATAGGCGAGCACCGGGTCCGTCAAGGCGCGATAGGCCGCCAAGCGCTTCCGGGCGGTTTCCACGGTGTCGTCCTTGCGCTGCACCAGGGCCTTGGCATCGGCATCGCAGTGGCCGGCCAGCATTGGCGGTTTGGTCAGCACGTTGTAAATGGCGCCACAATCCGGACAATTCCAGCGGGCGCTCAAGCGCTCTACCACCACTTGCTCCGGAACATCCAAATGGATCAGAACCGGCCGCTCGTGTTGCAATTGGTCCAGCAAATCCAGCAAGTGGGAGGCTTGCTCCACGGTGCGTGGGTAGCCATCAATCAAAAAGCCGTCTTTACAATCGGCTTCCGCTAAGCGGGCCTCCAAGAGCGCGTTCACTACCTCGTCGCTCGCCAAGTTGCCCTGGGCCAACAGTTCGTCAATCGCGCGCCCCGCCGCCGCGTCTTGTTTCGCCGCTTGGCGCAACAACTCTCCCGTGGAAATTGCCGGCAGCCCGAGCCGTTCGCTCAACATGGGCGCCTGCGTTCCCTTGCCGCAACCCGGCGGCCCGAACAACAGCAATATCATGCGAATCCCCTTCTACGTGGCCGGGAGGTTCCCCGGATTCTGCCATTATTGCAGTTTTATGACAGCCCTGATCTAAGCACTTTCCGTAGAAGAGGTAGGGAAATTACCTCGGACCAACGCCGCCTCTTTCAAGCGATTCATTTCCCGCCGCGCCACTGCCGCCCAGTGGCTAGTTTTGTCAAATTGCAGGTAGAGCTTCCAATGCCGCAAGGCTTCCATGGCGCGCTCGCGGGTCTGGTACAGCAAAGCGAGGTTGTAGTGGGCATCCGCATAGGCAGGATACAGCTCAATGGCCCGCTTGTAATGCTGAATGGCCAGCGAAGTCCGCCCCAGTTCCTCGTGCAGGTTCGCCAGGTTGAAATGAGCCAGTGGATACTTCTCGTCGGCCTCGAGTGCTTTTTGGTAAAAGCGCTCGGCCTCGCGCCACTTGCGGGCATTGAAATAAATGGTGCCGATGTTCACCAGCGCTCCCGCCATGTCCGGACAAAGGGCCAGCGCCGCTTGGTATTCGGCAATCGCTTCGCGCTTGTCAGCCCCCACTTGCTCCAATTCCAAAGCCCGCTGAAAATGCACTTCGGCTTGCGCCCGGTCCCGGAGGGAATTCTTCTTTGGCTCGGCTGCTTTCGCGGGGAAGCTCAAAAGGCGCCTTACTTCTTCGGCATCAAAGTCCAAAAGGAACTGCCGACTCTTAACGTCCACCTTTGCGCCTTTTCCCCGCAAGCGCAAGTGTTTTCCCTCCAACTCCAGGCGCATGTCGCGCAACACATCCGTGCCGCCCTCGTATGACTCCCGCAGCCGCACCAGATCCTTCACCAGCGTCGCGTTTGGCACCCCGGCCTCCCGCAATTCCTGCAGCTTCCGCAACAGCCTTACTTCCTCCGCTGCGTATTCTTCCTTGGCCGTGAATAACCCTGCCTTCACCCAACTTGCAAGAGTGCGCGCACTGATGCCCAATTGGTCGCGCAACTGTTTTGCGCTCCACGTTTGCGCTCCAATGGATTCCCCTTTACGGCTCTGCGCTTTCCCCACTCGTTGCCTAATCTACCACGCACCCCCGCGACAGCTACAAGACTGACCCGCCGCCCACAGGCTAGCCAGAGCCACCAATTTCTTTTCGTTCTGCTTGGATGCCCGGAAGTGAAAATCAAAGTCGATAGTGGTAATCGGCGCGCCTTGTAAGGCTGCCGCCGCTCCGCCAATCAGATTGGCCTCCAGACCCACTCGTTGAAGCGCGTCTAATACTTCCACCAGGCTCGGCGAGGCGTCCATCTCCTCTAGTTTGCCTTGAAGTCACTTTTCAGCATGGACAGTCCCCGCCGAACCCCGTGTAATTGCTGCGCCTCGCGCCCTTATAAACCCAGGATCTTGCGGTTGCGTTCGGCGTCCGTCGCCGCGCCCGCGAAGTCATCAAAGGCCTTCTTCGGCACGCTGATCAAATGCGAGGCAATGAACGGCGCACCCTCGGCGGCTCCCTGCGCGCTGTCCTTAAAGCAGCATTCCCACTCCAGCACGGCCCAGCCCTGATAGCCCGCCGCGGTCATGCGAGAGAACACTTGCTTGAAGTCCACTTGCCCATCGCCCAAGCTGCGGAAGCGGCCCGGGCGCTGTTGCCAACCCAGATATCCGCCATAGACGCCCGCCTTGGCGCTGGGCCGGAATTCGGCGTCCTTCACGTGGAAGGCCTTGATGCGTGAAGCATAGGCGTCGATAAAGCCCACGTAGTCCAGGCACTGCAGGATGAAGTGGGAGGGGTCGTAGTTTATCGCCACGCGCGGATGGTTGCCGGTCGCTTCGAGGAACATCTCAAAGGTCGCCCCGTCATAGAGGTCTTCGCCGGGATGCAGTTCGTAAGCAATATCCACACCCTTGGCGTCGGCATGGTCCAGAATCGGCTTCCAGCGCTTGGCCAGTTCCCGGAAACCTTCTTCTACCAGCCCCGCCGGCCTTTGCGGCCAGGGATAAAGGAAGGGCCACAGCAGCGCGCCGCTGAACGAGGGCGATACACTGAGCCCGAAATTCGCCGAAGCATCAATCACCAGCATCATCTGTTGCGTGGCCCATTCGCTGCGCGCTTGCGGGTTTCCGCGCACCTCCGGTGCGGCAAAGGCATCGAACATCTCGTCGTAGGCCGGATGCGACGCCACCAGTTGCCCCTGCAAATGCGACGCCAATTCCGTGATCACCAGCCCGTTCGTTTGGCCCTTCACTTCATCGCAGTAAGTTTTGCTCTCGGCCGCCTTCTTCAAATCCAGAAAGCGCCCATCCCAACTCGGCACTTGCACGCCCAAATAGCCGAGCCCCTTCATATACTGCGTAATACTCGGTAGCGTGTTGAACGGGGCTTCGTCGCCCGCGAACTGCGCCAGAAAAATTGCCGGACCTTTGATTTGTGTTTCGAATGTTTGGCTCATACCGTCTTCCATCCTATGCCAGAATCTGGTCTTGCCCACCCCGCTTACATTTGCTAACCTATGAGTTGGCCGCAGCAATTGCGGCCTTCTCCTTGCGCCCGTAGCTCAGCTGGATAGAGCGTTTGGCTACGAACCAAAAGGCCAGAGGTTCGAATCCTCTCGGGCGCACCATTCCCCTCACAATACCCGCCCTTTGTTCCCTGTCCCAAATTTTCCCAAAGGACGATCTCATGCGTTTTGTTGTCAAAGAGGCCAGCCCGGAGAGCCTGCCGGACCTGCTGAAGATTGCCGAAGAAACCGGCATGTTTCTTGGCGAGGAGTTGGGTTTTTTCCAGGCGCGCTTAGAGCTTTACTTTCATGCGCTAGAAGTACAGGAGGCCCCGCCTGAAATGCTTCTAGCCGCATGGGACAATTCCCAACCAGCCAACCCACCCATCGGCGCAGTGTTCATTGCGCCCGAAACGATGGCCCAAGGAGTGGCCAACCTGCTGTTTATTGGAGTTCTCCAAGAACACCGGAACAAAGGTATTGGCGGTCTACTCTTAAATCACTTCGAATCCTTCGCTCGCTCAAGAGGAAATCGACTCGGCATGATTGAGACGGGCGGCAATGCTATGTTTGCTCCCGCATGGGAGCTTTATCGCAGAGCCGGCTATGAGCAGATTGCGCGTATTCCCGATTATTATGCAGACGGTCTGGACAAGCTAATTTTCTGGAAGCGGCTCTAAGGTCTGTCACTTCCACAACAACGGCGCAAAAGTTGCCAGGTAGCGTCGCCACACAAGCCAAGTGTGCGCGCCTTCGGTTTCGAGCCAAGCATGCTGGACCTTTTCTTCTTCCAACCACTTGTGCAGCTTCGAATTTGCTTCAAACAGGAAGTCGTCTTTGCCGCAGGCGATCCACAGGCGGCGAATCTGTTTGTTCGAAGCTTCGTTAAGCTGCGGAAAGGTTGCGCGGAAATCGCTGCTATTGCCACCCGAGGAAAAGGCGCCGATGTAGGAAAAGCGG
>JANRIK010000021.1:0-111235 GCA_033765085.1 Bryobacter sp. | reverse complement strand
CCGGAACTGGTTCTTCGGGTTGTGCTTCGACAGCACCTTCGTAATCGCCGCCGTCAACGTCGTCTTCCCGTGGTCGATGTGTCCAATCGTCCCCACGTTTACGTGCGGCTTGCTACGGTCAAATTTTTCTTTCGCCATCTTCGTCGCGCCTTCGCTTAGGTGAAATTGATAACCAACGGAATAAAATGAATGGAGCTGATGACCGGGATTGAACCGGTGACCTCGTCCTTACCAAGGACGCGCTCTACCATCTGAGCTACATCAGCCCGAACTCACCAATGTACCAAGCAGCGCGACCTCATGTCGCCAAGCACAATGCATTTTTGTAATGGTGGGCAGGGAAGGATTCGAACCTTCGTAGGGCGTTGCCCGGCAGATTTACAGTCTGCTGCCATTGACCGCTCGGCCACCTACCCAGATACACACAGCAATACAGCGCTTCGAAAATGCCCGGACGATTTTCTCGGGTTTTTTTCAGAAACCTGCCCCCCGAATTGGGGAGCTGGTCGCTGAGCGAAGGCGGACCGCTCGATACTTTACTACTCTAACACGATCACTTTAACACGACGTTAGCCTGACACGGCAATCCGCTCTTGCAATCCCGGTAGCGCACCAACATGGCCTCCAGCACGCCGGGCGGACCTTCCACCAGCGGCTCGATGGCCGCGGGCGCGGGCGAGGGCTCCCAAACGGCCAGGCCCGTCTCAATCAGTCGCGCCGCAATCGCAACCGCCGGTCCGTTGCCCACGGCTTGGGCAATACGCTGGCGCCAAGCCTCCGCGCTACCGGCATTGCTGCTCAAAAGGCCGAAGATGGCGAAATCCTGGCGCGTCTGCGGGTCGGTTAATTGCTTGGACCACGCCACAAACTGGCTTTGTGGGGGAGCTTGGCGCGTTAAGCCAAACAGCAGTATGGCGCGGTAGAGATCCGCTGGCGGGGCAGCCTTGGCCAACAAATCAAGGCCCTGCTGGGCACGGCCTGTACGGGCTAGCCAGTAGGCGCGCTGAAAGGCCTGCATTGTGGGGTTTCGCTTGCCTTGAAATTTCGCGAGCCAAGCTTGGTGGCGCTGGTCGGCCTCGGCTACTTTTCCGGCCCGGTACCAGGCGACGGCCGCCTTGTATAGGCCATGACGGTTTTGAAAATCCGGATGCTGCTGGTGCAACTCGTCAAAGCTGACCGCAGCTTGGGCAAAGCGGCGGCCCATGTATTGCACCTCGCCGAGAGTATCCAATGGGTTGGCTTCCTGGGGGGCCAATTGTTGGTAGCGGCGCGCGGCGGCAATGGCTTCGTCGGTTTGGCCGTTCTGGGCAGCGGCGTAAGCCAGGCTATTGAAATCGAGGGGGCGCGCCTCAGCCAGCGTGGTCAAGCGCTTCCAAAAGTCCAAGGCCCGGGGCCAAGCGCCTGCGGCTTGCGCCAACTCGGCCGCTTCGCGGTGCAAGGCAGCATCCTCAGAGCGTACGCTCAAAATCTGTTCCAAAGCCGCCAACCGCTCGGCGGGTGTGCGGGCTCGCAACAGCGCCAATTGCCCGGCGGCATAGGCCTGGCGTGTACCCGGTTTGACCGGTTCCAACTTGGCTTGCAATTGAGCAAAGGGGGCCAATTGGTTTTCGAGGGCATAGTGTTGCCCTAGGCGCAGAACGGCAGGCAGGAAAAGTGGGTCGCGCGCCACCAGTGCCTCCCATTCCCCAACGCCCTTGCGTAGGGCCAACCAACTTTCCTCGGGAGTGCAGGGCGGAGCCTGGGGGGCGGCTGCCAACTGATATGGCGCCAGCAGTCGATCGAACGCCGCACAAGCCTGCTCCAAGAAGCCTGCTTCCGGCAGAACTTCTTCCAGCGTGCCTAACCATTCATGGCTGGCCTGATTCACCAATTGCGCGGAAAGTTGCCACTTGCCGGCGCCGGCGGGCCGCAGTTGTCCGCGCAAGACCAGGGCAGCTCCGGATTGCCGTACCTGTTCTTCATCCTGCGCAGAGTAGGCCAGGGACAAGCGCCGCCAGAAGTAAGCTTCCGAAGCGGTGGCGGCTAGCTCTGCGGCTCGCGGCAGTTCGCTTTGGGCTTCGATGCTTTGGATGACCAAACGGCGGTTCGGGGGCTCAGTCGCTTTTTTCTGGCAGCCCGTGAAGGAGACAAGCAAGAGGACGGCCAGCGCCGTGCGCTGCTTAGAGAACACGATATTCCGTGTTGAGAATGGTCTGAAACTCCGGATTCTCCAGGTACGCGGCAAAAGCCGAATCGCTCAGGATGCGGTCTTTCGCTTTGTAGCCTTCTTCCAGCGATTTCCGGAGATATTGGAAGGCCAGCGAATCCCGGCCGTTCTTGGCGTAAAGCCGAGCCAGTTCGAAATGGAATTTGGCACGTTCTTCCACGCTACGCTCTTGCAGCGTAGTGCCGTAGCTGCCGCGGTTTTCGAAAACGTTCGGATCAAGTTCCAGCGCCTTCTGGTAACTTTGCGCGGCCAGTTCGTATTTCTTGCGGGCGAAGTAGGCGGTGCCCAGGTTGGAGTGCATGCTGGCGGAAGCCGGGTTCAAGGAAAGCGCCTTTTTGTAGCGGCTAGTGGCGCGGCGGTAGCTCTTTTGGGCGTAGGCAATGGTGCCCAAATTGTTCCAGGCCTCCGCGTATTGCTTGTTCAGCTTCGCCGCCTTTTCATAGTGTTTTTTCGCAGCTCCCAACTGCCCCAGTTGGTGGTAGGCAATGCCCAGCTTGTTCCAAGTTAAAGCATCGTTCTGCGGCATCTGCTTGTACATTTCGATGGCTTCGCGGTACATCTTGCGAGCCATGTAAATGTCGCCGCGCATTTCCGGGGTAAGCGGTTGCGGGTTAGTGGGCGGCGGATTCAAGACCGGCGACGGCGCGCTGGGGACGTTGTAATTGCTGGTGGGGGTAAACTGCTGGGCCGTCGACAGGGCGGTGAAGCAAGTTACAGCCAGTGCTAAGCGGAATTTCATTGAGCACCTCACTTCTTGCCTCAAATTCTAATCGAAAATTTGCCGCCGGAAAATCACCCCTGCCGGCACCGGCAGGTTTAGCTATTTGAAAATAGAGCGAATGCGGCCCCACAAGCCCTTTTTCTCTTGGGCATCGGCGGCCTTTTCGGCACTGGCGGCCTCTTTGGGAACGGCTTTTGCTTCGCGACGGGGCAAGGGGATGCGCCGCGCGCCGGTGGCAGGTTCCGTCGCCACGCCCGCCGTAGCAACGTTCGGGGAGGGCGTGTCGGGAACGTCTTCGCTATCCCAACTAAAGACCTGCGTGTCGCCGCTGACGCCTTCCACGGGTTGCGTACCGGCGATATAGACTTCGTTGCGGCCGGCGCCCAATTTGCCGGTCGCCACGTCTACTTCCGCCGTCACTACGCCTTGCGGCGGCTCAAAACCGCGTACGGACTTGTACTCGCGATGGCGGTGGGCGCGTTTCATAAACTCCGCCCAGATAGGCAGCGCGCTTTTGGCACCTTCGAGTTTGATGTCGCGGTTATCGTCAAAGCCCACCCAAACCACGCAAACCAGGCGCGACGTGAAACCGGCGAACCAGCCATCGCGGCTGGAACCGGTTTTGCCGCCCGCGGGAAGCACAAAGCCGCGTCCGCGCGCACCCGCTCCAGTGCCCGCCCGCAGCACGTCTTCCATCATGTTCACCATCAAATAATTCACCCGCGGGTCCAGAACTTCCACCCGCTCTACCTTTTGCTCGAAAGTATTGCCGCCGGAGCGGTCGCGGATGGTGCGAATCCAGTTGGGCTTAGAGGCAACGCCTTCGCTCGGGAACATTGTGTAAGCGCCCGCCATCTCAATGGGCGTCACTTCGTAGGCGCCAAGGGAGACGGCCGGGGTGGCGCGCACATCCATATTCAGCCCCGCGCGGCGAGCCAGTTTCACCACTTGGTCGTAGCCCACGGCTTCGGCCAGTTTCACGGTGGGAATGTTCAAGCTCTTCATCAGCGCGGTACGCATCGTCACGGCGCCGTAGTATTTTTCGCCAAAATTGCCGGGCTCGTAGGTACGCCCGTCGTATTCAAACACAGTGGGCTCGTCGAGGAGCGTCGTGGTGGGCGTGAAAACCCGCTCGCTGTCATAGAGCGCGGTATTCAATGCGGCTGCGTAAACGAAAGGTTTGAAGATGGAACCGGGTTGGCGTTTGGCGAGCGCGCGATTCAATTGGCTCATGCCGTAGTTGCGCCCACCCACCAGCGCTTTGATTTCTCCCGTGGCCGGGTCCATGGCCACCAGGGCAACTTGCACTTGCGGCACGGGCTTACCGTCCTTCCCTTTGCGGTGGCGGCGGGCGATGGCCTCGTCCACTTCCTTCAGGCCCGCGCGGACGCTTTCGGCGGCCTCCTGTTGCAGATTCAAATCGAGGGAGGTGTAGATTTTGTAGCCGCCATCCTGAAAGTCCATGCCCGGAAACTTGGTTTGGAGCGTATCGTTCAGAAGATCAACAAAATATGAGGAATCCGCCACGTCCACCCCTTGGCGGACCACCTTAACTTCGGTAGCGGCGGCGCGGGCGTATTGCTGATCGTTGATGTAACCGTTGTCGCGCATCAGGCGGAGCACGATGTTGCGGCGGCTCTTGGCGCGATCGGGATAAGCAAAAGGGTTGGTGGCGCTGGGGCGTTGGATCTGCCCGGCCAGGAGCGCGGCCTCGGCTAAGGTAACGTCGCGGATGTCCTTACCCAGGTAAGTTTGGGCGGCCTCGCCCAAGCCGAAGATATTGAAGCCACCACGCCAGCCCAGCGGCACATAGTTCACGTAGTATTCGAAAATCTGTTCCTTGGAAAGCTTCTGCTCCAGGATGATGGTGTAGACGAGTTCGTTCAGCTTCCGCTTCCAGGTTTTCTTGAGGTCGAGAAAAAGCCCGCGCGCCAATTGCATGGTGAGCGTGGAGGCGCCTTCGGTCTTGCTGGCGGTGGAGATGTCAACGAACACGGCCTTGGCGATGCGGATGGGGTCGAAGCCGGCGTGCGAGAAGAATCGCTTGTCTTCGACGCTCACCACGGCGTCCACCACCACTTTGGGCAAATCTTCATAACGGACCATCCGGCGCTTCTGCCGGCTGCGGTCAAAGGTATTGGTAACCAGTTCGGGCTCAAGCTGGTATTGCGTGCGGCTGCTGTTATCGGCGAGCGAAATAATCTGCTGTACTTTGCCATCCACGATGCGCAATAGAGCGCCATCGCGGGCGAAGTAGCTATCCGGGCCAGGGTAAATCTCAACGGCGTCGCTGCGCACGGCGTAATAGCCGAGCGGGTTGTTGTTCGAGGCGGAATAGCCGCTGCGCCGGAGTTGCAAGACCAGTTCGTCTTTTTCGAGTTCGTCGCCCACGCGCACCACGTGGGGCGCTGCGTAGATGCGGGAGGCATTTCCGAAGGGGCCCGCGGCGAGCTTGGCATCGATTTCCTTCGAATAGCGGCTATACACAAAGCCAAAAGCCAACAGTCCGGCGATGAATAGAAAAGCGAGGGTGCCGAAAAAGATGCGGCCGACCGGGTGGACGAGAACGCGCACGAAAAAGGCGCGTGCGGGAATCATGAGACGAACTGCCATGGCCTGATCTTAGACTAGCCTAGTACTAAGGCCTGAGGGGAGATGGGGCCTGAGGGGGCAAACGGCGTGGGAAACTGGACCCAAAGCACATGAGCGAAGCAAGAGCAGACAGCGGGATCGCGCGACGCTGGCTCGAGCGCTTGCGTTGGGGACTGCCAGCGCTGGTGCTGCTCGCGTGCGCCGCCGGGTGGTGGCAGTACCGTGCATGGGAGGGGCAACTTGCGCAAGGCCGCTCACTGGCGGAAAGACTCTGGCGGGAGCAACCCCCGCGCTTTCCCTTGGAGGGCCTTAACCAGAACTGGGTGGCGGTGGCGGCGGCGAATCCGTTGGCGATCTTTGACCCCGGCGAAGGCCCTTGGCTGGCGGCGGCATATTATTTGCAGTTGGGACGGCCGGGGCGCGGGCAGGACCAATTGGCCTACGATTTTGTCGCTTCTGGGAGGCAGATGGCGGCGCACCCGGCGTGGCTCTTACAGGTTTTTCTCCCCCTGTTGGCGGTGCTGCTGCTTTGGCGGGATCGCGACGTGCTACCCACTTGGCCCCGGCATGCCGTGGAACTGTTGGAACGCGCGGCGCCAGCCGTTGGCCTTGCAATTTTGTTCAGTGCCCTGGCCGGGGGAACTTGGTTAGGCTACCAGGGGGCCCAACGCCTGCTCTTGCTGCTGGCCTTTTATTTGGTTTACGCGATGGCGGCTCTGGGCTGGTCCCGGACAGTCTTCCGATTGGCGGGCCGGCAAATGGGTTTGGGAGCGATTGCGCTTTTCTGGCTGTTCCAGTTGAGCGTGGCGCGGCCCTTAACGGTAAACCTGGCGGCCAATTGGCAGCCGCTGCCGACCCTGGGCGAATTCATTCGCGTTTTGGACCAGGAAACGCGAATGGGCTACCTGGGAGCCGATCCGCAGCCGGACCGCGAACGCCGCTATCTGGCGGAAGCCATGGCCAAATACAAGGTCCAGCGCCCAGAGGACCTACCTATCAACCTTTCGGCATTCATCCTGCAGCGGGAAGAGCGCCATGCCCGCGAAATCTTCCGGCGGCGCGTTAGCGAATTGCGGGCGAAATTTGAACGCCAGGAGAATTTTGAGCGCTGGGTGAGTGTTCTATTTCCTCCCATAGCCATCCAGTTGGCCTCCGCTTCGCTGGCCAATTCCGACGGGGCGGCGGAGCGCTGGCAACTGGCCGAGGCCGAAAGCCGCTGGGATTTGGTTACGGGCGAGGTCTTTGCGCACGTTTTGGCCGAGGCGGGACCGGAAGGCAAAATGGCTCCGGTGGGCGGCGATTATTGGGCGAAGCTGCCTTCGCTCGAGCCTGGCGCGGCGCCAATTGGCTATAGCTTGGGCAACGTCTACCTTCCCTTGGGAGCCTTGTTGGCCGGCGCCATCCTGCTGAGCTGGCGCGAGCGCCGGGAGGCCGCAGCATGAGAGCAGCCTTCCTTTGGGCATCGCAGCTGGCGCTGGGGCTGTTGGTCGCGCTTGGGTTGATTTACAGCAGCAGTTTGACCGAGGGGTTGGTGAAGGCCGAGCGGCAATTGACAGCCAATGCTTTGCGGCAGCCGCAACTGGCCGACCCTTTGCAAACTTTCGTCGAAGTGACCTTACCGGAGGGTCCGCTGCCGCTGCTGAGCGGGGGCTATCTTGGCATTTCGCCTTCCATCCATTTAGTCCGGCTGAATACGGTAAGGCCGCTGGCTAATGTCGATCAAATTGAAAACCTGGCGCGGCGCAGGCATGGGAGAGTGGAACTCGGATTTCTGGTAACGCGAGTGGCGCCGCTGTTTCTATTACCCATCGCCATACTGGTTACCGGCAGCATCCGCAGCCGTGCTTCTTTCGCCGCGGTTCGCGAGGGCCGCAAGAAGCTTTTTGATTTTGCGGCCGAAAACGTACTACTGCCCTTAAGCGCCTGGGGAGCCTTTAGCCTGGCGGCGTTGTTAGCCTCGCTGTTTGCCTTTGGGTTGCGCTTGGAATCGAACGACCAATTGCTGCGGCTGGGGGTTTGGCTGGTGGCGGTGGGCGCTTATGCGCTGTTCTGGCTATTGCTGTACTTGTGGCTGCTGGTTCGCTTGAAAAAGCTGAGCGACGTGGCGGCAGCCTACGCCGGCCTTTGCCTGCTGTTTACGCTGCTGTTGCCCGCCGCGGCGCAGAGCTTGGTAGAGACGATTGCCGCTCCCACGGCGCGCACCCACTTGGGACTGATGCGGAAGGAACTCTCGACGCTCGGCACCGCCGTGGACAACACTGCCGTGGAACGGCTTTATGAGAAGTACAAAGCTCAACGGCCCGCAGAAGCCCTTTCCCCGCAGGCCTTGGCCACGCTTACGGCACTGGCCAAAGAGCAGGAGATGGCCCCGGCCCTGGGCGAATTCGAAGCGCGGCTGGCCCGCCATGAAGCGGCCTCGGCTTGGTTTACTTACTCCAGCCCCGCTACGGTGTTGGCGGACCTGGGGGACGAACTAGCCGGCACCGGCTTAGGGCGTTACGCCAGTTTCCGCCGCGAGGTGGAGTGCTTTGCCGACCGCTGGCGGGAGTACGTTGTGCCGTTCCTTTTGGAGCGCCGGACCTTGGACTTTGACGACCTGAAGGCGGCGCCCAAATTCGCCTATACAGAAGAAAACGGCCCACAGTGGTGGCTGCGGGCCGCTTCGAGTCTGATCTATTTGGGTGCCCTCTGCGCGGCGTTGGCGTGGGCCATTCGCCGCGAGTGGCAAAGCGCTAGCTGATTTTGTATTCCTTATAATCCACGTGCTTGCGGATCACCGGATCGTACTTTTTCTTCAGCAGTTTTTCCGTAGACGTCTTCGGGTTCTTCGTGGTGGTGTAGTAGTGGCCCGTGCCGGCGGTGGAAACAAGTTTGATGTTGATACGCATGGTGGCTGTGCTCCTCGTGCTACTTCTACTTCTTCAGATCGGCCAGCACGCTCTCGATGCCAACCTTGTCGATGGTGCGCAGAGCCTTCGCGGAAAGGCGAACGCGAATGAAACGCTTTTCGCTGGGAACCCAGAGGCGCTTTTCGTGCAGATTCGGTTCGAAGCGGCGCTTCGTTTTGTTATTCGCGTGGGAAACGCGGTGGCCGGAGATCGGCTTTTTTCCGGTGAGGGGGCAAACTTTAGCCATAGTTAACTCTCAATAACTCCAGGTTTCACAACCATTTGGGGGTGGATTGCCAAGCTTGCTTCTTCTGCCTGCCAGTGAAGGCAGAACAGCGCACCAAACCGGGCGAACTTTCAGGATAACCCGAGGGGGCTTACGCTGTCAAAATCCTTACGCTGTCAAAATCACTGCGACAGAATCAGCTTGCGGAAGCGGCGGACGGCTTCTTCCAGGTTCTCTAGCGAGTTAGCGTAAGAAAAGCGAAGGTAGCCTTCGCCGAACTCGCCAAAGGCCGTTCCCGGCAAACAGGCCACGCCGGCTTCGTGTAACAAGCGGTCGGCCAGAACTTGGCTGGAGAGCCCGGTGCCGGTAATGTTGGGGAAGGCGTAGAAGGCGCCCGAAGGCAGGCGGCAGTGGACGCCCGGGATATCGTTCAACATGGCGATGAAAAGATCGCGGCGGCGACGGAATTCCTCCATCATGCGGTCCACGGGTGCCTGGTCGCCCGTTAAGGCGGCAATGCCGGCGCGCTGGGTCATGCTGGCCGAGCAACTGACACTGTTCACGAGCAGTTTGTTCATGGCGGCAATTAGCCATTCGGGCATCACCCCGTAGCCAAGGCGCCAGCCCGTCATGGCGTAGGTCTTCGAAAAACCGTCGAAGAGGATGGTGCGCTCTTTCATGCCCGGTTCGCTGAAAACGCTGCGCGGCGGATCGTCAAAATACATACGCGAGTAGATTTCGTCCGACAGCACGAAGAAGTCATACTCAATGGCCAAGCGCGCAATTTCGTGAATGTCATCCGGCGGGATGGTGCCGCCCGTGGGGTTGGCGGGGGAATTTAGAATGAGCAGCTTTGTCTTGGCGGAAATGCTTTGGCGCAGGCGCTTCATGTCGAAGCTGAAATCGTTGGCTTCAATCAAAGGGATAGAAACGGGTGTGGCCCCCGCGAAGCGCACCGCGCTGGCGTAGGCTGGGAATCCGGGGTTCGGCACAATCACCTCGTCGCCGGGCTCCACCAGGGCCATCACGGGAAAGAAGAGCATGGGCTTACCACCGGGAACGACGCAGGTTTCCTTCCAATCCACCGGCACGCCACGAGTGGCGCTGACGTGTTCGGCGATGACGCGGCGGAAATCTTCGTAGCCGAGCGTGGGGCTGTAATGGGTCCAATTGTTGCGCAGGGCTTCAATGCCGGCCTCCACGACGTGGGCGGGCGTTTCAAAGTCGGGTTCGCCAATTTCGAGGTGGATGATGTTCTTGCCTTCGGCTTCGAGGAGCCGGGCTTTTTGCAGGACGGCAAAGGCGCCTTCCAATTGGAGCGCGTCAACGCGCGCGGCGGGGCGGTGTTTCGGGTTCATTGCGGTTTACGGGTAAAAAGGGGATAAGTTTGCTCGGGGCTTGCGTCGGCCTCAAGGACGGTGTCGCCAATGTGGACGTGCGTTCCGAGGATGCGGACCAATTGGCGCTGGCCGTCGGCAAATTCCACCAGCGCGATTTGGTACGGCGCGTCGGCGGCAAAGGCCTCCGGCGCGGAGTGGATGATGGTCTCGGTGTAGACAACGGCTTGGCGCATGGGGTTCGCGGCGGACAATTAGTCCCTCTCCAAAATGGTAACCACGCTAGTGGCGCCGCTGCCGCCAAGATTTTGCGCCAATCCGCGGCGGGTACGGGAAACTTGCCGCTCGCCGGCGTGGCCGAGCATTTGTTGGGCAAGGTCGCAAATCTGCGCCACCCCGGTTGCGCCCACCGGATGGCCCTTGGCTTTCAGCCCGCCGGAGGTGTTTACCGGCAGAGCGCCATCAATTTCCGTGGCGCCGCTGGCCACCCACGGCCCGCTTTGGCCAGCGGGAATGAAGCCCAGGTCTTCAAGGGCAATCAGTTCGGCAACGGTGAAGCAATCGTGCACTTCGGCAAGGTCAATGTCTGGGGCACCACACTGGGCCATGGCATAAGCCTTCGCCGCGGCTTTTTGGGTGGCGGGGAATTGCGTTATAGAAGTGCGGTCCGCCAGAGCGACCGGGCCGGAGGCTTGGCCCCAACCGGCGAGGCGCAGCGCCGAGGGGCGGGAGGAAAGCACAACCGCAGCCGCGCCATCGCTGACCAGCGAGCAATCGTAAATCGTAAAGGGCTCGGCGACCGGTTTACCAGCCAGCGCCTGCTCCAGGGTGATCAACTTCTTAAGGTGAGCCTGTGGATTTTTTGCTGCGTTTGCGTGGTTCTTCACCGCCACCGCCGCCAGGTGTTCGCGCGTGGTGCCGTATTCGTGCATGTGGCGGCGCGCCACCATTGCGAAGATTGCCGGAAAGGTGGCACCTACGGCGGACTCGCGCTGCGCGTCTCCCGCACCGGCCAGAATCTCCGCAACCTTCGCCGTCGTTTGGCTCGTCATTTTTTCCACGCCGCACACCAGCACCGTTTCGTAAACCCCGCTCGCCACGCTCATCGCCGCGTGGACCAAGGCACTGCCGCCGGAAGCACAAGCCGCCTCGAAACGGGTGGCGGGGATGTCGGGCAAACCAGCCGCCTGCGCGACTAGAGGCGCCAAATGGTTCTGGCTGGTGAAGCGCGGTCCGTCAAAATTGCCAAGGTATAGCGCTTCCACGACCTCCGGGGAAAGCGAAGCATTGGCCAGCGCACCCGCAATCGCTTCCTGCGCCAAACGCACCAAGTCGCGGTCGGCAAAAGCGCCAAAGGCGGTTTTCCCGTAGCCGGCGACATAGACGGTGCGCATAACTTTACTGTAAGCCCCAGGGTTAGAATAGAAAAGTCTGCACGAATTGCGGGGTCCGGGCGTCAACTTCATTAGATGGAGGCAAAGACGACCCCCGCCGCGTGGATTCCCTCACCCATGGGTAGTGAACGGAAAGCAGCGGCCCTTGATGCGCGCGAAGCGCAAGACGTTTTCGTGCGCGAAAACCTGCGCCGCATCTTTGGGGTGATTTACCGCATAGTGGGCAATGTGGCCGACGCGCAGGACCTGACACAGGAAACCTTCATCAAGGCCTTTGAACGGGCAGAGCAACTGAAAGATCCGAAAAAAGCGAGCCAGTGGTTGGGCCGCGTGGCTACGAATACCGCGCTTGACTTCTTGCGCCGCAAAGGCCGGGTGAGTTTCGCGGAACTGGAGCCGAACCAGGATTTCCTGGAAGCCGAAGCTTTCCGCCGCCCGGACGCGCAACTGCTGGATAGCGAACGGAACACGAAACTGGAACAGTGCCTGGATGCGCTGAGCGAACGCGAACGCACGGCCCTGGTGCTGCGGGATGTGGAAGATTTGCCCGCCAAAGAAGTGGCCAAGGTTTTGGGCTGTAGTTCGGCCACCGTTCGTTCGCACATTGCCAACGCGCGGGTGAAGTTCCGGGCCCTTTACGCCAAGCTGGAGGGCGCACGATGAATTCCTTGCTCCAGAATCCCGTCCGCCACTTGAACCCTATCCGGCACCTAAACGAAGCGGAATTGGCCCTGCTGGCTGGCGGCGAAACCGCGAATTGGCGCTTGCACTTGCACGGCAGCGTTTGCGGGCATTGCCGCGCCAAGGTTGCCGAATACCGCGAACTGCGCGAAAGCTTGGCCGGACGGAGCGCGGACTTCCGGCTGCCGAAGGGCTACGATTGGACCGAACTCGAAGCCGAGATGTTGGGCAATATCCGCCTTGGCGTGGAAGTGGCCAGCATTACGCCCGCGCCCTTGCGCCGCACGCCCACGGAATGGATGGATTGGCGCGGATTGGTGGCGATTGGCGCGCTGACGGCGGTGGTGATGACCGGCTGGTTCCTGGCCGGCCCGGCTCGCCAGAATTCGCCGCGCTTCCCCGGACTCAGCCAAGTGGCAGTGGCCGAGGGCGATTTGAAGCTTTCCGGCAACCCGATGCAAATGGGCTGGGAATCCGGAGACCATGGGGTTTATTTCCGCAGCACCACGCCCACGGCAACCCGCGTGGCGATTGGGTTGGATGGCAGCTTGCGCAGCTCAACGGTGGATCAGGAATCTGGCCAGCTGACCGTGACACAGGTATCGCTGGGGGATGGCGTTTATGGCAGCGATGAAGAGTAAACTGAAGGCATGGGCAATCCTGGCCGCGTGCAGCGTCGCTAGCCTATTTGGCCAAAGCGCGGAGCACTCCCTGGATGTTTGGCTGCCCGAAAATGCCCCGCTCTCGGTGGTGAGTTCCGGCTGGGGCGAATCCCGTGCCACGGCGCGGGGGGCGGCGCTCTCGCTCGACCTTAAGACTTCGCTCCGCTTCCGCAACAATAGCCGCATGCGTCTGCGCGGCATCAGCTTGGAAGTGAAATCGCAAGAAGGCACTGCGGGCGGCAAGGCAAGCGTCAGCGTGCCGAGCCTGGATGTCTACCCCGGACAGGAATTTCCCGTGCGCATTGAATTGCGGCTATTGCAGCCCGCGATGGGCGCCCAGGCGAAGATGCAAGCGAAGGTAAAGGTGCTGCTCGATGGTGTGCTCTTCGACGACCTCAGCTTCTTCGGCCCCAACCATTTGCAAAGCCGCCGCACACTGACGGCCTGGGAACTTGAAGCCCGGCGGGAGCGCCAATGGCTGCGCCAAGTGCTGGCCGAACGCGGGGAAAGCGGTTTGCGGCAGGAAATTCTGGAGGCCTTGGCGCGGGATTCCCGGCAGCCCCATCTGAGCGTCCGCGTGGCGCGCGGTCCGGCCGCCTTGACGGGCGGAGACGGTTTGCAACTGGCGTTTCGCCAAGCCCAAGAGAGTCCGGTGGCCGGCGTGGGCACCGTGGCCTATCGCAATGGTGCGGAGTTGCGCATTCCGGAAATCCGCGTGAATAACCAGGTAGATCGCGACATTCGCTTTGTGGAATACATGCTGCTGGCCCGCGATGCGCAGGGGCGCTTGCTGGCCGCGGGCAGTCTTCCTTCGCCGGTAAGCTTGAAGGCGAAGCAGCAGGGCACGCTGCGCGGCAATATCTCGCTGGAGATTTCGCGGCTGGAAGGCGCGCCCATGGAAATTACCAGCTTGACGGGCGTGTTGCAGCGCGTGGAATATGCCAATGGCGATGTTTGGATTCCCAGCTTTGAGGGCCTGGAAGCCGCGGGCGTGCGCGGAAATTTGCCGCCCAGCTTTGAGCTGCAGCGCTTGGGCGATATTTACCGCAAGAAGAACATCGGCGCGTTGCTTGAGGAGTTGAAACGCTTTGACTGATTTCACGGCGTTGGTCGGTTTGGCCCCCGAACAACTCACCTTCGCGCAACAACAACGCGCCGACGGCCTATGGGTTGCTCTTCGCCTGTACTCGCCCGCCACACTGCCTTTGCGCAAAATTGAAGCCGTGGGCCAATCCCCCGCCGAAGCTCTGGCCGCCTTAGCCGCAACGGGCCAAAACCCTGCCGAGTTCGAGGCCGTGCGCCTGCGCTTCCAGAGATAAAGCAGAATTCTCGTTTGAACTTCCCTCAATTTGCTTGACTTTCATACTCAGACTTCTTAGTATTTAGACATCTTAGTATGCCAAAGAATGATGCCCTCCAAGGCACCCTTGACCTGCTGGTCTTAAAGGTTCTCTCCCGCCGCCCGGGCCTGCACGGTTATGCCTTGATGACCGCCGTCCAGGAAATCTCGCGTGATGTGTTGCGTTTGGAGGAGGGTTCGCTTTATCCCGCGCTGCGGCGGATGGAGGAGGAAGGTTGGATCAAAGCCGAATGGATAATCCGCGAGGATACAAGCCGCCGCGCGCGGATCTATGAGTTAACTGCCGCTGGCGCGAAGCAACTCGCGGCCGAGCAAGAGCGCTGGCAAGCGGTGACGTCCGCGGTAAATCGAGTGTTGAGGATGGCTTGACATGGGTTTCTGGAATCGATTGCGCAACTCCTTCCGGCGGGACAATTTACAACGGGATCTCGAAGAAGAGCTCGCGGCACACCTTGAGGAAGCCATTGCCTCCGGGCGCGACCCTGGGGAAGCAAGACGCGCTTTCGGAGGGATGTTACGGCAGCGGGAACACGCGGCGGACTATCTACTGCTTGGGTGGGCAGAAAATTTGCGAGCCGATGTCGTGTTCGGCATCCGGCAATTGGCAAAGCACAAGGTGGCGACGCTGGCAGCAGTCCTGAGCCTAGGCCTGGCAATCGGGGCGACGATGGCCAGTTTCCGGCTGGTCGATGCGCTGTTGTTTCGACCTTTGCCGGTGGAGGGCGCGGAGAGGCTGCGGGTGCTGACGTATGAGATGAGGGGAGCTGATGGGAAGCAGCTTTGGGGGGATCATCATTCGTACCCATTTTTCGCATGGCTGCGAGCAGAGATGCGGGGGAAGGTGGAACTCGTGGCCGCGGCCGGAACGTGGCGGATGGGCGTGGAGCATGAAAAGGCGGAAGAAAGGGAGCAATTTAACCGGCAACAAGTTTCCGGATGGATGTTTCCCGTGTTTGGCTTGAAGCCAGCTTTGGGGCGCTTGTTGAGCGAAGAGGATGACCGCACGCCGGGAAAGCACCCGGTGGCGGTACTAACTCATCACTATTGGCAAAGGCGCTTTGGGGGTGATCCAAAGGTACAGGGGAGAACGTTCAAGCTGGGCGCGGTGGTTTGCGAAATTGTGGGGGTGACAGAGAAAGGCTTTAGCGGAATGGAGCCGGGCAGGCCGGCGGATGTTTTTACTCCGATGAACATGAATTCAGAAGCAATTGGGGAAGACGGGTACAATTGGTTTCGCATTTGGTTGAGGCTGCCCGAGGGGGTAAGCGAAGAGGCGCTGCGGCAGGAATTGGGGGCCAAGTTGCGGGCATGGCGGGAAGCGAAGGCGGCGAAGGGGGATGAATGGGCTGACGAAGGAGCGCGGGCCAGGTACTTTTCCGCGCCAGTTAGGCTGGAAGATGCCCGGGCGGGATATTCCGATGCGCAGAAGAAGTACAGGCAAAGCCTGGGCGTCTTGGCGGCGCTGGTGGGCTTGGTGCTGTTGATAGCCTGTGCCAATGTGGCGAACCTGATGACGGGGCAAGCGATGGCGCGGGCAAAGGAAATGGCTTTGCGTGTTTCGATTGGGGCCGGCAGGGCGAGGCTGGTGCAGTTGGTGCTAGTGGAAAGCGCGTTGCTGGCCGTGGCGGCGACAGTAGCGGGAGCGGCCTTTTCCGCGTGGTCGGCTCCCTTCGTGGTGGGAATGTTGCAGTCGCCCGAGGAGAATTTGCAATTGGACCTTTACGCCGATGCGCGCGTGTGGCTGTTCGGCGCGGCGCTAAGCTTGGGCGTGACGTTGTTGTTTGGCTTGCTGCCGACGCTGCGAGCGTCGGGCGTTCAACCAGCGGCGGCTTTGAAGGGAGAAGAGGCACCGAAGCGGAAGCAGCGAGTGCTCTACGCCATGCTGGCGGCGCAAGTGGCGTTTTGCTTTGTGGTGCACTTCGCGGCGGGTTTGTTTTGGGCGAGTCTGGACCGCCTGTCGGCCGTGCCGCTGGGTTTCGATACAGGGAATTACGAAACCGGGAACCTGGTCAATTTGGAAGTGGAGGCTACACCAGGGCAGAAGGTTGTGAAGTGGGAGGCGCTCACGGAAAGGTTGCGGCAGGCGCCGATGGTGGAGCAGGCTGCCGCGGAGGGCTGGCCGTTGTTGGGCGGTAATTTCTGGACGCCGGGCCTGGAGGTTGATGGCAAGCGGCTTTCCGGTATCGAAACATACATGCTGAGCGTGGGGCCGGGATGGTTCGAAACGATGAAGATTCCCTTGGTGAGCGGAAGGGACTTCCGCCCCACGGACGTTCACCCGCGGGTCGTGATTGTGAACGAAGCCTTTGTTCGGGCGCATTTTGGTAACCAGAATCCCTTAGGGAGGCGTGTTGAGAACAGCGGCTACAAAGAATCGCCATACGCCGAAGTAGTGGGGGTGGTGAAGGATGCGGTTTATGGCGAATTGCGGAAGGGATTTCTACCTGTTGCTTACGTTCCCTTTGAAAGGTTGAATGATAGAGGGGAAGCGATCCCCAAACCATGGGGAAACTTTGCATTGCGCCTGCGCCCAGGCGTGGGCGTGGGGGATGTCAAGACCTTGGGCAGGGAGTTGGAAAGCAGCATGGCGGGTATACGCGTGGGCGGAATGCGCGAGCAGCAAGCGCTGGTGGACGCGCAAATGGTGAGAGAGCGCTTGCTGGCGGCGTTGGCGGCTTTCTTCGCCGTTTTGGCGTTAATCCTCGCAGGAGTGGGGCTTTACGGAGTGCTGGACTACACCGTGGCCCAACAGCGCCGCGAAATTGGTATACGCATGGCCCTGGGAGCGCCGCCGGAAGAAGTGGCCCGGAAATACTTGCTTGAAGTGCTGGGGGTGCTGGCCGTGGGGTCGCTTGTGGGCCTGCTCCTCGGCGTGGGCAGCGAACGGTACATTGCCAGCTTGCTGTTTGAGATCAAGGCTTCGGATTGGCAGATGATGCTGTTGCCGCTTGGCTCCCTGGGCTTGACTGGCTTATTCGCCACGGCCGCGCCGCTGTGGCGCGCCATCACGGTGGACCCTGCCACTACCCTGAGGGCGCAGTAGGCAGTGCTACGTGGGCAGTAGGCAGAATCGGCGCTTCCTGCGATAATCACAATTTGGACGTTCAAAAGCTCGTACAAAGGAAAGTGGGCGAGGCCATCGCGCGGTTCAAAATGATCCGTGAGGGCGATCGCGTGGCCGTGGGGGTTTCGGGCGGCAAGGACAGCGTGACGCTGCTGGAGGCCTTGTTGCAACTCCAGAAAAAGGCGCCGATTTCCTTTGAAGTTCTCGCTTTCACCATTGAGCAAGGCAAGTTTCTGGCGCCGATTTTGCCCTATGGGGCGTGGCTGAAAGAACGCGGTATTGCCTGGCATTACTTCGAGGATGCCCCGAGCCTACAGCTGCTCGAAGACGAGCCGGAGCACGGCTGCGACAAATGCTCGCGCTTCCGGCGGCGCGCGGTGTACGACGTGGGCAAGCGCCTGGGGGCCAACGTGATTGCCCTGGGCCACACGGCGGATGATTTCTGCGAAAGCTTTCTGCGCAACGCCATGTTCACGGGTGCGCTCAGCGCCCTTCCCCCGGTTACCTACTCGCGCGAAAAAGACTTCCGCTTGATCCGCCCCCTGGTGTACGTGCAGGAGGCTTGGACCACGGCCTACGCCCAGGGCTTGGGTTGCCCGGTGGTGCCTTGCGGTTGTTCGCAGAAGACGGGCACGGTGCGGCGGGGTATCCGCGATTTCTTTGCCGAGTTGGAGCAGGAGCACCCGAACCTGAAAGAAACGCTGCTGGGCGCGATGGGCAATATCAAAGTGCAGCGCCTCTTGGACCAGCGCTACTTCGACCCGGATGCGCACGATGAAGAGGCTGCAAACGGGCTTGCCGCCAAGGAACTCGTCGTGCTCGGGCAGGAAGCTTAGAGTTATGTTCGATCGACTAAGGCCGACAATGAAGCCGCTGGAAGTACGATCAATTCAAGAACATGGTTCCAAAGTCCCCTGCTTCGAAATCAACGGAGTTCAGAAATGGGCGAACCATGGATAGGCGGGTTTGTCTAGCGGAGGACCGCGTGGGAGCCGAGATTGGGATCCAGATCGCGATTCTGAGCATTCGCGAACAAGCCGGGAACATCCTCATACATGTGTTTCGGCCCAATGCGACTCCCGAATTCGAAGCATGGCTAGAGAAAATTGGCGGAGTTCAATTGAGCAGAGAACCGTTGCCCGATGCGAACGACTGGAATTGCAAGCCACAGGCCTTGCTCAATCTGCTAGACAGAGGCGCAAGTGAAGCAATCTGGTTTGATTCCGACCTAATGACGACCGGCAACTTTCTCGGTCTTTGGGATGCGGCAGATAGCCAGACTCTGGTTGTCACTCAAGAAGCTAAGAGCATGGCCGATCAAGGAACCGCAGTGCGAACGGAAGCCTGGGGCTTCCCAGTTGGCCGGAGAATTTCTTTTACACTGAATAGCTGCTTTCTTCGAGTCACGGAGGAGCACCGGAATTTCTTGAATACCTGGAAAGAATGTCTAAGTTCGCCTGACTATACGGAGGCCTCAAAAAGAACCGTTGAAGAACGCCCAATGCACATGAAGGGCGATCAGGACGTGCTGAACGCGCTCTTAGGATCGAAACAATTTGCCGGAATCCCTCTGCGTGTTATACGGAGTGGCGAAGAAATAATCCATTGCGGAGGCGCACTTGGGTACTCCCCTCTAGAAAGGGTGAGAACAGCCTTTCGAAGGCCATACTTCTTTCATGCCATTGCGGGTAAGCCTTGGGTCCTTCTTTCTCCAAAACATTTTCAGCCGGGATGGTTTGGTTGGTATCGGCGGCTCTTGCAAGAGTTGTCGCCGTATGTCCTTGAGTGCCGCCGGCGCAGAACCTGGTTTCCGCAAGTGCCTTATTGGCTCCAATATCAAACGCCGCTTGGTTATTTATTGCGGCTTTGCTCTTTCGAGCACTATGCTTGGGCTGGGTTTTTTCCCGCTGTTGTTGCAGTTTTTCTAGAACAGGCTCGGAAACTTAAACCGTAAGGAGTGCGGGCAAATAGCAGCTTTGACTACTCCAGCATTGACCCAGCAGCACCCTATGCCCGGCGACGGCGCACGCGGTAAGCGACACCCGCAACGGCAGCGGCCAGCATAGCCCAAGTGGAAGGCTCCGGCACGACCGTGGCCTTGAAGGCATCTGAACTGAACAAGAAGGATTCGCCCTCAGGGCCCAAATCAAGGAACAGGGCATCGAACACGGAACCCTCATCATTCTGCGCGAACAGAGAGAAGGTCCAGGCGTCCAGGGTGCCGCCCGTCTCGCGGTCCAGTTCCAGGAAGAAGCTCAGCGAATTGCCAAAGTCGCCTACGGGAATCGTGAAGGTGCGGTTGGTGGCGGTGCCGCCAAAAGTAATCATATTGCCGTTTTCCACCACATCGCCGGCGGGGTCTGCTTCGCCCGGGGAAACGGTGCTGCCCGGCAGAGACAGATCGCTCACTTTGGCAACCACGTTGAAGTCCGGCGTGCCAAAGCTGTTGAGGCTAAGACCAATGCTACCCGAACCGCTGAAGGCCGAGAGGTCCGCATTGACTTCATAGAGGAAGAGATCGGCGCGCGAGGGCGCGGCCAAACAAAGGCCAAGCGCCAGGAGGGGAAGAATTTGACGAATTTTCATAACTAAAATGCTCCGGAATAAACTTTCGGGTTGTAGACGAAGGTGACGCGGCCCGGGGTGGCGAACTGCAGAGGGATGGTTGTGTTGGCGCCGGGGGCAAGCGGTGTGTTCACCGTAATGTACTTGCCCTGCGCGTTGCTGCCCGTGGCGTTGGCCAGGGTGATATTGGCAGCGGGGTCGGGAATGACCAACTGCCAGGGGGCTTCGAGCGTGGTGCCGGTGTTGTTGGTGATTCGCAGGTTGGTAAGCGTCCGCTGCGTGGTGGGGTTGTAGATGCCCCCGAAGCGCGTGAAGACGATGCCGCTGCTCACCGGCTCTGCGGCCAGCAGGTAGAAGAGAGCGGCGTCGTGGTCGCTTAAGCGCTCCACGCGGCTAGCGTCCGAGCCAAAGGCCGAGGGGAAGTCCGCCGAGACACGAGCATAGGCGCCACGCGAAAGCTGGGCTTGCAGATTGGGCGTATAGAGGATGTGGTCCAGCACTTGGGCGCTGCCTTGGAAGGCGAAGGAGTAGCGCTCCGCGGCGGGCAGGAAGTCCACCAGGTTGTTGAGCGTGGTGGCGCTCAACAGATCGTTCACCGTGGCCACGGCTTGGCCCGGAGCGGCAGGTACGCCGCGGATGCCGTTCACTACGTCCACGTAGCCATCGTTGAATTGGAAGGCATTGAAATCGCCAACCAGGAAAATCTTCTCGTTGGGGTTGGCGGTTAAGCGCTGCTGCAATAATTCGGCCATGGCTTCGGCTTGGTCTTTGCGCTTGGCGCGACGGCGGGCGGCAATGGTGCCCGCTCCCGAAGGCGCTTCGTTGTCGATGTCAATCAGGGAGAGCAAATGGTTGCCAATTACGGTGAATTGAATGGTCTTGCCTGCGCGGGTAGCTTGGAGTTCCACCACTAGCGGCGGACGGTCGAAGGTAGTATCCACAGAGCCGTCGTTGGGATCAATAAAGGTGCGAGCCGCAAGGAACTGGTTCGCCGAAAGAATCGTCACATCGCCCTTGGCCAGCAGACCGATGTTCTGCTGCCCGGCGTTCGGGGGCGTAATGATGCGGGTCTGGTAGTTGGGGGCGGGCTCGGCGGCGGCGAGGGCGTCGGCATTGATCTGCGCGGCCAAGGCGCTGAGGGCCGCGGGTTGGTTCATTTCGATGGTCACCAGAACATCGGGATACTTCAGGAAATTCCGGATGCCGAGGGAGGCCTTCGCAATTTCTGTCACCGTGCCGGTAAAGTTTTCGACGTTCCAAGTGGCCACGGTGATTTCGCCCGCGGTGGGAGTGGGCACTGGAGTGGCCACGCGATTGCCGCTCACAGTAGTGTTGGTATTGTTTTCCGCGAGCAGCGTGTAGTAGCGATTTTCGTAGGTCAACACGCCCAAGAGGTTGACGACGGTGGCGCCCGTGGTCGCGGCAAAGGTATTGCCGAGGCGGAAGGTATCGACGCGAAGATTTTCGGGATTCAGGTCGTAGCTGGCAATGGTGCAAGGCGGCTGGTCGCAGTTGGGTACCGGACTCGTGGAAGCGCCAATGCCCGGCTCGCGGAAGGGCCGCAGGGTGGAGCCAGAAGTAGATCCGAAGGTGCCATAAACAATGCCATTTAGGTTCTGGCTGCTCGTACCGTTCGAAGAGGCCGCCACAACAAACTCAGAGCCGGAAGGCTGCGTGATGGTAAGGCTGGGCACCTGCGTCCGCATGGCTTCAAATTGTTCTGCCTGGAAAAGGCCGCCGTTGGCGGTAAAAGAAGTGCCATCGAGCGTGACCGGCGTGGGCAGCGGGTTGCCCGTGCTCAGAGCCGTGATGGAAGTGGGATTCAGAATGCGCGTTATCGTCAAGTGGTTGGTGTCCGGGCGGTATTCGTCCACCGTGCCGGTTACGCTCACCAGATTGCCAACCGCCACGGTAGACGGCAGCGAACTGGTTGATTGCACCAGCAACCCCTCGCTCGTTTGCGGGTTCGCGTCGGCCGCGGCGTCCGGGTTTTGGATGTAGAAGCGATTGAGACGAATGAAGGTGACCACGCCAGAGGTGGAAACCGTTTGGCCCACCAGCGGCGAAGTATTCCCGGAGCCTTGAATGGCGTTAATGGAAGTCAAGAGAACCGGGGCCGTTACGTTCAAGGCAATGCTCGTGGTGCCGGTGAGTGCGGCGTTATCCGTGATGGTGACGGGCAGGCTCTTCAGCCCTGCGGTACCGTTGGCCGTGGCGTTGAATGTCCAAGTGTTGCCCGTGGTGTTCGTGAAAGCCTGGGCCGCGCTACCGCCGATGGAGGTTAGATCGGCCACGACGCTGGTCACCGAGTTGGTACCCGGAACCACATTGACGCTAAGCAATGTGGAATTGCCAATTTGCACGCTGGCCGGGTCGGCGGATCCTGTACCGCTGGGCGGGATCGGGCCGCCGGAGGTTCCGGTCAAGGAGACATTTTCAATGCCGATGAACTCATCCACGCCGGGCGCATCGTTGGTCATGATGCGGATTTGGAGAGTGGCTTGGTTCGCCGCAGCGGCCGGCAAGCTGAAGGTGCGGGTGGTGCGCAGGCCAGCGAGCGAAGGGCCCTCGGAAGCGTCGGCGATGAAGCCGTCGGGCAGGTTGGTCCAAGTGCCGGTGGTGGCCGTGCGGTAGTGGACGGCTATGCGCTGCACACTGCTGACAGCGGCGGCGTCTAGGTCGACGGCGGTGTAAGAGAAGGTCAAGTTGGATGCGCCGGTGGTGGTGAAGTGGAATTGCAGGTACGGGGCATCCGCCGTGCCACTGCCTTGCATAGCGTAAAGGGTGCGGGATTCATTCTCTTCGGCGGAGCCGACAGCAGTGGTGAACTCGGCAATGCCACCGGTGCTAAAGGAACTGGGGTCCGTGCGGTTGGCGTTTACATCAAGAACCGCGTTTACGTCGTCGGCCAAGGTATTCTGCGGATCGGTGCTGGTGCTGCTGGAAAGCCCGTCACCGCGAAAGCCAAGAATGCCGGAAGCGCCGCTCCAATCGTCATCCGTGGTTACCCAAGCGGGGTCGGCGGAAACCAGGGAATAAGGAACAGTCTGAGAAGTATTGTTGGCCCAGAGGCCGGGCATTAGAAAAAGAGCAAGGGCAGCAGCGATCTTACGATTACGCAGAAATGTAGAAAGCACGGTAGAAATCCCTCCAGTAGAGGCAGGGTAACAACCGAGTGTTTCAATGCGGATACAGCGTTAGGTCGGAAGTACTAGACCTGGCCTTTAGTCTTCGCTAGAAAGTAAGCCGCCTAATGCGCCCAGAGGTCCACGCTCGTCGCCGCCGCTGCTCATCACGCTCAATTCACGGCGCAGCTTTTCCAGCGTCAAAGATTGGATGATGACGCGTCCCGGCCCCGTCAAGGTGGCCAGGAAGAGCCCTTCGCCGCCAAAAATTGCCGTCTTGATGCCGCCCACAAATTGGATGTCGTAGTTCACGCCCTCGTCGAAAGCGACAATGCAACCGGTGTCCACCTGGAGCGTCTCGCCTGCTTTTAGGTTGAACTCCACAAAATCTCCACCGCCGTGGATGAAGGCGGTGCCCGGGCCCGTCAACTTTTGCAGAATGAAGCCTTCGCCGCCGAAGAAGCCGGAACCCAGTTTCTTCACCAGCGCGATGTTCAACTGCACACTAGCTTGGGCGCAAATGAAGCTGTCGCGCTGCACCAGGACACTTTGCCCCGGCGCCAACTCAAAAGGCTGCACCCGGCCCGGATAATTTCCCGCGAAGCCCACCTCGCCCGGCGAATTGCAGCGGAAATAGGTCATGAAAAGGCTTTCGCCCATCAACTTCCGCTTCACTGCGCCCCAAATTTTGTCGCCCAAGGAATTGCCGCCCATGCGGGTTTCCCAACTCACGTTGGTGGTTTTGTAAACCATCTTGCCGGCTTCGGCAAAAAGCTCCTGACCGGGCTTTAGGTGGCAGCGAATTATTTGCAGGTTGTCGCCCTGAATTTCGTAGCTCAGCGGTGTGTTAGAAACAGGAGTGTATGCCGGAGATGCTGTTCCCGCCTCCGCTCCGGCAACCGCTCCCGGCACCGCCGCGCCACATTTGGGGCAAAACCGCGCTGTGTCTTCAATTAGATTTCCACAACTTGTGCAATAGGCCATAACGATGATTTCTCTTCAGAATACGATTCTCCGCACCCTCTTCGTTCCCTTAATCGTGGGCACGTTGCTTTTTCCCGCGACCACGCCCCTAGCCGCCAAAGGCGCCGGCGCCTACTGCGGCACCTATCCGCAAAAGGCCTTGGAGGAACTTTTCGTCCATCGCCAGAATTTGCAACTAAAGGAACTCCGGCAGCAGCTCTCCCGGTTGAATGGCTTTGCGATCACCGAAGAGCCCAAGGGCGCCACGGAGGACCGCGGCGACATCGCCATTCTCGAAGAGGATGCCGGAATTGTCAGCCGCCGCAACCCTTTCACGCTAAGCCAGCGCACCCTTCGCTTCGTGCCGGAAGGCGAAGGCTATCGCGCGGAAAACATCGAGGGTAACTACAGCAATGCGGAATCCGACAACGGCGCGAATGCGGGATTGGTGGACGACTCGACCCGCGAATACCCGCTGGCGTTCCCGTTCGCCTATTACGGGGTGGCGCGCACTTCCGTGTGGGTGAACAGCGATGGCAACCTCACGTTTGGGGCGGGCGATGCTTCCACGCGCGAGCGCAGCCTGGGCCGCCTGTTGAGTGGACTTCCGCGGATTGGCGGATACTTTACGGATCTTGACGTCACCAGCGGCGGCACCATCCGCGTGCTGTCCACGCCGGAGCGTTTTGTGGTGAGTTGGGCCGGCGTGCCGGAATTTACCGACTTTGGCACCGGGCGATTGGTGACCTTCCAGATTCGCTTGCTGGCCAGCGGCGCCATTGAGTTTGCCTACGGCCAGGTAAATGTTCCCAGCGGCATTACGGGCTTGGCGCCGGGAGAATTGCGCAACGCGAGCCGCATTGTCAGCTTTGCCACCTTAGAGGCGAATGCTGTTTATAACGGCGCGGTGGCGGAGCGCTTCACGAACGTGGAAGAAATTGATACCGTCACCGCCGCACAACGTTTCTACGAAACCCACGATGACGCCTACGATTTTGTGGCCATCTATAACGCCCTCGGCATTCCGGCGGGCGAGGGCGGCGTGATTGCCTTCGAGGTGACGGTACGCAACAACCGCACCGGCTACGGCGACTTTCTAGTGGAAGCGGGCCGCGAATACGGCAGCGCTCGCCGCCTGCAGGCCGTGTTGAATATGGGCCCCACGTCCCAATACCCGACTGACCCGAACACCGTCCTCGTGCAGCGCTTTAGCGCCCGGGATACGCCCACTACCGTACTGGCCCACGAAGCCGGCCACCTCTTCCTGGCCTTCGCCAGTGTGCCCGATCCGCTGGACCCACGCCAACCGGCCATCCTAGGCCGCCAAAGCGCGCACTGGTCTTTCACCTTCAACAGCGAAGCAAGTCTGCTGGAGGGCAACCGTATTCTCGACCGCGGCCCTAACACCGTGCCGCGCTTCGAGACCGTAGCGGTGACGGAACAGTACTCGCCCTTGGACCAATACCTGATGGGTTTCCGCGCGAAAGAAGAGGTTGGCTCGCTGTTCTTCGTCACCGGCAGCGGCATTAGCAACCTCTTCCCTCCCCCGCCTGCCGTGGGCCGTACCTTCGAAGGGGAGCGCCGGGACTTTACCGTGGATGACCTCATTGCCGTGCATGGCCGCCGGACGCCGGACCATACTGTGAGCCAGCGCAAGTTCCGGATGGGCGTTGTGGTGATTGCGCCCCGCGGCATGGCCATCAGCGAAGAAGCGCTGGCACAGGTGGAAGGCTACCGCAAGAGTTTTGAAGAGTTTTATAGTCGTGCCACGGGGGGCCGCTCCACCATGGAGGCCACTTTGCGCCGCAAATTGGAATGGAGCGTGTTTCCTGCCGCCGGCGTTTTGGCCGGATCGACGGGAACGGCCATCCTGCGGATTGAGAAGCCGCTGACCAGCGCGCTCGACGTAACGCTCAGCAGCGACTCTGCCAACTTGCGCGTACCCGCCACGGCCAGCATTCCCGCGGGCGAGACGAGCGTCACAATGCCGCTCGAAGGGCTTGCGCCCGGCCTGGCCACGCTGCGCGCCCAACCCAGCGACAGCGCTTTCACCGAGGCCGAGGCCCGCATCCAGATCAACAGCGGCGCGGGCAATTTGGCAATGGGTGTGGTGGCCGGCAACAACCAGCGCGCCACGGGCGGCGTCCTGCCGCAGCCCATTGTGGTGCGAGTGGCGGATATCAATCGCTTGCCGTATCCCGGCTTGCGTATCGTGGCCCAAGCCGCGGGCAACGGCGTAGTGGAACCAGCCACGGCAGTAATCGGCGAAGACGGTACGGCCAGCTTCCGTTGGACCCCCGCGGAATCGCCCGCCAATCGCGTATTGTTTTCGGTGGAGGGGATTCCCGCCACGCAACTAAGCGCCCAAGCCGTTACGGAGGCCCTGCCCACCCTGCGCAGCGATACGGTGGTGAATGCCGCCAGCTTCGCGGCTGGCCTCACCAGCGGTAGCCTACACACCATCTTCGGCGCAAACCTGGCGCGTAATCTGGTTGCCGCGCCCTTCCCTTGGCCCACCACGCTTGACGGCGTCACCGTGCGCGTAAATGGCGAAGCGCAACCCTTGGTGTTTGTCAGCGAGGGGCAAGTTAACTTCTTCCTTCAATCCAGCATCACTGGCGATACCGCCCAAGTGGAAGTGGAAACGAATGTCGGCCGCGGCGCCGCCGTTCCTGTTGCGGTGCGCCGCCTGGCGCCGGGCATTTTCTTTAACCCCACCAATGGGGAAGGCGCGATTCTACGCCAAGCAAATGTGCTCGAAGTCTTCGCTACTGGCTTAGGCCCCACGACGGAAAGCGGGGGTTTGTCCCGCACGGTGGAACCCGTGCAAGCCTTCTGGAACGGCGCCGAACGGCCCGTGCTGTTCAGCGGCCTGGCGCCCGGCTTTGTGGGGCTTTACCAAGTGAATGTGGAAATCCCTGCCGGAGCGAGCGGTGCCAATCGACTGCGCCTCGCCGTGGGCGGCGTTACTTCCAACGAAGTGACGGTAACGATTACGCCCTAGGCGCAGCCCCGCGGCTATTGACTGACGGCAATGGTCACAATGTTGCCGGACCCCGCCAGATTCGGTTGCGAATTCTGGAAGACAATCACGGGAACATTATTGCCGGGCGGCACCGTCTCCGGCACGCGCACATTAATTTGCCAGAGTCCTACAAAACCCGGCGCGAGGCCTGAGAACAGGACGTTCTCTGATGAAGCCGGTAGCAGGTTGAAGCTCACATCAGGCTTCAAGCCTTCGGCCAAGGGGCCGGAGGGCGCCGCGTTGCCATCGGTGGGCGCGTTGCTGACTTTGCCCAGACCCGTGCCGAACAGCGAAATCACCTGCCCGCGAGGAATCGGATTTTGCGAGGAATTGATCGTGCCATCCTGATTTACCGCCGAAACCTGGCCGCGGCCCGTGGCGGTGGAAGTGAACAAGCCCGGCGAAACACGGTTCATCACCACCGTGCCGGAACCCACGATTTGTCCCGTGAGCTGATCTTCCACCAGGATTTCCAGATCCCCTGAAGTGGGCATATCGTCCGGCACGAAGAAATTGATTTGGCCGGGGCTAACGAAAAACAGAGGCATTGGCCGCTCGTTCAGCAGGACGCGGACATTGCCCAGCGTGGTGGGCAATGGCAAGCTGCTGAAGACCAGCGTTTCTTGCGTGAAGCTGCCGCCTTGGGCATATAGCGAGGCAATGGTGTTGGGCGCGAGGCTGGTGGTTTGGAAATTCGCCCCGTTTACCTGCGCCGCCCGCTGGTAGAAGAATGCGATGCGGTTGGAACTATCGCTGACCACGACGTTGGAATTGGAATCCACCTGGACGTCGAGCGGCCCGACAGAACTGCGCAGCACTAGGTTGGCCGTCGGGTTTACCGAAAGGCTGGCAAACTGCGGGAAGCGGATGGCCTGGTTGGTGCCGGTGTTGGCCACCCAAATCTCCGCCGTTCGCGGGTCGGCCGTTACGCCGGTGGGGTTACTCAATCCGCCAATGGAGAGCGCCGGGGAGGCATCAGGACCGGCCAAGGGCACACGGTCATAGATCTGCAAGCGGTTGTTCAAAGAATCTGCTACATACAGGCGGTCGTCCACGTCCACGGCAATGCCGCGCGGACCACGCAGACGGTTCTGCGCGTTGCTGCCAATAGCGCTGGATAAGTCCGGTTGGCCGAAGACGTTGGTGGCGGCCTGGAAGTTGGTGTAGTCGCCGTTATCTGGCCGAATGAAGTACAGCACGCGGTTGTGGGCCAGATCCGAAACCAACAGATTGCCGCCCGAGGTGAAGGCCAGGCTCACCGGGAACGACATGTTGCGCGGCGTGGGGTCCGTAATGCTGAGCACAAAATTCGGTTGGCCGAGAACCAGGTTTGCCTGCAGGTTAGTGGCGTTATCGAAGGGACGCGGATAGCGCAGGACGCGGCCGTTGCCGGAATCCGCCACCCACAAATCGCCATTGCGATCTACGGCTACATCGTGCGGGAACAAGAGGCCGCTTTGGTTGGGCGCGTTTACACGGCCCGTAGGGCTATTGGGAATGCTGCGGTCCGGGCTTACCTGGCCAATCACGAGGTCCGCCGGCTGGCCGAGTTGCACGGTGCGCACATCCTGGTAGGCAAGAATGCGGTGGTTAAGCGTATCGGCAATGTAGAGGCGGTTGCCATCCAAGGCCATGCCGCCACCGCGATAAATGATGCCTGCGCTGGTCCCGATGAGGAAAAATTCCCGGCCCTCGAGCAGGTTGGGGCCGTTGGCATCGAAGAGGGTCTGCCCAAAAAGTTTGTTGCCGGGCTGGGAAAAGGGTGCTCCCCCGGGCAGCACGATGATGCGATGGTTGTCGCCATCCACCACAAAGAGATTGTTGTCCAGCACCGCCGCGTCCACCGGGCTATTGAAACCCAGGGCGCTCGGCCCCACGCCGCCCCGGTTGGGATCTCCGGTATTGAAGTTGGGTTGGCCAATCACGTCCCGCATCGAGGGCGAAAAAGCAGTCGGCGTTTCCGGCGCCCAAGTGTCCGCCGGGTTATAGCGAACCACGCGGTGGTTTACCGTATCGGCAACGAGCAAATGGTTGTCCACCAGCAGCAGCGATTCCGGCAAACCCAACTGCACATCGTTTACGCGCGGAGGCGCTGCCTGCCCCTGTTGGAGCACAAAGATGCCCAGGATGCGATCGGCGTTTTGCGCATTGGCTGCCGGATTGCGGTACACCATTACGCGACCGCGGCTATCGCTAACGTATAGGCGGCTATCGGTGCCCCAGGCAATCCCGCTGGGCGCATTCAAGCGCGATTTGTCCCGCGCATCGCCCGTCAAAGCCACGCGGGAATTAAAGTCCAATTGACCCAACACCAAATCAGCCGCCGGACCGATATTGCCCGCGCTCAGCACACTGGCCGGAAAGCGCAGCACGCGATGATTGCCCGCGTCCGTAACCCACAGGTTGCCATTCGTGTCGAAGGCCAGGCGGCAGCGGAAAATTTGGTTGCTCAAATTGCTCAAGAAAAGCGAGTTCGAGGCCGGCGTATCGCGCCCCCGATTCGGCAAGCGGCCCAAGTTCCCGCTACCCGAACTGCCGAAGGTTTCCTGCCCAATCAACACATCGGGAAACAGCAAGTCGGGAGCCTGATCGAAGGGCTTGGGGAAGCGCAGAATCCGGTTGTTGTTGGAATCAGCCACCCAAAGGTTGCCCTCTGCGTCCACGGCCAGGCCGGTTGGCTGGCGCAGGCCCGTAGTCAACAAAGTTCCTGGCCCATTGGCATTTGATTGGAAGCGGTTGCGTTGGCCAATCACCAAATCCGCGGGAGCCCCGTTGGCCGCCGCCAGCGGATCTTTCCAAGCCAAAATGCGATTGTTGCCGCTATCGGAAACGTACAAAACGACGTTGCCCGGGCGACGGTCAAAGGCGATGCCCTGGGGTGTGGTCATTTCCCGGCCCTCTACCCAATTGGGCGCCAGAGTTTCCAGAGAACGATTGGGGTGCCCCAAAACGCGCGAAGCGCTGTCGTTCAAAATCACACTTGGCGATTGCGCCAACAGAAAGCCCGCCAGCGGCAGGGCCATTCCCAAAAGTCGAAAAAATCTCATCAATTCCTTCCCCTGATTAGGACAAGACGCGGGCTTGCTTGTTACCAACATTCCTTATGATGACAAACCTTCGTGAGGCAAAGGGTGGCCAGTGCGTGGGAGTAAACTGAGATTGATGCCGAAGCATTTGCATAGTTTTCTCGCCACCCTCGGCTTGCTGGGCCTTCCGTCGCTTCTTGCGGCGGGCAGCGCCGAGCCCATGCGGGACCGCCAGGACCTTGCTGGTCTGCGTCAGGCCGCCTCGCGATTGGCGCCGCAAACGCCGCAGCAGCACTACGAATTTGCCCTACTAAAGAGCATGGAAGCGGAAGTGGCCATGGAACTGGGCGACAAAAAAGGCAGCGCCGCCGCCGCGGAACAAGGCATTCCCGCGGCGAGGAAAGCCGTTGAAGCCCAGGCCGCCAATGCCGAATACCATCGCTTGCTTGGCACCTTGTGCGGCCAAGTGATTCCGGCCAATGTCCTGGCCGGCTTGAAGTACGGCCGTTGCGCGATGGACGAAGTGAGCAAGGCCATTGAACTCGCCCCGCAAAAAGCGGAAAACTGGCTAGCCCGCGCCGTTGGCAATTACTATCTTCCGCCCAGCTTTGGCGGCGGCATCGACAAGAGCCTGGCCGACCTGGACAAAGCACTGAAGCTCAACCCGAAATTTGCGGACGCCTATGTGTGGCGCGGCATCGTTTTGCGCAAGGCCGGCAAGGCGGCGGAAGCCCGCCAGATGTTCACCAAAGCAATCGCGCTGAACCCCCAGCGCCTTTGGGCCAAGACGCAGCTTGAGAAAACTCCCACCCAGTGAAGCGCGCCCTCGCCGTTGCCCTGCCCTTGCTGGCGCTTACGCTCAGCAGCGTCTTTGTTTATCCCGGACGCACTTACCTGCAAAGCGACACACAGATCTACATCCCTATTTTTGAGCATCTGCTGAACCCTGCAGCCATTCAAGGCGACCTGTTGTTGCAAGGCGTGCACCTGCGTTACACGATCTATGACGAGGTAACGCTTGCTCTGCGCCGGCTTTCGGGCTTGGATTTTGAATGGGTGCTGCTGGGCCAACAGATTCTGTTCCGCTACTTGGGCGCTTGGGGCGCTTACCTGCTGGCCCGGGCTTGCGGGCTGGGCGCGCTGGCGAGCGTACTCGTCAGCGGCGGCCTATGGTTGGGCGCGTTCGTTTATGGCCCGGCCATCATTACGACGGAATACGAACCCGTGCCCCGCGGCTTCGCGGTGCCCCTAACGGTGCTCTCGGTGGGCCTATTGGCTCGTGGGGCACCGGCGCTTTGGGCGGGCGTGCCTTTGGGCATCGCGTTTTTGTACCACGCCCCGGCGATTTGGCCCGTGCTTTTGATTGCCGTAGTCCTGCGCCAAGGCCGCTTTTTGGCCGCCACGGCTGCCAGCGCCCTATTGCTCGCTGGACTTAGCATTTTTCAACCGGGGCCTGCCGGGGCGCAATCTTTCTTCAGCATTCTCGATACCCCGCACGCCCACATCCAACAATTGCGCGCCCCCTACAATTGGCTCTACCGCTGGTTGCCCCGCTATATTTGGACCTTTGCCATTACGGGGCCGTTGGCCCTGGCTGCCGCTTGGCGCTTGCGTGGCGTTCTGCCGCCTTTGGTTCGCCCTTATGCGCTTTGGCTTCCGATGGTTGGTTTCGCCACCATCCCCGCTTCTTTGTTGCTGCAGGAGCGGCTGGGCTGGGCCTTGCTGCCACAAATTCAACCCATGCGCGCTTTGCTTTATTGCCACTTGCTTTGCCAGTGGCTCGGCTTGATTTGTGCGGCGCTTGAACTGCGCGAAGGGCATTGGCTGCGGGGCGCTGCCTGGTTATTGGTGCCGCTGAGCTTGGCCTTGCGGGGCGACTTCCTGCAGTTCACCCCGGCAGACTGGACGGCGCAGGCCGCGCTTGCCCTCGCCGTAATCGCGTTGGCTTGGCTTAGCCAGCAACATTGGGCCGCCTTCGCTTTGCCGCTTCTGCTTGCGGTTCCTTGGGCCATGGCAACCTATGGCCACGGAGCTGCCCCTAGTCTTGAGTCGCCCGATTTGCGCGCCCTATCCGAATGGGCGAAACAGCAAGGTCCGGGATCGGCAATGTATTTCTTTCCTGATCTCGGCCGCAAACCAGAGCCCGGCGTCTTTCGCGCACGCTCTCTGCAACCCGTCTACGCCTGCTGGAAACAAGGCGGGCAGGTGAACTATTTCGCGGCTTACGCTTACGCTTGGCACGAACGCTGGACCAACTTGCTAGCCCCGGGCCATGCCGCTATGGACTACGCGGATCTGCGCCGCCGCGGTATTACTCGCCTTATCCTCACCCAAGACGCGCCCCACGAGCCGCTCCCCTTGCTCTATACCTCGCCCGGTGGCCGCTACCGCGTTTACGCGCTCCGCTAAACACAGTTCCTAAGAACCGAGGTTTACGCCCAGCTTTTTCAACTCTTCCGCGTAGTAGCGCTTGTGCAAAATTTCGTACTCTTCGCTGCCCTCAAGAATCCCCTTCTTTTGGGACAACACTTTGGCCCGCGCGTCGCGGTCGGCCTTGTCTTCCACCTGCAGCGTTTCAGTGAAAACCCGCACAATCTCGAGGCGCAGTTCGTTGACATCCTTCTTCACGCGCGTGTCCCGCTGCTTCTTCAGTGCGTTGGCAATTTTGTGGGAGATGTCGGTGATCTTGTCGCGCGACAGCTTCATGTTGTCGCCCGTGTCGCGCCCGGAAGCGCGGATGATCTTCCGCTGCGTCACCATGGTGTTCTTGATGCGGCGAAACATTTCCTGGTAGCTGATGCCTTCTTTGCGCATGTACTCGGAGTATTGCTCCAGGACCTCGCGCACCTCGTCGTTCAGCTTGTCCTCAATGGCCAAGTCTTCGGTCACCAAATCGCCAATGAACTCGGCCAAACCGGCGGGGTTAGCCGAGTCCAAATAGGTAGGAATGAGGCGTTGCACCAGGCGACGCGATAAATAGCCGAGAAACTCTTTTGCGATCAACATTAAGATGTAGATCGTAGTTTAACCGCTCGGCCCTTTGGTGGGGCGTCGGAATTTTTGCCGCACAGAGCGCACAAGCCGTAAACCACAATCTCGTGCGAAACTGCGACGAAGCCTTTGGGCAGCGCGGGCTTTGCCGTCAACGAGCAACCGGGCAACTCAAAGACTTTGTCGCAAGATTGGCAATGGAAGTGGTGGTGGTGCTCCTTGCCGGAAACCTCGTAGCGGGGGGCTTCCCCCGGCAGATCCACCGGCGTCAGCCAGCCTTCCTCCACCAGCGCCTTGATGTTGCGGTAAACGGTAGCCAAACCCATACCCTCAATCCGCGCAGAGGCGTCGGCCAGCACTTCCTGCGGGCTCATCGGCCGGTCGCTGGCCTCAAACACCTCGCGGATCGCCGCCTTCTGCCGGGTGTTCCGGTTGGCGGGTTTGGCATCGGCAGTTTCGGTTCGGTTAGGCAAGTTGGACAGAACCATGATTATCACAATGCCCGTTGTGGGGGTGGTGCAGGTGGCCGTCCACCAAATAATCAACGTGGTCGCCGTGCGGCACCGCTTCGTGTCCGCAACCGGGACCGTGGACATGGTCCGCGGCGTGGCCGGCACAAGCGTGGCCCTCCGTGCAATCCGCGGGATTGGCGCCCGTCACTTCCAGCGTGTGCTCGTCATAGTGGCCTTCGTGGGCGTGGTGCAGGTGGCCGTCGTGCAGGTAGTCCACGTGGTCTGCGTGCACAATGGCTTGGTGGCCGCAGCCGGAGCCGTGCACATGCTCGTGTTGTTCGTGAATGGAATGACTCATAGTTTTTTTGCCTTTCTCAATTTGGGGGTAGGATTGCTTTCCGTGGCGTGGGCCAGCGCATTAAAGATCAGGCCCACCACGTGCTGGTCGGCCAAAGAATAAAGAATGTGCTTTCCTTGCCGCCGGCGCGACAAAAGGTTTTCCGCCCGCAATACGCGCAGGCGCTGGCTGATGGTGGAAATTTCTTCGCCCGTGAAGGCCGCAATCTCCGACACGCAGGCTTCCCCTTGGCTCAAGAGCGCCAAGGTGCGCAGCCGTGGGCCGTCCCCCATGGCGCGGAACAAACGAGCCGCCGATTCCAGCGCCCTTTCGTCCACCGGCGGCGCCAAACGCTTCCGGTGGTCCGGATCGTGGGGCGAACACTCGACTGTTTTTGCTCTGCTCATCAGTTGAACATCTATTCAACTGTTAGTATATGCTAAACGCCTCGCTTGTCGCCCCACAAATAAACATGCAATCGCGTACTGAGCCGGTAGCCGCTTTGCTTAGCCACTTCCACCATCGCCAGCGAGCGCTCGTTGATTTCAGCGCCGCTGCGCCCTTCCGGCATCAGCAACACCTGCCCCGGCGCGGGCCGTTCCGGCAATTGCGCCAACACTGCTTCCACTTCCGCCAGGTCTTCCGGCGCCGCGAGCACAAATTTCCATTGGCACGCAAAGTCCCGCTGCAAGCGGCCAAGCACTTCCGGCTGGATGCGCAGCCGCTCGTGCCGCGGCCCCCAAACAGCATCATGGTGCGGCGTGCTATTGGCCAGCTTGGGCGAAATGCTCATCAGGTCGCAGGCTACCGGTTGGTAAACCGTCCCCGCGGTTTCAACCGTGATGTGAAAGCCCGCGGCCCGCAAGGCCATTGTTAGTTCCACGGCTTCGGGAAACAGCATGGGTTCGCCACCGGTTAAAACAGCGTAGCGGCTCGGCGCGCGGCCCACCAGCGCTTCGGCCTCTGCCAGAATCTGCGGAATCTCCCAGCGCTCCCCCTCAGGCCGCCAACTGGTGTAGGGTGTATCGCACCAGGTGCACCGCAAGTTGCAGCCGCTGGTGCGGATGAACACGCTGGGCATGCCCGTCAAAAGCCCCTCGCCCTGGACGCTATAAAAAATCTCGCTGATCGTTAGCGGCATTGGTAGGCGATCGGGTCCGTTAGCCCGGCTTCGGCAAAACCCTTCAGGCGCAACTGGCACGCGTCGCAACGCCCACAGGCGCGCCCCTCCGCGTCTGGATCGTAACAAGTGGAAGTCAATGAAAAATCCAAATTCAAGTCCGCGGCCAGGCGCGTGATCTCGCCCTTGCTCAAATGCAGGAGCGGCGTATGAATTTGGATTGGTGTTTGCCCCTCTACGCCCACGCGCGTAGCCAGGTTGGCCATGCGCGCAAAGGCTTCGATGTATTCCGGGCGGCAATCCGGATAGCCGGAGTAGTCGAGCGCATTTACCCCAATGAAGATATGTGAGGCCGGAATCACCTCTGCCCAAGCCAGGGCAAAGGAAAGGAAGATGGTGTTGCGCGCGGGGACGTAAGTGGAAGGAATGCCCTCGCCCATTTCCGCGAGCGAGCGCGCCTTCGGCACCGGGCTATCCGTGGTGAGCGAAGAACCGCCAAAAGCCCGCAGATCCACCTGCACAACGCGATGGTCCCGCGCCCCCAGCCGCGCGGCCACCCGCTGCGCCGCCTGCAGTTCGTAGCGGTGGCGCTGGCCGTAATCAAAACTCAGGGCATACACATCGTAGCCTTCCCGCAAGGCATAGGCGAGGCACGTGGAAGAATCAAGCCCGCCCGAAAGCAGGCAAACCGCGGCTGGGCGCGGCATCATGCGCGGCCCTCCCGCGGGGCGGGCTTTGGATAGGCTAAGGTCAGGAAAAAGCCCAGCACGGGGAACACGGTAAGCGAAAGCAAGGCATTGTGCAAACCCACCCAATCGGAAACCCAACCAATGAAGGGAATGAACAAAAAGCCGGCCATCCCCCAAGCGAAGCCCATCAGCAACGCCGAAACGGTTCCCGCCTGTTGGGGCGCGAGTTGCTGACCCATCACTACATTCACCGGGATGGTGAAGAGCAGCACCAATCCGCCGAGTGCCAAACAGACCAGGGACCATGGTCCGCTGGTGAAAAAGAAGCCCACCAGAAACGGCACGCTCCCCGCCATGCTGAGCAGAATCGTTTGGCGCCCCCCGAAGCGATTGGCCAGGTTGCCGCCCAGGAAACCGCCCAGTGCCCCGCAGGCCAAATATAGACTAAGCGCTTGGCTCGCCGCCACGGGGCTGAAGCCGCGTTCGCGCGTTAAATAGAGCGGCAGGAATTGCGTAAACGTTATCTGCACAATGGAGCGCAGAAAAACCAGGAAATAGAGAATCGTCAAAGGCCGCCAGACGGCACGCAAAGGCGCAACGTCAAACTTCGCCTTCGGCAAAGCATCCGCGGCTGGCGTGGGCAGGTAGGCCAAGAGCAGCAGCGTCACCAGGACGCCCGGCAATGCCGCTACCCAAGATCGATCGAGCCCCCAAGTTTCAATGATGCGCGCGTAGACGGCCGGGCCAAAGGCCAAGCCCAAGGTGCCCGAAGAAATGAACACAGCCATCCAAAAGGGCTTATTGTCTGGAATGTCCTGCGTAGAGAGCGCGCTTGCCTGCGGGTGGAAACTGGCAATGCCCATGCCACCCACCACCGAAAGCCACAATACTTGCGCGAACGACGACGCTCCGCCGATCATCGAAATTCCCAGCCCGGCCAGCGCGGGCGCAAGCGTGGTGAACAAGCGGGAGTGCAGCTTATCGGCAAAGTACCCAAAGCCGGGTTGCGTCACCGAATTGGCAAACACATAGAGCCCGGCCAGCAGGCCGGCCTCGGTTAACGACAAGCCAATGGTCTTTGCCAAGTAAGGCTGAAACGCCGCGAGCGCGGACGAATACATATCGATAAAAAAATGCCCGAGGCAAAGCAGCGACAAGGTAAGCCAGACGCGGCGCGTCACTGTAGGCGAATTGGTGGGCGAAAAGGCCTCTCCAGGCGGCGCGGCAAGGGTAGACATGAGTTAGCGGATAATTTCAGTGTAGATGGCAATTCTGGTGGGTATACATCCCGTGCGCGAGGCGCTGGCCGCCGGGCGGGCTTTGGATCGAGTGCTAATCGCCAAAGGCGCGGGGGGCGCGCGCGTGCAAGAGATTGTAGATCTCTGCCGTTCGCTGAAAGTCGCTGTCCGCTTTGAAGAGCGCAATGCGCTGGACAAGTACGCAGGCGGTTCCAAGCACCAGGGCGTCGTTGCCTTGGGCGCGGAAAAGCAGTACGGCGACCTTGAGAACCTGCCGGACCACGACCTGCTCATCATGCTGGACGGCGTAGAAGACCCGCACAACCTGGGGGCCATTTTGCGCAGCGCGGGGGCCGTGGGCGCGGGTGCGATCATTATCCCCGAGCGGCGGGCCGTGGGGGTTACTTCTACCGTCGCGAAGGCGGCCGCTGGGGCCTTAGAACATGTGCCCGTAGTGCGCGTCGTCAACCTGTCACAAGCGCTCGAAAAACTCAAAGAGCGCGGCTACTGGAGCTACGGTTTGGATGAGCGTGGCGATCGCGAATACACCGATGCCGACTATGCCACCAAGTCCGTTGTTGTTCTCGGCGCCGAAGGCCGGGGCTTGCACGAAAAGCTGCGCGAGAAATGCGACTTTCTGCTGCGCATCCCCATGGAGGGCGCCGTGCCGAGCCTGAACGTCAGTGTGGCCGCCGGCGTCGTGCTGTTTGATTGGAAGCGCCAAACGAAATCCACGAAAAAACAAAAATGACCAAGAATGTTTTCACCCTTTTCCTCTTACTTGTTCTGCTCGTTCCCGCTTATGGGCGGGACCCGGTGCGCGCCCGCCAAGCCATGGTGGTGGCCCAGGAACCCATTGCCACCGACGTGGGCGTAGAAATTCTCAAAAAAGGTGGCAATGCTTACGATGCCGCGGTGGCTGTTGCTTTCGCCCTCGCCGTCACTCACCCCACGGCCGGCAACTTGGGCGGCGGCGGTTTCGCGCTGGTGCGCACCAACACGGGCGACGTGAACTTTTTGGATTTCCGCGAAAAAGCCCCGGCCAGCGCCACGCGCGATATGTATCTGGATGCCAGCGGCAACCCCACGCGCGACAGCTTGGTTGGTTGGCGCGCCAGCGGCGTTCCTGGCACCGTGCGCGGTTTGGAATTGCTGCACAAGAAATACGGCAAGCTGCCCTGGAAGACGGTGCTTGCCCCCAGCGTCAAGTTGGCGCGCAAGGGCTTTCCCGTCTCTTACGCTCTGGCCCGCAGTTTGGCCAGCAGCTCCCGCCGGCTAAGCCAATTCGCCGAGACCAAGCGTGTTTACCTGAACGGCGGCACTCCTTTGGAAGCCGGCGCAACCCTGCGTTTGCCGGACCTCGCCAAAACGCTTGCGCGCATCCAGCGCAAAGGCGCCAGTGAATTCTATACGGGAGAAACCGCCCGCCGCCTGGCCGGGGAAATGTCGAAGAACGGTGGCCTGATCACCATGGCCGACCTGGCCGCCTACCAAACCATGGAGCGCACGCCCTTGCGCGGCGCCTACAAGGGCCATGAGCTACTGCTTGCGCCACCGCCATCGAGCGGCGGCATTGGTTTGCTGCAGATGATGGGCATGCTCGAGAAATCAGGCTACGAAAAGCATGGCTGGGGCAGCGCCCAAGCGGCCCACTGGATTGCCGAGGCCATGAAGCGCTACTACGCCGACCGCGCCGAGTTTCTTGGCGACCCGGACTTCGTCAAAGTTCCCGTCGCGCAGCTTACCAGCCCCGGCTACATTGCCCGTCGCTTTGCCACCATTCAACCGCAGCGCGCCACGCCTCCTGCAGAGATCAAGCACGGCGGCCCCCTGCCCGCCGAGGAGAGTACCGAGACAACGCACCTGTCGATTGTCGACACCGCTGGCAATGCCGTCTCGCTTACTTACACCCTCAATGGTGGCTACGGCTCCGGCGTCACGGTGCCGGGCTTGGGCTTCCTGTTAAACAACGAAATGGACGACTTTTCCGCCAAGCCTGGGGTGCCAAATATGTTTGGCGCCGTTGGCGGCGAAGCCAATGCCATTGCCCCCGGCAAGCGCATGCTCTCCAGCATGACGCCCACCATCGTCACCAAAAACGGCAAACTGCACATGGTGATTGGCGCACCCGGCGGCACGCGCATTATCACGGGCGTGATGCAGGCCATCCTTAATGTCATTGATTTCGGCATGAATATCGAAGACGCCATCAGCGCCCCGCGCCTGCACCACCAGTGGGCCCCGGATAAGCTTTACCTGGAACGCGGCTGGAGCCCGGACACCGCCGCGCTGCTGCGCCAAATGGGCCATACGGTGGAACCCGGCGCCGGGGGCGTAGCCAATGTTCACGGCATCCTGCTGGAAGAAAAGTGGATTCAGGGCTCCGCCGACGGCCGCTCCAACGGAAAAGCCGCGGGCTACTAGTGCCCGCGCGTGGCAGACTGTAGGAATACGATGGAACGGGCTCTTTCGACGCATATTTGCGTCAACCACCGCCTTACCGCGGTTTGGCTTGACCGCATTCAGGCTGCTGGCATTCCCGCCGTGGAAATTTTTTGCGCACGCCAGCACTTGGATTACCGCAACAAGGCGCAAATCCAGGAACTGGGCCACTGGTTCCGCGATTCCAATCTAAAGCTCCACTCCTTGCACATGCCCATGTACAAGGACGACCAATGGGGCAAGACCGGCCCCAACGCGGCCATCAGCATTACGGAAACGGCCAAGCCCAAGCGAATTGAAATGGTGGATGAATTGAAGCGCGCGCTGGAGGTGGCCGAGTACATCCCCTGCCGCTATGCCATCCAACACATTGGCGTGGGTGGGGAGGAATGGGCTTTGGATAAAGTGGACGCGGCTTTCACTTGCCTGGAAGAGCTGAACCTCTTTGCCAAGCAGCGAGGCGTAGAAATTCTGGTCGAAAACATTCCCAACGACCTGAGCACCGCCGCGCGCATCATGCGCTTTTTCGAAATGACCCACCTCAAAAATGGCGTCTGCTTCGACACGGGCCACGCGCACCTTACCGGCAGCATCGAGGCGGAATGGAACATCCTGCGGGAGCGCGTGAAATCCACTCACGTGCACGATAACGATGGCGTCTACGACAACCATCGCTTCCCCTTCTTTGCCGCGGACGCTACTGTCAATTGGCCCCGCGTGATGAACATGTTGCGCGCTCAATGGAAGGCCCAACCCGGCCAATTCCCGCTCTTGCTCGAGTTGCGCGAAACTCCCGAGATTCCCAAAGTGATTGAAAAAGCGGCGGAGGTCTTCGACAAGTTGGAGGCCATCCCCGCAGAACCTTACCGGTTTGAAAGCTGATGTTTGAAAGCTAACGTATGAACAACATACCCCCCGTAAAAGACCGCATCACCATTGCCCACATTGGCCAGCACGAAGGCCAAACCGTTACCGTGTGCGGCTGGCTGTACAATCTTCGCCGCAGCGGAAAAATCGCCTTCCCCATTTTGCGGGATGGCACGGGCTTCCTGCAATGCGTGGCCGTGAAGGCCGAGTTGCCGGAAGAAACCTTCGAGACCATTCGCAACCTTACCCAGGAAAGCTCTCTTCTGCTCACCGGTAGCGTCCGCGCCGAAGCCCGCGCTCCCGGCGGCTATGAATTGGATGTGAAGGAAGTCCAAGTGCTGCAGCGCGTTCCCGAAGAAGCACCCTATCCCATCACGCCCAAAGAACACGGCATCGACTTTCTGCTGGACCATCGCCACCTCTGGCTGCGCTCCAAGCGCCAATACGCCATTGCGCGCATTCGCCACGAAGTGATCCGCGCCGTTCGCGATTACTTCGACAACCAGGACTTCGTGTTGATGGACACTCCCATCTTCACGCCCGCCGCCTGCGAAGGCACCACCACGCTGTTTGAGGTGGATTATTTCGAAGACGAAAAAATGTACCTGACCCAAAGCGGGCAGCTATATAACGAAGCCAACGCGATGGCCCTGGGCAAAGTCTATTGCTTCGGCCCCACTTTCCGCGCGGAAAAATCAAAAACCCGCCGCCACCTGACCGAGTTCTGGATGGTGGAGCCCGAGATGGCCTTCGCCACGCTGGAAGACGTGAAGACGCTGGCCGAGGGGCTGGTTGTCTCCATCATCGGCCGTGTCCTGGACAAGCGCCGCGAAGAGCTGAAAATCCTGGAGCGCGACACCAGCAAACTCGAAGCCGTCCAGGCTCCCTTCCCGCGCCTGCAATACGACGACGCCGTGAAGATCCTGCAGGCCAAAGGCAGCGAGATCCAATGGGGCGGCGACTTCGGTAACACGGACGAAACTCTTTTGACCGAGGACGGGCCCCAGCCCATCCTGGTGGACCGCTACCCCAGCGAAATCAAAGCCTTCTATTTCGAGCCCGACCCCGAGCGCCCGGAACTCGCTCTGGGCGTGGATGTGATTGCGCCCGAAGGCTATGGCGAAATCATCGGGGGCGGCCAGCGCATCCACGATATGGCGTTGCTCTTAAAGCGCCTGGAAGAGCACCAGCTTCCACCGGAGGCCTTCAATTGGTACCTCGACCTGCGCAAATTCGGCAGCGTTCCCCACGCCGGATTTGGCATGGGCATTGAGCGCACGGTAAGTTGGATGTGCGGGCTCGACCATTTGCGCGAAGCCATTCCTTACCCGCGCATGCTCTACCGCACCCGCCCGTAACAAGGAGATTCCGCTATGCGCAAAGCAACGGTGGCCATCGTCGGTGCGCCCATGGACTTGGGCGCGGGCCGTCGCGGCGTGGATATGGGCCCCTCCGCCGTCCGCGTCGCCAATATCCACCAGCGCCTGGAAAGCCTGGGCTACCAGGTGGCGGACTTAGGCAACATTGAGGTAGTGCAGCCGGAAAGCGTGCCCAAGCGCAACGATACGGCCCGCTATTTGTTGGAGATTTCCCAGAGTTGCGCGCGCCTGGCGAAGTTGGTGGAAAAGGTGATGAGCCAAGGCCACTTCCCGCTGGTGCTGGGCGGCGACCATTCCGTAGCCGCGGGCACGCTGGCCGGCGTGGCCAAGCATTGCCGGAAACAAAAGGAAAAGATCGGCGTCATCTGGATTGATGCGCACGCCGATATGAACACACCCGGCACCACACCGAGCGGCAATGTCCACGGCATGCCGCTCGCCGCCAGCCTCGGTTTGGGCCCGCACGAACTCACTCACCTCGCCGGCTTTTCGCCGAAAGTCAATCCCCGCAATGTCGTCCTCATCGGTGTGCGGGATGTGGACGATGCCGAAAGCGAAAACATCCGCCAAAGCGGCGTAAAGGTTTTCACCATGCGCGAAGTCGATGAAATGGGCATGCGCTCTGTGATGGAACACGCCATTGGAACTGCCACCGATGGCACGGATGGCTTCCACCTTTCCTTCGACATGGATGGCGTGGACCCCGATGAAGCTCCCGGCGTCGGCACGCCCGTGCGCGGCGGCTTAACATATCGCGAAGCCCACCTTGCCATGGAACTCATCAACGATTCCGGCTCGCTGGCCAGCCTGGAAATCGTGGAAGTAAACCCCGTCCTCGACACGGCCAACCGCACTGCTCTGCTGGCCGTGGAACTCGCCGCCAGCGCCCTGGGCAAGAAAATTTTGAGTTGAGAGAACCCCATTGAAAAAACTACGCATAGCCGTTTTAGCCGGTGGCCGCAGCGGCGAACACGAAGTGAGTTTGCGCAGCGCCGAATCCATTGCCACTCGCTTGGACCCGGATAAGTACGAAGTCAATATTTATGAGATTAGCCGCGAGGGGATCTGGTCTCCGCGTCCGATCCTTCCGGAGCCAGACGCGAACCCCAGTATTGATGTTGTTTTCCCCATCACCCACGGCACCTTTGGCGAGGACGGCACCATGCAAGGGTTGCTGGAACTGGCCGACCTGCCTTATGTCGGGCCGGGTGTTCTCTCCAGCGCTCTGGCCATGGACAAGGAATTCACGAAGCGCGTGCTGCGCGCCAGCGACGTTCCGGTGGTCGAATACCGCCTGCAATATCGCGGTGCCTTGGACCCCGACGCCGCCATTGCGGCCCTTGGCCTGCCGCTATTTGTGAAGCCCGCCAACCTGGGTAGTTCCGTTGGCATCCACAAAGCCAAGACCCGGGAAGAATTGGCCGACGCGCTGGCCGACGCCGCCCAATACGACACTAAGATCCTCATCGAACGCGCCATTGTGGGCCGCGAATTTGAGTGCAGCGTGCTGGGAAACATCGGCCTGGACGAGCAGGATCTAACCGCGTCCTTGCCCTGCGAAATCCTGCCCGCCGGCGAATTTTACGACTACGATGCCAAGTACGTCCTCGACACCACGCGCATCGATCTGCCCGCCCAACTTCGCAGCGAAGAAACCACCGAAGTGCAAACGCTGGCCGTCGCCGCTTGCCGCGCCTTGGGTTGCGAGGGGATGAGCCGTGTGGACTTTCTGCAGGATTCCACGAACGGCAAATTCTACGTAAACGAAGTAAACACTTTGCCCGGCTTTACGTCCATCAGCATGTATCCAAAAATGTGGGAGCACTCCGGCATTGGCTACAGCGAGCTGCTGGACCGCTTGATCCAGCTTGCGCTTGCCCGCCACCAACGGAAACTCCAAACCAAGTTCACCCGATAAATGCGCTGGTTTCTGCCTTTTCTTTTGCTCTCGCGCGGCTTCGCTCAGGAAGTGGACCCCGCCGCATTTGCCGCCGAAGTCCGGCGCTTCGCGCAAGTCTATGCGCTGGTGGAATCCCATGCAGCGGAAAAGATCGACGGCAAGGCGGCTTTTGAAAATGGCGCATTGCCCGGCGCCATGCGCAAGCTCGACCCGCACAGTGTCTTCTTCAACAAAGACCAGTTTGAGCAGTTGCGCGAAATGCAAACTTCGACGCAAAAGGGTTTTGGCAGCGTGGTGAGCGTGTTGCCCGGCCGCGTCATCCTGCTGCAAACTCTGCCGGGCAGCCCCAGCGAGCGCGCCGGCCTGAGCCCCGGCGACGAAATCATTGCCATCAACGGCATTGCCCTCAGCCGCTTTGATATCGAGCAAATGGTGGAATACCTTGGCTACACGCGCCAACGCGAAGCGCTGCTCACCGTTCGCCGGGAAAATTTTCCCCGCCCGCTGGAGTTCCGCCTTTCCCCTGCCAGCTTGAACTCGCCGAGCGTTGAGCGCGCCTTTGCGCTCGAAGAGGGTATTGGCTATATCCGCGTCGCCAGCTTTGAGAGCAAAACGGGCAAGGACTTTGAACAAGCGGTAGAAAAACTGGGTGGCGAGTCGCTGCGCGGTGTGGTGGTTGACCTGCGCAATAACCCTGGCGGAGTGTTCACCAGCGCGCTCGAAATGGCCGCGCTATTCCTTCCCCCAGGCACCACCATCACCAGTATCCGCGGCCGCGCGCGCCCGGAAGAGGTCATTCGCGTGCCCGAGAAAACGTCGCGATCTTACGGCTTTCCCGTCACCATCCTTGTGAACGAAAAAAGCGCCAGCGCCAGCGAGGTGTTCACGGCCGCCTTACAGGAGCACGGCCGCGCCACCGTCTATGGCCAGCGTACCTACGGCAAGGGTTTGGTGCAAAGCGTTTTTCCCTTAGCCGGCAATACGGGCATGGCGCTCACCACGGCTTACTATTACACCCCCAAGGGCCGCTCTCTGCAGCGGAAGCTTAAAGAGGCGCAAATCGATCCCACGCTCAACCCCGGCGCGGGCGGCCTGGCCCCGGATGTTGGGGTGGTTCCTCCGCCGCCCACGCGTCTGCAATACTTTCTCGACGGCAACGCCGTCTTCACTGCCTACGCCAGCGAATGGGCCAAGCGCAACCCGAAGCCCGCGGAAGATTGGCAACTTCCCTTGCAGGAACTGGACCGCCTGCGCACTTGGCTGGGCGAGAAGAATGTATTCCCCACTCTTGCCGATTGGAACCGCGATCGCGATTGGATGCGCCATCGCCTGGAGCAGGAAATCTTAAACCTTAGCGTGGGCGTGGAGCGTGGGGACGAAGTAGAAATCCGCAACGACCGCACCGTATTGGCAGCTTGGGAAAAGCTGCGCCAACCTTAGAGGTTTTCGAGAATCTTACGGTAGCGCTTGGAGGCGATCCGGTGCCCCAGGCAAACCTCTTTATTGCCTTGGGCGTGCGCAATTTCCCCGGCTTCGCGGTGGAATTTTTCCAACCTCATCAGCAGCGCCACATGCGTTGGATGTTCCTCCAGCATTTGCTCTAGCCCTCGCAGCGCCTGATTGTAGTGCGCATAGCCCGCCGCCGCCTGCCCCGCATGAAAGTAAGCCCAACCAAGAGCCGTTTCGGCATGGTGAAGGTTCATCTGAGTAAGTTCTTTGTCCCCGGCGCGCTGACTGTCTGCTTTCGTGACCAATTGCCGGCGGCTCTCCACTATTTCTGTCCTCACCCGGATCAATTCATCCCAACGCTGGCGCGCAAACAGAATCCGCGAGGCCACCGCTTTCAGCTCCGTCTCAATCCCCGGTGCGGCATCGCGGCAGAGCCCTTGATTCAATTCACCAACCTGCGGTGCGGCCTCGGCCAAAGCCGCGCGGGCTTCTTCAATTTTGCTGGCATCAATTAGCAAATTGGCCAGGGAGATCCGCATTAAGACGCGGCGATGGCGAAAGCGGCAATCCTGCGGATCCAGCGAAGTCTGCCGGTCGGCCAGCGCAAGCGCCCGCTCGTAATAGGCCAAGCTTGCCGGCTTTTCTTCCGCCTTCCCCTCGCCGATCCGGTGCAGCAAATGCGCGTAGGTTGAGTTCAAACTGAACAGCGCCTCCAACACTTCCCGGCGCGGGCCCCACTTCACCTCCATCTGCTCCCAGGAGCGAATCAAGGCCAACAACGCCTTCCGGTTCTCCCCATACTGGTCGTCGTTCCAATACCGCACCATGGTTGGCTGCCCAATGCTGGACAGTTGCTTCACTTCTTCCTGGTAGCGTTGCTCCGTTTGATTGCTGGCGAAAATCCCCAAGGTGCCCGCTGCGGCAAGGCCCACGAGCAGAAGCGCCGGGGCCCAGGCACTTTTTCTTACTTTGGCCCAGGCGCGCGTCCACGCATTGCCACTGTGGGGAGCCAGCATAGGCCCACCGCGGTGCGCGGCCTGCAAATCCTCCAAAAATTCCATGCAACCCTTGTAGCGGTCCAGCGGATCGAGGCTCGAGGCCTTTCCCGCTACTCGTTGCAAACGTTGGCGCGCGGCGTGCCAAGGGTCTGTCGCCTCAGCCAACAATTCTCCCAACATTACGCCCAAGGAATAAACGTCGCTCTTCACCGTACCCGCCCCGCCGGCCCACTGTTCCGGGCTGGCGTAGCGCGGGGTCCAACCACGGTGCAGTGTGCACGCCTCTGTCTTGCCGGGCAAGCATTGCGTGGCGGCACTGAAGTCGATCAAGTACAAAATCCCCTGCGGATCGATGATGACGTTGTTTGGCTTTATATCCCGGTGCAGCACGCCCCGCCGGTGCGCATAATCGAGAATCTCGAGCAAGCGCGTCATCCATTCCACCGTCTGCTCCACGCTTACCGGCGCCATGGCGGCCAATTGCTCGCCCTCAATGTATTCCAGCACCAGATATTCGCGGCCATTTTCTAATTGCCCCGCGTCCAACAATCGCGCAATGCCCGGGTGGTTTAGCTGCGCTAAGATGCGCGCTTCGCGGGATAACGTGTAGCCCGGATAGAGCAGCTTTATCGCAACTTTCCATTCAAATTTGCCATCCGAGCGCTCGGCTTCATGCACCTCGCCCATGCCGCCTTGCCCCAAAAAGCGAAGCAGTCGATATGGCCCGATTCGCTCCGGAAGGGGCGCGACACCACGTTCTTGATCCAGCAGATCAAGCCAGCTTCCGTCCAGAACATCTGAGAAATTTTCCGCGCCGGGGACGTCGGGCATTCGTTCTATCCAGCATAATAATGTTCACACAGGTTTTCTGCTTGCACAAGAAACTCCGCGAAACGATCGAAATGATTTATCCCGAACTTAGGCGTATCGCGGGGAGTAAACTCCGAAAAGAACGTGCTAACCATACATTAGACGCCCATGCACTTACCAACGAAGCCCTCATGCGGGTGCTGAAAAGGGAACAGGACGGGGAGGATCCGCGCAAATTGGTACTCGAAACTCTGCTCGAAATGCGCTCTGTTCTAGTTGACTACGGGAGAAAACGGAAATTGAAAGTCACCGACAGCTTGGACCAGTTGGAAGAAAAGGTAGGACGCAGAGACGGCTTTGAGAATGCCGTCCATGTGGAGATGTTGCTTGCGGAGTTGGAAAAAATCGATTCAAGGGCCGCGGAGGTCGTACGCCTACGCTTCTTCGTCGGCTTGACAACGGAAGAGACAGCCGAGTTCCTCGGTATAAGCTTGCGAATGATTCAGCGCGACTGGGCCTTTGCGCGCAAATGGTTAGCGGAGAATTGGTCCCGCTAGCTTTCTGCTACTGCGGAACCGGGCGCCCCATCGACTTATAAATATTCTCGATGGTCGCCACATTGTCTTTCGCAACTTTGTTGTTCTTATCAAGTTCCACCGCCCGGCGATAAAAGCGCAGTGCGGTTGGGTATTTTCTTACCGGTGGCAGCTGATCGTTGTACATATAGCTGTCTCCCGCGCCGACCAGGGCTTCCACCAAAGTGGTTTTCACGGCCGCATCCGCGGGCTTCGCCTTCAACGCGGGCTCCAAAATCGCCACTGCTTCTTCAAACTTCTTTGTCTTGATCAATGCCTTGGCATCGTCCACGGGCTTGCCCGCAAACAACAGGAAACCGGCTAATGCAAGGGAAATCAAAGGTGCCATAGCTGTATTGTATCCAGTCACGCGATAATGGGCGGTTATGGCAGATCGGCCCTTCATCGTCGCCATTGATGGCCCTGCAGGCGCAGGCAAGAGCACCGTTGCGCGCGAAGTTGCCCGCCGCACCGGCGCTCTTTACGTGGATACCGGAGCCATGTACCGCGCCGTTGCTCTTTGGGCTTTGCGTAATGGCACGCCGCTGGAAAACATGGAAAGTCTGGCGCAATTGGCCGCTCATGCCGACATCCGCCTTAGCGGCAATCCCCCGCGCATTTTCCTGAATGGCGAAGATGTCACGGACGCCATCCGCCAACCGGAGGTTGCCCAAGGGGCCAGCATTGTGGCCGCCAACCCTGCGGTCCGCCGCGCCATGGTGGCCCTGCAACGCGATATAGCTGCGGAACAGAGCATTGTGATGGAAGGCCGCGACATCGGCTCCGTCGTATTCCCCGATGCGGAAGTGAAAATCTACCTCGACGCCCAACCCGAAGTCCGCGCCACGCGGCGTGCCGCGGAACTCTCCGCCAAGGGCCAAACGATTGCCTTCGACGCCCTCTGTCAGCAAATCACCGAACGCGACCATCGCGACCGCACCCGCGAAATCTCTCCTCTCTTGCAAGCCCCGGACGCCGAGTACATCGACAGCTCCCAGCTTTCCACGGAAGAAGTCATCGAAGCCATCCTCGCTCTAGTTCGCAAGAAAACCAGCAACGGAAAACTATGGACAACCTCCTGATCATGAAATTCGGCGGCACCAGCATGGGCTCCGCCGACCGCATCAAAGTCGCCGCGGACATCACGCGCCAAGCCTCCCAAAGCCGTCCCACGGCCATCGTCGTCTCCGCCATGAGCAAGGTCACCGACCTGCTGCTGGCCACGCTTCGCAGCGCCGAAGAGGGCGACGGCGACAGCGTTCGAGAGAACATCCGTACGCTCGAAGTTCGCCATGCCCAGGCCTGCCGCGAGCTCCTGCCCGAAACCCGCCAAGCCAGCGTGCTGGCGTCTTTGCACGCCTTGGTCGAAGAGTTTGAACGCCTTGCCAATGGCATTCTTATGCTGGCCGAGCGCCCACCGCGCAGTGTGGACGAGGCCCTCGCCATTGGTGAACGCGCCAGCGCCACGCTCATGGCCGCTTATCTCGACGCCACAGGCACGCCCGCCCTCGCCGTCAATGCACGGGAATTGATCGCTACCGACAGCAACTTCGGCAACGCCAACCCTCTGATGGGCCCCACGATGGAACGCTGCGAGAAGGTACTGGTTCCGAAGTTGCAGGCTGGCCGCTTGCCCGTCATCACTGGCTTCAACGGCTCCACGCTCGACGGCAAACCCACCACGCTTGGCCGCGGCGGTTCGGACTTCAGCGCCTCCATTCTCGCCGGCGCTCTTAACGCGACTGAGCTTTGGATCTGGACCGACGTTGACGGCATTATGAGCGCCGACCCCCGCCTGGTGCCGAACGCAAAGGTCCTGGACGTCATCACCTACCGCGAAGCCGCGGAACTGGCCTACAACGGCGCCAAGGTACTGCATCCGCGCACGCTCGCCCCGCTTGTCGAGAAAGGCATTCCGGTCTGGTCGAAAAACAGTTTTAATCTTGCTGCCCCGGGCACCAAGATCGTCCCCCATGCCGAGGGCAATGGGCCCCGCGCCGTCACTTCCATGGCCAATGTTGCGCTCATCTCAGTGGAGCCCGCGAGCCCACTCATCAACGGCACGCTTCTGATGGGCCGCGCTCTCGAAGCCTTGGCCCGCGCCAACGCCGAGGTACTTGCCTTCACCAGTTCCAGCTACCGCCAGAGCTTTTGTTTTCTCATCCGCAAGGACGAAGTGCCCGCTTCGCTGGCCAGCCTGGAGGCCGAGTTCAGCTTGGAACTCGCCCACGAATACGTCAGCCCCATTGAGGTGAACGACAACGTGGGGCTTCTGGCGGTGGTTGGCGAGGGCATGCAGGGCCACCCGGGCTTGGCCGGACGCGTCTTCACGGCCATCTCCCGCAACGACGTCAACATCATCGCCATCGCGCAAGGCTCCAGCGAACTCACTATTTCAATCGTGGTTCGCCGCGACGGGCTCGAGCGCGCCGTGCAAGCTGTGCATGAGGAATGCCATTTGGGCCTTGCTTCCGCCTGATTCGCCCACCTCCGCTTCGTTCTTGTTAAACAAGAACGATTACTGCGTGGCAGTTGCGAATCCACTTCCGCCGCATGCTATCATCTAGGTTTCCGATCGAGGCTTGCGCGCATTTGCGGTCCCGCTCTCTAGCCTTTCCCCGTATCGAAAAGCTACTAATTTCATGGAACAGATGTTGCCACAGGTTGTTGCTCTGCTGATTCAGGCTTTGCCTACCCTTTTGGTGGTCATTTTCCTGCATTGGTATTTGAAAGCCACGCTCTTTCAGCCAGTTGAAAAGGTCCTTCAGGAGCGCTACTCCGCCACGGAAGGTGCTCGCTTAGCCGCCACCCAAGCCCTAGCCCAAGCCGAGCAAAAAGTTGCGGAATACGATCGCAAACTGCGGGACGCGCGGACGGAAATTTACAAAGAGCAAGAAGCCTGGCGCAGCAGTCTGTTGGCCCAGCAAAATGCCCAGTTGGCCCAAGCGCGTGAGGACAACCAAAAGCTTGCCCAAGAAGCGAAAGCGCAGATCCAGCAACAAGTAGCCGCGGCGCAAGCCACGCTCACCCAAGAAGCGGACCAATTGGCCGCGCAAATCGTCACCCATGTCCTTCGCGGGAGCCGGAACTAACCTCTATTAAACGCCATGCTGCAACGCACTTCCCTCTTCCTTCTCTTAAATGCCACTTTCCTTCTGGCCGCGGAAGAAGGCCACGGCGGCGGCGACCCTCTGCTCCCTTATAAGTGGATCAATTTCGCCATCCTCGCTGTGCTGCTCCTGTTTGCCGTGTTGCGCTATTTGCTGCCCATGCTGAACGAGCGTTCCGCTGCTATCCAAAAGGACCTTGCCGCCTCCCGCGAGCAGGTTGCCCAGGCCGAGGCCCGCATCCGTGAACTAGAGGCCAAGCTAAGCAATTTTGACCAGGAACTCGCCGGCATTCGCACTCGCATGAGCGAAGAGCGCGCAGCCGAAGCCACGCGCATCTCCACGCAAACTGCGGCATTACTCGAAAAAGTCCAGGCCCAATACGCGCTCGAAGTGGCCAACACCGCCAAGGTCGCCGAACAAAATTTGCGTGCTTTCACAGCGGAAAAAGCTCTAGAACTGGCCGAAGCGCGCCTTCGCGCGGAGCAGTCTTCCAGCGCCCAGGGTGGCCTTGTGGACAGCTTTGTGCAGGACCTCAAGAAAGTGAGCGCGAACTAACATGAGCGAAGCCTTAGCCGCCCGTTACGCCACCGCGCTGGTCGAGCTTGTCCTGGGCGAAAACGCGCCGCTCTCCCCTGAACAAGCATTGCTGGAACTCGATGGCTTCGCCGCCCTTACTGCTTCCTCCGCTGACCTCCGCCACATCCTGAACTCTCCAGCGGTTTCGCGGGTGCGTAAGCGCGCCGTGCTCAGCCAGTTGGCCGCCACCGCCGGATACAGCACCACAATTCGGAATTTCTTGTTTGTCCTGGTGGACCGCGGACGCATCACGATGTTGCCCATTGTCCGGCGTCAAGTAGAAGAAATTTTTGATGCCCGCCGCGGCATTGCCCGCGCCCAAATTGCGAGCGCCATGGCTCTAAGCGAAGCGGAACAGGCGGCCATCACGGGCGAACTCTCCCGCATCAGCGGCAAGCAAATTCAAGGTCAGTTCTCGGTCGACCCCGCCCTTCTCGGTGGTGTGGTCGCCCGCATTGGTTCTACGGTTTATGATGGCTCGGTGCGCGGCAAACTATCCGTGCTCAAGAGCCGCTTGGGCGCCTAGGCGTTCAACAATTTTTTTAGAGGAATGAGCGGGGCACAAAAAGAATAAATATGGCTCAAATCCGTGCAGATGAGATTTCGCGCGTACTGCGCCAGGAAATCGAAAACTACGACCAGGCTGTTAACGTTGACGAAACCGGTTCGGTCATCAGCGTAGGCGACGGCATTGCTCGCATCTATGGCCTGGAAAAAGTGATGGCGGGCGAGTTGGTGGAGTTTCCCCAATCCGGCCTGAGCGGCATCGCTTTGAATTTGGAAGAAGACCAGGTCGGCGCCGTATTGCTGGGCGAATCCTCCGGGGTCCGTGAAGGCCACGAAGCGCGCCGGACTGGCCGCATCATGAGCATCCCCGTCGGCCGCGCCATGATTGGCCGCGTGGTGAATGCCCTCGGCGAACCCATCGATGGCAAAGGCCCCATCGCCCCCGACACTTACAATCCCATTGAGCGCCTCGCGCCTGGCGTCGTCGACCGTCAGCCCGTAAAGCAGCCCATGCAAACCGGCATCAAGGCCATCGACGCCATGATCCCCGTTGGCCGCGGCCAGCGCGAATTGATTATCGGGGACCGCCAGACCGGCAAGACGGCCATCGCCCTTGATGCCATCATCAACCAAAAGGGCGGCGACATGATCTGCATCTACGTCGCCATTGGCCAGAAGCGCTCCACGGTAGCGCAGGTTGTCCGCGCGCTTGAAGAGAGCGGCGCCATGGAATACACGATCGTTGTCGCGGCCACGGCTTCGGACCCCGCACCCATGCTCTACCTCGCGCCCTTCTCCGGCTGCGCGATTGGCGAATACTTCCGCGACCGCGGCGAACATGCGCTTTGCATTTACGACGACTTGTCAAAGCACGCTGCCGCCTACCGCGAAATCTCGCTGCTGCTCCGCCGTCCGCCGGGCCGCGAAGCCTACCCCGGTGACGTTTTCTATCTCCACTCCCGCTTGCTGGAGCGCGCCGCAAAGCTGAGCGCCGAAAAAGGTGGCGGCTCGCTTACCGCGCTGCCCTTCATCGAAACGCAAGCCGGCGACGTTTCCGCTTACATTCCCACAAACGTCATCTCCATCACCGACGGCCAGATCTTCCTCGAAAGCGACTTGTTTAACTCGAACATTCGTCCCGCCGTGAACGTCGGCATTTCGGTCAGCCGCGTCGGTGGCAGCGCCCAGATCAAGGCCATGCGCCAGGTCTCCGGTTCGCTCCGCCTCGACCTTGCTCAATACCGGGCTTTGGCCGCCTTCGCCCAATTCGGCAGCGATCTCGACAAGGCTTCGCAACAACAGCTCACGCGTGGCAGCCGCTTGGTCGAGCTCTTGAAGCAGCCTCAATACCAACCGCTCCCGGTGGAAAAGCAAGTGCTGATCGTCTACGCCGGCACCAACGGCCAGGTGGACGATCTTCCGCTCGATAAAGTTCGCTTATACGAAACCGAGCTCTATCGCTTCATCGAGAACGCCCATCCGCAGATTCTGGCCGACATCCGCGAAAAGAAGGAACTGGGTGACGAGTTGAAGAAGCAAATCAACGCCGCCCTCAAAGAATTCAAAGAGCGCTTTGTCGCCGAGCACGTGAAGAAATAGGACGCCCCCCGCATGCCTAGTTTGATTGACTTACGCCGGCGCATCCGGTCGGTCAAAAACACGCAACAAATCACCAAGGCCATGAAGATGGTGGCCGCGGCGAAACTGCGCAAAGCGCAGGAACGTGTTTTGGCGGCGCGCCCCTATGCGGACCTTTACGCCCGCATGCTGGCCGATGTGGCGCTGGCGGCCAATGCCTCCGGCGGCGACATTGACCATCCGCTGCTGCGCACGCGCCCGGAACAACGCGTCCGCCTGGTTTTCGTCACCAGCGACCGCGGCTTGGCCGGCGCCTTCAACGCCAACCTCATCAAGGCGGCCCAAACCTTTGTCCGCCAGCACGAGGGCAAGCAGATTTCCATTGAAGCCGTGGGCCGCAAGGGCCGCGATTTCTTTGTCCGCCGCTCCAATGCGCTGACGGGCGAGCACCTCGGCATTGTCGAAAAGGCCCGCTTCACCGATGCCCAAGCAATTGCCGCCAAAGTGATCTCCGCCTATTCCGCCGAAGAAGTTGACGCCGTCTACGTGATTTTCAACCAGTTTAAGAGCGTGATGACGCAAGTGCTCACGGTCTCCCGCCTGCTGCCCATCAGCGTGCCGGAAGGCGAAGCCGCGCCAGACTACATTTACGAACAAACCCCGCAAGAGATGTTGGCCTCCATGTTGCCCAAATACGTGGAAACCGGCATTTACCAGGCCATGCTGGAAAGCGCGGCCAGTGAACATGCGGCCCGCATGACGGCCATGGACGCCGCCACGTCCAACGCCTCGGACGTCATCGAAAGCCTGACGCTCCACCTCAATCGCGTCCGCCAGGCCGCCATCACCAAAGAAATTATTGAAATCGTCAGCGGCGCCGCCGCTCTGGAGTAAGCTCTTATGTCCACTGCTACTGAAACCCACGCCACCCTCGCCCCCGGCAAGATCATCCAAATTGCCGGCCCCGCCGTGGACGTGCAATTCCCCGAAAGCCAGATTCCCGACATCAACACCGCTCTGCGCATTACCAGCGAAGGCTTCAATACGCCGGCCCCCATCGACATCATTGCCGAAGTCGCGCAGCACATTGGCGAAGGCCGCGTACGGTGCATTGCGCTCCAACCCACCGAAGGTTTGGTGCGCGGCATGAAAGCGGAAAACCTCGGCATCCCGGTCACCGTACCCGTGGGCCGCGAAGTACTTGGCCGCGTGCTCAACGTCATCGGCCAACCTGTGGACCAAATGGGCCCGGTGAAGGCCACCAAGTTCAGCCCCATCCACCGCGAAGCGCCTGCCTTCGACCAGCAATCCACCGAACTCCAAATGTTCGAAACCGGCATTAAGGTCATCGACTTGATCGAGCCTTACCTCCGCGGCGGCAAAATCGGCCTCTTCGGCGGTGCCGGTGTCGGTAAGACAGTCATCATCATGGAGCTCATCAACAACCTCGCCATGAAGCACGGCGGTTTCTCCGTGTTCGCCGGGGTGGGCGAGCGTACGCGCGAAGGCAACGATCTTTGGCTGGAGTTCCAGGAGTCAGGAGTAATTGATCCCAAGGACTTCACCAAGTCCAAGGCCGCTTTGATCTACGGCCAGATGACGGAGCCTCCCGGCGCCCGCCTGCGCGTTGGTTTAACCGGCCTCACCGTCGCGGAATACTTCCGCGACCAAGAAAACGCCGACGTGCTGTTGTTTATCGATAACGTATTCCGCTTCACGCAGGCCGGTTCGGAAGTATCGGCGCTGCTTGGCCGCATGCCTTCCGCTGTGGGTTACCAGCCCAACCTCGCCAGCGAAATGGGCGCCATGCAGGAGCGCATCACCTCCACCAAAAACGGCTCCATCACCTCCGTGCAAGCCATCTACGTGCCCGCGGACGACTATACGGACCCCGCTCCCGCCACGGCCTTCACTCACTTGGACGCAACCACCAACCTCTCGCGCGAAATTGCCTCGCTTGGCATTTACCCCGCTGTAGACCCCCTTGCCTCTACCTCGCGCATTCTGGACCCGCGCATCGTGGGCGACCTTCACTACACCACCGCCCAACGCGTGAAGCAGACCCTGCAGCGCTACAAAGACCTCCAGGACATCATCGCCATTCTCGGCATCGACGAATTGAGCGAAGATGACAAGCTCACCGTTTCGCGCGCCCGCAAAATCCAGCGCTTCCTTTCCCAACCCTTCTTCGTGGCCCAGCAATTCACGGGCTTCGAAGGCAAGTACGTCAAGCTTGAAGACTCCATCAAGGGCTTCAAGGAAATCTGCGACGGCAAGCACGACGACGTCCCCGAACAAGCCTTCTACATGCAAGGCACCATCGAGGAAGTGCTTGAAAAAGCGGAGCAGATGAAGAAGGGAAGCTAAGACCTTGGCTCCGAAATTTCTTCTGGAAATCGCCACGCCCGAAAAGCTCGTTGTCTCCAATGAAGTCAGCGAGTCGGTTCTTCCTGGCGCCAATGGCGAAATCGGCGTGCTTCCTGGCCACGCTGCTTTGTTGACCGAAATCGACCCCGGTACCCTTACCTACACCATGGACGGCCAGACCCGCCGCCTCGCCGTCGGGAAGGGTTGGGCGGAAGTCATCGCCACACGCGTCCGCGTTTTGGTGGATAGTTGTGAACGTGCCGAAGAAATCGATACCGCCCGCGCTGAGGCTGCCTTTAAGCGGGCGGCCGAGCGCCTGGCCAGCCCGAAGGAAGATCTTGATCTCGCCCGCGCGGCCAATGCCTTAAAGCGGGCTGAAGCACGCCTCGCCGCCGCGAAGCGCAATTAGCGCAATCCGCTAAAGCTTCTTCTCCAGTTCCGCGATTTTAGCGTCGTAGAACTGGTTAAACTTCTCTCCCGCCGCCCCTTTGTTGGTCTTGTTCAGCGCCACTTTGGCCTTCTGGTAAGCCTCGATAGCGCCGCGCCAATTGTTGCTCGCAACCTCGGCCTGCGCCCAAAAATCATAGCCATTGGGGTTTTCCGGCTGCGCAGCGATCATTTCCATGGCGTAGCGTCTAGCCTCCTCGGGGCGTGTCATCTCGGTTGTTCCCAGGTTCAAGAGCATGTCGCACAAATAAAAGCGCACGCGCTCGTTCTGCGGATCTTGGGCGGCAATCTCGCGGAAGGTATCGTAAGCTTCTTTCACCACTGTTTCCGCACGCGGATGCTCGATATCAAGGTAGGCGTAGGTCAAATCGTAGAGCACCTTCCAGTAAAGGCTGCGTAAGATCGGCATCTCCCCACGGCCTTTGGCTTGTTCCCCTTTCACCACCGCCATCGCCTCGTCCACCGTTTGCGCGTAGGCCTGCTTTTGCTTCAGCTCGTATTCGAGCATCGCCTGGTTCAACAGCCCGCTCACCAGGTTCAGTTGCACGCCAAAGTTGTACTTATCCTCGGCCACTCGCCGCAACAGCGCCGTGGCTTGTTTCATCTCGCCCCAGGCCAACTCCGTATCCCCCAGCGCGTTCAGCGCCGCAGCCCGGCCCGTCAAGCGGTTCGCCTCCGCGGTTAGATAGCTGGGCGAGTTGGAATTTACTTTCCGCCTTACGCCCCACATTTCCGCCTGCCCGGCCCAACCCAACGCCTCCTTTGGCGCGCCATCCGACAGCCACACCGCGCGGTTCCCGCACAATGTATGCAAAGCGCCCAACACTTCGTCATTCTCCGGCTCCAGGTCCGCTGCCCGCAACAGGCTTGCCTTTGCCTTCTCGACCCACTCGCGGCTCTTATCTTCTATCGCAACCAAATGCCCGCTGCTTTGCCGCACTTTGGCCAAGTTCATGTAGGCCAGGCCCAGTTGCAGATGCTCCTCGGCCACTTTGGAATCCGCGGCCACCAGCGGCTCCATCGCCTTTACCGCGCTCTCCACGCGCGCTGCCACATCCGGGTTTTTGCCGCTGCCGTAATCGGCCAGCGCGTCGGCCAATCCCAGGCGCGCCCGCAACCATTGCGCCCCCTCCCCCTCCAACGTCCCGGCCAAATCCCGCCCCTTCGCGTATGCTTCCTTCGCTTTCGCCAAGTCCCCTAGATTGTCTTTTGTAAAGTTCCCCAGAATATTGCCGGCGCGTAAGTAGCCTTCCACCAGCTCTCTTTGCAAGCTGCGGTCCTGACCCACGTCCTGCCGCAGGTTATCGAGATAGGCCAGCGCCTCCTGCACAATCCGCGCCCGCAACATCGTGGATTGCGGCAAGCGCTCTGCTTCCGCAAACAAGTCGAAAAGCTGGTACCGCGCCAGTTGCCGCACCTGCGTGAAGCGCCGCTCCGCCCGGGCCTTTTCGCGCAACGTAGCGCCAATGCCTATGCCAATAGCCACCACCAGCAGGACCGCCGCCCCTACGGCATAGCGCTGGCGCAGAATGAACTTTTTCGCCACGTACCCAAAGCCCGCACCGCGCGCCTTCACGGGCCGCCCTTCGAGATACGCCGTCAAGTCCGCCACCAGTTCCCCCACGCCGCTGTAGCGCTGCGCGGGCTCGTGTTGCAGGGCCTTCGCCGCAATGGCGCGCAGGTCGCCGGCCAGTGTTTGCGTTAACTCCCGGAGGGTTGACCGCCGTTCCGCCGCGGCTTCCGCCGTTACGTTTTTGCCTAGTGCCGTTGGATGCGTGTATTCGAAAGCGCGCGCCAACTCTCCCACCGCATCGCCCGTCGAGGCAAAAGGCCGCGCCCCGCTTAGCAATTCGTACAGCATCATGCCCAGCGAATAAACGTCGCTCCGCGTCGTGATCGCCTCGTTGCGCAGTTGCTCCGGGCTGGCGTAGCGCGGCGTCAACAGCATGTTCGAAGTAGCCGTTCGCTCCGTGGCCGTCACCAGCTTGGCCGTGCCGAAGTCCAGGAGCTTCGCCGTGCTCTCCCCAGCACCTTCTTCTGTCACCAACACATTCGAGGGCTTCAGATCCCGGTGCACAACCAGGTTTTGGTGCGCGTACTCCACCGCCCGGCACACCTGTAAAAACAGCCGGATCCGCTCTTCCACACGCAAGCGCTTGGCCTGCGCATGGCGGTCCAGCGTTTGCCCCTCGATGTACTCCGTGACAAAGTACGGCTCTCCCGCCTCGCTCACGCCCCCGTCCACCAAGTGCACAATGTTCGGGTGGTTCAGTTGCGCCAACATTTGCCGTTCGGCGCGAAACCTTTCGGCAAAGGTCTCTTCCACCAAGTGCGGCGCCAGCAGCTTCAACGCCACCTGCTGCTGAAAAGCTCCGTCGGCCCGCTCCGCCAAATACACCGCCCCCATGCCGCCCTTCCCTAACAAACGAACAATGCGGTAATGCCCAAACATTTGGCCCGCGCGCCATTCCCCCGCCTTCGCGGTTGGCGGCTCGCCGGCTGCTTTGGGCTGGAATTGCGCGTCCGCCGCCTCCGCCTTCAGCAATTGGTGAACCCAATCGAAGAGAGAAGTATCGCCCTCGCAAGCTTGCCAGAGAAAATTCGCACGCTGGGCTTCGGGCAAGCCCAGCGCTTGGTGAAACAATTCCTCTGCTCGCGCAAAGTGTTCCTGCGTGCCCAACTACCGTATGCCTCCCACCGGCAGCTTCACCCGGTAAACATAACCTGTCACTCGCGCCATATCGGAACTCGTCAAGTATAACCAGTTTCGCATCGCCCCCCGGCCAAATTTCGCATTCGTTAGCGCCTTCTGCCCTGACGTCACTTTCTCCAGTTGCTTGCCTTCAGGGCTAATCAAATACGCCGTACCGTGCGAATAGCACGTCAACCACAGATTCCCCTCGGCGTTTACATCCATCCCGTCCGCCTGGCACGGCTCCACTACCGCAATGCGCTGGAGGTTCCCCGGCCGTCCTTCTTCGTCAATGGGCCAGCGGGAGATCATGCTCGTGTTCTCCGCCACGTTGTTGCTCACGAAAAGCGTTCGCTTGTCCGAGCTGGTGATAATGCCGTTCGGCCCGGTTATCTCCTGGCTGAACAAATGCACCTTCCCCTCGCGGTCCACGCGATAAATCGTTCCATTTGGAGCTTTGCCGTCGTAACCGTTTGGTTCCGTGAACAGGATCACTCCGTTCGGCAGCACCACCAGATCATTCGGCCCCTTGCTTACATTTGGCATCAAATCAAAATTACTGGCGACCACCGTCACAGTTTTGTCCGGCGCCACCTTCAAAATTTGTTGCTCACCCGTCGCCGTTACAAAAAGGTTGTCTTCCTCGTCGAACCAGAGTCCCCCAGGCCCTTCCTTCGTGGCAACATCTGCCCAGCGCTCAAAGCCCTGGCCCTCGGTCCAGCGGACAATTCCTTTGTACGTGCCACGGGAAGTGAAGTAGAGCCGGTTCTGCGAATCGATCGCCGGCCCCTCTGTATTACCCCAAGAGCCGTCCGAACCCAAGAGCTCCGCCTGGTAGCTGGGCATCTCCGACTTCGCGCTGGGACTTGCCCCTTCTTTACTGCACCCACAGAAGCTGCCCAGCAAAAAAATCGTTATGAGGATCTTTCGCATAATCACGCAAAATCCTACTCCAACTCGCCGACGATTGCCACCCCCCTTTTCATCGGAGCTTAACTATTCTTCAAACGGAATCTCAAAATAGAACAGCGCCTGCTGTGTTGTCGCATCCACCAGCCCGCTCAAATAAAACTTCGCATTGGCGCGGTGCTTCACGTTGAAATAGACAAAACCATAGGCCACATCGCCCGCCGCGATCATCTTTGCGGCAAACGCTTTGCCCTCAATTTCCGGCGCACTCAGCGGGTTTTTTTTCTTGCGCCGTGGCAGCGGCAAAGGCCGCGGGCCCAGGTTTGGCCGGCTTGGCGCATCCCCCGCGTACAGCACCTCGTCCGGCGCCAAAGCCTCCACCTTCCCCAAACCCGGCACAATGTATTGCAAATCGAGCGGGGAACAACGCAGGGCCCCCGTGCGCTCGTTCTTGATCCCCAAAAGTACGGGCAACACTTCGTATTTGTTCGGGTCCACCTTGCCAAAAACCTTGGCCGTCAATTCCGCTGTGGAAAAAGGCTGCACGCCGATGGTAACCTTGTCGAGCGTCACTTTGCTCTTCAGGCTTTCCACCGGAGGGTATTGAAATCCTTCCCCAATCGCCGCCAAAGGCCCCGGCACCGCGGCTATACTCGATAACACGATCCAATCTCTACGCGTCAAGTTCCACTACCTCCTGTACCGGCTTGCGGGCGCTGCCGCATTTCCCATTCTTTTACTCTACTTGGCGCGCCGCATTGCCGCCGACCGTCGCTACGCGCGCCATCTGCGCGAACGCTTCGGTCTGCTGAACCGCGCTAAGTTCGGGACGAAGCCCAGCGGCATCTGGTTGCACGCCGTCAGCGTAGGCGAAGTACTCAGCGCCGCTCCGCTATTAACCGAACTGCGCCGCCGCCTTCCCGAAACGGGTCTCTTTGTCAGTGTCACCACGCTCACCGGCCGCGACCTTGCCGAGCGCCGCCTAGCCCCTCTTTGCGATGGCATTTTCTATGCTCCCTTCGATACCGCCTTCGCCGTGCGCGCCACGCTTCGCTGCCTGCAACCGGCTCTTTTTGTCAATCTCGAAACGGAACTGTGGCCCAACCGCTTTCGTGAGCTCCACCGCGCGGGCATCAAAGTTGCCCAGGCCAACGCGCGCATTTCCGACAAAGCCTGGCCCGCTTACCAACGCTTGGCCTGGTTCTGGCGCAGCGTTCTTTCGCACGTCGATTGGCTGGGCGTGCAAAGCGAGAAAGACCTGGCCCGCTTTCGCGCCCTCGGTTACGCTGGCTCCGCGGCGGATCTGGGCAATCTGAAATTCGATTTCGAGCCCCCCCGCCAAGCCCCCGCGCCGGAACTTCTCGCCTGGCTCCAGGCTTCCTCTGGCCCGCTCCTCATCGCAGCCTCCACCGTCGGCCGTACCGCCCCCGATGACCTCGACGAAGAAGACGCCATTCTGGACGCGCTGCCCCAGCTGCCCAGCAACCTTCGCCTACTGCTTGCGCCACGCAAGCCCGAGCGTTTCCCCGAAGTTGCCGCCAAACTCGCCCAGCGCAACCTTGCCTTCGCCCGGCGCAGCCAACTTAGCCAATCGACTTCCGCGCGCATCCTTCTGCTCGATACGCTGGGCGAACTCTCCCCTCTCTTTGCCTACGCCGATTTGGTCTTTGTCGGCGGTAGCCTTTGCCGCTGGGGCGGCCACAATGTGCTGGAGCCCGCCTCCTTCGGGAAGCCCATTCTCGTTGGCCCCCACATGCAAAACTTCGCGGATATTTATGCGCGCTTCGCCGCCGCGCAGGCCCTCATCACCCTCCCCGGTTCCGCAGCTTTCGCGGCGCAAGTCCAATCTCTACTCAACCATCCCGGCGAGGTCGGGCAAAAAGCCGCCAAGCTGTCCACATCCCTTCGCGGCGTTTCGGCGCGGCTCTGCGAACACCTTGTGCCGCTGCTCGACGAAGGCCTGCCCCGCGTCCACCTGCCTCTCGCAGCCCTTGGCCAGGCGCTTAAGCCGCTCTGGCTTCTTGGTGCCTCGCATACTCCCTCGCCGCGCACACTGCCCATCCCCGTCATCAGCATAGGCAATCTCTCCATGGGCGGTACGGGCAAAACTCCCGTCGCCCTCGCACTTGCTGAAGCACTTTCCCAGCGCGGCTATCGCGTCGCTATCCTTACCCGCGGCTACCGTCGCCAAAGCCAAGAGGACCTCATCTTCCTTCCCGGCCAATTTGCCCCGTGGACGCATACGGGCGACGAGGCCCAAGAGTATCTTGCCGCTGCAACTTATGCCGTGGGCATCGGCCGCAACCGTTATGCGGTGGGCCAAAACCTACTCAACCAATACCCTGCGGACATTATCTTATTGGACGACGGCTTCCAGCACCGCAAACTTAGCCGCCAGTTTGATCTTGTTCTACTCGATGCCTCCCTGCCCTTCCCCGGGGGCAATGTTCCGCCTGTCGGCCTTCTGCGCGAGCCCCTTTCCCACCTGGAACGCGCTCATGCTTTTCTGCTAACTCGCACGGAACCCGGCCGCACCTATGATGCTCTCCGCCGTTTATTACCTCCCCGAACGCCTACTTACCAAAGTACGCCAAGTTACTCGCTCAGCAATTCCTTCGATCCTGCAGACGCCATTGCCTTTTGCGGCTTGGGTAACCCGGCTGGCTTCCGCAACGCACTTCAGCAACTCGGCCTAGGCCATCTGGAGCTTGTTCTCTTTCCCGATCATCACAGTTACTCCGCGCAAGATATTGGAATGCTTTTTCACCGGCATCGTTTTGGTATAACCACGCGCAAAGACGCTGTCAAGTTAAAGGATCAGCAGAATATCATCACGGTCAACTTATCTCTTAAATTGCCGGAGGAGCTCATCCACCAAATCTTAGAAAAAGCGCTCCTGCCGCCGCAGCGTCCCAAAGCTACCTAAATTGGCAATTGTAAAGGCCACGCGGAATTGGTTCTCGTTGCGGGTACCAAAGCTGAAGCGGCGATATTGCACCGAGAATCCGCAGCAATCCGTGTTGTAAGTTACTTGAGTATTGGCAAACTGTAACACTCCTACACGGTAGTCATACAGAGCAAAAAAAGCGGTGCTCCAACCCCGGCGGCTATCCCCGCCCCACCCAATCAGACCGCGAATCTGATTCGTATTCGGCGACAAAATCGGATTCGACCGCACCTGCGTATGTCCCGCCGAAACGAACCATTGATCCACCCGGCCATCGACGGAAACTGTCGAATTGGTGATGCCCTTGCGCAGCGGATCATAATCCGTGCGGTACTCAATCGCGGCGCCCGGAATAGGCATAAACCGCACGCTACTCGCAATGGGCGAATAGTGCCGCCGCTGGTCAAAGAAGGCGAAGGAACCGAAATCAACGCTTGATTGATTTACATACCGCGTTCCCGGCTCCAAACTGCCCCCAAAATCCGGATCGAAAAATCTCCGGTGCCATACCTGCCAACTCAATACCTCTTGCGTGGTCCCTCCGCGCTTGGCGTAGATTCGGTTTGTCAAACTTACTTCTACTTCGTTTGTGTTGGTCAGCAACTCGATTTCATCAAAGCGAATAGTACGCGCAAAGTCACTTACTCCGCTGACATAGCGGTAAGTTGCCCGCGGCTCAATCACATGCTTCCACTTTTCGCCGCCCATCCATTTCGGCGCCTTGGCAAACACCCGCGATAAGCCCGGGGGAATAATCTCCAGGCTAAAGTCGCGCGCAAAACGAGTGATGTTCTCGCCCTGCACCAAGCCCCCGCGCTTCGAACTTCCCCAATAACTTCCGCGAAAGCCAAAACTCGGCACTAAACTAAAGCCCGCCCATTGGAACACTGCCGTTGCGCGCGGCGTCGCGTCAAAGCGTTCCACGTATTGCCGGGTCTGGAAGAGCGGCTGGTTCCGCCGCACCAAGCCAGCGGAGGAATCTAGACTTACCCAAACAGGAAGTTTTTTCCAAATCCTCGTTTCCCGCCTTGTGTACTCCACCTGTGGCAATTTCCGGATCACAATCGCGTCGCCGGGCTCCGGCGATTGAAAATTCTGGTTCCGCAGGAACACTACTTGTATGTTATTCCCCTTCCATTGGTTCTCAACGAACCCAATAGAGTTTACTTCCGAAAACACCGCTTCCGTAAAGGTTTGCGTGAAGGCCTGCCGGAACTGGAAGTTCGAAAGATAGTTCACCATGCTCCTGCCCCGCCAACCTCTACCCAGTTCAATATTCCCAGTAAGGCTAAGCAGGAACCCACCCTCTTTTCGCCGTTTGCCATCATCCAACAACAAGCCGCGATCGTTCACTCCGTATAAGTAGAAATCAAAGTCGCTCTTCTGGGTTGGTTTTCCCCGAAAGTCTACAATGTGCGCAAAGCCCCGCTCCGTAAAGTACTGGCTACGGTAAGTAAGGTCATAAGATCGATTGATCGCCCAATAGTAACCCAGGCCCACCACCTGCCCCCATCGGGAAGAGTTACCAAAGTTCGGCGTCAAAAAGCCACTTCGGCGAGGTTGCTTTTCGAGACTCTTGTAGAAGTAGGGGAAATAAAACACCGGCACCCCCTTCACCCGGAATACCGCCCGCTGCATGGTGGCGCGCTGGTTCGGCACTAAATCAAACTTCGGCGCCCGCAGCGTCCACCAGGGTTTGGGGTAAGTACAGCTCGTAATTTCCCCCTTGTACAGTACGTACTTCTCCCCCAGCCGCTCCGCCCAATCGCCCTGGAATTGAAAGGGGTTGGAACTCACCAGGATTCCCGGCCGTGCATCAATCTTTGCCGGAAACGTCCCCTTGATGCCGTAGAACTTCCCCTTCTCGTTCTTGGTGGAATAAATCGCCCGGTCGCAGCGAATGTCCTCGCCCTCCAGGAAGTGCTGAAAGTGCACCTTGCCGCGTGCTTCCGCCTCCCCCGTCTCCAGGTTGTAGTCAATTTCCTCGGCTTCCAGAATCTGCTCGTAGGTTTCCACCACCGCTTTGCCCCGCAGGCGGAGCCAATCGCCCTCAATAGTCTGCTGCACCGCATCCACCCGCATCTTGTCCCGCGGAGGAGCGTTCTCCCGCACAAAGGGTAGTTTGTAGTTCGGATTGATTGCCGTGCCCTGCGCGGTTGTTCCCTGGGCGGTTGTTCCCTGGGCGGCCAACACCCCCGCCGACCCCACCAAGGAAAACAGCGAAAACCAATAAAATGAAGATTTTAGATGACAAATCACAAGAGGTATGTTAACTATGAAGGGCGGGCCTTCGGGCCTTGGTTTTGCTTTGCGGAAATTGCGTTTCCGCGCCGCTTTAGCCAAGCTTAGCAATCCATGCCGTCCCCTGGGTAACAAAGCCGTCTTAAGGGAGTCTTAAAACAAACTACGTAGCTGACGCCACGCAAGCACCTTACCGCGCCAACATGAAGATTTGTGCCTACTGCGAACACCCCAACGAAGCCGAAGACGCTCGCTGTCTCCGCTGCGGTCGTCGCATCACTACCTCCGGACCTACCCTAATTCCTGAGGCCTTCGGCAACGCTGCTCCAAATCTCGACCTGCACGCTTCCCCGGAAAACTCGGCGCCTCCCGAATCGGCACCTCGTCCGCGCGTCCCCACCCAAGGCCGGCTCTTCCCCGTGCAGGAGCCCCGCAAGGTGCTCCCCTTCGACCGCGTCTCGCCGCAAGCCAGCGACGCCGGCAAAAAGGTCATCGAGAAAAATGCCCGTGCCAGGGCTCTCCGCCGCGCCAGCGAACGAATGGGCCTGCCGGAAAACATCCTTCCCGGGGCAAAACTCGGCCAGCAAGTTTTTTCCTTCCCCGCAAAGGACAAAGAGCCGCCCCGCGAGGAACCTTCCCGCTACACAAATTTCCCCGTCGCCGAGCCGCTACACCGCCTGCACGCCGCCGCTTTGGATGGCCTCTGTCTGCTTTTTGCCTTTGCCCTTTTCGCCGCAGTCCACCACTTCGGCGGCGCCTCCTGGCACTGGCAACCGGCGAACTATTTCCTTTACGGCGCGCTTGGGCTTTCGCTCGTGCTGCTGTTCTACCTTTTGCACGCGGTCACCAATTGCGACACGCCTGGTCTGCGCTGGACCGGCCTTTGCCTGGTCGATGTGGAGGGCAGACGCCCCACGGTCAAGCACCGCATCATTCGGATTATTGGCGCAGTAATATCCATTGCCAGCTTGGGCGTTGGCCTACTCTGGTGCCTGGTGGAACGCGAAAAGCTCACCTGGCACGATGAAATCTCGAACACGATTCCCACGCCGCGCAAACGCGCTTAACGCAAGAAAGCCTGCCCGAGAATCGCCAATTTTTCCGCGGTAGGCAAGCGATGGCGCTTCTCCATAACAGCGAAATCTGCCTTCTCGATGCGCCGTAGCAGCCGGTCGTAAATTTCCACCAGCGCCCACATACTCCCTTGCGCATCCCGCTCCACCATCTCAATCAAGGGCCGCGATACTTCGTAGTATTCCCGCGCCTGCCGGCCGAGGCACCGCAAAACCTCCCGCAGCTTTTCCCCCGTCTTGCCCGCCGCCAAATCCGCAGCTAAATCCTCCGGCATCACTCCGTGCCGTTCGCGCAAATCCCGCGGCAAGTAAACCCGCCCATTCGACGCATCCTCGGCCACATCCCTCAGGATGTTCGTCAATTGAAACGCTACGCCGCACTTCTCGGCCAGCGCCAGCGCGCTTGCATCGCGAAACCCGAAGATGTGCACAATCGTTAAACCCACCACGCTCGCCACGCGATAGCAGTATTGGTAAAGCGCGGCAAAGTCTTCCGGCTCCACAAAGCGCAGATCGCCCTTAACGCCTTCGATCATTTCTTGAAAATAAAGCGGTGGAATGTGGAAGCGGTGCACGGTATCAGCAAAGGCCGGCCAAACCGCATGCCCACTTGTTTCGCCCTCCAAAGCCCCGTGCAATTGCCGCGCCCAATGGTCCAGCGCCGCGGCTTGCGCTCCCCCCTCGTCGCTTAAGTCGTCGCACTCGCGGTAGAACGCATACACGGCGCACATCGCCCGCCGCTTCGCCTTCGGCAGCACCAGAAAGGAATAATAGAAATTCTTCGCCTTCTCCCGTGCCACGCGCTCGCAGTATTCGTAAGATTGCTCGATGCTTAAGGCCAATCCTATCTAGTATCCCGCAGCTTCGCGCTCGGCCTCCAGAAGCTGCCGCTTCCGCCCCATGCCCCAACGGTAGCCCCCTAGTTTGCCATCCGCACGGATTACACGGTGGCACGGCACCACCAGCGCCAAGGGGTTTGCCGCGCAGGCCCGCGCCACCGCACGAATCGCGCTAGGCCGGCCAATGCCCTCCGCCACCTCCGCATAGGTCCGCGTTTCGCCCGCGGGGATGCTCTGCAGAAACTGCCAGACGCTGGCTTGGAAGGCGGTCGCTTGCACATCCAAGGGCAAATCGCGCGGCATCTTCTTTCCCGCCAAGTATTCCTCAATGGCCGCCCACCACTGCTCCAGCGCCGCACTGTACGGCGGGCCCGCCTCTGTCAGTTTCGCGCCTGGAAACTCTTCCTGCAATTCTCGGCACAATGCCCTTGCCTGCTCTCCCAGCCTTACGGCACATAGCCCGCGCTCGGTCGCCGCCAGCAGCAGTTGCCCCAAACGCGTCGGCCGCACCACAAAGCTAATTTCCACCCCCGCCCCCGCTTTGCCATATTCGCCCGGAGTCATCCCCAGCGCCTCGCGCGCGTTCTCATACACGCGGCTCGTGCTCCCGTAGCCCGCCTCAAAAAGCGCACCGGTCACACTACTCCCCTCGCGCAATTCCCGCTTCAAAACCTCCCTTCGGCATTGCGCGTGGAACTGCTTCGGCGTCACACCCATCTCTGCCTTGAAGCGCTTCTGCAAGTAGAACGCGCTATAGCCAGTCCGCCGGCTCATTTCCTCCAGCGTCACCGCCTCCGCCGCACGACCCCGTAGGTATTCGGCCAGTTCCTTTACAACATCACGCTCTTTCATGCTCTGAGGGTAGCGGCTGCCGGAAGCCCCCCGCTATCCGTTTCTTGGCCCACCCGGCCAGGACTCCCAAAAGCAAACTCACTCTTTCTCCCTTGCCAATCTTGGGCCGCTTGTCCAACACCGCATAGCCCTGCTGCTCCACCTTATCGAGAATCTTCTCGCCCCCGGCGTTAAACAGCGCAATGTCCAAAGCCAGTTGCGGATCCAAGGTCGGCACCAAGCGTTTCCCCACGCGGAAATACTCCCGCGCCTTCTCCACCGCCTCCCGCATAGCCGCCGCGAAGCGATCGCTGTGACGCCGGCCCTGAACTTCCGCCTCGCTCACGCCGTGTCGCGCCAAAACCTCCAGCGGCAAGTAGATGCGCCCTTTTTCCAGGTCCACGCTAACGTCCTGCCAGAAATTGGCCAACTGCAGCCCCGTGCAAGTCGCGTCGCTCAACTTCGCCCGCGCCTCATCCCGGTACCCGCAAAGCTCTAGCACCAAACGCCCCACCGGGTTGGCCGAGTACACACAATAATCCTCGAGTTCTGCCCAATCCCGGTAACGCGTCTTCGTTTGGTCTTGCTCAAAGGCGCGAATTAAGTTCTCAAAATGGATGCGCGACAATCCCCGCCGTTCCATCGTTGGCCGCAACGCAACGAAGACTGGATGCCGCGCTTGTCCCTCATCCCACAATTGCTCCCGCCACCAACCCAACAAACGTAACGATTCCGCCGTATCCCCAATTTCGTCGCCTAGGTCATCGGCCCAGCGGCAATATGCATACACGTTGTAAAAATCCTGGTGCAGTTCTTTGGGCAGCAAGAAGCTCACTACGTGGAAGTTCTCGTAGTGCCCGGTAGCAATCCATTTCGTGTAAGCGAGGCTCTCGTCCAGGCTCCACGCCCGGCCCATGGCTTCCGCGTCGCGGACAAAATCCTTAGGGGATAATAGCTGTCTTGATGGCGCCATTCTTGCGCAACTGGTGCCGCAGCACTTCGTTCAAATTCGACAGCGGCTGGCTGCCGGTCACAAAGTCGTGCGCCGTAATGTAACCAGCAACAACGGCTTCCAGCGCTTTGCGGACATGCCCCGGCGAATGGTGGAAACTCGCCGTGCAGGTGATTTCGGAATAGTGCATCAATTGCGTGTCCAGAGTCACCTTGGTGTCCGCCGGGCATCCGCCAAAGAAATTCACCGTGCCCCCGCGGCGCACCAGTTCCACAGCTTGATGCCAGGTCTCCGGGCTGCCCACCGCTTCAATCACTACGTCCGCGCCATAGCCCTGCGTGTGGTGCCGAACTGCGCCCAATATACTCTTCTCTTCTTGAATCGAAAGCGTCTCGGCCGCGCCCAGCGCCCGCGCCCGCTCCAACTGCGGCCGCCGCCGCCCAATGGCGATCACCCGGCAACCACGCAGGCTCAGCAGGCGGACAAACATCAGGCCGATGGGCCCTACGCCAATCACCGCCACCGTGTCACCGCTCTTGACGCGGCTCTCATCGATACCGCGAATCACACAAGCCAGCGGCTCCACCAGCGCGGCATCCTGATAGTCCACGTGGTCTGGGATCTCGTAGGTATTCTTCTCGACGATGCGCGAAGGAATGCGAATGAACTCCGCGTAGGCGCCGTTGTTGAACAGCAGGTTCTCGCAAAGGTTCTCATTATCCTTGCGGCAATAAAAACACTCGCCACACGGCGCGCTGTTGGCCGCCACCACCCGCTGGCCCAAATGAAAATCCTTTACGCCCGCGCCCACTGCCACCACGTCTCCGGCCAGTTCATGCCCAAACAGAGCTGGCGGCACAATCATCCGCGCGTGATAGCCCCGGCGAAATACCTTAACGTCAGTGCCACAGGTAAGCGCCGCGCGCACCCGCACCAACAAATCACCCGCGTCAAGTTCCGGAACAGGAACCCGTTTGATTTCTATTTGCTCTTTGCCGTACAGAACGGCGGCCAGCATTTCGTGTTTCAAGCGCTTCTTTCGCCTTTAGCCTTCTACCGCTTGTGGCCGAATTACTATTTTCAATGATTCTGCGGTCGGATGGGTGGCCAATTTTATGCCTTCTTCAATCTCTTCAAGCGGATACACGTTCGTTACCAATTCTCCCACCGGCAGCGTCCCGTCAAAAACCATTCGCGCGCTCTCGGCCTGTAGGTCCACGTCTGCCGAATACGCACCGGCCAATACTCTCTCATCCTTGCAGATGCTCGCCCCCGATAGTTCGATGCGTTCCTTATCGCTGGTCTGCGCAAAGAGCGTAATTCGGGCTCCCGGCCGTGTCGCCGAAACCGCCTGCTCCACCACCCCTGGCGCCGAAACGGCCACAAAGGCCAAGTCCGCGCCACGGCCTTCCGTGTAATTCCGGGTCGCCGCGGCCAGGTCTTCCGTCCGCGGGTCCAAGGCCTCCGCCGCGCCGTAGCGCCGCCCCCGCGCCCGCCGCGCCTCGCTCAAATCGGTCACCAGCGTCGTCACGCCGCGCTCCCGCAAAATCATTGTGAATAGCAGCCCGATGGGCCCTTGGCCCAAGACCAGCGCCACATCCCCCGCCCGGGCTCCGCTTTGCGCCACGGCCTTCAGACAAGTATTCACGGGCTCCACAAAGCTGGCGGCCTCAAAGCTCACCCCCTCGGGGATCCGTTCCACCCCGCGTTCCACAATCCACGGCATCACGCGGATAAATTCCGCATAGCCGCCGCCCGCTGCCTCAAAACCCGCCGTAATTCCCACCTTCTTGTACACGGGGCACTGGGCATAAAGCTTACGTTCGCAGTAAAAACAATTGCCGCAGGGAATGTGGTGAAACGCCACCACGCGGTCGCCCACGCCAAATTTCGCCACTCCTTCGCCCACCACGGCCACCGTCCCGGCAGTTTCGTGCCCAAAAATCCGCGGCGGCTCGAGCAGCCCGTACTCAATCTTTTTGAGGTCTGTATGGCAAACCCCACAGGCCGCCACCCGCACCAAAAGTTCTCCGGGACCAATTTCCGGCACCGGCACCCGTTCAATCCGGACATCGTTCTTTCCCCGGTAAACCGCGGCTCGCATCAAGCCCTTAGTTGGCATTTCGCAAAACCTCCCCCAAGCGCGCCACGGCCAGTTCCGTCTGCCGCTTCAAGCGCAACAAATCTCCCATCCTTCCAAGTCCCGCCAACGCTATGCGCCAATTCTCAAAGCCACCGTCGGCCCGGCGAAAGCGGTTGAAGTCCAGCGGCAAGTCTTCGTCCGCCAAGTCCGACACAGCCTTCACGGCCGCAAAGCGAATGCCGCGCGCCGCGCAGACCTCCGCCACGGCTTGCGCTTCCATGTCCACCAGATCGCCACCTGCCCGCGCCAGTGCGGCCTTTTCTTCCTTCGTCACCGCTACGCGGTCCTGGCTGATCAATCGAGCCTGCGGCAAACCCGGCCAAGCCAGGCAAGGCAAGCTGGCCAATTGCGCGCTGAACACTTGGCCCAAGGCGTACTCCGGTCGCAGCGCCCCGCAGGTGCCAAAGTTCAAGATCATGCCCGGCGATTGCGCCGCCAAGTCTTCCGCTGCCCGCCGGGCCCGCCCGAAGCCTGGCCCGCTCACCACCAGCGGCACTCCTGTCGGCGCCGCCGCACGCTCCACTTCCATTGCGCACAGCATGGCCAATTCAGACATAGCCAGCTCAGACATAGCCATGCTCCCGAAACCAAGCAACAGCGCGGCCAAGAGCTCCGTCCACGGTTTGCGGCGCATAGCCCAAATCCCGCTTCGCTTTTTCGCAATTCACCCACATCTTGGTATGTGCATAACGCACGCCATCCAGCGGAATCCCTGGCGCCTTACCCGTCAACCCCGCCCACGCCGTTGATACCGCCGCGGCCGTGTAGGCCACAAAATACGGCAATTCCACCGTCGGCGCCGCCTTGCCGGAGACTTTAGCCAACCGTTGGAGCATGCCGATCAAGGTCAGATTTTCTGACCCCAAAATATACCGCTCGCCCCGCTTGCCGCGCTCATAAGCCAGCCAGTGCCCGTCGGCCACATCGCGAACATCCACATAGTTCAGGCCCGTATCGATATAGGCCGGGATCTTGCCCGCCAAAAAGTCCACCACCACTTTTCCCGTCGGCGTTGGCTTGCGGTCTGCTTCGCCCAGCGGCGTGGTCGGATTCACGATCACCACGTCCATACCTTCCGCCGCCGCTTCCCGCGCTACGGCTTCGGCCTGGAACTTCGAGCGCTTGTAGTGGCCTTTCATATCCGCGAGGCTTACCGGGGAATCTTCATCGGCCAGCAGGCCGGGCCGCATCCCAATGGCTCCCACTGTGGAACAATACACCGCTCGCATCTTCCGGCAAGCGCGCAGGACGTTGCGCGTGCCCTCCACGTTCGAGGCATACATCTCCTCCGGCTTCGCCGTCCACAGGCGGTAATCCGCCGCCACGTGAAACAACGCATCGCAACCCTCGGCAGCCCGTTCTACACTCGAACGGTCCCGCAGGTCGCCATGGATGGTTTCTATTTCCAGTTCCGGCACTTTACCCCGTCTTGCCAAGGCTCTCACTTCCCAGCCGCGCTCCAACAACTGCCGGGCCACATGCCAGCCGACGAAGCCCGTCGCGCCCGTCACCAATGCCCGCGGCACCTTTTGTTGCCCGTCCCCTTACTTGATCATCCAGCTCATGTAGGTAAAGGCATCCTGCCACTTCGCATTGATGCCCATTGCCGCTGAAGGCTCATAGCCGCAGTGCACCATGCAATGGTCGCAGCGCGGGTCTGCCCCGTGGCCGTAGTTCTCCCATTGCGTCTTGGTCATCAGCTCTTCAAAGGTGGGATAGTGGGCGTCGGTAATCAGATAGCAGGGGCCCTTCCATCCCTTCACGTTGTAGGTCGGGTTGCCCCAGGCCGTGCAGGGCAGGTCGCGCTCGCCTTCCAAAAACTCTAGGTACACCGGGCTCTGGTTGAACTTCACCTTTTCAAAGCGTTTGCGGAAACCTTTGAACTTCTCCACAATGTCTTCGCGCGTCATGAAGATTTCCCGGTCATTCACCGCCGAATAGCCGTAGGCCGGCGAGATCATGTGCCCGTCGAGCTTAAACTTGCTCAGGAACGTGAACATCTCATCCAGCTCGTCCATCGACGTTTCCTGGTACACGGTCGTGTTCGTGCAGACCTTGAAGCCCGCCGCCTTCGCCGCTTGAATGCCTTCCACGGCCAGCTTGAACACGCCCTCGCGCTCTACGCAAATATCGTGGGTCTTTTCCATGCCGTCCAAGTGAACGTTAAAAAAGAAATTCTCGTGCGGCTTGTATTGGCCCAGCTTCTTGGCCATGAACATCCCGTTCGTGCACAAAATCACAATCCGCCCGCGCTCGAGCAATCCTTCCACCATCTGCGGCAGCGGACCGTACAACATCGGCTCGCCCCCGCAAATAGCCACCACCGGCGCGCCACACTCATCGCTCGCCCGCAAACATTCTTCCAGGCTCAATTGCTGGGTAATCGTCGATTCGTACTCGCGAATCCGGCCACAACCCGTGCACGTCAGGTTGCAGGCGTGCAAAGGCTCGAGTTGCAGCACCAGCGGGAAGCGCTTGTTGATGAGCGGATGCGGCTTTTTATCCGAAGGACCGAAACGAGTGTGAATAATCCGAAACGGATTCGCCGCGTCGTCCTCGCCCTTCACCGTTCTCTGCCATTCTGGCTTCGGACTCATCTTGTTGCGGGCAATGTAGGTGGCCAAAGTGGCCATCGCCGTTACGCTAAAGCTCATTACGCTTCTCTCCCCCGGTTCAAATACATCGCCAGCGCCATCATCGGAAACGCGTTCCGGTACATGTGGTAGCTCAAATAAAACACCTTCGGGAAACCCGTGCCCGTGGCGTAGGGCTCGTCCCAACTGCCGTCCGGCCGCTGCTGCGCCACCAGGTATTCCACGCCCTTGCGCACGCTCTCGCTCGTTCTGTCGCCGCTGGCCAAAAGGCCCATCACCGCCCACGCCGTTTGCGAAGGCGTCGAAGGCCCGCCCACAAAAGTATGCCGGTCATAGCTGGCGCAGCTTTCACCCCACCCGCCGTCGGCATTCTGCACGGAGCGCAGCCATTCCCCGCCGCGCAATACCGGAGCCTCGCGGTCGCTCACGCCCGCCGCCTCTAAGCCTTTCAGCGCCAGGAAGGTGCCATAGATGTAATCCACGCCCCAACGCCCGTACCAACTGCCGTCCTGCTCTTGCGTGCGGAACAAAAAGTCGACGCCCTTGCGAATCGCTTCGTGCGAGGGGCTGACGCCTTGCCGCACCAATCCGTCGAGTACGCGGCCGGTGATGTCCGGGCACGCAGGGTCGAGCATGGCGTTGTGGTCGGCAAAGGGCACATCGGCCAGAAAGTTCCAGTTGTTGTCGACGTCGAAGGCTGCCCAGCCGCCATCCTTGCCTTGCATGCCCAAAAGCCAATTCACGGCCCGCCGTGCGGAGGCCTGCTGCGCGGTCGGGTTCGAAGCCTTGGCCTTGTCCAAACCAATCAGCACCATCGCTGTATCGTCGATATCCGGGTAAAACTCGTTGGCAAATTCAAAGTACCAGCCCGAGGGCTCGAGGTTCGGGCGCTTCACCGCCCAATCGCCCTTCCGCCGGCATTCTTTCGTCAACAACCAATCGGCGCACCGTTGCAGGGACTTTGAAACGTCCACCGCTGCCGGGCTCATGGAAACTTCGGCCAGCGCGTAGGCGGCGATCGCCGTATCCCACACGACGGAGAAACAGGGCTGGAAGTAAAAGCCCTTCGCGTCGTCGTCCACTAACAAATCTTCAAAGTGCTTCAGCGCTTCCACGCGCCGCGGATGGTCCGGGGCGAAGCCCAAAACATCCATGGCCATCACGCTGTACATCATCGGTGGATAAATGGCCGCCAAACCGTCGCTATAGTCCAGCCGCTCCATCATCCACTCTTTGCAAAGCCGCGTGGCCCTCGGGCGCAACAGCTTCACCAACGGCGAGCGCTCGTACAACTTTAGGAAATAGTCCGCGCGATAAAAGAAATTCTTGCTCGACAGCAGCTTGTCCGTGGGCCGCAAAGTGAACGGCACCCCGGGCTTGGCGATTTCCTTCAGGTCAAAGCCATTGGGCACCGGCGCCTGCGGGTTCGCCGCGCTCAACAGCGACAGCGGCACCACAATGGCTCGGCTCCAACTGGACATTTCGTAGATGAAATTGCCCAGCAGAATCATCTCGGGCGGCACCGTTGGTACCGCATGACGCGGAAAAAGCCCAAAAAGGCTCAGGTTCAGCTTCGTGTAGGAGTTGGCTGCTTGTATCCCGCCCAGGGCCAACACCCGGTCCCGCAGCCGCGTCAGGCGTTCGTCCTCGAGCGACAAACCCGCCAGCGGCATGGCCAGCTTCAAGGCGAAATAGGCCTTAACGGAGGCCGAAGTCTCGCTCGGTCCGCCAGGGTAAATATTGAAACCACCATCGGGCAGTTGCCGCGACAGGATCGACGTCACCGCTCGCGCAATCGCATCGCGATTTGGCGGATTCCACACGCCATTTACCGGCTTGTGCAACCACAGCTCAAAGAGGATGTAATCGCTTTCCAGCGTGGTATCCGCTGTCAGGTCTTCCCACCAGTAGCCTTCGCGGTGTTGCCGGCGCAGCAAGTTTTCGGCCGCGCTTTTGACGGCTTGCACACAATCGGCAACAAGGGGCTGGGCCAATTGCAATTGAGGCATCATGCGTTTTGTATGTAGTGCAGCTTCCGCCCCGCCTCGGCCAATTCGCCCGGCAGAGTGAAGCGTACGTCTTCTTCTTTAATTTCCATCTCTTCCATGGCGCCAAAGCCATGCTCGTTCTGCAGGTAGGCAATCAAATCCTGCACCAGATTCTCCGGAGCGCTCGCGCCCGCCGTAATGCTTACGGTACGCACACCCTCCAACCATTCCGGCTTTACTTCGCCGCAATCGTCAATTAGGTAAGACGGCACACCCGTCTTTTCGCAAACTTCCACCAGCCGCCGCGAATTTGAGCTGTTTTGGCTGCCCACCACCAGCAGCAGTTCGCACAACGGAGCAACAGCCTTCACGGCAATCTGCCGGTTCTCGGTCGCGTAGCAAATATCCTGCGAAGGCGGACCCTGCATGGCCGGGAAGCGCTCTTTCAGCGCCGCAATGACATCGCGAGTTTCGTCGAGCGAAAGGGTGGTCTGCGTCAAATAAACCACTTTCGATTCATCGGGCAGCGTCAGTTTCGCCACATCTTCGGGGGTCTCCACCAAGAATGTGCTTTCCGGTGCTTCGCCCATCGTGCCTTCAATTTCTTCGTGGTTCGAGTGCCCGATCAGCACAATCGAATAGCCTTTTTTGGCGTAACGGATGGCTTCGAGGTGCACCTTCGTCACTAGCGGGCAGGTGCCGTCGATCACCTGCAGGTTTCGCTCTGCCGCCTCCTTGCGCACTGCCGGAGAAACCCCGTGCGCGCTGAAGATCAGCCTCGCCCCACTGGGAACTTCGCCCAGTTCGTTAACGAAAATTGCCCCCGCAGCCTTCAATTCCTCCACCACGTGGCGGTTGTGCACAATTTCCTTGCGCACGTAAATGGGCGCTCCGTAGAGGTCCAGGGCGATCTTGACGACATCAATCGCCCTCACCACCCCCGCACAAAAACCCCGAGGAGAAAGCAGAATGATCTTCTTCCCGTTTGCGCTGGGCGCGCCGCCTGCTGAAATGGACATCGGAAATTTCATTATAACTGAGCTTTATGCCCTCTTTACCCCTTCAGTAACAAGATCGTACTCGCCGCCGTCAGCCCAATCACCGACCACTCAAACACCACCGTCGGAATCCGGCTTACCAGCCACCGGCCCGCCATGGCGCCCGCCAAAACCGCCGGCACCATCCACAGGCCAAACGTCACGCTCTTCTGGCTCAAAAGGCCTTGACTCCAGTAGATGGGCAACTTCGCCAAATTGATGAAGAAAAAAAACCAGGCCCCCGTCGCCACAAAATCTTCCTTCGGCAAACGCTTGCTCAAAAGGTACAAACTCATCACCGGCCCGGCAGCGTTAGCCACCGTCGTGGCAAAACCCGCCGCCAAGCCGTAGGGCACCGGGTGCGCGGGAGCGCTGCTTACTTTGCCGAAGAGCCGCCACAAATAAAGGCAAAGCATTAGGAAAATGATCCCGCCCACCATCGGCCGCAGCACTTTTTCGGGCATACTCAGCGTCACAGCCCCCGCCGCAATTCCCACCAGCACCCACGGCGCCAGGCTCCAAAGCCGGTTCATCGCCGCGTGCCGCCGCCAGTAATAAATCGCAAACAGGTCCGCGCAGCACAAAATGGGCAGCAACCAACCGGCCGCCAAACGCGCGTCCCCCACCACCAACACCATCATCGGCACCGCCAGAATGCCCAAGCCGGGCATGCCTGTCTTCGCCATTCCTACGCTAAAGGCGCAGGCCGCGCCGCCCAGCAATTGTATCGGGCTCACTCCGGCTTCCTGACGATGTCGAGGAAAGGATTGTAGACATATTCGAAGCTCCACTCCTCGTCGGCCGGAAAACGCAAGCTTTGCCGCAAGCTATAGGCCGGGTCCAGCGCCCATTGCCCGGTCGCGTAAACCTTTCGCCGCTTGCCCGCCGTATCCGTCCAGCCCCAGAATGGCCTCGCTTTGTTGCTGCTGTGCTTTTCCCCCAAAAACGCTGTCGCCAGGCGTGGATCTCGCGGACGCGGCCGGTTGCCCACGGGCCGGTACTCCTCATAATCGGCAAACATCTGCCGGCTGCCCTCGCGCTCTTCGGCATGCCGTTTCCACCAGTGCTCCTCGATGGGCAGCAACTCGTAGCCCACCTGCTGCGCTAGGCTCGATTTCGGCATCTCTGCCACGCCGCGATAGAAATACGTCACTCCCGTGTCCGCTTTCCATTCGCCCTTTTCTGCATCGTAGGTGCTCTTGCGGTCCCCGCCGCCCAGCGCCCCGTGCCCGCCCGCTTCGAGAAAGACCACCGGATGGCTCTCCTCCACCAGCACCAGCGGCCCATCCACATTGTGCAACCCCTTCCGCAGATCCCGGCGGTTGGTGTAGGTGTAGACGTTGTTGTGCGCCAACGTTTCCATTACTTCCAGGCGCCCAAACTCGCTGCCGTCTTTCTTCACCGTCAGGACAATGCCTTCGTTGTCGTTCTCGTGGCACATGCCGGCCAGACAGTTGTCCGAATAATCCCGCGCGTGGAAAAAGTTGTAGTGCAAAAACCAGTGCGTTTCCGTCTCCATTGCCGCGTAATAAACGTAAGCCTGCGGCGAACCGTATTCCAGGTTGTCCCAATTGTTGTCGCCGTGCCGGTCACCGTCAAAGTCAAAGCGATGCAGATAATCAGCCCGCGGATCAAACCAGGTCTCCTGCGCCACAAACGGAGCGTAGTGTTCGCACAAATAGCGATATGGCGAGGTATCGAGCGGCTCTTCCCCGAACAAGTTTTTCGGCTGTGTCCAGGAGCTAGGCGCCGTCGGCGTGACGCGGACCTTCACGCTCGCCTTCACGTCGCCGCCCTCGGTTGCCGCAACCTCCACCGTATAGGTCCCCGGCTCCAGCGGCGCGTTATACAGCACTGCGTCCTTAGCCAGAAATCGCCCCGCCCCGGCTCGCAAAATTGCCGCAAACGCACTCGTCTTTTCCTGCAGCACGGTCTCGGTATCTTCGCCTTGGTACTTAAACGGCTTGCTCAGCTTTCCCCCACCGGCTTCGAGAATCCGCGCCTCCCATTTGGTGTGTTCAATGCGCCCCTGCTGCGGTTCTTCCCCCGCTTGCTCCAGCCGCCCGTAGGCTCGCACTTGCAGCGCCAAAGTTTCGCCAGGCCGGACCTCGACTAGGTTTTTCTCAACGGTGTTGCGTGCGCTAACAATGCGATACTCCTCTAAGACCGTCCCCGCCCATCCACAGCTCACCACGGCGGCTGCCATCCAGACTTGTTTCACCAGTTGTTTTCCGATATGTCGCATCAATCCCATCACTTTACCTATCACTCCGAGCTTGTGCCCCTGCTGCGCCTCGCCTGGCCCGTAGTGGTGGCCGAGTTGGGCTGGATGGGCATGGGCATCACCGATACCATTATGGTAGGCCGCTTGGGTGCCGAGGCAATCGGCGCCGTTGCCTTGGCCAATCTTGTTTTCTATACCATCGGCCTGCTGATCATCGGGGTCCTGCTGGGCTTGGATACGCTGATCGCCCAAGCCGTAGGCGCCAACGACCTTCCCGACGCCCACCACAGCTTCCGCCAAGGCTTCTGGCTAGCCCTCGGCGCGGCGCCCTTTCTGTTGGCCGCCATGTTGCTTTGCCTGCCCGCTCTGCGCTTCCTCGGCGCGGAGCCCGAAGTCTTCCGCCTCACGCAACCCTTTGGCCGCGTCCTCGCCCTCAGCATTTTTCCCCTGGGCGCTTATACTGTTTTGCGCCGCTACCTGCAGGCCCGCAGTTGGGTGCGCCCCGTTATGTTCGCCCTCGTGAGCGCCAATCTCGTCAACGTCGGCCTGAATTGGCTGCTGATTGAAGGCAATGCGGGTTTCCCGGCCCTGGGAATTGAGGGTTGCGCCTGGGCCACGGTCGGCGCCCGATTGTACTTGGCCCTCTTCCTCCTGCTTGCCCTCCTCGGCCACGAACCTGCTTCCTCCGGCCTTTGGCGCCTCGAGGGGCCAGATTTTAAGCGTCTACGCCAATTGCTTACCCTCGGCCTGCCCGCCGCCGGCCACATCTTCCTCGAGGTCTCGGGCTTTGCCGCCGCCACGGCTCTTGCCGGTACCTTTCCCGCGGTATCGCTCGCCGCCCACGAAATTACCCTGAACCACGCTGCCCTCACCTACATGGTCCCGCTCGGCATCTCCAGCGCCGCCGCCGTCCAAGTAGGCAACGCTATTGGCGCGGGCGAACCCTTGCGTGCGCGCGCCGCCGGCAATGCCGCCATTCTGGTGGGCGCAACGTTCATGCTTCTCAGCGCAATTCTGCTGTTTGCCTTCCCCCAAATCATCCTGGGCTTTTACACCTCTAACCGGGCCATCCTCGCCGCGGCGATCCCCATCGTCTTTTGGGCAGGCGCTTTTCAGCTTTTCGACGGCATCCAATCCGTCGCCACCGGCGCGTTGCGCGGCCGCGGTGATACCCAAACCCCCTTCCTAGCCGGTTTGGCCGGTTATTGGGTTCTAAGTTTGCCGCTCGGCGCCTTTCTCTGCTTCCGTCTTGGCTACGGAGTACCAGGACTTTGGATCGGCCTCGCCCTGGGCTTAGCCACGGTTGCTCTCATTTTGCTGCACAGATGGCTCCGCTCGGGCTAAGCTATTACCCATGGTTCCCCGGGCCTCGTCTCCCAGCCGGCAAAAACCCTTGCGCGAGATCCTGGCCGGCCTCCCTCCCCCGGCCCTTGCGGATTGGGTTCTCACCGTTGCCCGGGACCTGCCTGAATTCCGCCAGCGCCTGGAATTCTTCGCTGCCCTCGAGACCGACCCCGACCATTGCTTTTCGCTGCTCGACATTGCCTTTACCGAGTTCACCGAGTTTACGACGCGCCCCGCAAATTCCCTCCGCGTCGGCGAAATTGCCCCCTACGGCGCTTTCCTTCTGCAAGCCACGGAATGTCTGCTTCGCAAGGAACGCCTGCTGGATGCCCTCCAAGCTTGTGCCCGCGCCGCGCTGCTGCTGGATGCCATCATTGCTCGCCTGCCCAACCTTAGCGTCCGCTTGCAGCGCCTGCTGGATGCCTTTGCCAACCTGCACCTGCGGATTGCGCAACAAAGGCCGCTGGACCCCGCCTCGCTTGCCGAACACCTCTACGACCTGCAATTCGCTTCGCCCCACGAATTACTCTTAAACGCCATCGCCGACTATGCCCCCTTGCTCGGCGAAACCGGCTTGAAAGCTTACCGCCGTCGCCTCGAACCCGTTTACCGCGCGATTGTCCTGGGCGAACCCTTACCTGCCCGTGGCGGCCCTACCTTCCAGGAGCACCTTCGCGAAGCCAAGCTCCTTCGCGCCTGGGCCAACTTCACTTCGGACTTCCAGGAACGCTTTGCCATTGCCATGGCCTTCGCCACGAACCCCGCCGAGGTGCTTGCCGTCGCCGAGCGCATGGAGCAGGCCGGCCACGCCCGCGCCGCCGCCGACGCCGTCCTTGCCGCGTGCGACCGCTTCCACACCCCGCCGCCCACCACTCTCTTTGCTTATTTGGCCGCGCACTTCGAGCGCGAAGCGAACTTCGAGCGTTCCCTCGAATTCCGTTGGGAGCTCTATCGCGCCCTCCCCAACGAAAGCCACTATCGCAAGCTCCTGGCCGCCGCTGCCCCCTTGCGCCAAACCAACGACGTCCGCGAAGAGGCCATTGAATACGCCGCCGCCAAGAGCAACAGTCTTTATACGCGCATCCTCCTGCTCGAAGGCCGCCGCGACGAAGCCCACGAACAAGCCCGCGCCCAAGGGGCCACCACTGAAGTCTGGGCCCAAATCGCCAACAGTTATTCCGATTCCGACCCCCACACCGCCATCCACCTCTATTTCGATTGCGCTCGCTATTCCCTGCGCACCCTTCGCGGCGATTGCTACGACCGCAGTTCCCGGTTCCTCGCCGAGGCCTTCAAGCTCGCCAACGACGTGCAAACGTTCCAAACCTTTTCCGTCCGGCTAAAAAACTTTTTCTCCCAAAACAACTGCCCTCCCCGCTTCGAACGCGCCATCGAAGGCTTCGGAGTACCCCTTACGCAAATCCTAAAAAACTAGTGCCACCACAAGACTGTGGTTGTTTACCACACCTGTGAAAATTGCATAACATTGCATTTCGCACTAGTGTTTTATGCACTGGTTTCCTATTTTGTGAGTTCCTCTGATCTTTCCCCAGGTCAGAAGCAGATAGGCCGGTGGACGAACCGTTTCCGCCGGCCTCTTTTTTTGTTTGGACTCTTCGCCTTCGCTAAATCCCCTATCCTGAGAGAGTGACCGCAACCGGGCCCGCCCTGCTCCGCCGCATCCATCTCGGCGGAGCCATCTCGCTGGTCATCTCCAATAGCGTCGGCGTCGGCATCCTGACCAGTTCCGGCTACCTCGCACGGGACCTCGGCGAACCCATCCTTTTTCTTGCCATTTGGGTGGTGGGCGGATTGTTGGCCTTGATCGGTGCTCTTTGCTATAGCGAACTGGGCATGAACTTTCCCGCCTCCGGTGGTGAATATGTTTACCTCCATCACGCCTACGGGCCCGTTTGGGGCTTTATGACGGGATGGACTTCCTTCCTGGCCGGCTTTGCGGCTCCGGTCGCCGCGGCCGCTCTGGCCTTCGCCGAATACCTTGGCACTTTTTTCCCGGCCTTTCGCCCGGAAAGCGCGCTTTGGAATAGCGGCACCGGCCTTTTCTCGCTCCATTTGGGCGGCGCGCAAATCCTGGCCTGCGGCATCATCGGGGCGCTTACGGTGGCCAACCTTTATGGCGTGCAGCGCGCCACGCGCTTGCAACAAATCCTCACTGGGCTCAAGCTCGGCGTGCTGCTGCTCTTCCTGTTTTTCGCCATTGTCGCTGGTAATGGCAACCTTGCCAATTTTTCCCTCTCTACCTTTCGCGAAGGCACCACCCCCTTGCCTGCCCAATTCGCCGTTAGCCTTTATTTCGTCTACGTCAGCTATTCGGGTTGGAACGCGGCCACCTACATTGCCGAAGAAATTGCCGACCCCGCGCGCAACGTTCCCAAGGCACTGCTGGCCGGCACCGCCATCGTCACCGCCCTCTATCTTTCCCTCAACGCGGTCTTCCTCTACGCCGTCCCTCTGGGCGTGATGAAAGGCTTTACCGCCGTTGGCGCCCTGGCCAGCGCGCGCCTTTTTGGCCCCCAAATGGCCAGCGCTTTCAGTATCCTCATGGCGATGATCCTGCTCGGCACGCTGAATGCCATGATCACCGTCGGCCCCCGCGTGGTTTACGCGATGGCCCGCAACGGCGCCTTCTTTCCCGCCGCCGCCCAAGTGGATCCCCAGTGGCGCGCGCCCGTCCCTGCCCTTCTGTTGCTCGCCCTGGTGAGCATGGCCCTTACTTTCACCAGCCTTCCCAGCCTCTTTTTCTTCATCGGTTTTACGCTCAATTTCTTCTCTATGCTGAGCGTGGTCGCCCTCTTCCGCTTCCGCCGCCGTCCGGGTTGGCGCAAGCTTCCCTTGCTCACCAAAACTTGGCCCCTTCTTCCGGGTATCTTTATCCTTACCGGCGCTTGGATGACCCTCTTCGGCTTTACCCTCGAACCGCGCATTTCTTTCACCGCCACGGCCCTTATCGCCGCCGGCGCACTCTATTACCGCCACCAACTCCAATCCAGAAAGGCAGAAACTCCTTGGGACGCATCCTCGACGGCAAACTAATCCGCGATCAAATCCTGTCGGAACTCCAACCTCGCGTTGACGCCCTCCTCTCCACCGGGCACCCGCCCACGCTTGCTGTCGTGTTGATTGGCGACAACCCCGCCTCCCACGTGTATGTCAAAAACAAGATCCAAGCCTGCGAAAAGCTTGGCATCCACAGCCGCAAGCTTAGCCCTCCCGCCGACCTCAGCACCGCAGATCTGCTTGCCCTCGTCGAAAGCCTCAACGCTGACCCCGCCGTTCACGGTATCCTCGTCCAACTTCCCCTGCCGCCCCAAATCGACGCCGCGCGCGTGCTGAACGCTATCAACCCGAATAAGGACGTGGACGGCTTCCACCCCATCAACGGTGGCCTGCTGCTGGAGAACGCCCACGGGATGCGGCCCTGCACTCCCTCTGGCGTGATGGAACTCCTGCGCCGCTACGATGTCCCCTTGGCCGGGCGCCATGCCGTTATCGTGGGCCGCAGCAGTATAGTTGGCAAGCCGATGGCGCTGCTTCTGCTCCATGCCCACGCCACGGTCACCATCTGCCACAGCAAAACCGTTGACCTCCCCGAACATTGCCGCCGCGCGGACATTCTTGTCGCCGCCATTGGCCGCGCCCAGATGCTGGGCGATGCTCATATCCGCCCCGGCGCCATCGTCATCGACGTGGGCATGAACCGCTTGGACGGCAAGCTTACCGGCGACGTTGACCCCGCCGCCATGGATCGCCTGGCCGAAGCCTACACTCCGGTCCCCGGCGGCGTTGGCCCGCTGACCATCGCCATGCTGATGTCGAACACTGTTCTTGCGGCCGAACGGCTGACGAAAGCTTAACCGTCCATGCTCCGCGTTGGCCTTACGGGCGGCCTCGCCACCGGCAAAAGTGTGGTGGCCGAAGTCTTCGCTTCGCTTGGCTCTCCCTTGCTCAAAGCCGATGAACTCGGCCACCAACTCCTTCGCCGGGGCCAACCTGCCTTCGCCCCGGTCCTTGCCCGTTTCGGCGAAGGCATTCTCGCGCCCGACGGCGAAATTGATCGCCGCGCTCTGGGTGCTCTGGTCTTTTCCCAACCCGCCGAGCTAAGTGCTTTGAACGAAATCATCCATCCTCTCGTCTTCCAATACGAACAGGATTGGTTCACCACCATCGCCCAAACCCAACCCCACGCCGTCGCCGTGGTGGAAGCCGCTATTTTGATTGAGACCGGCAACTACCGCAGCTTTGACACGCTGGTTGTCACCTGGTGCCCGGAGCCGCTCCAAATCCAGCGTGCCCTCGCTCGCGGCAACGCAACCCTCGCCGACGTCCAGCGCCGTCTCGCCCGCCAAATGTCCGCTTCGGAAAAACGAAATTACGCCCGCTTCGTCATAGATACTTCGGGCTCTCTCGCCGACACTATCTCCCAAGCCCACGCCGTCCACGAAAATCTGCTTAGCTTAGAAAAGGAGCGCCGCCCCTCATGAAATTCCTTCGCACTCTTTCCCTCGCCGCCCTGCTTGCGGCAGGTTTTGTTTACGCCACCTCCATTGCCAAGTGGGACCTCGCGGGCCTTTTCCGCCGCGCGGATTCTGCTTCCACTCCCGCCGGCCCGCTGTGGTCCGGCCCTTCCACTACCCAAGGCGCCGGCCTTTCCTCCGACGAAAACAACAACGTCGAGGTTTACAAAAACGCCCATCCCGCCACGGTCTTCATCACCTCCACCACGCTCCGCCAAAACTGGTTCATGCAGCTTTACCCGGCCCAAAGCACGGGCTCCGGCTTTTTCATCAACCAACAGGGACAAATCCTTACCAACTTTCACGTCGTCAGCGGCAGCGAGCAAATCACCATCACGACTGCCGACAAGAAGAACTTCAAGGCCCGCCTGCTCGACAAAGACCCCTCCAACGACCTCGCCCTCATCCAGATCGACTCGAAGCCCGACATGAAGATTCCCTTCCTCCGCCTCGGGGATTCCGACAAGGTCCAAATCGGCCAAAAAGTCCTCGCCATTGGCAACCCCTTTGGCCTGGAAGGCACGCTCACCACCGGCATCATTAGCTCCCTGTCCCGCACCATCAGCGACGAACGCGGCCGCGAGTTGGAAGGCATGATCCAAACCGACGCCTCCATCAACCCCGGCAATTCCGGCGGCCCGCTGCTGGATTCTCAGGGCAACGTTATCGGCATCAACACGGCCATCTTCGGCGCCCAAGGCTCCATCGGCATCGGCTTCGCTATGCCCATCAACCGCGCCCGCGAACTGGTCGACGCCTTTTCCAGCGGCCGCAAGTACGCCCCGCCCATCCTCGGCGTAAGCGTTCTGCCCATTGCCGGGGACCTGGCCGAAGAGCTTGGTTATCCCGCTGAGGGCGGCTTGCTGGTGCTGCGGGTGAACCGTGGTTCCGCCGCCGCCGAAGCCGGCATCCGGGGCGGGAACCGCGTCGTCATCATTGGCGGCTACGAAGTGCCCATTGGCGGCGACTTAATCACCACCATCAACGGCCTCCGCGCCGAAGATGGCAACTCCATCCCCCGTGCCCTTCGCGGCAAGCGCGGCGGCGACCCCGTCGCCATCGAAGTGCTGCGCGGGAAGCAAAAGCTCAAAGTCACGGCGCGCCTGCAGGCCGCGACGGAAGACCGCCTCTAAGCCCAACCCCCGCTGTGCTACGTTGGGCGTGAGATGAAGTGGACCACGCTCTTGCTTGCGAGCGCCCTGATGGCGCAAACCGACCCCCGCAGTTCGCCAGATGACTATATGGTCAAGGCCAAGGCGGGCGACATCACCTTGGCGGCAGATTTCCTTTTCCATTCCGTGCCCACCCTCGATGGGACTTTTAAGAGCGACAGCCATGTGGTGGTGGAACTTGCAATCTACGGGCAGAAGACCAACATCGCCTTTGGCCAATTTTCGGTGCGCATCAACGGTAAGAAGATGCCGATCCTCGCGCAGCCCTACGGCGCGGCCCTCCGAGGCTTGAGCGACCCCGAATGGATCCCGCCCAAGGTAGAAGACGATAAAAACAAGCGGCAACCGGGCGACCCTCCGCCACAGGAACCCAAGATGCCTTTCCCCTTGCGCCGGGAAATGGAGCTGAAGGTACAAAAGCGTGTGTTGCCCGAAGGCGAGCGCACCCTGCCGGTCGCGGGCCTAATCTTCTTCCCGTACCGCGGCAAGGGCGAAGGCATCCAGAGCGTGGAATTGATCTACGAAGGCCCTGCCGGTACCGCTACGCTGGAATTTCCGCTCTAAAACAACTCCGCCACGGTCTTGACCGCACTCTCAGCCTCAGCACGGTCCGGCGTCTCGCTCGGGTCGTTGTACCCTTCCATCTCTCCGGAACCGATCGACTGCACCACGATTCCGTCCCGCCGCCCCAACATCAATACGCCCTTGTAAATGACGCCGTAGTTAATCTCCGGCTGCGGGATAAGCCAAGTGATTTGCCCACGAACCGGCACGAGGCTTTCATCGCCGAAGAGCGATCGAGCTCCATATCCAGTCGCATTGACGATGGTCTTTTCGGGCAGGCTCGCCAGTTCCCCCGGCGTGCGGAATTCCCGCCGCTCGATCGTTCCCCCCTCGATCAAGAAGTCGTTCACCAGTTGGCGCGAGTAGCTGGCCACGTTGAACGTCAGGCTCACAGTCTTGCTCACCCGTTCCGCGGGAAAGGGATGCTGGCCAGGGGCCAGCGCCACGCCCCGCGGATTCGTGTCCGCGATGCGATCCATATAGCGCACAAAGTCCAATTCCTCGCCGGCTTCTTTCCTGACTTCCCTGCTTCGTTGCGGACCGGAAATGAAGTAGCGGTCGGTCCATTCGACCGGATTACCCGCCAAGCCCAAATAGCTCTGGTACATTGCGAACGAAGACCTCGCCATCCGCTCCCAAAGTGAAGCAAAACCCGGGCTTACCTTGCTGGCCAATGCGATCCGCGACGAGGGCGTCCACGACCCCGTCGCGCGTGCCGAGCGCACCTCTGGCGGCCGTTCCTTGGCGTAAATCGTTACCCTTGCGCCCATCCTTTGCAACAAAATCGCCGAAGTGATGCCCAGCGCCCCGCAGCCCAGAACGGCGATTTCTCGTTCTCCCGTAGATACCGCCTTTTCGGCCGCGAGTTCGCTCGATCCCCAAGATAAGGACCACCCGCTTCCACCGTGACCATAGTTGTGAACGACCAGCTTGTCGCCCACCTTTTCGGTATCCAACCGCGGCCCCGCAGCTCGGAATGGACGGGAGCAAACCGTTATCCGGAATACCCTATCCATCGATGCCTCAACTCGCGCCAAACGAGGCGGAGCTCCCGGGTATCCCCCGCTTGCCTTCTGTCTAACGGCACAACCGCCCAGGGCCAACGATGAAATTCCCGCAAGGGCTTCCCTTCTTCTCATTTGCGCTTCTCCTCAATCCACAATCTTGTCCGCACGACAGGGTTTGGAATCCATGGGAATCTTTCAACCCTAGCAGATCAAGGGACTCTATCCAGAGCAATTCATCGTATTCAAATATCGAGATGTATTGATATTTTCACGCATCATTAACAATCTTTAGCTTTTCGTCCATCATCTCTCTCGAAGTATGCGATCCATACTCTCCATTGCCCTTTCTGTCCTGTTCCTAGCCGAGGCTGCCACGGCACGCGACACCAGTAAAATCCTGCTAACCGACCCCATCCTCCAAGACCCCACTCACGACTCTGTCAAGGTCGTCTGGTACACCGAATGGTGGGGCTACGGCGAAAACTTCGTCCTGTATGGCGCGAACCTCGAAAACCGCGCCCGCGCCGCCACCTACAAGATGACCCGCATGTTTGAGGACCCCGGCTCTCGCATCCTCGAACGCCCCAACCCCACCGCCTTGACCCTCCGCCCCATCTTCCGCCACGAGGCCGTCATCACCCGCCTGCCCAAAGACGTCCGTACGCCCTATGCAGTCTCCAGCGTCAACGACATGGGCGAAGAAATCCGCAGCGCGACGTTCTCCTTCCAACCTCTTCCCAGTGAAAACCGGGGCGGACGTTTCTTGCTTACCTCCGACCAGCAGAACCGCTTGATGTCCCCCGCCAACTACCAGAAGGTAGAAGAAATGTTCGGCCCCCTCGATGGCATTCTTGTCGCGGGCGATTTTGTCGACAATCCCCACCGCGCCTCCGAATGGTTCGATCGTTTCGACCCAGCTTGGCGCAATAACCCTGGCAACGCGAACCAACCCCGTTTCCCCGCTACCCGCCCCGCCTTCTTCCCTTCCATCCAGGGCCGCTATAACGAAATCTTTCCCGAATTCCCCTATAACGGCGGCCGCCTAACCCAATTCGCCCCCATCTATGGCACCATTGGCAACCACGAAACCCCCGGCCGCTGGCGTCCGGCGGAGACGCTACGCTTCAATAATCGCGACGTCACCGCCAATATCGACCACATGGATGGCGACCCCCAACCTCGTTGGTATGCCGAAATCCGCTACGCCCAACTGAAGCGCCAATTCCCTGGCTTCAACCCCAACGACGACCCCGTTTTCAAAGCCGATTGGATTCGCAACAACACCTTCGAACACACCCAATACTTTGAAATGTGGAACCACCCCGAGGACGGCCCGCGCGGCGAAAGCTATTGGTGGAAGCGCGTCGGCAACATGTGCCTTATTTCCATGAACGTTTCCCGCGTTTGGCGCACTTGGAACATCAACAACCAGCGCGGCAAGTTCACCGAGTTCAACGCCGAACTGAACAACCCCGACGAATGGGGCTTTGGCGACATGTGGTTTGAAAACTACGACAAGGGCTCGGAGCAATACAACTGGCTCGAAGGCGTGCTAAATAATCCCACCTGCGCCAGCGCGACCTACAAGACCGTGATGGGCCACCAGACCATGTTCGGCCTGGGCGACAACGCCGTCCCCGTGATGGCTAATCCCGAAGCCACCATCTTCTTTGAAGGCTCCGATGGCCAGCTTCAATCCCTGAAGAAAACCTGGCCGATTGGCTTGGCCGAGTGGGAACGCGACATCCAGCCTCTCCTCAACGAACGCCGCATTCGCGAAATCCGTTACGAATACCCGCTCGACAAAGATGTTTGGAAGAACGACATCGAGCCCCTCTTGCAGCGCTACGGTGTGCAACTGGTCCACACCGGCCACTCCCACGTGTGGAACCGCGCCAAGGCAGGCAACCTGAATTACATTGAAAGCTCCAATGTCGGCAACAGCTTCGGCGCCTTCTGGACCGATGGCCAAACACCTTGGAAGCATCGTTTCAACGGCCAGTTCGCCAACGAACTCGCTGGTGCCAACCCTCGTTGGAACCCCGCGAACTATGCGCGCACCGGCGATCCCCACGGCCGCGAAATCGCCATGCCCTCGGAGTTCAACCCGATGATGGAAAAGGAAAACCAGCCGCGCATGATGCCGTTCCTTGATTCGAACAACGTCACGGCCTTCACCATCCTCGACACCAACACCGGCACAGTCGCAAGCTACTCGTTCGACACGCGGAACCCGGCAAACCCCGTTCGGAAGTTTGACGAGTTCCGCTTGCGAGACTAAGCCAAACGCTGACTAGTAAGTCAGCTTCAGCGCAAACTGCCAGCTCCGGGGCGGGTCCTGACCCGTGATTGTTCCGAACGCCGCCGAGGTAACCGTCGTATTCGGGTTACTGAGGTTCGCGAAGTTCAATGCGTTAAAGGTCTCCGCCCGGAACTGCAAGCGGAAGCGCTCCAGGAAGACGAAGTTTTTGATCACGCTCAGGTCAACACGGTCTTGTACGGGTCCGCGTATTCCGTTGAAGCGCGTGGGGAAGCGCCTTAGGTTTTGCGCCAGTTGCTGCGAAGCCACTCGGTTAAAGCCGGCGTCCCGATTAAACCAACCATCTACGCCTCTCTGGTCGGCCGGTAACACAACGTTGTCCAGATCCCCGTTGAAAATCGCATTGCCAAAGCCCAAGGGGCCACCGCTTTGGTGCTGCCAGGCGCCGTTCAACTGCCACCCGCCTGCTACCGCATCCAGGGCCGGATGCCACTGCTTGCCCCAGCGCCGTCCCTTTCCGAAGGGCAGCTCATAAATGCCCGACGCCGTTAGGCGGTGCGTCCGGTCCAAACCGGAAACTACTTCTTCAAGAAACGGATCCTGCGGGTTCAAGAAGCCTGTGGCTTCCATGTTCTTCGACCAAGTCCAACTGAACTGCGTGGTAAACCCTTGGCTCATGCGCTTTTCAATCCGCGTTTGCAAGGAGTGGTACCAGTTGTAGCCAATCGGCTCGTAGATGTTCACGTTTGCAAACTGTGGGAAGGGCCGCAGCAGGTTGGCCCGCGAAATGTTCGCGCCGAAAATCGGATTCGTTCCACGCAGCGGATTCGGGAAATTCTGCCCCAGGAAGTTGATCGTCGCCTGATCCCGTGTCGGACTGGTAGACAAATACTGCCCCGGCGCATAGTTCATGTTCCGCAACACGTTCAAGCGCGTGCCGCGGTTGCCGACGTAGCTTGCCTCAACGACAAACTGCCCGGGCAACTGCCGTTGGAAGCCGAAGCTCCACCGTACGGCATAAGGATTTTTCCGCGTGTCGGGAAAGCCATTCACGCTTTGCCCGATGTTGGTTAACAAGCCACCCGCGGCTCCCAGAGGACGGTTCAATCCGTTCGGGAAGGGGTTTGCCGTTGAAGCAATGAAGGTCTGCCCGTTGTCCAGCGTTGCTTGAATTGGCGTGGACAAGCTGAAGCCCGCTGGTTCCGTGTTTGTGTATAGGGTGCCCAGCGGTGCGCGGAACATCCCAAAGCCGCCCCGGAACACCGTTTTGTCGTTGAACTGATAAGCCAAGCCGAAGCGCGGCATGAAATTCGTTTTCTGTGGCCGCCAGTAGCCGCGCGGGTTTCCGCCCTCGCCTACAAACGTCAATCCGCCCAAGGCGCGGAACTGATCTGCAGGTAGCTCTGGAATTGGTCGCAAGGCATAATTCGCCCGGGCTTGGGCGTCCACCGGGTTCGGGGTCGTTTCGTCAAAGTTCCGCACCGCCCGGTCATAGCGCTCTGTCGTCGCGCTTTCTACCTCGTAGCGCAAACCAAGGTTCAAGGTCAGTCGACGCGTCACCTTGAAGTCGTCCTGGATGTACATTCCATAAATCGAATTGCGCTCTGCGTAAGAATCCACAATCGACATCGACCCGCCAGGAATGCCCAACAGGAAACTGGCGATCTCGCCGCCCACTTGCGGGGCCGCATTCGTATCCAGCGGTCCACGCGTAAAGGTCGAATTGAAGGAATAGTCCGGTGAAGATGCCACGGAGAAGCGATTGCGATTCTCCCGCAGATTCCGCCAGTCGAAGCCAAAGCGCAAATTGTGTTTGCCTTTGTTCCAAGTGAGGGTCGAGTTCAGATTGTGAATCAGCGAGGCCGTCACCCCGTCTTGGGATTCCCAGCTCGATAGCGTTGTCCAAGGAGCCACCGAAACTCGCGGGAAGGCATACTTTGTAGCGTCCAACTGACCCAACAAATTTTGCGAAAAGCCAAGCGCGGCCGGGTCGGTCCCTCGCGAAACACGCCGCTCGGGAAATTCCTGCTGCGTTAAGCCGTAGCGCACATTCAGCAACAAGTTCGCTTTCAACACGTAAACGTCGTCAAACGCGGCGCCCCGGTTCACGCGGTTCAGGATAATGCCATTCGGAAACTCCGGTCCAAACACCCGGTTCTTATCCTCTTCCCAAAAATCACGGTGGAAGCGGAAGAAGATCCGGTGGTTCTCGCTGAAGGTATGGTCTAGGCGCGCAATCCACGCCCAGTAAGTCTCCAGCACCTTGTTCGCCAAAAAGAAGTTGTTGCGGAAATCCGCCGTGCCCGCTTGGTTCGGCTGCGGCCAGGCGTTCAGCATGTTCTGCGCCACCGCATCCAGCCGCGAAGCGGGAATAATGTTGCCCGGTATCGGCTGCCGCTGGAATCGCCCATTGGCCGCGGCCCGTGTCGTGAGCGGATCGTAGATTTGGTTGCCCGCGTTCAAACGCAACAGCGGCGAGAGATCGCCCCGCCGCATCTCCGCAGTTGGCACTGTCGACGTGCTGCTGATACCCGATCCGAAAGGGTTCGCTTCAAAACCAAAAAACCAGAAAGTCTTGTTCTTACCGTTATAGAGTTTCGGAATCACCACCGGCGCGCCCGCCGATGCACCAAAACGGTTGTCCTGGTAAATCGGAATTCCCTGTCCTACCCGGTTCTGAAAGATCGTTCGCGAATCCAGCTTCGAGTGCCGCAGCCATTCGTGGAATTCCCCGTGCAATTCATTGGTGCCAGACTTCGTGGTCACGTTCACGTTCGACCCTAACGAGAAACCCGCCGAAGCATCAAATGCGCTGGTTTGCACCTTAAACTCCGCAATGCTGGTTTGCGGCGGTGAAAAGGCGACTCGCGGCTGTGTCCCATCAGAATAGACGTTCACCACGCCGTCAATCGTAAAGTCGTTGTTGTAGTTCCCACCTCCGTTGGTGGAAAACTGGCTGGGCGCATTGTTGAACGGCGCCTTCCGCAGTCGCAGGTCTGTCCCATTTACCGTGCCTGGCGCCAGATGCACCAAGTCCATCGCATTACCCGCAAACAAAGGCAATTACTCGATCCGCCGCTGGTCAATCACCTGCCCCAGGCTAACGTCCGCGCTGTTCAAGAGCGGCGTCTCCGCCTTCACTTCCACGGTTTCGCTTACCTGCCCAACCTTTAGCTCCAGGTCCAGCGTTACGGTCTCGGTTGTCCTCACCTGCACTCCTGGCCGGCTTAGCTTCGAGAAGCCTGCCGCCTCTACTTCCACGTTGTAAATTGCCGGGATTAGGTACAGTGCCCGGTAGTCCCCCGTTTCGTTGCTGGGGGTTGAAATCACCACCCCCGTAGTCGTACTCGTAATCTTTATAGTCGCTCCCACCACCGGCGCCCCACTCCCGTCCACCACCCGCCCAATGATGGAACCACGTGGATCCTGCGCCGCTAAGGTTCCCACCATCACCAACAAGACCATTAGAAGCTTCTGCATGGTGTGTCGAATACATAACAAATTCGCAATTCAACGATAACCTTTTGCTTGCAGCTCGAATAATTCCGCATATTGCCCCCGCTTTGCCAGCAGTCCCACGTGGGTTCCCCGCTCCTTCACCCTCCCCCCGTCGAGCACCAGAATCTCGTCCGCCATGCGCACTGTCGAAAAACGGTGGCTAATCAACACTGCGCTTCTACCCGCAGTCAGCTTTGCCAACCGCTCGAACACCTCATACTCGGCCCGCGCATCCAAGCTCGCCGTCGGCTCGTCCAAAATTAAGAGTTGCGCTTCCCTTAGGTAGGCCCGTGCCAGCGCAATCTTTTGCCATTGCCCTTGGCTTAGTTCCACGCCCCCTTCAAAACGGCGGCCCAGTAGCGTCTCCCACCCCGCCGGCAATTGCGCCACCACACTATCGGCATAGCTCATCGCCGCGGCCTGTGCAATGCGCTCCGGATTTTCCCCCACTTTGGCATCGCCCAGCGCAACATTTTCCCGCGCCAGCAAGTCGTACTTCAAAAAATCCTGAAAAATTACCCCAATCCGTTCCCGCAAGCTTTCCGGATCGTACTCGCGAAGGTCCACGCCTTCGAGCAGAATCCGCCCCACGCTCGGATCGTAAAGCCGGCACATCAGCTTTACAATCGTCGTCTTCCCCGCCCCGTTCTCCCCCAGCAGCGCCAGCTTCGCCCCGGCTGGGAGCGTAAAGCTTAAACCGTCGAGCACGCTTTTGCCGCCGACATAAGCGAAGCCTACGCCCTCAAAACGAAGACCGTCCTTCCACGACCGCGGAGCCACCAGCGCCCCCGGCTTTACCTCCAGCCGCGGCCTCATTTCAAAGAAGTCGTACAGATCCCGCACGTACAAAGCCTGCTCGGCCACCCGCGAAAGGCTTTGGAACAAGTCCCCCAACAAATTCCGCGCGTTCGCAAAGGCCCGCGAAAGGAAAATCAGGTCCCCCACCGAGATCCGCCGCGCCACCGCCTCCAGCAGAATGAAGCCGAAACTTGCGTAGTAAGCCGCCGTCGGCAACAAGCCCCAGAGGGAGCTGTAAATCGCCCTTTTCTGCGCCAATTTGCGGCTCTCGGCGTAATACTTGTCGAGTAGTTCCTTCAAGCGATCGGTCAAATAGCCGCTTAAGCCATACAGCTTCACTTCCTTGGCCGTCGTGTAGCTCGCCCCCAAAAGCCGCAGATAATCCACCCGCCGCCGCTCCGGCGTCCACCGGTACAGCAGCGCGTAACTTAGCCCCGCAAAGTAGGATTCCGACCAAAACACAGGCGCCAGCGACCCTACCAGCAACAGAAAGAACCACGGCGAAAAAGCGATCACCGCGCCCGACATCACCACCAAGCCCAGGCCTTGTTGCAACAGTGATGCAACTAAAAAAAGCACCGTCAAGCGATCGGCCGTCTGGCGCCGCGCCCGCTCCAGCTTGTCTTGGAATACGGGATCCTCGAAGCTTTCCAGGTCTAAAGTCGCCGCATGCCGGACCAGCCGCAAAGTCATCCGGTTGGAAAATTGCTCGCCCAGTAAAGCGTCCGTAAGCGTCTGCAAGCGGCGTGTCAGGTCGCTCAGCACCGCGAGGGCTACCTCGATGCCAAAATAGCGCCACAGCGCCGTTTCCGACGCCAAAACACCCCCCGCCAGCGGCTGCCCGGTGGCCAACCCCACCACTTCGTCCACCGCCAGCTTCGCCACGTACAAAATCCCCACCGGCAACACGGCGAGCAACAGCCGAGCCAAAAGCGAACAAATAGCGTAGCTTGGGTTCGTTTGCCACACCTCCCCCAAAAGGGGTGGCAAATGGCGCAGCGCCTCCCACCGTTCCCGCCAAGTTTCCAGCTTTTCCGCCGGCTTCCGCACCGCCATAAATCGATTCTAACTCATTGATTCCAAAAGCGAAAAGCCCGGATCGCGCAAGCGACCGGGCTAGTATTTCCGCTCCTTTGCCACAGGGGCAAAGGGATGTTAGTTGGGAGAATCGGTTCCAACGAGAATGCAACCCGTCAAAACCTTAGTGATTGGAGTTTATGGCCCCCGGCGGTTGAAGTCAACACCTTTCCCACAGCAAATTTTCATCAAAATAAACTCATTATAATCAAAGACTTAGAGACTTTGTCAATTTCTCCCCCGCGGCCTTCGCTCCTCCCAGACCGACCCTTGGAGCACCCCGTTTTCTCTCTAATCGCTTCCAAAACGGAGGGTTAGCGGAACGCACCACCACCGCCGCGCAAACCCTCAAATCTTCAATGAGGTAAACTCATCGTTCGATTGATTCGGCTTATCGCGCCGCAAAAACTGCATCCCGAAGGCGAAGAAAATACCAAGCCCCAGCGTGACCACCAAAATCAGCCCCAGCAGTTGGAAAATCGCCACCAGCATGTCCCCGGGGTTGCCGATCGGCTTCTCCGGTTTCATGTCCATCATTACTTCCGCTCGGTAAGTCACTGGCGCAGTGAGTCCTTCCAATGAGGCAAGCGGAATTGCCGCCCCGGCCTCCTTCGCCATCGCCACAATCAACAGCGGCCCTTCCCGCTTCATCGCCACTGCCTCCACGCCACGCAGGGCACCCTCTAGCGCCTTCTTTTGCTCGCGGGCAATCAACTGGTTGGGGAACTGAAAAACCCCCATCCAGGCCACCCCCATGGGCGTTTCGTATTCCGCCACCTGCAACTCACCTGCAAAATCAAAACCAGCCGCCCCCGCCGGAATGCGCGGCGCGAAGGCCCGCAAACTTACCGGACCCAGCACATAGCGCTCCGTCCCCCGCCGCTTGTTTTGCCCGGGCAGATACTGTCCCAACGTCGGCACGGCTTCCCAGTCCAGCTTTGGCAAAGCCGGAAACAAAAAAGCCTCCAGCGCCACGCGAGGCGCCACGCCGTCCTTGGCTTCAAAAACATAATTGCGATAGCGGAAAATTCGCTTCGCTTCCCCCGGCGCATCCAGCGCCTGCGCCCAGGCATAAGCCCCCGTTGCATCCTTTAGGCGGTACACGTCCAAGCGGAAGGTTTTCGCTCCCCGCTCGTACTCCGCCGATTCCGCCTCCAACAACCCGTATTCCCGCGCGACCGGCAGCTGCTGCGGCGCGGGCGAACCCGTGGCGCCCTTGCGCTTCCAATCGTCAATGTCGGGCGGCAGAAGCGCCGCCAGGAATAGCAGTATCGGGAACATGACTCACGAAACCCAAATCGAACTTAAGCGCCGTGGCAGCGCTTGTATTTTTTCCCGCTCCCACACGGACAAAGCTCGTTGCGGCCTACCTTCTTTGTGCCCCGCACCACCGGCTTATTCGTCTCCGCCAGGGAAGTGTCGCCGCCCACAAACTGCAGCGAATCGAGCTCTTTTTCCTTCTTCCGTTGGATGTTCCGCGTGAAGTCGGCAATGGAGGGTTGCGGGCGCGCTTCCACGGCGCTGGCCGCCATCTCCTCTTCTCCGTCTTCGTAATCGGCGTCTACTACTTGGACAGGCGACCCGGCCAGAATGTTCCCGTGCTGGTCGGTAATCGACATCAGGAACAACTGCCGCGCGCCTTCTTCTTCAATGCGCGCCATCATGTCCTGGAACAGGTGGAAGCTTTCCTTCTTATACTCAATTAACGGGTCTTTCTGCCCGTAGCCGCGCAGATAAATGCCTTCCTTCAGGTGATCCATGCTCAACAAGTGGTCTTTCCACTGGTTGTCGATCACGTTCAGCAGGATCATGCGCTCAATATCGCGCATCACTTCGCTTGAGATGGCGCGCTCGCGTTCGTCGTAGCGCGCGTTGACGGCGGCGATCAATTCCTCTTCAATCGCCTGGCGGCCTGAGTCTTCAAGCTCGTCGACGTCAATCTTCACGCCGAACTGCGTGAGAATGTCGGTTTCGAGCCCGTCGAAATCCCATTCATCCTGGCGCGCGTTTTCCGGCAGGCGCGTATCGATGAAGGAACCCACGATGTTGGAGATGATGGTGGAAATGCGCGCCCGTTGGTCGTCGCCCGACAGCATCGCCCGCCGCAATTCGTAAACAGCCTGGCGCTGTTTGTTCATCACGTCGTCGTATTCGAGCAAATGCTTACGCGCGGCGAAGTGGTTGGCTTCCACGCTCTTCTGCGCCGCCTCGATGCGCTTGGAAATCAGCCCCGATTCAATAGGCACATCCTCTTCCATGCCCAGCTTCAACATCAGGCCCTGAATCCGGTCGCCGCCGAAAATCCGCAGCAAATCGTCCTGCAAGCTGAGGTAGAAGCGAGATCCGCCGGGGTCGCCCTGGCGTCCGGCGCGGCCCCGCAATTGGTTGTCAATGCGCCGGGATTCGTGCCGCTCTGTACCCAAAACGAACAAACCGCCCGCCGCCACCACTTCGTCGTGTTCGCGGTCGGTTTGCTGTTTGAGCGGCCGGTAAATCTCTTCCCATTCCTCCGGCGTAACCGCCTCAGGATCCTTGCCCATGCGCCGCAGTTTATCTTTGGCCAAAAATTCCGGGTTGCCGCCCAACAAAATATCCGTACCGCGGCCCGCCATGTTCGTGGAAACCGTCACCGCCGCCTTGCGCCCCGCCTGCGCGATGATAAACGCTTCGCGCTCGTGGTTCTTGGCGTTCAAAACTTCGTGCTTCACGCCCAGTTGCGTCAACACGCGGCCCAGTTTCTCGCTCTTTTCCACACTGATGGTGCCCACCAGCACCGGCTGGCCCTTCTCGTGAAGCGCCTTGATTTCCTTCGCCGCGTTCCGGAACTTTTCCTCTTCCGTGCGGTAGACAATGTCGTTCAGATCCTTGCGAACCATCGCCTTGTTGGTCGGAATCAGCACCACGTCCAGCTTGTAGGTCTTGCCGAACTCCGCCGCTTCGGTGTCCGCGGTACCGGTCATACCGGCAAGTTTCTTGTACATGCGGAAGTAGTTCTGGAACGTGATCGTCGCCAGCGTCTGGTTCTCCCGCTCAATCTTTACGCCTTCCTTGGCTTCCACCGCCTGGTGCAAACCGTCGGACCAGCGCCGCCCCGGCATCAGGCGCCCGGTGAACTCGTCCACAATCACCACTTCGCCTTCCTGCACTAGGTAATCGCGGTCCCGCTGGTACAACACATGCGCGCGCAAGCCCTGCTGCACGTGGTGGTTCAACTCAATGTTTTCGATGTCGTAAAGGTTGCCGCAGTTCAGCAGGCGCTCCACCTTATGCACACCTTCTTCGGTCAAGGCCACGGAGCGCTGCTTTTCGTCTACCGTGTAGTCCCCGGTAAAGTATTTTTCGCCCGGCTCCTTGCCTTCAATCACTTCGCCCCGCACCAGCTTGGGGATGATGCCGTTGATGCGGTAATACTTGTCGGTCGATTCCTCGCTCGGTCCGGAGATGATCAGCGGCGTCCGCGCTTCGTCGATTAAGATCGAGTCCACTTCGTCGACGATGGCGAAATTGTGTTCGCGCTGCACACAGCTTTCGAGGCGGAACTTCATGTTGTCCCGCAAATAGTCGAAGCCGTACTCGTTGTTCGTCCCGTAGGTAATGTCCGCCGCGTAAGCTTCGCGCCGTTCTTCGTCGCTCAGATTGTGGACAATCACGCCCACCGTCAGCCCCAGGAAGCGGTACAGGCGCCCCATCCACTCCGCGTCGCGCCGCGCCAGGTAATCGTTCACCGTCACAACGTGCACGCCCTTGCCGGCCAACGCGTTCAAGTAACAAGGCAGCGTCGCCACCAGCGTCTTGCCTTCGCCCGTGCGCATTTCCGCAATTTTGCCTTCGTGCAACACCATGCCGCCAATCAACTGCACGTCGTAGTGGCGCATGCCCAATACGCGCCGCCCGCCTTCGCGGCAAACGGCAAAAGCCTCCACCAGCAAATCGTCCAGCGTCTCGCCCCGCTCCAAGCGCTCGCGGAACTCAACTGTCTTCGCCGCGAGTTCCGCGTCGGATAGCTGCTGGAGTCCCGCTTCCAGCGCGTTGATTGCGTCCACCTTTGGCCGCAGGCGCTTTACTTCACGCTCGTGCTTGGTGCCAAAAATCTTCGCCAGTAAGGCATCGACCATAGAGATTTCCACCCCTAGTTTAGCAGTGCGCCGCGTTAGCGCTGCTGCGCCACTCCGAAGGCCATCAACGTTTCCCGCAGCTTCGCCACATCAATCGGCTTGGTCAAAAAGGCGTCCATGCCCGCGGCAAGGCACCGCTCCAAGTCGTTTTCCATGGCGTTGGCGGTTAAGGCCACAATCGGCGTCTGCTTCCGCCCCCGCTCCTTTTCGCGGATCAGCGCCGTCGCCTCGTAGCCATCCATCTCCGGCATTTGGCAATCCATCAGCACCAGATCAAAGGAATAGTCCGCCATCTTTTGGAGCGCCACAACGCCGCTGGCCGCCACCTGCACCCTGCACCCCAAACGCTCCAGCAGCTTCTGGGCCAGCTTCTGGTTAATCGCGTTGTCCTCCACCACCAGTACCTCAAGCGGCACCGGCAGGGCCTCCAACCCCGGCGCCAAGCGCGTATCGCTGCGCAAATCCACCGCCGCCCGCCCCACCACCTCGAGCGGAATTTCAAGCGTAAACTCGCTGCCTTGGCCCAGTTCGCTCGCCGCGCGAATTTCCCCACCCATCAAGCCCGCCAGACTGCGCGAAATGGTCAAGCCCAGGCCGCTTCCCCCGAAGCGCCGCGTGGTTGAAGCATCGGCCTGCGTGAACTTTTCGAAAATCATCGCGAGTTTTTCCGGCGCAATGCCAATGCCCGTATCCGCTACGGTCAGGGCGACGCGGCACTGCCGGCCCGTTTCTTCCATTGCCACGCGCAACCGCACTTCCCCGCTCTCGGTGAACTTAATCGCATTGCCAACGAGATTGATCAAGATTTGCCGGATGCGCAGCGAATCTCCGAGAAAGGTCTGCGGTAACTCTTCCGGATAGTCCACCCGCACTTGTAAGCCTTTTTCTTCAGCCCGGAAGCGCATCAGGCTTGCCACATCTTCCAACAACTGCGCCAAATCGAAGGGCGCCAGCTCAACCGTCAGCTTTCCGGCTTCGATGCGCGAAAAATCGAGCACATCGTTAATCAGCGCCAACAGCGATTGGGCCGAGCGCTCAATCATGCCCGCATATTCCCGTTGCTCCGGGTTCAAGCGCGTACCGAGCAGCAAATGGCACATTCCGGTAATGCCATTCATGGGCGTCCGGATCTCGTGGCTAATCATGGCCAGAAAATCGCTTTTCGCCTGGCTTGCTTGCTCGGCCTTTTCCCGCGCCTCGGCGGCGCGCAACTCTGCCTCGGTGGCCTCCGTCACGTCGCGGAAGTTTGTCACCAGCGCGCCGACCGCCGGGTCCTGCAATAAGTTGCGCGTCGTTACCTCAATCCAGCGCCAATCGCCGTCGCGGTGCATCATCCGCAATCTGCCCCGCGCCACCTCTTCCGGATGCCCCAGGATCCGGCGCATCCGCTGCTCCAATAGCGGCCGGTCCTCCGGATGCACCAGATCGATCCGCAAACTTCCTAGCAATTCCTCCGGCCGGTAGCCCAGAATCGCTTGGGAAGCCGGGCTGGTATAGAAGACGCGATGCTGCTGGTCCCGCAGCATAATGCCCACCGAACTGTACTCAATCAGCGCGCGGAAGCGTTCTTCTTTGGCCGCCAACTCGCGGGTATGCGCCATGCGCCGCGCCACGAATAGTCCCCCCACGACGATCAACGCAAATCCGCTTAGACCAAGCGGTACATAAAACTCCGGCTGCATCCAGGCCGGCGCTGGTACTCGGAAATCAACTTCTTGCCGCGCCACTCCTCCGGATTGGTCCAATACCCCCCGCGCCTCCACGGTCAGACGGTGCGGCCCCGGCTCAACGCCTTCGGCCACGTGCGCTGCTTCCCGGCTCCACTCCGTCCAGGGACCATCGTCCAGCCGCGCCCGGTGCAACACGTGGTTGGCCGCCAGTGCGTCCAGGTGTGCGTGCGCCACCCAATTGGCCTCCAAACGCCCCTCGCTTACCTCCACCCGCGGCACTTCCAAACTTGGGACGCCGGCCCCCATGCGCCCTTCGTTCAGACAATACACACCCCCGCCGTCCGTCCCCACGCACACCCTTCCTTGGTGAAAGGCCAGCGGCCAAGTCTCCACGTTCGCCAAGCCGCTGGAGCTGCTGAAGTGCGCCCATTCGGCGTCGGTCTTGGCGCCCGTCTGATTGCGTCCTCCGGCGTGCCAATGCAGAACACCCGCGCGCGTCGCCACCCATAGCCCGTCGGCATCCGTCACGACATTCCATACCGCATTCACTGCAGGCGATTTTCCCAGCCGCTCAAAGTGCAACTTTCCCGCTCTATCCACCACTCCCAGTCCCTGGTGACGGTCACCGAGATAAATGCCCCCTTCCTTGCGCTCGGCCAAAGCGAATACTGCCCCCTTGCCCAACCCCTCCGCCTCCCGCCACCATTGCCAATTTTGCCCATCAAAACGCGCTAGGCCCTGCACGAGCCCGAACCAAAGCTTGCCATCCGCGGTGCGCACCAAATCGTAAACGCGCTGGTCCGCGTCCGCGCCCTTCACCACATAACGCACAAAGCGCCCCTCGTCCGCCTTCCACTCATAGGCCCCACTTTGCCCGACAGCATTGAGCACAGCCCCCCCGCTGGCCAGCGCCCACAAGGTCCCCGTCCGGTCTACCCGCAGCTTATGCACTGCCCCCTCGGTTAAGCCCTCCTTTTGGCCAAAGTGGGTCCACACGCCCGCTTGCCCACCTTCTGCCCGCCATCTCCAAACCCCGCCGAAACTTGCTCCACTTGAGACCCATATGCTTCCGTCCTCCGTTTCGGCCAAGCCTGTCACCACCCCCAAGTGCTGCCCGTTTACCTGATCGAGAAAACGCCGCCGCCCGGCCTTATCCTCAATCACAATGCCGTTTGCTGTGCCCATCCACAACTCGCCATTCCGCGTGCTCAAAAGGGCGTTTACCTGGTTTCTCTCATCCGGAAAAGGAAACTGAATTTGCTTCCAGACTTCGCTCGCCAGCGGATAGGCCGCAATCCCATCCTGGTGCGCCACCCAAACCACGCCCTTACGGTCCACCAACAGCGCATTGGCCGAGCGCAGGGGCACCGGTACGGGCGTAATCCGCTCCCAAGCCGCACCCCGTCCTGCGCGGCCCCAAAGCTCGCTCGCGTTGTACAGCACCAGGGCCTCCCCCCGCGCCCCCATTGCCATTTTTCGTAAACTTTGCCGCCCAAAACCGGGAAGTTTCGCCAACCCGCCCTGGCCCGTCTGCTCCCATAAGCCCGCCACCGACGCCGGATACTTGAAGCCCACCAGCAAATCGCCCTGCCCGTTCTCGGTCAAGCCCGTCATCACGAGCGCCGCCAGCGGACTGCCCGGCGGCTGCGGCGGCACGGGAATCAATGACTTACTCATTGCTTTCTTCGCCACCCCGTCCCAGTGCCAGCGCACCAGGCCCGCATCCCCCAGCAAATAGGAGCCCCCCGCGTTACCATGCCAACCCACCAGGCGGGATACCCGCTTCCGGTTGTGCTCAATCCACTCCAGCCGCTTTGCCACAACATCCCAGTAGGCCACCCGGAAATCCATAAATTCCACCAGGAAATGCCCTGCGCGGTGGCTCCCCAGGCTCAGCACATCGGGCAGGCCCCTCTGCGGAGGACCCAGAAATCGGCATCCCTGCCGCCCCACTTCCCACACTTGCCCTTCCAACACTACCGCCAGCTTGTCGTCCCGGTACGGCGTCATTTGCCGCACTACTTCCGCATCGCCGCCATGGCTACACCCCACCCGGTGCCAGCGGTAGCCGTCGAACCAAGCCAGTCCTCGCTCCGTTGAAGCCCACACCGTCCCGTCCGGCGCCTCGGCCAAGCCCTGCACTGCCATCGCCGGCAAACCGTTCGTCACTCCGAAGTGCCTCCAGCGCCAAACATGCGAAAGCGCCTCGGTCAATGACTGCTCCTGCCCGTGCAGAGCCCCAGGAAGCCCCAGCAGGAGTGACAGAATCCAGATATTCAGAAAGCGGAACAAGCTAGAGATAACCTTTGCTCTTCTGTACCGTATCGGTTCAGAGAGGCAATTTGATCATGCCAAATTTTGGCAGATTATCTCAACAATCCCGCTCGGTTCGAGCCTTAATTGCCCTTACGGATATAGATTCTTCCGTTGTAGGTCTTGAACGTATAGTCTGGTCCGCCACCGTTCACCTTCGCCTCCGTTGTGCTTTCCCACCTTACCCGCTTGGCCCCCTTGCCCTCCTCGCTTTCCTCTTTGGCCACGCTATCGGGCCCTAACTCGACGGGGAAATCCGTAAAAACATCCCCGTTCAGTGTCTGCAGCTTCAAGTTCGCCTTCACGCCCGCCGGCAGCGTAACGTCAATCCGCCCGTTGTAACAGCTGAAGCTCATAGGCTTTGCCGGGTCCACGCTTTTGAATTTCGCCTCAATCCGGCCGTTCATGGAATGCACCACCGCTGCCCCGGTTACGTCCTCCAACCTCACGCGCCCATTCGTCGCCTTAATCTCCAAATCGCCGGCCACGCCCACCACCTCAATCGCGCGCCCGTTCACGCTCGTTAGGTTCAGGTTCGTCCGCGGTGGCACGAGAATCTCCAAATCAGTCCGGCGGCTCTTGCCCCGTCCGTTCACGCTAATCACGTTGTTGTTCTCTTCCATCGTCAAGCTCGCTCCGCCCGTGGGAATCCGCCGCATGCCCGCCTCCGGCTGCTCTTCGCGTTCTTGGTTTGCGCCTTCGCCCTTGCTGCGCACCACTACTTCATTGCCTTCATGTGGTTTCACCGCGATGGAACCGTGCATGACGTGCACCTTCAAGAGGCCCGGTTGCGAGGGGTCCCTAAAACTCATGCGTAGAGTCTCGCCCTCTTGCGCGCCCACGCTGCTCGCTACGCCCAACAACAAAGCCACCCATGCAATTTTCAATTTCATGCCATTCTCCTGTTCAGACCAGTCTCCTGTTCCGCATTACGCCCAACCGGAAGACCCGTTACTGGCGCAAGCCCAACCCTTCGAGCTTTTCCCTCCACTGCGCCAACAACTGGCGCGCCCGCTCCCGTACACCTTGCTCCACGGCTTCGTCCGCCACCAAAGCGGCCAATTCGACCTCGGCGGACCGTTCCCGCCAAGCGGCCAAAGTCTCGAGCAGCACCATCTGTACCATCGGCGAATCTTCCCTACGCAGCGCCTTGCTTACCTCCTGGCGCACCCGCGGCCGGCCTTCGTATTGCCGCAACGCCTCCAGCGCCGCCAGTCGTACATCCACGCTGCCGTCCGTGCGCAAAGTCGTCAAAAGCGCCTCCACTACCCCCTCATCGGCTGCCGAAAGCCGCGCAGTGTAGTTTACGCCCCGCAATCTATCTACCGCGCTCGGCTGTTGCAAAAGACCCACCGCCACCAGGCCGCGCAAGTGCTCCACATCTTTTTTCACCAGCGCCACCTGCTGGGCGCCTTCGCGCGCCCCTAACCAATAACCGCCCGTCCCGGCCAGCAGGGCCAACATTGCCGCCATTCCCCAAGCCGCCACGCGGTCGCTCACGAGCGGTCGCGCCACGGTTCTACGTGCCATGCCCGGCAAGCCCTGCCGGAAGGTCTCGCTCGGCGGCTCCACCGGCAAGGCGGCCAAGCGATCCCACAATTTCACTTGCTCCCGGCAAACTGCGCATCCCGCCACGTGCCCGGCAAAGGTCCGGGCCGCCTCTGCCTCCAGCGAGCCGTCGAGATAAGCTGGCAAGCTCCGTTCGCCATAGGCGCAAAATTCGCTTTCTTTCACGTCGTTCTCCTCTCCAGCAACTTGCGGTATTCCTGCCGCAAACTCTCCAGCGCCCGGCACAAACGCACCCGCACCGCGCCTTCCCCACACCCCAACATTGCCCCGATTTCGGCATGCGGTCTTTCTTCAAACCGCGCCAGCACCAGCACTTCCCGCTTTTCAGCCGGAAGGCGCGCCAGCGCGGCGTAGAGCAATTCCGTCTCTTGCTGCTTGGCCACCTCAGCATCGGCCGTCAAGCCCTTACCCGCCTCCGCAGCCATGTCCTCGTCGTCCCAATCGCCCTCAAAGCGCTGCCGCCGCCAGTAGTCTGTTTGCAGATTGCGAAGGATCTGGTAAATCCACGGCTCAAAGCGGTGCCCCTCGCGGAACGTCCCTTGAAAGCGCAGCGCGCGCGCAAAGGCCTCTTGCACCAGATCCTCGCTCAATTGCCGGTTCTGGTTCATGCGCCAACAATAACGGTACAGGCGCTCTCCGTGCCGCCGGAACAGCTCTCCCATCCCCTCGGTCTCCCCGGCCTGCACCCGGCGCATCAATTCCTCATCCGTCGCCGCGGCATAGCTTTTCGGAGACAACCATCGATCGCGAAATATCGGCATGTAGGTGCTGTAAGAAGCCAATCCGGACACGCTCCTCTTTGGCTCTACGGTTGGCCAGCACTTTTGTTACTACTTTTTCCCCGCGCCACCCACAACCAGCCGGTATACCTCGCGCGCGACGGGCAGACGGTCCTCAATGCCCTCTAAATTCGTCAGCCAAACGAAGGCAAAGCCCTTCTCGGGGCGCAGATAGAGAATCGCGCTCGTGCCCTGTTGCGAGCCCGTATGGTAAATTTCCCGCTCGCCTTCCGGCGTCCGCCCCAGGCTCCAGCCCAACCCATAGCCCGTCAGCTTCCCGTTGCGCAGCTTTCCGCTCGTCCACATCGCCTCAATCGATTCCTGCCGCAAAACCTGCTCCCGGTAAATGCCATCCACAAAGCGAAGCAAATCCGAGGCGGTCGACACCAAACCCCCGCCGGGAAACTTGGCCGAATTGTCGCTGTAATCGCAGGCCACCACTTCGCCGGTTTCATTCAATTGGTAACCCTCGGCGCGCGCACGCTTCCGGTCCAAACCGGTGTCGCACATGCCGACAGTGGCGAAAATCTGATCCCGCATCCATTCCTCGTACGTCACCCCGCTGGCCCCCTCAATCGCGCAGCCCAGCAGATTGAACCCGTAGGTGGAATATAGGTATTTCGTCCCCGGTTCGTGCTCCAGCGGGTCGGCCGCAAATTTTCTCAGCGCCTCCGACACGCCCGCATAGGCTACGGGGTTGTTCGCGTCGGCGCGGTTGCGGTAGTGCCGGATGCCGCCCAAGTGCCCCAGCAATTGCGCCAGCGTGATGGGCAGCCCTTTGGCGGGAAAAGCGGGGCAATACTCATAGATTTCTTCGCTCAGGTTCAATTGCCGCCGCTCGGCCAAGCGCAACACCCCCGCCGCCGTCAGCGGCTTCGAAATCGAAGCAATCCGGAACGGAGTTCGCACTCCCACCGCCCGCCCGGTTTTCCGATCCGCCGTGCCCGCAGCTTTGAGCCAAGCAGTCTCCCCACGCCAATACACTCCTGCGCTGTAGCCCGGAATCTTCCGCCGCCCCTTCTCTCCCTCCAGATACTTCGCGACTTCCGCCCAATCCTGCCCCCAGGCCAGACTAGGCCCCCAAGCCAGCAGCGGGATGATCAGCAGTAGCAACATAGGCGGGACGCGAGACCCGCATCATAACGCATCCCCGCCCCTGGCCTCAAATGCTGCTTTACGCTTTCGCCGCGCTGCCTATGCCAAAAATTCCCGCCAACCCTTTTGTTTGCTTCTTCGCCCCGGTTTGCGCCCGCCGCTCCAACATGGTGTTGGCCAACTGCCGGAAGGCTTGGCCCAGTTCACTCTTCGCTTCCACCTCTTGGCCCAAGGTGAGCGAGCGGTGCACGCCGTTATAGTCATTCGGCAAGGTGAGCGCAACGGGCAAGCCCAACTGCTGCTCGATCTGCTCGGCGCTAATCAGCGGCCGCTTCGTCATCCGGTTCACCAGGATGCTCACCTTCGCGCCCAAATCCAGCTTTTGCAAAAACTGGTAGCGCTCGCGCGCCAAGTGCAGCGAAGGAATCTCCGGCGTACAAACCAGGTAAATTCGCCGAGCCTCTTGCATCACCTCAAAGGAATACTTTTCCAGATTCCCCGACAAATCCACGCAAATCGCCTGGTAGCGCCGCCGGGCAAAGTCCATCATGTCGCGGATCTGCTGCGCTTCCACGCGCACGCCGGGGTTGATCTTCCCTGCATGCAAAATGTCCAGGTTCCCCCGCCGGCTGACCAACTGCGGCCATAGTTCGTCGTCCAACTTCGCGGCGTGTTCGGCGGCGTCGAGCACCGAATACGGGTTGTCCAGCTTCAACATGAAGCGGCTGAGCCCGGAGTTCAAATCCAGGTCCACGAGCAGCGTCTTCGTCTCTTTGTCTTTCGCCAGTGCAATAGCCGCGTTCACCGCCGTCGTCGTTGTGCCCGAGCCCTGCTTGGAGGGCAGGAAGCAGTAAACGTATTCCGTTGCCCCGGCCTCCACCGGATTTTTGGCCGCCTGCTCGCGCACCCGCGACAGGGCCTCGCCCACGTTGCCATGGTGAAAAGGCGGCGCCAAAAATTCCCGCACACCCGCGCGCATCAACTGCACCAACACATCGTTATTGGCTTGGTTGCTGAACACAATCACCTGCGCCGCAGGAGCCTTAAGCTCCAGCAAACGCGCCACCTGCAAACTAAGGTCTACGTCCTCAATCCCCAAAAACACTACGTGCGGACTGATCGTCGCCAGCATCCGCAACATCTCGCCCTCGTCCGGGTAATAGTCCAGGTCCTTGGCCACGTGAATCCCGCCAATATCCTGAAAACTCTGGTAAAGCTGGTTCACCAATTGGCCGTCCGGGCAGATGATGATGCTTTTTAACGTCATAGACACACCTCTACCTTCGGCCATTTCCCTCAATCGTTCAAGGGGATAAAACCCTTAGGTAGTTCTAAGGAATTCCCCTAGGGTTTCACCCTAGCTCCGTCTGCCGCCCCGTCCGCCGCCAAAGCTCCTTGCGATAGCATCAACTCTATGGCGAAACTCATGGAAATCCAGTGCCCCTGCTGCGAGGCCAAGCTCAAAATCGACATCGTCACCGAGTCCGTCATCACCTTCGAAGAAAAGAAAAAAGGCCCCGCCATCGAGGACTTCGCCCAAGCCGTGAAGAATTTGAAAGGCGAGGCGGCCAAGCGAGAAGACGCCTTCCAAAAGTCCATGGCCGCCAACAAAAACCAGGCCGACGTCCTCAACAAAAAATTCGACGAACTGCTGAAGCAGGCCAAGCAAAACCCCGACACACCCAAGCCCCGCAAGCCTTTTGACCTGGATTGAAGGGGTTAAAGTTGAAACTGTGGATCTGCGCCGTAGCATCCTAGGTCTGCTCGAACATCCTAGGTCTGCTCGCGCTGCTGCTCCCTTTCACAGCCCCAGCAGCCAAGGCTAGCCCCTTCCCTACTTTTCGCTGCACACGCGCGGTAACCGCTCAAGACGTCGCCGCACTCGAAGAGGAAGGGTAAGCCGCTCCCTAATCCACCCGAAAATCCAACGCCACTTCCCCCTCGTCCTTCACTTCCACGCGCGTCCCCTCGCCCCGCCGCAGCCGACCGTACGTTTCGTAATCGTTAGCCGCTCCTGCCACCACGCGCCATGTCCCCGGCGCCAACCCGCGCAGCGAATACGCGCCATCAGGGCCCGAAACAGTCTCCTTTACTTGCCTCTCAAAATCCGCTTTCCCCAGCGGCTCCCGGATGGCAAATACGTAGGCGCGCGCCTCCGCCCCTAGCTTCCCCCCACCCCCACAAACGTCGTCGTAGTCCCTTTGGGCGGATCGTATTCAATCGCTCCGCCCACCACCGCAAACTCCCCCAAGTCGCGGTACTCCTCCTTGCCCGCCTCGTCCGTGCGAAACGCCCGGAATCGCTGAGCCCGGCTTCCCTTCACCACAATGCGCAAAGGTAAGCCCCAAGTGGCAATCGAACTCGACACTACAAAAGCGTCCGCATGCGGCGTACCTTCCCCGCTAAAACCCAGCACGTGCACCTGGCTATTGGCGGCCATCGTATACACCACGCGCATCCCCCGCCGCCCGGCTTGCGTTAGTTGTTTGTAGAAGTAATAGCCCCGTGTGACTTCGTAGCTCCCATCCTCCTTCACGCGAATGGCCGTCCCCGGATTCGGATCCCCACCAATCCACGACGCCGCGTGCTGGATGCCCGCCCAGGGAATCACTGCGTTAGCCCCAGCCGCGTAAATATTTTCGTGCACCATCCGCACGAAACGCGTGTCCATGTTGCCCCAACTCATTGAGGTGACCCACGCCCGCAAATCCGGCCGCTTGGCCTGCAGCGTGTCCATCGTTAAACCCTGCGCTGTACCGTAGCTCATCTTCGTCATATCGCCGTTCACGAAGCCGTGCGTCGTCACCAGCCCCAAATCCCGCAGCGCCGCCGCGTCCTCGGCCAAGGCCGCGGCATAACCCCAGTGGTAAAAGCGCGTCCAGTTGGACGGCTCCCCGTTCGTGGGCGCCAAGTTGCGCCAACCGCGCCGCCGGATCTCCGCCGCCGCCGTCTTCACAAACAGATTCACTTCCTCCGGCCGCCAGTAAGCGTTGTAGTCAAAGCCCTCCTGCCTTTGCCGGCCCTCCTCAAAGGTCCAACGGTAAAAGTCTTCCCCCTCGTTGTGCGGCGAAACATAACACACGTCCAGCCCCTTTCCCCGCAAGTAGCCCACCCAATCCAGTACGTAATTCACCAGCGCGGGCATCTTCGTCGAGTCCAAATCCCGCCCCCCGATCCAGCCCTGCTTCGTCGCCCACGCCGGCGGACCGTAGAGTGTGGTCAACACCACCAAGTTTTTTCGCTTGGCCCCGTCCAAGGCAAAGCGCATCATGTTGCGCGTTGTCGTTTCGTGGTCAAACTTTGCCCCGGCTTCAGCCTGGTGCCAGGGGTCGAGGAACATCTTCAGCAGGTCTACGTCAAGACCCTCTTTGCCGAAGACCAGGGCATTGATCTCCTCCTTCTGCTTCTCCTGAAGAAAGTGATAGCCCCCGTACTCTTGCGGATTCTTCGCGTAGTCGCGCGTCTGCGCTGCCTCGACGTAGTTAAACCCAAATCCGTCCCAAGGCTGGAGCTTTTTCGCGAAGTTCACCTCCACGGGAATGGTCCGTAGCGGTTGCCCGCTGCTGCCCATCACGCACACCAGAACCGCCACAAACACGCGCATCATTCTGGTACCCTATCGCCAAAGCCCCAGCCAGAACAACCCGCTCCCCATGCCTTCCCGCCGCGCCTTCCTCGCAAGTTCTTCCGCCAGCCTCTTCGCGCAAAATCCGCCCGCTTGGGATGTAATTGTCTATGGCGCCACCCCGGCCGGCATTGCTGCCGCCCTCTCGGCCAGCCGCAGCGCCCGCGTACTGCTTATCGAACCCACGGCCCGCCTTGGCGGTATGGTCACCAGCGGCCTTTCCCACACCGATTTCCGCACCTTCGAGAGCCTTTCGGGCCACTACCTCGCCTTTAGCCAGCGGGTCCTGGCCCACTACCGCAACACCTACGGACCCTCCTCGCCCCAAGCCCGCGATTGCTTCCGCGGCACCAGCGCCGAGCCCAAGGTGAACCTCGCCATCTTCGAGCAGATGCTTGCCGAAAAAAGCAACATTACTGTTCGCAAGAACGCCCCGCTGGCCGACGTCGCCGCCCCCGGCACGTCCTTGCTCAGAATTCGCCTTGAAGGGGACTCTGCTGCCATCTCCGCACCCATCTCCGCGCGCATTTTCGTCGATGCCACCTACGAAGGCGATCTCATGGCCGCCGCCGGCGTCCCCTTCCGCGTTGGCCGCGAAGCCCGCTCCGAATACAACGAGTCCCTCGCCCCCCTCCAGGCAGACCAGCAACTGCAGGGATATAACTTCCGCCTCATCGCCACACGGGAGCCCGCCAATCGCGTCTATCCCACCCAACCCGCCGGCTATCGCCGCGAAGACTTCGTCCAAGTTCTCGCCCTGCTCAACGATGGCCGCCTGAAAGGAATCTTTGGCTACCCCAACGACTTCATATACAAGGCCCAAATCCCCCAACTGCCCAACGGCAAATACGACATCAACGACGTCTCCAACTGCGCCGTCCGCCTCTCTCTCCCCGGTGAAAATCTCGGCTGGCCCACCGGCGACGCCCACACCCGCGCCCGCATCTTTGCCCAGCACCTTCTGTGGAACACCGGCCTGCTCTGGTTCCTGCAAAACGATCCCGCCGTCCCCGCCCGCTGGCGCGAAGAGGCCCGGCAATGGGGTTGGTGCCGCGACGAATTCCCCGAAACCCAGCACCTGCCGCCCCAGCTCTACGTCCGCGAAGCCCGCCGCATGCACGGCCGCCGCGTCTACACCGAGGCCGATTCCTCCCATGCCCCCGGCGACGCCCGCACGGTCCTGCATCCCGATGCCATCGCCATGGGCGACTACGGCAACAATTGCCATGGCACTGCGCATACTGGCCCCCGCATTGGCGGCAAACACACCGGCGAATTCTATCGCCGCGTTGCTCCCTACCAAATTCCCTACGGCATCCTGCTGGCGCCCAACCTCGACAACCTCCTGGTTCCCGGCGCCGTCAGCGCCTCCCACGTGGGCTTCTGCGCTCTTCGCCTCGAACCCATCTGGATGAGCCTTGGCCAAGCCGCCGGCGCCGCCGCCGCGCTTTCGCTTGAAACACAGACGCCGCTTTCTGTTTTAAACACTTCCTCCCTTCAGCGTCGTCTGTGGCGGGAGGGCTCCGCCACCACCTACTTCAGCGACATTCCTCCGTCCCACCCGGACTTCTTCCGCCTTCAAGCCTTCGCGTCCCTAGGCGCTTTCCATGGCCTCCATCCCACGCCCGCCGATGCGAACCTGCGCGGGAAAAATATTGAGGGCCAGTACTTCGAAGC
>JANRIK010000020.1:0-110528 GCA_033765085.1 Bryobacter sp. | reverse complement strand
CCGGAACTGGTTCTTCGGGTTGTGCTTCGACAGCACCTTCGTAATCGCCGCCGTCAACGTCGTCTTCCCGTGGTCGATGTGTCCAATCGTCCCCACGTTTACGTGCGGCTTGCTACGGTCAAATTTTTCTTTCGCCATCTTGCTTTCTTTTGCTCCTGAGTGCTTTCCCTAGTGGTGATTGAAATTCGCTGTGAATAAAAAAGGCTCTGTGGCGCCCCTAGCGGGTAGCCCCTTTGGACTTGGCAACAATTTCGTCGGCAATGTTCTTTGGCAGGTCATCGTAGCGGCCAAAGTGCATGGTGAAGGCCCCGCGGCCCTGCGTCTTGGAGCGCAGGTCGGTTGCGTATCCGAACATTTCGCTCAGCGGCACCATGGCGTTGATGATCGTAGTGGAACCTTGCTTTTCGGTGCCCACCAGCTGGCCGCGACGGCTGATCAAATCGCCGTTCACCGCGCCCATGTAATCGTCTGGCACCACGACTTCCACCTTCATGACGGGCTCCATCAGCACCGGGCGAGCCTTCGCCACGGCATTTTGCAACGCCATCGAACCAGCAATCTTGAAGGCCATTTCCGAAGAGTCCACTTCGTGATAGCTGCCGTCGTAGACCACTACGCGGATGTCGCTCATCGGGAAGCCAGCAATGATGCCCATTTCCAGACGCTCTTTCACACCCTTTTCAATGGCGGGGATGTATTCCTTGGGAATCGAGCCACCCACGATTTCACTCTTGAACTCAAAACCCGTACCAGCTTCGAGCGGCTCAATGCGTAGCTTGCAGTGTCCGTATTGTCCGCGGCCACCGGTTTGCTTGGCGTACTTTTCTTCGCCTTCGGCCGTTTGGCGGATGGATTCGCGATAAGCCACTTGCGGCTTGCCCACATTGGCTTCTACGCCGAATTCGCGCTTCATCCGGTCCACAATAATTTCCAGGTGAAGCTCGCCCATGCCGGCCAGAATGGTTTGCCCGGTTTCGTGATCGGTATTCACGCGCAAGGTGGGATCTTCAGCCACAAGCTTGGCAATCGCCATGCCCATCTTTTCCTGGTCGCCCTTGGTCTTAGGCTCGATAGCAAGCTGAATGACGGGCTCGGGGAAGTCGATCGATTCGAGCACCACGGGCTTATCCGGATCGCAAATCGTATCGCCCGTGATTGCTGTTTTCAGCCCGACCACCGCGCAAATATCGCCCGCCAGGATCTCGGTGATTTCTTCGCGCTTGTTGGCGTGCATCTTCACCAGGCGCCCAACGCGTTCCTGCTTCCGCTTGCCCACGTTCATCACGGTGTCGCCGGAGTTCAACTTGCCCGAGTAGACCCGCAAGAAGCTCAACTGGCCAACGAAGGGGTCGGTCATGATCTTGAAGAGCAAACCGGAGAACGGAGCGTCGTCCTTTGCCTCGCGGATCAATTCCTTTTCCGGGTCGTCGGGATCCGTACCCTTTACGCTAGGAATGTCGAGCGGACTTGGCAGGTAGGCCACCACCGCGTCCAGCATGTTCTGCACGCCCTTATTCTTAAAGGCCGACCCACAGATGACGGGGAAGATCTGCTGGGCAAGCACACCCTTGCGGATGGCCTTTACCAACTCTTCTTCCGTCGGAACCTCGCCGCTCAAGTACTTTTCCATCAACGTGTCGTCGCATTCGGCGACGGCTTCGAGCATCTTGTCGCGGAATTCCTGCGCCTTCTCGATCAGATCAGCAGGAATCTCCACATCGTCGTACTTGGCGCCCAGCGTTTCTTCTTTCCAAATGCGAGCCGTCATCGTGACCAGGTCGACGATGCCCTTGAATTGGTCTTCCGCACCGACCGGAATTTGCAGCGCGACCGGCCTACAGCCCAAGCGGTCCACCATGGTGTCGATGGAGCGGTAAAAGTCCGCGCCAATGCGGTCCATCTTGTTCACGAAGCAAATACGGGGCACACCATATTTATCGGCTTGGCGCCAAACAGTTTCCGTTTGCGGCTGCACCCCAGCCACGGAATCGAATACCGCCACAGCGCCGTCTAACACGCGCAAGCTGCGCTCTACTTCGGCCGTGAAGTCCACGTGGCCCGGAGTGTCGATGATGTTGATGGTGATGTTGTTCCACTGGCAGGTTGTGGCCGCGGAAGTGATCGTGATGCCGCGCTCTTGTTCTTGCGCCATCCAGTCCATGGTGGCGGTTCCTTCGTGCACTTCGCCAATCTTGTAAGAGCGGCCAGTGTAGTAAAGAATGCGTTCCGTAGTCGTCGTTTTACCGGCATCAATGTGCGCCATGATGCCGATATTGCGCATTCTTTCGAGTGGTACCGTGCGTGCCATAAAGTTTGAAAGTTTCTCCCTGTTGTCCCTAGTTCGATTTCCCTAAATCAATCCGTAAGCCCAATTACCAGCGATAGTGCGCAAAAGCTTTGTTTGCTTCTGCCATCTTGTGAACGTCGTCTTTTTTCTTAATGGCCCCGCCGCGGTTGTTGGCCGCGTCGTTCAGTTCATTGGCCAGCTTTTCCACCATGCCCTTTTCCGGACGCTTGCGGGCGTTGGTCAGAATCCAGCGGATGGCCAGCGAGGTGCGGCGGTTTTGCGGTACTTCGATCGGCACCTGATAGTTTGCGCCACCGACGCGGCGAGTCTTTACTTCGAGCAGCGGCTTGGCGTTTTCCACGGCCTTCTTGAAAAGCTTCAGCGACTCGTCCCCGCCCCGCTCGGCCAGAACTTCCAAGGATTTGTAGAAGATACGCTGGGCGACATTCTTCTTGCCGTCCCACATCATGTTGTTGATGAACTTGGTTGCCAGCGTGGAGTTGTAGATGGGGTCGGCGATTACATCCCGAACTTCTGCCCTACGACGTCTTGCCATAAATTCTCACTTGCTCCTTGAAACTAGCTCTTCGGCCGCTTGGCGCCGTACTTCGAACGGCTTTGCTTGCGATTGGCCACGCCGCCGGTATCCAGCGTTCCGCGCACAACGTGGTAGCGAACACCCGGAAGATCTTTCACACGGCCACCACGAATTAGCACAATGGAGTGCTCTTGCAAGTTGTGGCCTTCGCCTGGGATGTAGGTCGTAACTTCAATACCGTTGGTCAAACGGACGCGAGCGACCTTACGAAGCGCGGAATTGGGCTTCTTGGGGGTCGTCGTATAAACGCGGGTGCAGACGCCGCGCCGCTGGGGGCAGGCCTGCAGGGCCGGGCTCGCCGTTTTGTATCGCGTCGCCTCACGCCCCTTGCGCACTAGTTGATTGAAGGTAGGCACAAATCAATTCCTTTTTCTATTGGCCGCACACACCCGCAGGCGCATAACAGCAGAGAACAACAACTTCGAATAAAAACAGCTTCGAAAAAACTTATGACCGGCTTAAAGCCTTGAATTTGAAAGGCCGAGGCCCTTGGAGTTGCAAACTGCCACCCGGCGGATACAGCAAACCGGATACTCAGCTTGCGCGATGAAGGTTCTTGACTAGCCCATACCGCGAAAACACTGAAAAGTGTCCCAGGTAGCGGGGCTGGCTCCCAGCCGGTGTCTCCCTTAACGCTTTGCCCAGGGTGGGCTCAGCAGAAAACAGGTAGCTGCGGAGCAGAAGCACTACTCGCCAAACCCTATCAGGATAACCAAAAATTATTGAAGTTGTCAAACTCCCGTTTCCAAAGAGTTGGCTCCGGCGAAAATTTTCCACGCCTGTGGAAATCTTTTTTCCAAACTCTATCAAATCCAATCGCGGCATCCCCTAGCAGGAAAAGCACGGAATTATCTGGTGGCCCATGGCACACCAGTAAAGGAGCCCGTTTATGCCGACTACGCGGTCTTCGTCCCAGACCCAACGCGTGGACCCTTCTGCGGAACTGCTCACCTCGCTTCGCGCCACCTACGAGCGCCCCTTGGCGCGACTTCTTCTGCGCCATTTCGATTGGATCGATATTCCTGCGGCCATCGACGCAATTCTGCGCGACGCCGCCACCGCGGAATTACTCGGCGCCTCAGAGCCTACTTTGAAACTTGTTTTGACGAGTTATCACACATTTTGCCATGCCGTGGGCGACAGCCCCGGACAGTTGTTTTACGCCGTTCCCAAAAAACCACCGCGCAAAAGCGGTGCCGCCGCCACTTCCTTCGCAATGCTGGGCTGAATCAGCTCAGGCGAATTAAAAGCGAACTAGGGCCTTGCAATTCGATCTTTATTCGCCTAAACTGAGGCCATGGCATTAACGCGCCGTCAGAAAGACCTTCTCGATTTCCTTGCAAGCTTCATTGAAGATAAGGGCTACTCGCCCAGTTATGAGGAAATCGCCGCCGGCATGCAGCTTACCTCCTTGGCGACGGTTCACAAACACATCCAGTCCTTGGAGAGTAAAGGCTATTTGAAGCGCGGCTTCAACCAATCGCGCAGCCTGGAAATCGCGCCAAAATACCTCGAAGAGCGCCGCAACTATAATTCCGTGCCAAGTTCGCCCTATGAGGTGCCGCTGTTGGGCAGAATTGCCGCCGGACTCCCGGTGGAAAGTGTACCGAACCCTGAAATTCTGGCTTTCAAGGATTTCACGGGCTCCGGCAACACCTATGCGCTGCAGGTGCGGGGCGATTCGATGATCGAGGACCATATCTGCAGCGGCGACTTTGTCTTGATTGAAAAGGTGGATTCCGTGCGCGACGGCGATATCGTGGTCGCTCTCGTCGAAGGAGCGGAGACAACCCTAAAGCGTTTTTATAAAGAAAATGACGGCATGGTGCGCCTGCAACCTGCCAATTCGACCATGCAGCCCATTATGGTGCCCCAGGCGTCGCTGGATATCCAGGGCCGCGTGCTTGCCGTATTGCGCAAATATTGAACTTCCTTGTCGGGCCTGGCGTAGTTGTCAGCAAAGCTATGCCTCTCCAGAAACTCTTAGCCGGTTCTCTTCTCTTTTTCGCTAGTTCGGCCCTCTGGGCGCAGCCCCCCGCACCAAAAACCGTGAGCACCCCCAACGCAAGTTCCCCCGCAGCAGGCCTACCGCCGCTGATTGACCGTGAGATTTTCTTCGGTAATCCCGAAATTGCTGGCGCCCAGCTTTCACCTGATGGCCAGTGGCTGGCCTTCCTTAAGCCCTACCAGGACACGCGCAACATTTGGATTAAACGAGTAGCGGAACCCTTTTCGGCTGCCCGGTTGCTTACCCAGGAAACCAAGCGTCCCATCCCTGGCTATTTTTGGAGCCGCGATTCGAAGTCGATCCTTTACGTCAAAGACAAAGACGGCGACGAAAATTTCAACGTGTACGCGATTTCCCCGACGGAGACAAATCCAAGCCCCCGCGACCTCAGCGGCTTAAGCGGTGTGCAGGTGCAGATTTATTCCCTGCCCAAAGCTTCGCCCGACACTATCTTCATCGGCCTGAACGACCGGGACAAAGCCTGGCACGACCTCTACCGCTTAACCCTTTCCACGGGTGAAAAAACCTTGGTCCGGCAGAATAGCGAGAAGATTTCTTCCTGGATTTTCGATCTGGCAGGCAACCTGCGCCTAGCCACCCGCACTCAGCCCAACGGCGACCAGGAAATCTTGCGCGTGGAAGGCGACAAGCTCGTCTCAATCTACTCGTGCGGCGTATTTGACACCTGCGCGCCGATCCGCTTCCACAAGGACGGCAAACGCATCTACCTGCAATCGAACAAGACCTCAGACCTTACCCAATTGCTGCTGCTGGACGCCGCCACGGGGCAAAGCAGCGTGGTGGAAAGCGATCCGCAGGGCGAAGTGGATCTGGGTGGCGCCAACTTTTCCGAGCGCACCGAGGAACTGACCGACACCTACTATATTGGCGACAAGCGGCGGCGCTACTTTTTGGACCCGCAAGTTAAGGCCGACTTCGAATGGTTGGCCGCGAAGCTTCCTGGCCACGAAATCGGGGTAAATAGCAAGTCCGCCGATGAAAGCCTTTGGCTTATTTCAGCTGCCAGCGATGTGGAGCCTGGAGAGACTTACCTCTTTGACCGCAAGGCCAAGCAGCTTACGCTCCAATACCGCATCTTTGAAAAACTTCCGCGCCCCTCACTTTCCGAAATGAAGCCAATCCGCTACCGCTCGAGCGATGACCTGGAAATTCCCGCTTATTTGACCCTTCCCCGCGGCCTTGCCCCGGTGAAATTGCCGCTTCTCGTGGTTCCCCACGGCGGGCCCTGGGCCCGCGACCAATGGGGCTACAACGGCCTGGTGCAATTCCTGGCCAACCGTGGCTATGCCGTGTTGTTAACCAATTTCCGCGGTTCCACCGGGTACGGCAAGAAGTTTCTGAACGCCGGCAACAGGGAATGGGGCAAGAAAATGCAGGACGACCTCACCTGGGGTGTCCGGCATTTGGTGGAGCAAGGCATTGCCGACCCGAAACGCATTGGCATTATGGGTGGCTCTTATGGCGGCTATGCAACCTTGGCCGGCGTTGCCTTTACCCCGGAAGTTTACCGGGCGGCCGTTGACATTGTCGGGCCCTCCAACCTGAACACTTTGCTCGAAGCAATTCCGCCTTATTGGGAATCGTTTCGCAAGACGCTCTATGCCCGCATGGCCGACCCGAACGACCCTCAGGGCAAGGTTTGGCTGAAGGAGCGTTCCCCGCTCAACCAGGCCGACAAAATCAAGACGCCCCTGATGGTGGTGCAAGGCGCCAACGATCCGCGCGTCAACAAAGCCGAAGCCGACCAGATTGTGGTTGCCCTGCGGGACCGCAAATTCCCCGTCGAGTATTTGGTGGCTCCGGACGAGGGGCACGGTTTCCAACGCCCCGTGAACAATATGGCGATGTTTATGGCGGTGGAAAAATTCCTCGCCCTTCACTTGGACGGCCGTTACCAGGAAGGTGGCACACCGGAAGCCGTGGCGCGCCTGAAGGAGATTACTGTGGATCCCGCCACGGTGAAACTGGCCGATAAGGTGGACCTGTCCAAAGTGGGCCTGCCCGCACTTGGCCACGCCCGCAAACCCACCACGAACCGCTATAAGGTGCTGATCAAGGCCGGCGGGCAAGAGATGGCCCTTACCTTGACCACCACTCTCGCAGCGGAAGGCGGCAATTGGCTCGCAACGGAAGTGATGGAAAGCTCTCTCGGGAAAATTACCGATACCGGCGTCTTGGACGCGAAGAACCTCTCGCTCACCAAGCGCACTTACGAGCAAGGCCCCGTGCGCGTGGAAGTCGCCTTTGCGGACGGTATGGCGAAGGGCAACATGAGCATGGGCGGCCAAGAGCGTCCGCTCGATGTGGCAACCGGGGGGCCCATCTTTGCCGACGGACCGGGCGCATTGGAGGCCCTTGCCGCGCTTCCCCTGGCCGAGGGTTACCGCACCTATTTCCGCCGCTTCGATATCCAAGCCGCGAAAGCGAAAGTGCTCGAAGCGAACGTTGTCCGTAGCGAAAGCGTCACGGTGGGCAATGCGACCTACTCCGCGTGGGTGCTCGAAATCACCTCTGCCGAGGGTGGGCCCGATCGCTCACAGTTGTGGATTGACCAAAAAGAACGCCGCGTCGTGAAGTTCGAAGCCGTGCTGCCCGCCATGGGTGGCGCGCTGATGACGGCCGAACTGGCAAACTAGACGCTTGCCAGAACCAGGCAGGCCAGATTCCAGACGATCAGCGCCGCAAAGCAGTAATTGACTTTGGCTAAGAAGCCTTCCTTGCCTAGGCAAAGAGTAGCGATAGCCAATACCAAAGCTCCCCCTTTTACCAGGGCTAACCCATAAAGGGGGTTGGGGGAAATGGAAAGCACCAACCGGACCACCGGATTGCCTTCCTCTACGCCTTGTGCCAAGAACGCCGCCGTACTCAAGAGATCCAACGTCTGGAGGTAGGCAAATTGCAAGAATTGGGACGATTGCAAAAACCCTAACGAAAAGAACATTTCAGTTGGTATTCCGCCTGAATTCAGCTTAAGGGGAATCGCTTAGATTGCCTATAGTACTCAGCATTATTTCGAGCAGTGATAATCCCAGTACGAAAGAAGCAAATCGGCGGTTTCGCCACCTAGACCTAGGCAAACTAAGGGCTTGAAACACTTTGCCCACTTGCGCATCCTGCGATTGGGTACTAGGCCGATTGCGGGGTGATCCGGCTCTCCAAGAGATCGATGTCGCGCTCAATCTCATGCAAGGTTTCGTCGCCAATCCGGTGCTGACGGCGCATTTGGATCAAGGTCTCTCTCTCCACCCGCGCCATTTCCCACCAGATCTTTTGTTCATCCAAAGAACGGAATTGCCCCGGTAACGCAACATGCTCCTCGCCGGTTTCCTGCTCCAAACGTTCTTTCAAGTCCGTCAACCGGTCCTCGTAGTAGCCCTTTACGCGCTGGAAAATGCTGCCCGTGCAATGGCCCTCGGCTTCCATTTGCCCTAACCGTTCCATAGCGCGTTCGGCCACTTGAATTTGCGCCTCCAACACTTCCGCTTCGCTCGAGCGATCTTCCGGTAGCCGCATCCAGGAAATGAGCGGACGCAGCGACAATCCCTGTAGCACCAAAGTCCCCAGAATGATGGCGAAGCTAGCAAAGAGAATGAAATTGCGGTAAGGAAACGGCAAGCCGGAGCTCGTTTCCAGTGGCAGCGCCAGCGCCGCCGCCAGGCTAACCACTCCGCGCAGGCCCGTCCAGGCCACTACCATCACGGATCGCGGCTCGGGCTCAGGTTCGCTGGCGCGAATCTTGGCCGATAACCAGCGGGGCAGGTAGGCCCCCACAAAAACCCAGGCAATGCGCACCAGGATCACTCCCAAGATCAAAATGACGCACCAACTGGCGAGCTCGCTGGCCGGGTAGCCTTCGAGGCCTGCCAACACCCGCGGCAATTGCAGACCAATCAGGAAAAAGATCACCACGTTGATCAGAAAAATGGCCATCTTCCAAACGGCGAAAGATCGAATGCGGGAGGCCGCTGTGAAAATTTCCGGCGAGTGCCAGCCCAGCCACAACCCCGCTGCGACCACGGCCATAACTCCGCTGGCGTGCACCTGTTCGGCAAGGAAATAGGCAGCGTAGCTCAGCAGGAAGCTGGAAAGGATTTCTACCTCCGGGTCGCGGAACCAGCGGTAGATTTTCACATAGCACCAGGCCAAGGCCAAACCGATCACCGATCCGCCCACGGCCACCCAAGGCAAAGACGCTAAGGCCCCCAGACCATCCAGCTTGCCCGTCACCACCGCCGCAACCGCCAACCGGTAAAGCGTCAGGGCAGAAGCGTCGTTCACCAAACTTTCGCCCTCCAGAATTTGCACGACGCGGCGAGGAAGCTTGAGCCCGCGCGTAATGGAGGTGGCCGCTGCCGCATCCGGGGGGCTCACAATTGCCCCCAGGGCGAGCCCCGCCGCGAAGGGCATGCCCGGCAGAAACCAATAGCAGAGCAAGGCCACCACCAGACTGGTGGCCGTCACCAAGCCGAAAGCCAGTAGTAGAATCGCCCGCCGCCAACGCATAAAATCGCGCCAACTAGTGAAAAATGCCGCTTCCATCAGAATTGGTGGCAGCAGCAGGAAAAAGACCACTTCCGGCTCCAACTCCACGTGGCCAAAGCCCTCCACGCGGGAAAGCAAAAGTCCCCCCACCACCAAAGCGATAGGGTAGGGCTGGTCAGACCGCTTGGCGAAAAGCGTAATTACCAAAGCCGCCAGAAGAAAGCCGAGTATTGTCTCAATTCCGCTCATGCAAGTTTTTGTGGCACCCTAAATAGTAGTCTGCTTTTTTCGCCGGTCGAAACCGGAGAGCAGACCCCAACGTCCGGACATACATATTTTCCATGTTGCTTCTTTTTCGTGCTCTCTTACTTGCCCTTTTGCTTGGATGTGTGGCCCAAGCCCAAACGACGGCCCGGGTGGCCTGGTCCAGCATTTTGCGCGGCGGGGGTTTTGACGTTGCCGTACGCACGCTGGTAGAGCCCGGTGGCGATGTTTGGGTGGGCGGCCACTCTTTTGGCAAGTATGAAGCTTACGGCCCCAACGAGCCTTTTTCTACGCAAAACAAGGGCGCCTCTGATATTTTCCTGGTCAAGTTTCGCCCCTTCCCGGATGGCACCGCGCAAGTTCTCTTTTTCACCTGGTTGGGCGGAGGCGGCGTGGAAGAACTCGCGGACATGAAGTTCGACAACCTGGGCCGCATCGTGCTCACTGGTATTACTTTCTCGAACGATTGGCCCGTGGCGGGCAACGCCGCGCAAACTGTTTTCGGCGGAGATGTGGATTCCTTCATTGCCGTGGTTGACCCCAACGAAGGTGGCGCAGCCTCTCTGTTCTATTCCACTTACTACGGCGGCGCGGGGCGTGAGTTTGCCCGGGCGCTCGCCGTCAGCGCGAGCGGCCGCATCGCCATGGCCGGAAATACGGCCAGCGAAGATTTGCCCTTTGTTACCCAGGGTGCCCAGCCAAACCGCCGGGGCGGCACCGACATTTTTCTGTTGACCATCAACGACAGCGCCGCGGGCGGCTTCAGCTATGCCTCCTACTTGGGCGGCGATGGCACCGATACGGCCACTTCCATCCTGTGGGATGCCGAAGAAACACTTTGGTTCACGGGCAACACGGGCTCCACCGATTTCCCAGTTACCGATAATGCCTACCGCCGGGAATCCTCCGGCTTCTTCGACGCTTACCTGGCCCACCTCGACCCCAAAGTGCAAGGCTTGGCCGGCTACCTCTACGCCACCTATCTGGGTGGCCAGGGCAACGACGAAGGCCGCGGATTGGTCCAGCTTCCCGATGGCTCTTTTGTATTGACCGGCCTCACGTTTTCTAACGACTATCCGCTCTTTGGCGCCCCCTTGCAATCGGAACTCTCCGGCGCTTGCGACCTCTTCTTAACTCGCATCGAACCGCGTCTTCCCCCGGAAAGCCAAATTCTCTTTAGCAGTTATCTGGGAGGTACGGGCACAGACATCCCCTATAGCCTTGCCTTGGTGGAGGGTGGACGCCTGGCCATTGGCGGCTACTCCATGTCTGGCCAATTGCCGGTCACGGCCGATGCCATTCAATCCGCTCCGGTTTCCGGATTCGCGGAAGGAATGTTTGCCCTGGTGGATTTGCAAGGCGAGAATACATTCTCACTTTCCTATCTCACTTACCTCGGCGGATTTTTCACCGATGTGGTGAACAGCGTTGCGGTAGACCCACTGAACCCTGCGGTTCTGTATCTGGCCGGTACCTCTACTTCGGCGGACTTCAAAACGACCGATGGTTCTATCCGGCCGAACCCAAATCCGGCACCCAGCGCCTTTATCACCCGCATCGAACGCTAATCTTGAGGGATGCGTATTCCCGCATTCCTACTCTTCGTCTGCGCGATACTCTCCGCCCAGGCCACCCTGCCCAATTTATCCTCGCAGTTCCAGGAGTTGGTGGCTCGCACCAATCCCGGCGTTGTGCAAATCCTGGTAAAGGCCTTAGCCGCGGAGGCCGACGCTACTCCCCTGGTTCGTTCGCAGCGGGGCAACGGCTCCGGAGCAATTGTATCCGCTGATGGCTATATCGTCACCAATGCTCATGTCGTGGCCAATGCACGCCGCATCCAGGCCTTGATTCCCCAACGCATGGAACAGGAGATGTCCCCGCGGTCGATCCTGAAGCCCGCCGGCAAACTGGTGGAAGCCAAACTCGTGGGGCTCGACCGGGAGACCGACATCGCCGTATTAAAGGTGGACGAAAGCAACCTGCCAACGCTTTCCTTCGGCGATTCCGAAGCGCTGCAACAAGGGCAGTTGGTCTTTGCCTTTGGCAGCCCCTTGGGGCTGGACAATTCCGTCACCATGGGCATCGTTTCTTCCGTAGCCAGACAAGTGCGGCTTGACGACCCCATGATCTATATCCAGACAGATGCCTCGATCAATCCGGGGAACTCCGGTGGGCCACTCGTGGATTCTCAGGGCGCTGTTGTTGGAATCAACACTTTCATCCTCTCCAACTCCGGTGGCTCCGAAGGCATTGGCTTTGCGGCCCCCTCCAACATTGTCAGAACCGTTTACAACCAGATCCGGGAGCACGGCCGGGTTCGCCGGGGCCAAATTGGCGTCCTGAGCAGCACCATCAGCCCGCAACTAGCCCGGGCCTTATCGTTGCCTCAGGATTCCGGCGTGCTGATTGAAGACGTGTTGCCGGGAGGCGCCGCGGCTGCCGCAGGAGTTGAAATTGGCGACATTGTTCTCACCCTGAACGGCAAGCCCATGGAGAACAGCCGCCAACTGGGCGTTAACATCTACCAGAACGCGCGGCAAACCGTGGAGTTTGAAATTTTGCGGCGGGGCGAGAAGAAATCGCTCCGGGTTGCGGTACTGGAGCGTCCAGAGGATCCCGACCGCCTCTTGGACCTGCTGCAAGGAGTGCAGAGTAGAATTCCCCAACTGGGCATTCTGGCCATCAACCTCGACGAGAAAGCCATTCCGCTCTACCCCAACTTGCGGAAGTATACCGGCGTGGTGGTGGCTGGCCTTACCAGCGACCTCGCCATCGATCAGCTCCACCTTGCCCCCGGCGACATTATCCACGAAGTGAACCGGACCGTGGTGACAGACTTGGCCGGCCTTCGCCGAGCAATTGAGGGATTCAAGCACGGCGATATTGTCGCGCTTCAGATCGAACGCCAAGGACGCCTGGCGTTTGTTCTGCTGGAAGTTGATTAAGCGGGCACGGCTTGCGAGCGGCTGAGGGCCAGCGAATCTTCGAGCGTCATCACTTCATAAAGCGATTCGTCGCTCACGATTTTGCTAACCAACGCCACGTGCATGGCGTGGCCGGCTCGCTCCGCAATTACATGGCCCAACATCGGGCGGCCAATCAGGGCAAGGTCGCCAATTAAATCCAGCACCTTGTGCCGCACCGGTTCATCGGCAAAGCGCAATCCTTCAGGATTCAAAACGCCCGTAGGGGTGAAACAGACCGCATTCTCCAGGCTCGCGCCCCGGATGAGCCCCATGTTGCGCATGGCGTCCAACTCCTGCTCGAAACCAAAGGTGCGCGCGGGAGCAATGTCGGTGGTGTAGCGTTCCGGTGTTAATTGGAAACGGAATTTTTGGCGGCCAACCAGCGGATGGTCGAAGTAAACATCGCAATCGAACTTGAACTCATCGCTTGGCAGGATGCGGATGCGCTTGCCGTTGCCTTCCACGCAAACCTCGCGCTTGATGCGCAAAAAACGCTTTTGCCGTCGCTGCACCTTGCGGCCCGCGGTGTGCAGCAGTTCCACCCAAGGCAAGCTCGACCCATCGAGAATAGGCACTTCCAGGTTGTCAATTTCCACAATCGCGTTGGCAATTCCCAGGCTGTACAACGCGCTAAGCAAATGCTCGGTGGTGGAAATCAGCACGCCCTGCTTCATTAGGCTGGTGGCATAACTAACGCGAGCAACATAGCGGAAACTCGCGGGAATTTCGAAGCCGTTGAGGTCGGTCCGCCGAAAGACAATCCCCGTCCCGGCAGCAGCCGGCAGAATGCGCACTTTTACGGGTACGCCGTGATGAAGGCCAATGCCCTCCGCGTTTACGGCTTGTTCAATCGTCGTTTCAAAGGCCACAGTTTGTTGACGATTCACAGCGCGCCTCCCTAATTGCGACGGGACTCGTGCGTCCCGCAAAAGTATTCAACTGACCAGAGAAACCCAAACGTTAAAGTTAGCACGACTATGGAAAACTGTAAATCGTTGATTTGTAAATGTTTGTCAAGACTTTTGTGTGTCTTTTGCGCAACACGAACAGGCGGAATTGTGTCAACTTTGCAAATCCTTCATCGCGTAGGATAGGATTTACGCCTTATGTCCGCCCCCCGCCTCTTCCTGATTGATTCCTTCGGCTTCATCTTTCGCGCCTACCACGCCCGAGCGCGCAGCTCTGCCGCTCCCATGCGCACCTCCCGGGGCACCTCCACCGAGGCGGTCTATATCTTCCACAACATGCTGAAGCGGCTGCTGGGGCAATACAAGCCGGAGTACATTGCCGCCGTGTTCGAATCCTTCGGCCCCACCTTCCGCGACCAGGAATTTGCCGAGTACAAGGCCAACCGCAGCGAGACCCCGCCTGAGCTGCTCGAACAAATTCCGCTATGCCGGCGTTGTCTGGAGGCTATGCGCATCCCCGTCTTGATGGCCGACGGCTACGAAGCAGACGACATTATCGGTACCCTGGCCCGCCGTGGCCCCTTGGAAGGCGCCGAGGTGGTGATTGTTTCGAGCGACAAAGACATGCTCCAGTTGGTGAACGAGCAGGTGGTGATGCTCAACCCCATGAAGGACGACACCATCTACGACATCGCCAAGACGACAGAGTTCATGGGAGTCCCCCCGCATCAGGTTGCCGACCTGTTGGCCATAAAGGGCGACTCGGTCGACAACATTCCCGGCGCCCCCGGCATTGGCGACAAAGGGGCTGTTGAGTTGTTGCAGCGTTTTGGCAGCGTGGAAGCAGCGCTCGAGCGCGCCGCCGAAGTGGAAAAGAAGAAACAGCGGGAAAGCCTGGAAAATTTTCGCGACCAGATTCTTCTCTCCAAGCGCCTAGCCACGATTCACCGCGAGGTGCCGCTTGAATGGTCGCTTGCTTCGGCGGCTGCGCAAACGCCCGACGCCGAGGCCCTGCGTAGCTTTTACCAGGACATGGAATTTTTCAGCTTCCTCAAGCAGCTAGAACCGGCTGCCACGAAAACAGAAACGCCCCTGCTGGCCTTTGAAAGCTGGTGCGAAGGTCTTAGCGGCCCCTACGCCTTTTTCACGCAGGAAGGCGAAACCGCCTTGGCCGCGGCCCGTGGCGCAACACAACTTCCCTCGGAAACGCCTCTCCCTCCGGGCGAGCAAATTACTTACGACGCCAAGCACCAAGGCTATGAAAACCTGCTTTCCGACGTCATGCTGCTTGGCTTCCTGCACGATGCCGAACCCAGCGCCGTCAGCTTGGATACCCTCTCCGAGCGGCACCTAAATTCCCGCCCCGCGGCAACGGCAATCGACCGCGCCGCGGCCATTTACCAATTGCACTTCGCACTTCGGGAAAAGCTGGAGGCCCGCGGCCTTTGGCACGTTTGGGAAAGCATTGACAAGCCTCTCATCCCCGTTCTGAAACAAATGGAGAGCACCGGCATTCGCATCGACCGCGCTTTGCTCGCCAAGATGAGCGCCGATTTCGAAGCCCAAATCACCAACCTCACCGACGAGATTTACGCTCAAGCCGGCCGGCCCTTCAACATCAACTCCCCGCAACAATTGGGGCAAATTTTGTTTGAGGAATTACGGCTCCCCTCTCTTGGCAAAACCGGCAAGACGAAATCTCATTCCACAGCGGCGGACATCCTCGAGGCCCTCGCCCCGCAGCACCCCATCGTCCAAAAGGTGCTGGACTACCGTTCGCTTGCCAAGCTGAAAGGTACCTACATCGACGCGCTTCCGCTCTTGGCACGGCCCGAGACAGACCGTGTGCACACCACCTTTCACCAAACCGGCGCTGCCACCGGCCGCTTGTCGTCTTCCGACCCAAACCTGCAAAACATCCCCATCCGCACCGAACAGGGACGCGCCATACGTGCAGCCTTCGTTCCCGAGCCCGGCTGGACTCTCGTAGCCGCCGACTATTCCCAAATTGAGCTTCGCCTGCTGGCGCACTTTTCCGGCGATCCCGTCCTGACAGCCGCTTTTTGCAACAACGAAGACATCCACACCCGCACCGCCAGCGAGGTTTTCGGGGTGCACCCCGTCATGGTCAACCCGGAGATGCGGCGCAACGCCAAGGCCGTCAACTTCGGTATTGTCTATGGCCAAACGCCCTTTGGCCTGGCCAGCCAACTCGGCCTTCCCAAGGCAGAAGCCGAACTCTACATCCGTACCTTTTTTGAGCGCTATGCGGGCGTGAAGCGCTGGATCAACGACACGATCGCCGAGTGCCGCGAAACTGGTTTTTCGAAAACCCTCCATGGCCGCCAGCGGCCCATCCCGGATATCAATGCCAAAAACCCCAATGCCCGGGGCTTTGCCGAGCGGACCGCCGTAAACACGCCCCTCCAAGGCACGGCCGCGGACTTGATCAAACTCGCCATGGTTCGCTTGGCCGCGTTGCTCAAAGAGCGGAGCTTCACCGCGCGACTGCTCTTGCAGGTGCACGACGAACTTGTTCTCGAGGCCCCCAACCACGAAGTGGAAGCCCTATGCGCCTTGGTGAAGGAGGAAATGGAGGCAGCGGCCAGCCTAAGTGTTCCGCTGCTGGTCGAAACCGGTACAGGCGCCAATTGGCGGGATGCCAAGTAGAACCCCTTCCTCCCAGTACAATAACTTTATGCGCGATGAGCAACAAAACGATCTCCATGCCCTGTTCCCCGGCAGCGAATCCGGACACGAGGAAAACTCCCGCCGGGGCTTCCTGGTAACCACCCTTCCGGCAGGTTTCGCGCTTGCCGTACAACCTGTTTCGGCGCAAACCATCACCACCGACGCCCAAGGCCTGGAAGCGGGCGAAGTAAGAATCCCGGTCAAGGATGGCTTCATCCCGGCTTATCGCGCCCTCCCCGCCAAGGGAAAGAATCATCCCGTCGTGATTGTTGTGCAGGAAATTTTTGGCGTGCATGAGCACATCAAAGACCTTTGCCGCCGGCTCGCCAAAGCGGGCCACTATGCCATTGCCCCCGCCCTCTACGCGCGCCAAGGGGACCCCGCCAGCGTCACCGACATGCAGGCCCTAATGCGCGATATTGTCAGCAAGGTTCCCGACGAGCAGGTGATGAGCGACCTGGACGCCACCGTGGCCTTCACGGCGCAACAAGGGGGCGATTCCGCCAGGCTCGCCATCACGGGCTTCTGCTGGGGCGGCCGGGTGGTGTGGCTCTATTCGGCGCACAATCCGAAGGTGAAGGCCGGCGCCGCCTGGTACGGCCGTCTGGTGGGCAACGCCAGCCCCTTGCAACCCAAGCACCCCGTCGACATTGCAGCATCGCTTACGGTTCCCGTGCTTGGTCTTTATGGCGAGAAAGACGGCGGCATTCCGCTGGATACCGTCGACAAGATGCGCGAGGCGCTGAAGGCCGGCAAATCGAAATCCGAAATCGTGGTCTACAAAGATGCCCCCCACGGCTTCAACGCCGACTACCGTCCCAGCTACCGCAAGTCGGACGCCGAAGCCGCCTGGGCGCGCATGCTTTCCTGGTTCAAGGCCAACGGCGCCGCCTAGTCTTGGTCAGCTGGCGGTTCTGCTTGGTAATCCACCAGCATCACCATCAACCACTGCCCCTTGTCGTAGCTGAATTGCGCACGCGGCATCGTGGGGTCTTTCAGCGATAGCTTGTTCACCCACCCGCGCTTACCATCGAGTGTCTCCACTTCGTGGAAGCGGTCTCCCTGCTGCACGCGGCGCACAATCTCAAACTCCATGCGATGGATCTCGCGAGCACGCGCATTGGCTTCCGCCCGCAGGATCTCCTCCCCCCAGGCAACCACCCAGTGCGCCGCCGGGTCAAGGTTGTCTGGAAAGCGCCAAACCACGTAGGGCGAGAGGAAAATGTAAGGATGCTCCTGCACGAAGCCAAGGTCGAGAAAGTCTTCGAGGGCCGCCCAAAGACGGCTCTTGGGGTCTTCGGGCTTCCACTTCGCGGCGAATTCTTTCCAGCCCTTACGCTCCGGTTTATCTTCCACCACCACGTCGTCGGCCACCAGGCGCCGCAGGGCCTTCACGTTCCGCTGGCTTACGGCCTGCTTCAAGCTTTTGACATAGCCGGTGAAGTAGCGGTCGCGCGCCGTATGGTCGATGGGAAACAGCTTCACCTGCGCGAATAGCGAAACGCCAACCAGTACGAGCAGAACAACAGCGCGGGACATCTGAACTTAAAGTAACGCAATCGAAATTGGCCGCATCCAGTTTGTTTCGGATATGCGCATACTGCTTCTTTTGGCTTTGGCTATTCCAAGCTACACGCAATTTTTCGAATTAGGTGCCCACGCTGGGGCGCACCGCATCAGCCCCAACAAAATTGGCAGTGCGGTGGGCGAAACCTCCGGCAACAACTTTGACACGCTGCTGGGCAATGGCTGGCTCTTTGGCTTCCGGATGACGGTGAACCAGGGCAGCTTTTTCGGCCACGAGTTTGGCTACACCTACAACCGCACGCAGCTCACGTTTCGCCCCGTGGTGGCGGGGCTAGGCACAGAATCATCCCAGGGCATGGCCATCCATCGCAGCGGCTACAATTTTATGCTCTATGCCACGCCGGAAGGCACCAAGATCCGGCCTTTCGTAACAGGTGGCGGCCAGTTTTCCAACTTCGTGCCGCCGGGGGCCAGCGTCTCGCAAGGAGGTGGGGAAAATAAGTTTGGCGTCAATTATGGGGCCGGCGTAAAGTTCCGCCTCTCCGATCGTTATCTCATTCGCGCCGACCTCCGCCAGTATATCCAGGGCCGCCCTTTCCGCCAGTTTCTGAATGTCGATTCCGGCAGCTTTCGCAACACCGAAATTTCGCTCGGCTTTTCATTCACTCTTTAAGTTCCGAGCATAAGCTAAGGTTCATGCTTACCCGCCGCACCTTATTGAGTGCTCTTCCCTTGTTCGCTATTCAACCCCAATACAAACTCATCGCCCATCGTGGCGGCGTTGTCGGCGAAGGGAAGCCGGAAAATTCGCGAGCCGCATTGGAGACCGCCAAAGCCGAGGGCTACTGGATGGCAGAGGTGGACATTCGCCAATCCAAAGACGGCGAACCGGTGCTGTATCACGATGCCAAGTTGGGCAAATACCACGCCACCACAGCACGCGCCGAAGATTTGACCTGGAAAGAACTGGCTGCCCTTTCGCCGAAGATTCTCCACTTCGAGGAAGCTTGCGCTCTGTGCGAAGGCCGTTTGCGGTTAATGCTCGATTTGAAGGGCCGGGATTGGCCGCGCGCGTTCTATACGCGGATCTTGAAGCTGATGGAAGACGCCAAAATCCCCCATCCCATCTATTCGCTCGGCGGTCCGCGCGTGTTGCCGCTCTTTGATGAGCGCGTCATGGTTTCCATCAATCCCCGCGAGTTGGCCCAGCAGGAAGTAGACCCCGCCAAGTTTTTCGTCTTTGACATCGCGGAGTCCCTCAACGCCGACAACATTGGTCTGGCCCGCAAACGAGGTCTGGTGCCGGTTGCCGCTATCAATACCTTCCGCTACACCATGGCTAAGCGCGACGAAGACAAAGGGCCCGCCGAAGATTTCGCCAAGCTCAAGCCCCTAGGTGTTCAGCACTACCAAATTGATTCGCGATATTCACACCTTTTTGTTTAGGGTTCGCTATGCTTAGCGCATGACTACCCAAGAGTTGGCCAACAAGTTCGTTGAGATGTGCAAGCAGTTCAAAAATTTCGAGGTGATGCAAACCCTTTATGCCGACCACATCACCAGCGTGGAAGCGCTGCCCAACGATGGGGGAGTTTCCGAAACCACCGGCAAAGAAGCCGTAATCGCCAAGAGCGCAAAATGGGCCAGCGAAAACGAAATCCACGGCGCAGATTGCAACGGGCCGTTCCTGGCCGGCAATCGTTTCGCCGTCACCTTCGACTTCGCCATCACGCCCAAAGCCACCGGCCAAAAGATGGACATTCGGGAAATCGCGGTCTACACGGTAGACAACGGTTTGATTGTGCGCGAAGAGTTCTTCTACGGCGACAACCCCCAAGCCTTTACCCGGTAAGCAGCCGCGCAGGCGCCGGTAAAGGGCGAAAAAACTTTTCTTCCCACACGGAATCAAGCGCTTAGCGAGAAGGCTGGGCGTATTGCCCAGCACCCCGCCACAAGCTTGGAACGGATCTGCCCCAAGGCTTCAAACTCCTGCGAGGCCAGCCATCCGACTCCAACCTTGAGGTCCCCCTTATGCTGGTTCAGCCACAAGCGCCTGTTTTTGCCCGCCCGAATGCTACGGCCCTCGGGGGGTCGTCCACTCTCCACGTCTGCACGATCATCTCCAACCCCGTTCGCTATGCCTCCCGCTATAAGCTCTACGAAGCGTTCAAGGCTCAAAATGACGGGGCGCACATTGTGCACTGGACCGTGGAAATCGCCTATGGCCACCGGCCCTTTGTGGTGACGGATGCCGCCAATCCGCAGCACTTGCAATTGCGCACCACCAGCGAACTCTGGCACAAAGAGAATGCCTTGAACCTGCTCTTCGCGCATGTCATTTCGCGCAGCCCGGATGCGGAATACTTTGCCTGGGTGGACGCTGACGTTTCTTTTGCTCGGCCGGATTGGGCCTACGAAACACTGCAGCAGTTGCAGCATTACCAAGTGGTTCAGATGTTTTCCCACGCGCAGGATCTGGGTCCGAAATTCGAGCCAATTGGCGAATTGAAGCGCGGCTGGGTTTGGATGTACTACAACGAACCAGCTCCGCAACGGCAGCGCCGCTTGGGCAGCATGGGAACCGCCGACGGATACTATGGCTACGCAAAGGGCGGCTACTGGCACCCCGGCTTTGCTTGGGCCGCAAGGCGCTCGGCTCTGGATGCCGTTGGCCAATTGCTGGATGTCTGCATTGCCGGCTCGGCCGATTGGCACATGGCCGCGGCCTTGATTGGCGAAGCCGAGCGGACCTTATCGCGCGAACTTCACCCGCGTTATAAAGAATCGGTTCTGCTGTGGCAAGACCGGGCGGAGACTTCCATTCGCCGGAACATCGGTTATGTGCATGGTCTGCTCAATCACCACTGGCATGGACGGAAAGTCGACCGCCAATACTCCAACCGTTGGCGAATTCTTGTGGAAAACGGCTACAACCCCGCCGAAGATCTCTTCCGGGATAGCCAAGGCCTGTACTCGCTCTCGGGCCGCAGTCCGCGTTTGCGCGACGACCTTCGCTCGTACTTCCGCTCGCGCCACGAAGATTCGATTGACCTCTAGAGGAGGCCGCTCTACTCGCTCGAGTAGTTGATCTCCAAGCGGCGAGCCGCGCGCGAAGCCAATACCAGAATGGCCGCCGCCAAGGCCAGTATGCCCGCCACGGCCAGCGGGCCTGGCGTGGGAGCGGCGGCTTTGGCCAACAATTGCAGCACTTCCGGAATGTCGGCGTTCGGCGGGGCCACCACGGGACAAATGCTCTGCAGGTAATAGATCACGCTCAACTTTTGTAGCGCCTCCGGCAGGAACCAATTGGCCCCCTCCCACATCAACATCACCGCGGCGGGAATCAACGGATTCCGGAAAAACAAACCCGCCGCCAGAAAGACGCTTCCGTAGCCCACCACGGCCATTGCCACCACGCCCAGGTATTGCGCAACGTGCCCCCACCCGCCGTTGCTCAAGTATTCGCTCACTTGCTGGTTGGGATGCGGGCTCAAGAGCAGCCAGTATTGCAACAGGAAGCTTACGCCGAAAATCAATATCGCCGCCAGCAAACCAGCCAGATATTTGCCCATCAGCAACACCTCGCGCCGCATGGGTGACAGCAAGTAGAAGTGCAGGCTTTGGTCCATCATTTCGCCGCGGAACAAGTTCATGAAAATGCCCACGCACCCGAAGAAGATCGCCAAGCGCAAATAGAAAAATTGGAAAATCCCAGCGTAGGCCTGAATGTCCATGCCCAGCGAAGCCACACGGAGGTTGGTCTTCTCAGCCATCTTGCCTTCGCGGAAGATCAGCCGGAAGCGCCCCACGCCGTCACTATAGAGAATAAATTCTCGTTTGCCGCGTTGGAAACGCTGAAACGGCACATTGCGCTCGCGCAACAAATTGGCCACTTCGTCGCTGGCGATTCCCGTGCGCAAGCGGTTGGTCACCTCGGGCGCCTTGGGCGCTTTCTCGACAATAGCCGCCAATTCGGCATAGCGCTTTTGCTCGGCATAGCTCTTGATGCCCAAAAGCAGCGCCGGCAAGAGCGCCAGGGCATAAACCCACAGCCCCCGGCGCGAAAACAAGGTCTTCGCCCATTCCAAGGCCACAATGCGCTGCACCTGCGTGCGCCACAGAGGAAAGTTCATTACTTTGTCCCTCCTTCTTCGCCGATCAAGTACTCGTAGAGGGCATTCACATCTTCGTCCGCGGGCGCAACGCTTTCAATCTCAATCCCGTCCAGCGCCAGGCGGTTCAACTGCTTGTGAAAGGTGGAGGGGCTCTTGGTCTTCAGCATCAAGCCCAAACCATCGGCGTGCAGGCGGGCTTCCACCATGTGGTCATGCGCAAACAGCGCCGCCGCCATACGCGCGGGCTGATCGCAACGCACCACAATCTCCAGCGGCTTATCGCTGATTTCCTCGCGTACGCCGCGAATGGCACCCTCGGCCACCACATAGCCATTGGCCAGCAGGATGACCTGGTCGCTGATCATGTCCACTTCGTGCAGCACGTGGCTGGAAACCAAAACATGCGCGCCCCGGGCGGCAGACTCGCGAAACAACGCGATGGTTTCCGAGCGCACCAGCGGATCGAGGCCGTTCAAGGGCTCGTCCAGCACCATCACCACCGGCTCGTGCGCAATGGCCTGCGCCAAGCGAATGCGCTGCCGCATGCCCTTGGAATAAGCATCCACTTTGCGCTTGGCGGCTTCGACAAGGTTGACGCGCTCGATGGCGGCCCAGGCTTTGCGCTCCGCCTCCTGCTCTGCCATGCCGTTGAGCAAGAGGCTGGAATGGACGTACTGAAAGCCCGTAAGCCCGCGGGGGAAACTGTCGAACTGCGTTGCGTAGCCCAGCAGTTTGAACAAAGCTTCGGGTTCATCCGGGCGCACCCCGCGCACCAGAATCTTTCCCTTGCTGGGCCGCACCAGGCCCGTCATCAAATTCATGAGCGTAGTCTTGCCGCTAGCGTTCGGCCCCACCAGGCTGGTAATGCCCGGGGGGATGGACAAGTTGATTTTGTTAACGCCCAGCACTTCCCCGTAAAAGCGCGAGACGTCCTCAAAGACAATGCGATCCGTCACTTGACAATCTCCTTCGGGCGGATCTTGCGCTCCAACATCAGCAGGCAAACCGTGCAGATGGCAAAGAAAGCCATCCAAGCCTCAAAGGGCTCGAGCCCCGTGGAATTTTCGATTTCGAACTGGCTCGACCAGATCGTGTTCATGATGCGGGACAGGTCGAGCATGGAGCCCCAATCCGTTTGCAAAATGTTGTTGATCATGGTGGCCAAACCGGCGCCAATGCCAAACACGCCCAAGATCAATCCGCCCGCCACAGTTCTCCACTTCACCCACGCCGACAGCGCCAGCGCCACCAAGCTCAGCAGCAGTACCCACGCCAAGCCGCCGAACAACAAGGCCCGGGCAATGTACCAATTAGCGCTTGTCCAATCCCATCCCGCTTGCGACCACTGCAAACCGAAGAGCAGAAGTCCCGGGAACCAGGTAATGCCGCTAAGCAACAGAACGAGAACGCTCATCTTGCCAACCACATACTCCGCGCGCGAAAAGGGGCGGGAAAAATAGGCAGGCAGCGCATTGTTCGCCAAATCCGGAGCCACCAGGCTGGGCCCAATGAGTGTAGTGAGAATGAAGGCAAAGCTGCCTTGGAAATTCAGGAAGAAACGAAAGAACGTGGCGTCCACCTTTAGAAACGAAGGAATGGGAAGGCCCAGCGAGGTCAGCACGCTCAGGTTGTTCAGCAAGTAAATGTAGGCCGCGCACCCAATGGGGAAGAACATGGCCGCCACCAACAAAGCAACCATGTACTTGGGCGCGAATACCCGCTCGTAGGCGTATTTGGGAAGAATGAGAAAGCGGAAGCGCGGGTTGGTTAACTCGCCTTGGTAGCTTCGATAGCTGCGTTTGTATACGGCCATGCGTTAGGCGTTCCTTTCCATGGCTTTCAGGAAAATGTCTTCGAGCGTGTCTTTGCGGTAATGGATGCGGCGCAGTTCCAAATCGCGCTCGGCGGCGGCGCGATACAGTTCGCGCATCGAAAAGTCCGGCGGCAACACCATCTTCCAGCGGCCCCGCGCCACTTGGGCGCACTCCGCCCCAAGAGCCTCAAGGGCGGCGGCAAAGCCCTCTTCGTCGCCTACTGTTTCCATTTCTACAAAGCGACGGTTCAAGCGCCGCTCCTCTTCCAGGTTGGCGTGGTGGACAATCGCGCCGTTCTTGAGAATGACAACCTCTTCGCAGGTGTCTTCCACATCGCGCAACAGATGCGAGCAAAGCACAATGTGCATCTCGCCCTGCTCTTTCATTTCCTTGATCATGCGCAACATACGACGGCGCGCGGGCGGATCGAGCCCATTGGTGGGTTCGTCCAAAATCACCAGGCGTGGCCCGTGCACAATGGCCTGCGCCAACTTCGCCAGTTGTTTCATACCCAGCGAATAGGTGCCCAACTTGCGGTAGCGCGCTTCGCCCAGGCCGACGTAGAACAAACACTCGTGCGCGCGCTCCAGCGCCGTATCGGCGGGCAGGCCGCTTAATTCGCCCATCATGCGCACATAAGTAACCGCGCTCATGTCGGCTATAAAGGAATCGTTCTCGGGCATGTAGCCAATCAAGGCCCGCACCCGGCGCATCTCCGCGCGGACGTCCATGCCAAAAATCTGCGCCGACCCGGAGGCCGGCGCATAAAAGCCGAGAAGGGTATTGATGAGAGTGGATTTCCCTGCCCCGTTCGGGCCAAGCAATCCAATGGTCTTTCCGGTGAGTTGGACGGAAAGATTCTGGAGAATCTTCCGTCCCCCAAGAGTGACGCTAAGCCCGTTCAGGGCAATCACGCTGGCCATTTACTGTATGCGTTTTCCTTCCTGGAGCGGCGGGCGGGAGCGTTGGAACGCCCCACCCAGCAGCGTAGGCATCACCGGCATACCGCTGCCAGCGGCCAGCAGATTCTCCAAACCAAAGCCGAAGAATCCGCTCGAGCTGGCGACCGTAATCTTGTCGTCCTCCGCGTAAACCGCAATCAGCACGGGCTCCTGGCTGGCGGCCAGTTGGTCGAGCACCTTAACTTGCTGTTCCGGCAGATTCATCGTCTTCTTCAGTGCGTCCACCATGGTCTTCATTTGCGGACCCAGGTTGTAGTAGACCACAGCGGACATATTCACGGGCGAACCGGCGGGGATCAGCTCCCGGAAGCCGGGCGAGCGGGCCAACCCATTGCCCACTTGGCGGTTCTGCAGCGCTTTGGTTATTGCCTCGCGCGTGGGCGCCATCACGACATAGCCGGCGTCGTAGGTGAAGTGGAACTCCACCGGACGGCCCGTCGCCTTAAGCGTGTACCAGGTGCGGCCATTCACGGTCTCTTCCACCATCTCGACGCCCATGGGCTGCATTTCCTGCGCCACGCGGCGCAGGCTGGTGGTTAGGCGGCCACTGTCGTAAACTTCCGCGGCCATCAATACCGCAGGGGTAGGCGCCAAGGGCCCGTCGAGCGCCATGGTGACTTCGCCGCCCAAGGGTCCCAAGAGATCGTCGAGAACCTTCAGGCCAAGTTTGGCTTCGAGCTCGCTCAACTGCTGCGAACCGGCCAGGCCCACCAAGGCCAAGAACTCTGCGCCCATTTGCTTGGCATCCTTCGTCACCGCGGCAGTGGCAAAGCCGGCCTGCGGAGAGACATAGTCCAAGGAAGGCATGGGTGCAGGCTCCGCCAGCCAGCTAGGAATGCCTGTGCGCGTACCCGAGAAGCTGAGCGTCGCCCGGGTATCGGGCCGGGGCCCGCCGTCGCGCCGTTCCACCATCAGGTGCTGCATGTTGTTCGATACGCGACCCAGCTGGATTTGTTCCAAATCCATCGCCAAAATCCAACCCGCTCCTTGCTGGTAGCTGGAAGCAATGGTTTGCCCTAAGCGAGTGGACTTGAAGCCGCCCACCATGGGCAGCGTTTTTTCGCCCGCCACCACAAACTGCTCGCCGATCTCGACCGGCAACTTCGCGTTGCCCTTCATTTCCAGCAAAGCTGCCCGGGCGCTGGCGCCCTTGACTTCGGCAACCACCATGGGATCGGTGAATTTTCCCGCGGCATCGCGCGTGGCCACAATCACAATTTCTTCACCGAGTTGCTCGCCCACCGTGCGCAATTGTTCCGCCGCAGCGCGTGCCTTGGCAACGTCTTCACTCTTCCACCACTTCGCCAGCGCGGGATTGGCGGCAAAGCGCTCTTCAAAGATCTTGCTCGCCTCGGCGACCGTTCCCGAAAGATTCGGAATGGCGGCGTAGACAGCAACCTGCGACGGCAGTTGGTCGAGGATCTTCGATTGCGTGCGCAGCGCAGGCAGCGGCAAGGCGGCCAACTGTTGGCGGATGGCTGCGAATTCGCCCAGCATGGCGAGATACTTTTCCTGGTCTTTGCTCCAGGCAATCTGGGAGGCGACCGTGGTGCGCTTCAACGTCGTGTCGGAACCAGTAACCTGGCCCGGGCGCAGATCTTCCCGGTTGCCCGCCTGTTCCACCACCACGTGGCCCTCAACCACCGCCACTTGCGTGCCCAACATGCCAGCCGCGACGCTGAAGATGGTGCCCTTGACGTTCACCACGCTTTCCCGCGTGGCCACCTTCAAGGTGCCGCGCTTTTGCTTCGCTGCCTGCACCAGAATGTTCCCGCGCTCCAGACGAATCGTGGAGCCCGTAAACGCCCCGGCAATGGAAAGCTCCGAGCGCTCGTTCATTTCAATCAAAGAGCCATCCGCCAGGCGAACCACGGCCGAAGAACCCTTAGCCGTGCGCACCGCCTCCTTTTCGCCCAGGGGAGCGCCAGGTTGCAAAGGCTCCAAACCCGCCGCCGAAACCTTATAAATTTCGCCCGCCACGCTGGCCAATTGGGCGCGCGGACCCGCAGGCGCAAACAATTGGTTGAGGGTGTCGAAGCTCAAATAGCCGGTGACGAGCAGCACCGTGGCGGCAATGGCCCAAGGAATAAAGGGTCGACTGGGGCCGGCTGCCTTTTTCACCAATTGCGGCCCCATAGTCCGCGCGTTGCCCCGCAATTCGTCGTAGCGGCGGCGCAGATCAGGATCTTTCGACAACGCATCGGCCACCAGCATGCGCCGGGCCTCGCTCAGCTCGCCCTTGAGGTAGGGCACCAGCAACGCGTGAAAGTCCTCTTGGCCACGCAAGCGCGTCGGGGCCGCGGGAGCGCTACCCGCCAATTGGTCGTAGACCTTTTCAATGGAGTGGGCGGCTTGGGCCGCATTGGGCTCCTCGCCACGCAGGGCGTCGAGAGCGTCGTTTAGTTTGCGTTCTTGTTCGTTCATGGGTTTGGCTCCTTAGCGTTCCTGTCCTTAGAGTTCCTGCTGCAATTTTTGGCGGCACCGAAAAAGCGTGACCGCAACCATGGCCTGCGACATATCCAACAATTTGGCGATTTCCTGATTTCCCAAACCTTCGATGTAGCGGAGCGTGAAAATTTCCGCCCACTTCGGGTCCAGGCGCCCCAAGGCCGCGCGTAAACTTTCGCGCAATTCCTGCTGCCCGGCCATGGAGGGGTCCTGCTTCAGATCCTCCAAGGAGAGCTTGGGCGAAGCCGTGCGTTGACGGCTGCGCAAAAGGTCCAGCGCGGCATTCACCGCCGAGCGCCGCAAATAATATTCGGGTTCCGCGACATTCTCGCGGGAGGTATCGCGGCGAAGAAATCGCAAAAACACGGTTTGGAGCACATCTTCCGCATCTTCGGCGCGGCCAAGCAATCGCCAAGCGGAGCGGTAAACCGCGTCCGCGTGGGCTTTGTACAAACTGTCAATATCGGCTGGAAGCATTGTTGCCGTTTCCATCTTTCCCTGCTTTCCACTCTGGTAGACGAGTGGATTGCCTGATTTCTTACAAACTACCGACGGGTTATCATGGTGGAGAATTTTCCCAAGGGTCCCCTCGAACATGAAAAATCCTCTCATTTCGCTCCTCGTATTGCTAGCGCTAGGATTTGTGGGTTGCGACAGTGACCCCAAAGTAGCCCGTCAAAAGTATCTGGAAACCGGAAACCGCTATGCCGACACCGGCAAGCATCGCCAGGCCGTGATCTTTTATAAGCGCGCGCTGCAGAAAGACCCCCGCTTCGGCGAAGCGTACTATCGCAAGGCGCTTTCGGAGTTGAAACTTGGCAAACCCAGCGATGCGCTGCGTAGCTTGCAGCGCGCCGTGGAATTGTCGCCGGAGAACACCGACGCCGCCACCCGCCTTGCGGAACTCTACCTAGCGGCTTACGCCGGGAGCGACCGCAAGCCCCAGTCTTTGATTAAGGAAATTGAGGAAATTTCGAAAAAGCTGCTCGACAAAAACCCGAACAGCTTTGAGGGTCTGCGCCTGAAGGGCTTTATCCAATTAGCAAATAAAGAAACGGCCGCGGCGCTCGATTCCTTCCTGGCCGCCGACAAGGCCAAGCCGTTCCAGCGGGAACTGGCCACTGTGGTGTACCAAACCTTGATCTCAAATAATCGCGCCGAAGAAGCGGATGCCTATGCGCGGAAGATGATGGAAAAGGACCCCACGTTTGAGGCGATGTACGACGTGGTCTACGCGCAGTTCGCGGCGAAAGATCAAATTCCCCAAGCGGAAGCAATCCTGCTGAAAAAGTTCGCGGCATTGAAGGACAAGCCCGGCGCTCACCTGCAACTGGCTGCGCATTACTTTGCCTCGAAGCAATTCGACAAGATGGCTTCCACCCTGGACGGGGTGCTGAAATTGGGCGAAAATGCCAAGCAACCTCACATCCTGGTGGGCGATTTTTACTTCAAGATCCGCGATTTCGATCGGGCCATTCAGCAGTTTGAGGCCGGCGTGAAGGCCGACGCTCGCAACAAAGCGGACTACCAGAAACGCATCGCCGAAACCTTGGTCTTCATGAACAAAAAGACCGACGCCGTTCGCCTGGTGGAAGAAATCTTAAAGGAAAACCCCAAAGACACCGAAGCCACCGCCATGCGTGCCAGCTTGTTGTTGCAGGGTGGCAGCCAGGAGCAGGTGAACTCCGCCGTAAGCGATTTGACCTCCGCTGTTTCGCGCTCTCCGCAAAACCACGTGCTGCGTTTGAATCTCGCCAAGGCGCATTTGGCGAAGGGAGATATGGACCAGGCGCGCATCCAGCTGCAGGAAGCACTGAAGATTCGCCCGGACTACACGATGGCGAAGATTGCGCTTTCGCAGATCTTCCTGCAGCGGGGAGAATTTTCCCGTTCCCTCGACTATGCCAACCAGATTCTGGCCAACGACCCTAACGACATCCGCGGCTTGCTTTTGCGTGCCACATCGCTTTACGGAAGCCGCGACTTAAGCGGGGCGCGTAAAGATCTGGAGACCATCCTGGCCCGCTACCCCAATCTGGGCGATGCGCTGTACATGATGGCTCGCGTGCAACTGGATTCCAAGCAACAAGCCGAGGCGCAGCAAACTTTTGAACGCATGATGCAAGCAAACCCGAGCGACCCGCGGGGCTTGATGGGCCGGGTGGAGACGTTGCTGCAAGCCGGTAAAGGCGACGATGCGCTGCGAGTAATTGAGCTGGCGCTGAATAGCTCGCCGGACCGCCGCGACCTGCGTAACGCTTACGCAAACACCGCAGTGCGCGTGGGCCAGTATGGCAAGGCGATTCAGGAGTTCCAAAAGCTGCTGGCGTCCAGCCCCAAAGATCCTTCCCTGGTGCTCCGTTTAGCCGAAACGTACAAGCGCAATGGCGACGACGCCAACGCCATCAAGTACTTCAAGCAAGGTTCGGAGTTGCTGCCCGGCGATCCGGTAGGGCCGTTGAACCACGCCATGATTTTGGACCGGCAAGGCAAAGCGGCGGAATCCCGCCCGATCTACGAACAGGTTTTGAAGATTGATCCGGGCAATGTGCTGGCCTTGAACAATGTGGCCTACATCCTGGCAGAAACCGGCCAGGATTTGGACTTGGCCCTTACCTACGCGGAGCGGGCCAAGCAAAAAGTGCCCCAGAATACGGACATCAGCGACACCTTGGGCTTGATCTACATCAAGAAAAACCTCTCGGACCAAGCTATTAACATTTTTCTGGATCTGATCAAGAAAGACCCTAACCGCGCGCTCTACCATTACCATCTGGCGGTTGCCTATTATCAAAAGGGCGACAAGCCCAATGCCAAGAAAAGCGCTTCGGTAGCATTGGCCAAAGCCCCGCCCAAAGCGGAAGAGGCTAAGATCCGCGACCTGCTTTCTAAGCTGAGTTGATATCTTATGCAGTGATGAGACTTTGCATTTTTCTCGTTACGGCATCCTTCGCCTTAGGGCAGATGAAAATTCTAGACCGCGCTCTAAGCCCCAACGCCGCTGGTGCGGCGCTGGTGGAGTTGCGCGGGGATTCCACCTACAGTTTTGCTCTCTCAGTAGAAAATAGCCCAAGCGAGATCGCCCTTCGCTTACTTTGCGGCGAGAAGGTGCTGCGCCAGAAAACGATTCACTCGGGTGACCTGGATTGGGCCACCTGGCTGGGCACGAGTGGCGATTGCGCCCTAAAGCTGGCGGGGGCATCCGGCCGCTACCGGGTGGTGATTCATGACTACGGCAAGACGCGGCAAACGGAGCGGGAACCGAATGATAACCCTAACCAAGCCACCCTTGCTCCGTTGAACCAAACCATCCTGGCCAGCGGCGACGATAGTGCTTACCTGCCCGCCCCCAGCGACCGGCGCCTAAAGCCGCTGAAAGAGTATGGCGCACAGGACGAGGATTGGTATCGTTTCGAGTTTGCTGGTGCCAAGCCGCAACTCGTCACCTTTCAAGTAGACTTCCTGGACCGCGATAACCTTCCGGCCGACATCAGCATTTTCCGCATGGTGGACAACAAGCCGGTGCTCTATACGGAGGGAGAAGACCCCATCTCCATTCCGCATGAGGTGCAGGCGCTGCCGGGCAACAAATTTACGACGCGCGTGCTGCGGGAAGCGGGCACCTATTATGCCCGCGTGGTCACCCACCACCCCAGCTATCGCCTAAGGACCAAGACCTACAATCTGCCCCCTTACCAGGACCCCAAGAAAGCCGTGCAAACGGCCGTGGATTTCCTGATGGGTTCGGGAGATTCCTGGCATGCGAACACGCCGCGGCGCGGAGGCATCTTGAATCGCGTAGCGAACGTCCACCAAGAAACCAGTCTGTGCGTGGCATGCCACGTGACTCACTTCACGCAGCGCGCGCAGCTTTACGCCACGCGGCAAGGCTATGCCGTGCATCAGAAAAATGCCCTGGCCTTCATGACCGAGCGCTTCTACAACAACCCGCGGCCGCTGTTTGGTTTTGAGAAGCAAGGCGCCGTTTGGGCCCGTGTCATTTCCGCGCCGGCCAACGTGCTGGGAAGAATGTCGCAATTGTTGGATATTTACGAGAAGGAAGTGACGGGGGAAACACGCGACCGTTTCCACGAGGGCGTAAAGCAGTACCTGGACATTTACTACAAGGGCCGCAAGAGTCTGCCCGCCAACGAAACCAATGGGAACCAGCCGCTGGTAAGCAAATACGAAGTTGCTTGGTATGCGTGGGAAGTAAACCACGACCCCTCCCTCGCGGCTTTGATTGAGCAGGACGACATTGCCGACATGCTCGACCTGTGCTACCAAACCTTGGCGCTTGCCGCGATGGACCGCACGAAGTATGCGGAGAAGATTTCCCGCAACGCCCAGCGGATTCTGTCCCTGCAGCGGCCGAGCGGACAGTGGCCAATGAAGTTTGGCGCTAACGAGAAAGAAGCGGAGTTTCAAACGGGACATGCCCTATGGACCTTGGCCAGCGCCGGGATTCCGCGCGAACATCCACAGGTGGCCAAGGGCCTTGCTTACCTGCTGAGCCGGCAGCAGGAATTTGGCGGCTGGCTGGACCCGCTGCAGAGCTACGAGAATTTCCGCACACCTTTGCGCGAAACGCAGATGGCAGTATTGGCGCTGAGCGCTTACTATCCGGCAGGCAAGCGGGAGAAGGGTTGGGGCTCCACGGCCAAGCAAATCCGCGCCGGCGAAGAAGGATTGCTTGATGCGGACACCATTTGGGATGCGCCCTCCGCCGAAGTGAAGGCGGCACTGGCCAGCCAGTTGAAGCACCCGGACGTGTTCCAGCGGGAAGCAGCCGCGGAGGCGCTGGGAAGGTTGGCGAACCCCGCAGACCTGGAAATGTTGTTGGGGGCACTAGGCGATTCTTCGAAGCTGGTACAACGCGCGGCCGCCTGGGCGGTGCGCCAAATTTACAACCGCCATCCAGAGACTTCGCCCCGGCCATTGTTGAGCGCATTGGTGAAGACAAGCCCTCGCGCCGCCTGGGGGGCAACCCGTGTTTTTGCTACCCATTTCGCGGCCTTGTCTACCCGGCCGGAACTGGCCCAAGCGCTTGAGGCGCAAACCAAGCACCCGAATCCGGCCGTCGCCATACAAGCCTGGAAGGGGCTGTGGCAGTTCTGGTTCTGGACGCCCGATGCGGAAACGAAGAGCCGCATTGAGGACGCCTTCCTGGCCGGTTTGCGCGAACCGCAGCACCCGTGGGTGGAGCGGAATTTGCGCGAAGGCATTTACAACATTGCGGACGAGAATATCCGCTACCTCTACAACAACTGGGTGCCACTGTTGGCCGAAGAGTCCGACCAGAAACGGGTGATCGATGGGCGGTTGGCCATTGAGGCCCGCCATGCCACGAAGTTCGCCAGCTTCCTCAAGACTGCGCCCGATGCCGCGCGGAAGCGCCTGCTGACCGCGTTGACGGAGTATGACTTGCGCCGTGCCGATGCCTACAACCACGAGGCGGACCCCACGCAGGTGGCCCCGCCCATTTACAACCGCATCGGCAACGACATTGAACAGATTGTTTTCTTCGGCGAAAGCAATACGAAGATGGCCGAGGCAATTTTGCCCCTTACCAAAAGTAAGGACCCGGAACTGCGCCGCCTTGCCCTACAAGCCGGACTCATGACGCGCAACGCACAATTCGCGGCCGTGAACAAGGCGGCGGGAGCCCCCGGCACGGCGAGAAACCAATTTGTTGAACTCGCCAAACAAGACCCGGAAAAAGCGGAAAACTACGAAGTGTTGCGCGCCTTTGGAGCATTGCCCAAGCGGCCTGCGACGGCGGGCGCGGCGGGCTTAAGCGCACAGCGGAAATTTGAAAAGCCCGATGAAGCTTACTTCCGCGGTTACGTGCAGCCCATTCTGGAAAAGCGCGGCAAGGACGGCTATGCCTGTGTCCAGTGCCACGCCAGCCATGCCATCTTCAATGGCAATTATTCCACCGCGCTGAATGTGGTGAACCTGGAAGAGCCCGAAGAAAGCTTGATCTTGAAGAAGCCCACCTCCACGGCGGAAAGCGAAGGCGTGGTGGGCGCCAAGGCAACCGCGCACGGCGGAGGCGTTCGCTTTGAAAAGGATTCGCCCGAGTACAATACAATCTTGACCTGGATCCGCGGAGCAAAGCCTTAAGCCAACCCCTATGCATCACCCTGCAGTGCCGTACGTGGCGCCCTTTGCCACATTCATCTTTCTGCTGGCCATTCAGAAGTATTTGGGGTTTTTGGGTGAATGGGAATACGCGGTGCGCGTCGCCATCGTGGCGGCCGTGATATTCGCTTTTTCCCGGCGCGTGTTGGATTGGAAGTTCCGAGCCCCCCTGTGGAGCGTACTTTTTGGCGTTGCCGTCTTTTTGCTTTGGATTGCTCCGGACACCCTCTTTCCCGGGTGGCGGCAGCATTGGCTATTTTCGAACTCGATCTTTGGCGAAGTGAAAATTTCTTTGCGCGAAGACCAGTTGGCCAGCCCTTTTCTGCTGTTCTTCCGTACCGCGAGTGCGGCGCTGATGGTTCCCATTCTGGAAGAGCTCTTTTGGCGGGGTTGGTTGATGCGCTGGCTAATTAAGCCGGATTTCGAGCAGGTGCCCCTGGGCGCATACGAAACGCAGAGCTTCCTGATTGTCGCCGCGCTTTTTGCGTTGGAGCACGGACCGTATTGGGAAGTTGGCTTGCTTACCGGCTTGCTCTACAACTGGTGGATGGTGCGCACCAAGAGTCTTGCGGACTTGATTTTGGTCCACGGGGTTACGAACCTGGTGCTGAGCCTCTACGTCATCTACACGAAGAACTGGCAGTTTTGGATGTAGGCGCTAGTCGCTGTCGTGCGCTTCACTGGCGGCCATCCACACCTCGCCCCAGGCGGTTTTGCGGGCGCGTCGAAAATTCTCTTTGTCGTGCTTGGTCACCAGGCGAGAACTGCGCACCGGCGCAAGGCAGAGGTCGAGCATAATGCGCCCGGGCGCAAAGAGGGGATGGCGCACCACGCGGGGAGATCCTTCCGAGATCGGCTGCCGCGCCACCACCAGATAGCTATACTTTTCGTCTTCGTAGCCCAGCTGCCCGCCTTTCAATTGACGGTGCAAGCGGCTACGGTTGAGGCGTTGCGCGAAATGGCACCAATCTGCGCCTTCCATGGGGCAGGCAAGATTGTTCGGACAAGGCGCCACCACATGGCCGCCATTTTGCAGCAGCCAGTTGCGGGCCAAGAGCAGGTTGGCAAAGCCGGCTTTTGTGCCGGGTTCAATCAGTATCAACAGTTGCCGCGCGGCGGCCCAGGCCCGCGCGAGAATTGCTTCCGGGTCTTCGCCGAGCGAATAGCCCATGGCAACAGCATCGTGGGTGCCTAGGTCAGCTTTGCGGAAATCCGCGCTGCGCCAAGCCGCGTTTGGCAAAAATTTGCGGCCAAGGGCGGTCATGGCCGGCTGTTGTTCAATGGCGGTGACGGAGTCGATTTCGGACCAGGCGGCGAGCAGGCCAAGACTTGTGGCGCCACAGCCAGCGCCGAGATCGAGCAAGGATCGAGGAGTGTCCGGAACACGAGCCAGCGTTTCCTCGCCCACTTTATGCGCCACGGCCAGGGTGGCAGGAAAGCGTGTTGCCAGGTAGGCCAGCGCAAGCAATTCGCCGTCCAGCCGCAAGCTCTTCGTGGGTTTGCTATCCCGATAGGCAAGGCTTAACCGCTCGGCGGCTTCCCGCAGCACGGGGAATCCGTATTTGGCCAGGCCCTCATCCAGGATTTGGTCCGTAAGCATTCAATGTTATCTTCCCAACAATGCCGGGAACCGCAACGCCGCCGGTGGTGTCAGAGGAACTAGAAGGATACAATTCCCAAGAGGAGGCCCTTATGGTCGAAAATACGGCCGGGCAGGATTTGGGTATTCGTACGGGTAGCTATCACGCGGACGCTAAGGCGCAGGTGTATAAAGACGCCCTGCTTGCCGAGCGTCTGCGCCAAGGCGAAGACGCCGCGTTCGAAGAGTTGCTGAATACCTACCAGGATTCGGTGTACAACTTGGTCTTTCGCTTGGTGAACCACCAGTCGGACGCGCAAGACATTACGCAAGACGTCTTTCTGAAAGTGTTTCGCAATCTGGGGCGCTTCGAGGGCAAATCAACTTTGAAGACCTGGATCTACCGTATCGCCATTAACGAGTCCTACAATCACCGGCGCTGGTTTAGCCGCCATCGTAAGGGCGAGGTGAGCTTGATTGCGGATGAGGAATGCAATCCCTCGTGGAATGATCTATTGCCCGACCCTTGCCGCAGTCCCTTCCAGCTTGCCCTGGATAGCGAGACGCGCCAATTGATTGAGGATGCATTGGGACAGATCAACCCGCTTTTCCGGACCGCGGTGGTTTTGCGGGACCTGGAAGATCTCTCCTATGAAGAAATCGCGGAAGTACTGGAAGTGAATTTGGGAACGGTGAAATCGCGAATTTTACGAGGTCGTGATGCGTTGCGTCGCGAGCTTGAACAAAAAGTTTCCCCCGCGGAGGCATTTGCCTGGTCCGCCCAAACGGCTCCCGGCCAATAGGCCAGAAAGTAAGCCAATGTCGACTCAGGAATCCCAACAGGAAATTCGCCAACTGGTTCGCAGCCTCCCTGCCCGCCGGGCGCCGGAGGAATTGCGGCTGATGCTGCGCATTAACGCGAGTAAAGAAGCCTCGTGGCGGCGGCGCTGGTCCATTGCTCCCGCTCCGTTTGCGCGCCTGCGGGAAGAGTTTGAGCTTTTCAAAGCCAATTTGATGCGCCCGTTTGCCGTCCCGGCGGTGGGTGGATTAACGGCGGCAATCCTCGTGATTGCGATGTTTGTTCAGACCTACCCGGTGCGCGCCAACTCCTTGGCCGAGGACATTCCCACCAGCCTTTATACAGAGCCGAGCGCGAAGGCGTTCGGGCCCTTTGAACCCGCCACGGCGGACGCCGAAATTGAGGTTTCCATTGACGAGATGGGCCGGGTGGCGAACTACCGGGTGGTGAGCGGCGAGGCCCCCTTTGCCGACGAAGTACGGCGGAGCGTGGAGCGCACACTGTTGTTTACCGAGTTCACCCCGGCCACCAGCTTTGGCCAGGCCATACCTTCAAAGTTGCGCATCACGCTGCGGCGCGGATCCTCCTCGTTGACGGTTAAAGGATAGCCGCCTAACTTGCCCAGGATTTTTGGCCAACATTTCCTGCGCAGCAAGCCGGTACTGGAAAAAATCGCCGCAGCCGTTGCCCCCGATGGCATAGAGCCGCACATTGTCGAAATTGGCCCTGGCCAAGGCGCGCTTACGGAATACCTGTTGCCTCGCGCGGAGCGCATCACAGCAATCGAAGTGGACCCCGCCATGGTTGCCGCGCTGCCGGCGCACGAGAAATTGACGGTGCTGCACCAGGACGTGCTCACGGCGGATCTACGAGCCTTGGCGCCCTTTACCCTTGCCGGCAACCTGCCGTACTACATTTCTTCGCCCATCATGGCGAAGGTCTTTGAAGCGGTGGGCGCCTGGAATCGGGCGGTGTTCCTGGTGCAGCTAGAAGTGGCGCAACGGATGTGTTCGGCGCCCAACAGCCGGGACTACGGTTACCTGAGTGTGCTGACCCAGGTGCATTGCAGGGCGAAGCTGTTGTTTCAAGTGCCGCCGGGAGCCTTTGCCCCTCCCCCAAAGGTAAAGAGCTCCGTGATCCTATTGGAGCCGAAGCCGGTGGATGCAAGGGCGTTGAAACCCTTTCTGCGTTTTGTCTCTGCCGCCTTTCAGCAAAAGCGCAAAACGCTGCGCAACAACCTGGGTGTTCTCTTTCCCAAAACCTTGGTGGAGGCGCAGCCCGAGGCCAACCTGCGGGCCGAGCAACTCTCGATCGAGGGCTTGTCGGATCTCTACCAGCGGCTGTCGCAAACGGCCCCAAATGTTATCCTGACCGATTGATGTCCAGCCAGACCCCGCGCGTCCGCTTTGCGCCTTCTCCTACCGGTTATCTCCACATTGGCAGTGCCCGCACCTTTATCTTCAATTGGCTCTACGCCCGGCAGCAGCAGGGCACGATGATCCTCCGCATTGACGATACGGATTTGGAGCGGAACACGGAAGCATCCTTGCGTTCGATTTTCGACGGCCTTTCCTGGCTGGGGCTGGCGTGGGACGAGCAGTACCGGCAAAGTGAGCGGCTGGATTTGCACCGCCGCTTGGCGTGGAGCTTGTTTGAGCAAGGCTTTGCCTACCGGGACTTCACCCCTGCCCAGCCAGCCGAAGAAGCCTCGGAAGGCGAGACCGTTGGTTGGCTTTTCAACGAGGCGGCCCGCAATATGGAGCGCGAAGAATCCGACCGGCGGGCGGCGTCGGGCGAGCCTTTTGTCCTGCGCTTCCGCGTGCCGCGCGACGCACCGCGCACAGTGAGCTTTGTGGATGCCGTCTACGGAGAGCAAAGCAAGGAAGCGAAGGATATTGAAGATTTTGCCCTGCTGCGCTCCAGCGGCATGCCCACTTACCATATGGCTTCTTGCGCGGACGATGCCGATTTGCGCATTACGCACATCATTCGCGGGCAGGACCACTTGACGAACACCTTCAAGCACATTCTGCTGTTTGAGGCTTTGGGTTTCGGGGCTATGGGCTTCGGGGCTCCGCGCTTTGCCCACTTGCCGCTGCTGGTTGCCCCGGACGGCGCCAAGCTTTCCAAGCGCAAGCACGGGCCCGTGGTGAGCGTAATGACCTATGCCGAGGCCGGCTTCCTGCCCCACGGCTACATCAATTTCCTTTGTTTGTTGGGATGGAACCCGAAGGACAATCGCGAGGTGCTCTCCCAAGCGGAGCTGGTTCAGCTCTTCCGCTTTGAAGGCGTGAACCGATCGAACGCGGTGGTGAACTTCACCGAAGCTGACCCGATTGACCCGAAGGCCCTGTGGCTCAACGCCCAACACTTGAGGAGCATGCCCGTGGCGGAGTTGGCGCCCTTGGTGCGGGCGGTTATCGAAAAGGCAGGCTTACCCATTCCGCAGGACGAGGCAAGCTTCCCCAATGTAGTGGATACACTGCGGGCCCGCTATTCAACACTCGAAGATTTTGTTCGCCTGGGTCGCCCGTATTTCGCCGAAGACTTTGCTATGGAAGATACGGCGCTCGAGAAGTTGAACGCGCCACAAGCCCGCGAGCTGCTGCGCGAGTTGGGCGCGCGCCTGGAGGCGGCAAGTGAATATACCGAGGCCAGCATTGAGGTGGAATTGCGCAATTTAGCGGCGGAGCGGGGTGTGAAGCCCGGGCTTCTGATTAACGGTTCGCGTGCCGCTCTGACGGGGCAAGCCGTGGGGCCGAGCGCTTTTGCGCTGTACACGTGTGTAGGCCGGGAACGCGCAATCCGGAGGTTAAAAGCCGTATGACGGTTGTTGGGCTTGGTGGTTTGTTGAACGATGCCGCAGCGGCGCTGGCCGTGGACGGGCAAATTGTCGCCGCGGTGGAGCAAAAGAAAATTGCCCGGCACACCAGCCCCGGGGCGCTGCCGGTGGAAGCAATCCAGGAGACCTTGCGCCTAGGAAAACGAAAAGGCCAGGAGATTGACATTGTAGCCTTGGCCCGGCCCTTTGCCGCGGGTCCGGATAGTATGCTGACTTTGCGTGTCCGGCAACTCTTCCCGCAAGCGCGCTTTTTGGTGGTGGACCATCACATTGCTCACGCCAAGAGTGCGGTTTTTAGCAGCACCGCCGCACCCGAAGGCACCACGGTGCTTACTCTGGACCGCGCTGGGGATTTGCGCTGCGCCGCGCGCTTCCGCTGGCAAAACGGGGCGCTCCAACTGGAAAGGGAAAGTTACTTTCCCGATTCCGTAGGCGATCTTTATGGGCGCACCACGGAGTTTTTGGGCTACCGCGCCAAGGCGGACGAGCACAAGGTGCAATGGTTGAGCACGAGCGGCGACGAACGCTTCGTGGGTCTGTTTGAAAGCATTCTCAGTTACCAGGCTGATCACTGGCCGCAACTGGACCGCAGCTTCCTGGACCAAGACCGCCTAGACTTGGGCGGCTTCAGCTCGAAATTTTATGGCGGACTGGGCCTTGCCGATGGAGAAAGCCCCGCCCCCGCACTGCACGCGCATATCGCGGCAGGATTGCAGCTTGCTCTAGAGCGTTGCGTGGCAGCGATGGCGGGCGAGGGCAGCCACTTGCGTTTGGCCGGCGGGGTGGCCTTCAATGCGCTGCTGGTACGCTCGCTCGAAACCAGTGGCCGGTGGCAAAGTGTGGTGGTGCAAGCCGCGGCGGGCAATGCGGGCACGGCCCTGGGCGCTGCGTTATACGCATCGAGCAATCCGCAACCAATTCAAAGTTTGGCATTAGGCCCGGAATACTCGACGGCGGAAATTAAGCAGGTAGTTGAGAATTGCAAACTGAGCCCGAAGTTGCTGGGTTCGGTGGACGAGTTGCTCCGGGAAACGCTGCTAGAGCTGGAAGAAAACCGCATTGTGGCTTGGATGCAGGGACCGATGGAGTTTGGCCCGCGGGCTTTGGGGCGACGCAGCATTCTGGCCAATCCGCATGATCCGTATGCCACCGAGAACCTGAACAGCTTCATCAAGCACCGCGAGAGCTTTCGTAAATTTGCCGCCAGTGTTCCGGCCGAAGCTGCGAGCACGTACTTTGAATTTGGCGAAAACGCGAAGTATCTTGCCAGCGTGGCAGAGGTGCGGCCGGAGTGGCGCCCTTTATTCGCCTCGGCGCTTTTGGGCGAAAAGCACATCCGCCTGCACCTGGTGGAAAAGGAGGAAAACCCCTTGTTCCACCGCTTGCTCACCACCGCGGCGGAGCGCAACGGGTTGCCCGTGCTTTACAACACGAGCTTCAATCTTTTTGGCGATGCTCTGGTAGCCACACCACGAGACGCCGTGCGCAGCTTTTATTCCAGCGGTATCGACACTTTAGTTGCCGGCCAGTACTTACTTCGCAAGTAGAGCGCTAATGGCGTTGGCCGCGATGGGATGGTAGTTCGCCTTGTACTTTGCGTAAAGGCTTTGCGCCTTCGCCTTGCCGGCGGGAGTCTTTGCGAGCTCCGTGTAGAGAGGCTTCAGGAATTTTTGCCGGCCCACGGTGGCCAGAAACTTTTCGAGCGCTTCCGCGGCCGGCGCGTAGCCGTGGCGAATGCTCAAGACCAGCCACTGGTCCAGAATTTCCGCATTGCCGGTTTGGGTGAAACGGTAGCTGGCGTCGAGCTTCGCCATTTGCGCCGCCGTGAGATTTTCCGGTAAGCCGCGCAGGAAGTGGAGCCATTGCTGGGCCACCCACTCCTTTGTGTCGATGACGCCGCCCGCCTTCCAGGTTTCCATCGCCCGGTCAACCTGCTGCAACAAATAGCTATCAATTTTCGGCGTGTTGGCAGGTAAACCGGCCTGATAGATCCATTGCTTCACGTCGAGCTTCAAGTTGGGAAACTGCTCCTTCAACTGCGCCTCAAAGTCGGCGGTGGTGATGCTGCGGAAGGCGAACTTGGCGAAGTAACTCCGCAGGAAAGCGTCCCAGGCTTCGCGGCCCACTTCCTCCTCAATGGCGCGGAGCAGGAGTGCGCCCTTGATGTAAGGAACCAGGGTTACGCCCTCTTCGGGGTCGCGCCCCTTGAGGTCGATGTAGAGCTTCGTATCCTCGGGTTTCAGGCTGGCCATTTCCTTTTTCAGCTCTTCAATTTCGATGGCGAATTCCATCTCGCTGCGTTGCCGGCCGTACAGCTCTTCCTGGATGCGGCGCTCGACGTACACGGTGAAGCCTTCGTTCAACCAGAAGTCGCTCCAGGTGGCGTTGGTCACCAGGTTGCCACTCCAGGAATGGGCCAACTCGTGAGAGATGAGCGAGACCAAACTCTTGTCGCCGGCCAGGATGGTGGGTGTGGCAAAGGTGAGCCGGGGGTTTTCCATGCCGCCAATCGGGAAGCCGGGAGGACACACGAGCACGTCATACCGATCCCAAGCGTAGGAACCGTAGAGCTTTTCGGCCGCCTTCAGCATGTCTTCCAGGTCGACAAATTCTTTGCCCGCGGCGTCGAGAACCGCCTTTTCGGTGTAGACGCCCGTGCGCGAGCCGATCATGCGAAATTGCAATTCGCCGACGGCGAGCGCAATGAGATACGGCGGAATGGCCTGGGGCATGTCGAACTCATAGGTGCCCTTGGGCGACATGGTGCGCTGGTCGTTGGAAGCGCTCATCACGGCGAAGAAATTGGGTTGGGTGTGGATCTTCGCGCGGTAAGTGATGCGGACGCTGGGCGTGTCCTGCAGCGGGATCCAAGTGCGCGTATAAATGGGCTGGCCTTGGGTAAACAAGTAGGGCGCAGTTTTGCCGGCAGTTTGCGCGGGCTCAAGCCATTGCAGGGCCGCGGCATCGGGCGAGGTTTCGTACTGGATGCGCACAAATGTATCGCCGGCTTCGAGAGGGACGCGCAAGGCGCTGCCCTTGATGGGGTCCGGGGCGCTTAGCGTATGCGTGACGGTGCGGAAATTACGGGCCGCGGGAGCCGCTTCCACCTTCGTAATTTTGAGCTGCTTGGCATCGAAAACAATCGCCCGCTGGCCAGGCTCCCCGTCGCCCGCCACGGTGTGTTCGGCGGAGCCGCTAAGCTTTTTCGCGGGGAAATCAACGGTAAGGTCCAACTCCAAATGGGTGCTGCGGACCTTCTGGGGTTCAGCGTGGGAATGAATATCAAGCGGAAAAGTCAAGCTGCTGGTTTCCTTCTTGGGGGTTCCGCAGGAGGCCACAAACAGCGCTGCCACCAGGACGAGGACCGAATTTCGCATAACTCTCATTATGCGCCGGGGCGTAGTTTTACAACTTCGAGTAAATTGCGTTCGCCCTTCCCCGCAGGCAGATCGTAGCGAAGCAGCACGCAGGCAGACAGACCGAAGCGTCTAAGGGGTTTGGCCGCCTCTTCAATTTCGCGAGCCGAGTCGGGCCCTTTATAAAACAAGCCGCGCATTTTCGGTTTCCACACCGGGCCCAGCAGTGCCGCCAAGCGCTCCAGCGGAGCCATGGCACGGGCAGTGACAATATCCGCGGAATTGTTCTTCAGCCAGTCTTCGGCGCGCTGGGGAACTACGCGGACGTTGGGCAATTCGAGGGCGGCTATGGCATCCGCCACAAAGCGAGCCTTCTTTTGGATGGATTCGAGCAACACGAACTCCACTTGCGGCAAGGCGAGCGCCAGCGGAATGCCCGGGAAGCCCGCCCCAGTGCCCGCATCGGCCACGAGCTTGGCTTGGGCAAATTGACGGTAGGGGATCAAGGAATCGAGCACATGCTTGATGGCGGCATCTTCGGCGTCGAGGATGCGCGTCAGGTTCATGGTGCGGTTGGCCTGCTCAATCAAGTCCAAATGCGCGCTGGTCTTTTCGAGCACGCGGGGGCGCTCGGGCAAATCCGCGGGAATTATGACATCCAAAGCTTCATGGAACAACATGCAGAGTTCTCCGGTGAATTGCCACCCAAACGGCGTAGCCCACAACCGGGAATACGCTGGCGACGTAGAAAGATTGCGGGTAGAGGCCGCGATCGAGGAAGCCGCCAAACAAGGGGGCGGTGAGTGCGGTAAACAAAGAATAACTACCGGCGCCCAAGCCCGCCAGAAGACCCGCCTGGCCATCGCCGAAGCAGCTTTTTGCGTAGGCAATTCCGCCCACAATGAAGCCGCCCGCGAGGAACATTTGCAGGAACAATTGCACGAGAAAGAGCGCAAGCCCGGGAGCGTGTCCCGCCAGGCCAAATGGCAAGCTCAGCAGGAAACAAATCAAGAAAACGCGCGCTGCGGGCAGGCCGCGGTCCAGCGCCCATCCCCAGAAGAAATAGCCGCATTCCCAGCCCAAGGGTGGAATCCAAAGCACCGTTCCGAGGGTGGCTTGCGAAAGGCCGAAAACCTTCGAAAGATAAATGCTGCTCATGTAAAGGATGAAGGCAATGGGCAGCGCGCCCAGCGCATAGACGGCGACAAAGCCGAACAGCCGAGGGTCGCGCCAGGAAAATTGCCGGCCAACGGAGGGCGTGTTCGCAATGGTATTTGCAACTCCGCGCAATTGGGGTTGGGCCGACAAGCGCAGCCACCAAAGCAGCCAAAACACCCCGAGGACACCGGTGGCCAAAAAGGCCGCACGCCAACCGTAGAGCACGGCAATTGGTGTGACGACAAAGGGCGTAATGACGGCACCCAAACTGCCGCCTGAGTAGCTAAGGGCAACCCCGCGCGCGTGCTCCGAAGGGCGCAGGGTTTGGACCACCGTGCGAACGCCACCGGGGAAAGTAGCCCCTTCAAAAAAGCCGAGTACGGTGCGTAACAGTGCGAAGAGGCCAAAGCTGCCGGCAAAGGCGTGCAGTGCGCTGGCGATGGTCCAACCGCCGGCGGCCAGCAGCATGCCACGGCGAACCCCGAGGCGATCTAAAATCATGCCCCAAACAGGATTGCCCGCCATGTAGGCATAGCTGAAGGCGGCCACGATCCAGCCATAATCCTGCGCCGAAAGACCGGTTTCTTTTTGGATGGAGGGAATCAACACTGCCAGCGCGTTGCGGTCGATATAGCTGAGCGTGGAAACGGCGGTCATGGCCAGGGCGGGAATCCAGGAAGAACTGCCGGAAGATCGGTTCTGCAATCCATCAGTTTATCGGGCAGATCACGCACTTCGTCGCCCCAATTGGGGGTTTCGCCGGGAATTGGTGGCTTCTCGAAGCAAGGTGCCCGAGATTAGAGTCATGAGATTAACCAACCACTTGCTCCTGACTTTCGCCGCTACCGTGGCACTTTCGACGATGGCCCTTCCGATGGGCTATGGCGCAGAGCGCTTTGACCACTTGGTTCGCAACGACTTCTTCGCCGGCTTCCAAGGGGACCAAGCCGCGCTGAACCGGGGTCTGGAAAAAACGGCCGCCATACTCGCGCAAAACCCCCAGCACGCCGAGGCAATGGTGTGGCACGGCACCGGGCTGTTTTACCAATCGGGCCAAGCGTTTCGCACGGGAGACCAAGCGAAAGGGATGGAGCTATATGGCAAAGGCATTGGCATGATGAAGCAAGCCGTTGCCCTGGACCCAAGGAACCCGGGCGTGCGCATTCCCCGCGGGTCGGTGCTGTTGAGCGCCGCGCGGTCCATGCCGCCCCAAATGGCAGAGGCTTTGCGCGCTGACGGATTGAGCGATTTCCTGACGATCTACGACCAACAGAAAGGGAACTTGGCGGAATTGGGCGAGCACCCGCGCGGGGAGCTTTTGCTGGGCATTGCAGATAGCTATTCCCGGATGGGCGAAACCCAAAAGGCGGAAGAATTCTTCCTCATGATTCAAAAGCTTTTACCTGAAAAATCGCCCTATGCCAAAAGCGCGGCTCTCTGGTTGGAAAAGAAGGAGCCCTTGCCGGCCCGCCAAGCTGGTTGCTTCGGATGCCATACGGCAAAATAGGAAGCACGATGCGGGAAGCAGGACGCCTCCTCCTCATTAACCTGGGCATTGCCCTGTTACTGGTTTTTTTCTACTTTCTGAATGCGCGCACTTTCTTTTGGGAGAATGCGCGCATTATCTTTGCGATCTCCTTCACCTTTGCCACCATCACGGGCGGCTTGGCGTGGCTTGTCTTGCCTCGCTTGGCGCCCCGCTTGCAGGGAAGCAAGCTTTGGGTGTGGACGCAGTTGCTGGCCCTGTTGGGCTGTATTGGCGTGGTGGGCGGAAGTGTAGGTTTTTTCCTGCTCATGAATAACCCGTTTGTGCCGCTGCGGCTGAGTTATTACCCGTCACTGTCTGCGAACGTGTTTTTTACCCTCATCATTGGCATAGTTTCGATTGTGACGGAGCAGGCGCGGCGCAAGCTGGAGGCCACTACTCTGGAGCTGCGTACGCGCGAATATGAACGAGAGAAAGCCCTGAAAGCCGCCGCAGAAGCGAAGCTCCAAAACCTGGAATCGCGGATTCATCCGCATTTTCTGTTCAATACGTTGAACTCCATTGCCAGCCTGGTGCGGCAGGACCCGGCGCTGGCCGAGCGCTTGATTGAAAATTTGTCCGGCCTACTTCGCTACTCGCTGGACCGGCACGGCCACCGCGTCCGGCTGGCGGACGAAGTGCAAATCACGGAGGACTACTTGCAGATTGAAAAGGCGCGCTTTGGGGATCGCCTGCGCTACGAGATGGCCATTCCCGAGGAACTGTTCGCCGTTGAGGTACCCGCGCTCGGTTTGCAAACGTTGGTCGAGAACAGCGTAAAGTATGCCGTTGGTGCTTCGCGGCAGGGTGCTTGGATTCGGGTGACGGCGCGGCGAACCACGGATGGGCTGCTGTTGGAGGTTCGCGATGATGGTCCGGGCTTCAACCTCGACAGCTTACCGGCGGGGCACGGCCTTGACACGTTGCGGCAACGCTTAGTGGCGCTTTTCGGGCCAGCCGCCAGCTTGTCTACGGAGAAGCTGGAGCCGGGGGTAGCGGTAAGGATGGCCCTGCCGTGTTGAATGCCTACCTGCTGGACGATGAAGCCCTGGCCCTGCAGCGCTTAGCTCGATTGCTTGCCCAGGATGGGCGGCTGAACCTTTGCGGCCAGCATACCGACCCGGTGCAGGCCGTTGCAGAAATGAACAACACCGCTCCCGATGTTTTGTTCCTCGACATTCAAATGCCCGAGTGGGATGGCTTTCGGGTACTGAAGGAGCTTACCTGCAACCCGCTGGTGGTGTTTGTCACCGCCTATGACCAATACGCGCTCCATGCATTCGAGACCAACAGCGTTGCCTATCTGTTGAAGCCCATTCGCGAAGAGAAACTGCAAGCTGCCATTGACAAGGTAGAAAGGCTAGGCGGTGGCGAGAGCCGGGCCTTCCAATTGCGGGGAGTCTTGGAAGCATTGACGCTGAAGCTGGCCGCGCCGGAAGCGAGTGCCTACCCACGGCGCATCAGTTCCCGCATCGGTGAAAAGCTGGAGTTCATTGAACTATCGCGCATCACGCATTTCTACTCCGAAGACAAAGTTGTGTTCGCGGCAACGGCCGAGCGGAACTACATTGTGGATTGGACCATTGCGGATCTGGAAGAGAAGCTGGACCCCGCACAGTTTGCGCGAGTACACCGCGGCGCTTTGGCGAATCTGAGCTTTGTGAGTGAGATGTACAGCTTGTTGGCCGGTAAGTACGTCATCCGGCTGCGCGATGGCAAAAGGACCGAACTCCTGGTGGCAAAGGAACGGGCTAAGAGTTTGCGGGAAAAACTAAGCCTTTGATTGTGCCGAAACGGTTCTGACTGATAGACTCGGGTCTGCGCTGCATCTTGCGAGAGCGCAAGAAGGAGCACCTTTTGAAGGTTCATCTGGTAAACCCCAGCGATCATGCATTTGGAATTGGGGTAATTACTCCGCGTTGGCTTTTCGTTTTGGCCGCTGCCACTCCCCGGGAGTACGGCGACCCCGTAATTGTTGATGAAACGTTGGAGGCGATGGATCTTTCTACGATTGCCCCGGGAGATGTTGTGGGCATTGGCATTCACACGGCGAATGCGCGGCGGGGATTTGCGGTGGGACGGGAAGCGCGCGCCCGCGGCGCCAAAGTTGTTTATGGCGGTATTCATTCCACGCTATATCCGGAAGAAGCCTTGGAATTGGGCGAAGCCGATGCGGTGGTAAAGGGCGATGGCGATGTGGTTTGGGGCCAAGTGATTGGCGAGGTGCTGCGCGGGGAAAGCGGTAAGGTTTATGAGGGCGGACGCGTGGGACCTGAAGAGTTTCAGGAAGCGCGTTGGGACCTGCTGCCCAAGAGCGGTTACATGTGGGCCAGTGTGCAAACGGTGCGCGGATGCCCGAAGCATTGTTCTTTCTGCAGTGTGTGGCGCACCGATGGCCAACAGCCGCGCCAACGCACTACCGATGCGGTCCTGCGCGAAATTGTTGCCCTGCGCCGGCAGGGTTATCGCTTTATCGCCCTGGCGGACGACAATTTTTATCCCGTCACCCTGACGGACATTGCATTGGCCGAAAGGCAGCAAAATTGGACCAAAGTGGAAGAGCTGAGGGATCTCCGCAAAGAACGCTTTGAACTGATGCACCGCTTGGCGCAATTGCCCGAAGACATGGTGTTTTTTACGCAGATCACCATGGAGGCCGCCGAAGACCCAGAGTTTCTGGATGCCATGCGCGGAGCGCGCATCAAAGGCGCTTTGGTGGGTGTGGAAGCAGTTACGGAAGAGGGACTGAAAACTGTTTACAAGGACTTCAACTACGCCGGCGAAGCCCTGGTGGAGCGGCTACGGAACTTCAAACAACACGGCGTTCACGTTTTGGGTTCGTTTATTTTCGGGCTCAGCTCTGACCGCGAAAGCACATTCCAAGCCACGGCTGAATTGGCCAAGCGCGCGGATGTCACGTTTGCGCAGTTCGTCATGATGACGCCCTTCCCGGGTACGGTGGACTTCCAGAAGTGGGAGAAGTCTTTGGGAGAGGACGCACCCAAGATCGACGGAGTGCCCATTACGCGCTATTGGCTGATCCCCTCCGAAAAGCGCCCCAAGCTTTATACGCCACACCCCACCATGACGTCGGAAGAGATCCGCCAACGCACGCAAAAAGTGTGGGACATCTTCTACAGCAACGCCGAAATCCTGCAACGCGCCAATTGCGTGAAGAGCTGGAAGGCGAAGCTGGCTTTCTTTATGATCTCGAAGCTCTACCGCCAGATGTACGCCAATACGGGCATTGCGACGGATAGCGCGCGACGGAAATCGGCCAACCAATGGGCCCGCTGGCTGGCCAAGCCGCTGGTGAAGTTTTTCCGCGCCGAGCCCTTGCCGGACCTGGAAATGCCAGCCCGCGAGGTAGCCTTGAATCCTTTTGTGGTGCTGCGCTAAACCGGCCGCGGCGATCAGGCCTTTTTCTTCCCGCGCCCGGCGGTGGCGCGGGTTTTCAATACGATGGGCGTCGGCCCAAATTGGAAGTGCTTGCGGATCTGGTTCATGAGAAAACGCTCTTCGGAGAAGTGCAGCACTTTCGATTTATCTGTAAACACAACAAAGGTGGGCGGCCGGACGCTGCCCTGGGTGATGTACTTCACCTTCATGTTGGTTTCCGCGGTGATGTAATCGACGAAGCGGTTGAGTTCGCCCGTCGTGACGCGCTTATTGGAAGCGTCGCGCGCGGATAGAATCAGAGGCAACAGCTTCTGCACGTTGGTGCCTTTGGCGGCGGAGATGAACTCCACAGGCGCGTAATCGAGAAACTTCATTTCGTCCCGCACCAGAGCATCGAATTCCTTCGTCTTGCGCGTGGGGTGAGCGTCCCACTTGTTCACAACGATGATGACGGGGCGCCCCGCCTCGAAGGCATAGCCGGCAATGTGGGCATCCTGGCTGGTGGGGCCTTCGAGCGCATCCACCACCATCAAAACGATGTGGGCCATGGAGATGCTGCGGCGGGCCATCATCACGGCCAGCTTTTCGGCCATCATGGTGGTCTTGCCCTTGCGGCGAATGCCGGCTGTATCGACGAACAAATACTCTTGCCCGTCGACGGTGAGCGATTCGTCAACCGAATCCCGCGTGGTGCCGGCGATGGGGGAAACAATAGCGCGTTCTTCGCCGAGCAAGGCATTCAACAAAGTAGATTTGCCCACGTTGGGCCGCCCGATGATGGCGACCTTAATGGGCCGTTTGGGCTCGGGCTCTTCCTCGCCGTCGGCGGAGGGAGCGGGTGTTTGGGGAAAATCGGCCGTTATGTGGTCCAGCAGATCATCAATACCTAGGCGGTGCTCAGCGCTGACGGCGATGACAGGCTGAATGCCGAGGTTGTGAAAGTCCGTAGTTAAGATCTCGCGCTTGGGAACGTCAATCTTATTCACGGCCAGCGTGACGGGCTTGCCAAGCTTGCGCAGCATTTGGGCCAAATCACGATCGGCGGAAGTAATCTCCGAGCGGCCATCGATCAGGAATACGATTTGCGCCGCTTCATCGAGGGCAAAGCGGGCCTGCTTGAGAATGTTGGCGGGGATCAGGTCATCATCTGAAGGGATGATGCCGCCAGTATCGATTAGTGTGAAGGGGCGGCGATTGTAAGTGGCTTCGCCGCGGATGCGGTCGCGCGTAATTCCGGGTTCGTCGCCAACAATGGAACGCCGGGTTCCGGTAATGGCGTTAAAGAGGGTGGACTTGCCTACATTCGGGCGGCCGACAATCACAACGGTGGGAGTTTGGCCCGCCGCGGGGTCGGTATTTTTTGACATCTAACCTTCAGAGTAACAGCCGGGGCAAAAATCCGCTAAGCGTAGCAGCGCACTTCAAAGAGCCGGGCTTCCTCGTGTCCATTTGTTGCGTGGATGTGCACCCGCAGGGCTTGCACTTTTTGCGGGGCGATCGCTAAGCGGTTCAGGCGCTGGTAATTGCCTTGCACCTTGGCCACTTCCTTCCAATCGGTGGCGCCGGGTTCGCGCACCAAAAGGGTGTAATCCTTTACCGTTTCCGGCTGTGCCGCGCGGACCATCGTGCGCTGGAAGCCGTCGTTGGCGCTGAGGAACAACTGGCGCGGGAAACCCGAATCGAAGGTGAGTTGAATTTCCCGGAGGGTTTGCGGCTGGTCCCAGGTGAGATCGAAGTAGGCGCCCTGTTCGCCCAGCGGAGCGGCCCAATGGTGGATGGGGCCTTTGGGAATATCGCGGGTAATGCCATCCAGCACCAACGCGGCAACGGCTTCGCCAGCCTCGGCCGAGGCGCTGGGTTTGGCGAGCCGGGCCAGATCAGTGGCGTCTTCGTTGCGCAGCAGTTCGCCGGGCTTGCCCTTAATGGTTTGGTCATCGCGCAGTAAGCGCTGTTGCAGGGCCGAAACCAGATTGGCGTTGCTGGCGAACTCGCGCGGGAGCTTTTTCTTATCCAGACACATGGCCGCCGCCGTGCCCACCGCCTGACCAATGGTGGCGCAGGTGGCCATGACGCGCGTGGAAGTAAAGGCCGCATGGGTGGCGCTGATGTTGCGGCCCGCCATGAACAGGTTTTCCACGTTCTTCGAGTAGCAACTGCGCAGAGGAATGGGGTAGACCTCCTTGGTGCGCAATACGGTGTTCGGCGGCAGGTCAGCCCGGTCGAAGCCACCCGGCGGATGGTCGTCCAGCGGCCAACCGCCCATGGCGATGGCATCGCCGAAGCTGCCGCCCACCAGGTCGTGTTCGGTCAGCAAATGGTCGCCCACCAGGCGGCGGCTGCCACGCTTGCCGGGCATCATGCCAATCCAATCGAGCGCGTAGTTGGCGCTATCGGTATGCTCGCCGCTGTTTTTGACGTAATCCCAAACGCCCATGACAATCGAGAGCAATTCGAAGCGAATGCGCTCGTTGTCGCGAATGGTGTCTTTGTTGCCGCCCCATTCAATCCACCAGTAGCCGTACTCCCATTGCTTGGTGGAGCGGAAGCGCAGCGTTTCTTTGGTTACTTTTCGCGCCCACTTGGGCGGCGAGAAGGGCATGGGGCGGTTGAAGCGGCGGCTGGTAAAGAGAATGGACGACCCTAGCGTTTCTTCGTCCGCCTCGACCGGCGCGAGGCTCTCGTTGAATTCGCTGCGGCGTTCGCGACCCGTGCGAAACTCCGCTCCGCTTTCCAGCCCCAAGCGGGAATCCCCCGTGGCATCGACAAACAGCTTGGCGGAGATTTCGTAAAGGTGCTCGCTCTTGTCGCAACGCGCCATCACCTTTTGAATTTTGTTGCCGGCCATCGTGGCGCGAAAGAGATTGGTTTCGAGCAACAGCGTAATGTTGGGCTCGCTGATCACTTTGTCATAAAGAATCAAGTCCCACATTTCCCAGCAGCGCTGCGGGTTGCGCACGGCGTCTTCCAGGCGGAATTCTTCAATCAAGCCGCTTTCGCGCCAGCCCGGACGCCCGGTATGGGAATCTGCGCCGACGATGTGCATTTTCACTTCGCTGGAGCTGTTGCCGCCCAAGCGGGAACGGTCCTGCACCAGCACCACCTTTGCACCGTGGCGGGCGGCGCTCACTGCGGCGCAAACGCCGGCCACACCGCCTCCGGCCACCAGGAGGTCACAATCCAATTGCACGAGGGCCATGTTGGGCTCGCCCAAAGTGGCGGCCTTAACCAAGTTTTTTCCCGGCGGGGCAATGCGGTCGAAATCCCGCTGCATTTGCGGGGTTATGGTCTGTGCATCCAGCGGCGGGAGCTGGTCAGCCAGCACCATCAACGAATAACCGGTTATCAGATCGCGGCGGCGTAGGGACATAAAGGACTTCTTTCTTGCCCTAGATTATTTCAGATTTCTGTTGCGCGCGGGGTACACCCAAGCCAAAGCGCTCCGGCGTGCGATCCTATAGCTTCACCCGCATTTTTTCCAACGAACATATCTATGCCTTTTGCACCTGACAAGATTCGAAACATCGCCATTGTTGCGCACGTTGACCACGGTAAGACCACCCTCGTAGACACGATGCTGCGCCAGAGCGGCATTTTCCGCTCGAACGAAGAAGTGGCCGAACGCGTGATGGATTCCAACGATCTGGAACGTGAGCGCGGCATCACCATTCTTTCCAAGATCACCGGCCTGCGTTACAAGGGCACGAAGATCAACATTTGCGACACACCGGGCCACAGTGATTTCGGCGGCGAAGTGGAACGCGCCTTGAAGATGGTGGATGGCGTCATGTTGCTGGTGGACGCCAGCGAAGGCCCGCTGCCGCAAACGCGCTATGTGCTTTCGAAGGCGCTAGAGGCGCATTTGACGCCTGTGGTGGTCATCAATAAAATCGACCGCCCGGACGCCCGGGTGCAAGAAGTTCTGAACGAAGTTTATGACCTGTTCATCGACCTGGACGCGCGCGAAGACCAGCTGGAGTTTCCCGTCATCTATGCCATCGGCAAGCAGGGCATTGCCAAATACAGCATGGAAGAAGAAAGCGACAGCCTGGAGCCGCTTTTCGAAACCATTCTGAAGCATATTCCCGCGCCTAAGGGCGACCCGGACAAGCCTCTCCAAATGCAGGTAGGCAACCTGGATTACAGCGAATACCTGGGGCGCTTGGCCATTGGCCGCGTCTTCAACGGCACGCTGCGGCACAATGACGAAGTTGCCATTGCCAAGGTGGATGGTTCCTTCCAAAAGACGCGCATCACCAAGATGTATACGTTTGAAGGCTTGAAGCGGCTGGAAGAAACGGAAGTGTTTCCCGGGCACTTGGTAGCCATTGCAGGTGTGGACGGAATCCAAATTGGCGAAACCGTCACCAGCGTGGAAAGCCCCGCAGCCCTGCCCAAGATCCACATCGACGAACCGACCATCGCCATGGTCTTCACCATCAACACCTCGCCCTTTGTAGGCCGCGAGGGCGACTATGTAACATCGCGCAACCTGCGGGACCGCATGGACAAGGAACTGCTGACCAACGTGGCCATTCGCGTGGAAGACACGGGCAGCCCGGACTCGATGCGCGTGCTCGGCCGCGGCGAATTGCAGTTGGCCATCATCATCGAAACGATGCGCCGCGAAGGCTACGAACTGCAGGTGGGCAAGCCGGAGATCGTCACCAAGACGATTGACGGCGTACTAAAGGAGCCCCAAGAAATTCTGCTGATCGATTGTCCGGAAGCCTTCATCGGCACGGTGATCGAGAAGATGGGCCACCGCAAGGGCAAGATGATGAAGATGGTGAACCACGGTTCGGGCCGGGTGCGCCTGGAGTTCCAGGTGCCCTCGCGCGGCTTGATCGGCATTCGCAACGAGATGCTGACGGAAACCAAGGGTACGGCCATCATGAACTCGCTGTTCAATGGCTACATGGATTGGCAGGGCGACATTCCCATGCGGCCCACGGGCGTTTTGATTAGCGACCGCGCGGGCGTTACCACCGCCTTCGCCATCAATGGCCTGCAGGAACGCGGCGAAATTTTTGTCACCGCGGGCACGGAAGTTTACGAAGGCATGATTGTGGGCGAGAACTCGCGCGACGCGGATTTGAACGTCAACATCGTGCGCGAAAAGAAGTTGACCAACATGCGCAGTTCTTCGGCGGACGACGCCATCCGGCTAGTTCCCCCGCGGATTTTGAGCCTGGAACAGGCCATTGAATTCATTGAAACGGACGAGTATGTGGAAATCACGCCGAAGAGTATTCGGTTGCGGAAGAAGATACTCAAAGCCAACCAACGTTGATCGACACCTTAAAAAAAGCGCTTAGCGGGGATTACCACCACGACTTCACCGAAGGGAGCCTGAAGCAGGCAATTCTTCTGCTGGCTATTCCCATGGTGTTGGAGCTTTCCATGGAAAGCCTCTTCGCCATAGTGGATGTGTTTTGGGTGGCGCGTCTGGGCTCCGACGCGGTGACGATTGTGGGCCTGACGGAAAGCATGCTGGCCATCCTTTATGCCGTGGCCATGGGGCTTTGCGCCGGGGCCGGCGCTTTTGTTGCCCGGCGCATTGGGGAAAAAGATGCCGAGGGCGCCGCAGCCGCGGCAGGGCAATCCATTTTGCTGACCATTGCCCTTAGCGTCGTCGTTGGCTTGGTGGCCGGCCACTACGCGAAAGACTTGTTGGCGCTGATGACGCCGGAGACGCGCATTGCCGACCTGGGCGCCAGTTATGCCAAGATCACTTTCGGCGCATCCTACGCGGTGCTCTTTCTATTTGTCATCAATGCCATCTTCCGGGGCGCGGGCGATGCCGCCATTGCGATGCGCGTGCTTTGGATTGCCAATGCAGTAAACCTGGTGCTGGACCCTTGTTTGATCTTCGGCTGGGGCCCCTTCCCGGCCCTTGGCGTAGAGGGTAGCGCCGTCGCCACCGCCACGGGCCGCACGGTGGGCGTGGGCTATCAATTGTGGTGCCTAACGCGCCCGGGTGGCCGCTTCCAATTGCACTGGCGGCATATGCGTCCAGAGCCTGAGTTGTTGCGCGGCATCTGGAAGGTTAGCTTTCCGGGCATGTTCCAGTACTTTGTCGCCACGGCGAGTTGGGTAGCTTTGGCGCGCATTGTGGCGCAATTTGGCAGCGTCGCCACGGCGGGATACACCATCGCCATTCGCATTATCGTGATGACCATCATGCCGAGTTGGGGGCTGGGCGGCGCGGCGGCCACACTGGTGGGTCAAAACCTGGGAGCCGGAAAACCAGATCGCAGCGAACGCGCAACGTGGCTTTGTGGCTTTTACAACATGGTATTCCTGGGCCTGGTGAGTGTAGTTTTTATTGCATACGCCGAACCGCTGATTCGCATTTTTAGCCAGGAAGAGGCGGTGGTGAACGTGGGCAAAGAAGCGCTGCGGCTGATCAGCTACGGCTACTTGCTCTATGCCTACGGTATGGTGCTGGTGCAGGCCTTCAATGGCGCGGGCGACACCGTAACGCCCACGGTCATCAACGTACTCTGCTATTGGCTCTTCCAGATTCCTCTGGCCTATTGGTTGGCGCACGGGCTGGGCTACGGGCCCAGCGGGGTGTTCTGGGCGGTGACCATTGCCGAGTGCATCATTGCCCTGGCGGGCATTGTGATGTTCCGGCGAGGGAGTTGGAAACAGGTGAAGGTTTGAGGATCTGGGCGGTTAGCAACTGTTCCGCCGCGAGCCACACTTCCGGGTCGTACTCCATCTTGATGTGCGGATGCTGCAGGAGCGAGAAATACCAGGGCGCGCCCACGGCGGGCACCATGTGGGTAAACGAGTAGCGATAGGCATAGTTGCCGAGAATGTTGGTCTTTTGAGGGTCCGCTGCGCGAATCTTGCTTTCGCCGCGCAAGAACAGGGAACTCTCCTGATAAAGGTTCGCGGCGGCCTCGACATTGGCGGGAATTTTCGTATCGCCCCAACCCACCGAATCAATCTGGAGGGTAAAGGCAACGGGGATGCCCCGCTTTTCGCACCAACGCGCCAGTCGCACCGTTGCCAAGCCTCCCAGAGAATGTCCGAAGACAACTAGACGCGGACGTTCCGCCCCAGCAAACGCCTTTTCGATCAATTGCCGCGCCAAGCCCAAGCGATGGTTTTCTACTGTTTCTACGTGAACGCCGGGCAAATGTTTATCCCGCAAGCGCAGGGTAAGCCGCCGCGTCAGGTTGTGCTCGGTATTCCAGCTTTCCCACCCACCCGCAATGCCAATCACTAAAGTTTGTTCCTTGCCCAAGGGCAGGGGAGTTTGAAAGTCGCTAAACTTTTGTCCCGCCCAAAGCGAGCCCGCCATCAATAGGCCAACAACAAAAGGGAGCCTGCGCCGGAGGGTTGCGGCAGGCTCCCAGGGGGAACAAGGAGTAAGGAGAAGTCCTGATCTCATGCGCCTTCTTTCAAAGGGTGTCAGGATTTGCTTTCGACTTGCAAGCGGTTGGTGACCTGAAAGACACCGCTAACTTGGTTGGCGAAGACCGTGAACATGTTCTTGTCCATTTCGTTCATGACAACGCCGTGCAGGGTGACATTGCCGTTCTTGACGATGATGCGCACGGGCGGCAGCGCGCCCAGCGTGTAGCGTCCCAAGCTGCCTTGGCTGAAAACAGTGCGATACACTGCAATGCGCAGCTGATCGTCGTTCGGCGAAAGCGGGAGCACTTCGATTTTGTTCACCACTTCTTCCACACCCGGCACTCCCTTCACCACGTTAATGGCGCTCGAGGCCAGCACGGGGCGCGTGGCGTAGCCGCTGACAATTACCTTGCGCCCATCGAGTTGAAACGTCAGGTAATCGAAGATCCCGAGAAATGGCAAAGTGTTCAATTCGCGACGGATTTTCTTGGTCAGCTCCTGCTCGGGGCTCAGCGGAGCAGTGGTGCTATTGGCCGCGAGGAGTGATGTTCCGGCAAAGCTTAGGGCGATTCCCAGAGCCGCCGTGGTGAGAATTTTGTTGATCATTTTGAGTTCCTTTCCTAAACCAGCTTTCTTGAGGAAGCTTTGCATCCGGCGGGCTCTTCGTGGCCCTTTCTTGCCTATCTGCTCGATTGGACGCTTGGTTTTCGCGGGAAGTTGCGGAAATCGGAAGCTTAGGCTGTCAGGCCGATTTGATCTCGGTCCACAAACGGTCGCGCAGTTTTTGAGTGGCGGCCGAGGAGGTGCGAAACCATTCGCCGCGCCGAAGGATTGCCTCTTCGGGGAAGAGCGTTTTTAGCTGGCGGTCGCGCTCCGGAAAGTGAGCCAAGGCCGCAGCATTCGGCGTAGCGCCGCGACTGGTTAAGGAAACGTCGGCGGCCACTTCGGGCCGGTGGAGAAAATTGAGAAACTCATGAGCCAGGTCTTTGCGCTTCGACTCGGCAAGAATCGCCACGCAATCGCAGTAAAGCGAGAACCCCTCGCGGGGGTGCGTGAAGCGTAGGGCGGGCGCGGCGTCCATGGTGAGTTGAGCACTGCCGGCCCAGAGTTGCGCCGCCAGAACATCGCCCGCCGCCACCTGGTCGCGCACCTCGGTGTTCAGGTAGGCGCGAATCTGCTTCCGGTGATCCAGCGCAAGGCGTTGGGCCTGGCGGAGTTCCCCAGGCGAATCGGTGTTGATCGAAAAGCCAAGCATTTTTAGGCAGAGGGCAAACACCTCGCTGGGCTCGTCCAGCAAGGTGATGCGGCGGTGGTGGGGCGCGGCGAAGAAATCGGACCAGCCCTCTATGGCCGCGCTGGCTTGGTGCAGAATGCCGCAGCAGGACCACACGTATGGCAAGCACCAAGCGAGCGAGGGGTCCCATTCGGGGCTTTGGAAGCGCGCTGCCACATGCCGCACATTGGGCAGCCGCTTGCCCTCCAACGGCGAGAGCAGCCCCAATTCGCGCATCGGGGCCACCAAGCGATTTTCGGGGAACACCACGTCCCACCCGGAGTTGCCCGAAATTGTCCGCGCAATCACTTCCTCAGAGCCTTCAATGGTGCCGGAGTAGCGGACGGCCACGCCAAACTCCGCTTCGAATTTCGCAATGGTCTGCTTGCCGATGTAGTCCGTGTAGTTGATGACGTTCAAGCGCGGCCGGTGGCCACTCGTACACCCCGCCAGCCCTGACAAGCCCAAAAAGAAAAATCGCCGATTCACGTCCGGCTCTCCAGCTTTTGGGAAAGCAGAATCAAGACGCCCAAGCCCAGCACGATGAGCGTGGAAATGGCATTTACCGCCGGGTTCACCCCCCGCCTCGCCATCGCGTAAACCACCATCGGCAGCGTTTCGGAATCGACCCCCGCCACCAGGCTAGTGATGACGTAGTCATCAAGCGAGGTGGTGAAGGCAAGCAGCGCGGCCGACACAACGCCGGGGCCCAGCAGAGGCAGCGTCACTTCGCGAAAGGCCTGCCAAGGGGTGGCGCCCAGGTCCAGCGCCGCTTCTTCCAGCGAATGGTCCATCGTGCGCAGCCGCGCCAGCACCACCATCACCACAAACACCAGGCAGAAGCTGACATGCGCCAGCACCACCGTGTGCATGCCCAGGGGAATGCGAAAAAATCGAAAGGCAACCTGAAACAGCGCGACAAGGCTAATGCCCGTCACGATTTCCGGCGTTACCAGCGAAACCGACAAAGTGGCGGATAGCCAGCGGGACGGTTTCTTCCAAAGCGCATAAGCCGCGAGAGTGCCCACGACCGTAGCCAAAAGAGTGGAGGCCAGAGCGATGAGCAAGCTGTTGCCCGTGGCCTCCAGCAATTGCTCATCCCGCAGCGCCTGGCCGTACCAATGGAGGGAAAAGCCCTCCCATTGCGTGAAGCGCGAGGAATTGAAACTGAACACGGCCAGCACCAGCAGCGGCAGATAGAGAAACGCATACACCGCCACGGCATAAAGGGCGAGCCAGCTTTTCTTCATAAGAGGTCCTCGTCGCGCCGGAGAGAGACCAGTAAGCCGCCCAGGACAATCGCCATCAGCACCAAACTCGCGGCAGCCCCGAAGGGCCAATCCCGTGCCGTGGTGAACTGGTTCTGCACCAGATTGCCAATCAGGATCGTGCTGCCCCCGCCCAGCAAATCGCTCACCAGAAAGGTGCCCAAGCTGGGGATGAAGGTCAAAAAAGCTGCCGCCCGTAAGCCCGGCGCCGAGACCGGCAACACCACTCGCCAAATGGTTTCCCAGGGGCGCGCCCCCAAATCGGCCGCTGCTTCCACCAACGAGTAATCCAGCCGTTCGAGCGTGGAGTACATGGGCAACACGGCCAGCGGCAAACTAATCGACACCAAGCCAAGCAGCACCGCCGCGTGGTTATACAGCAGGGGCAGCGGCTGCGCAATCAGACCCACCGCTACGAGGGCGGCATTGATGGGTCCGGTTTCGCGAAGAAGAAATACCCAGGCGTAGATGCGGATCAGCATGCTGGTCCAAAAGGGCAACATCACCAGTTGCAAATAAAGGCCGCGCCGCGGTCCGGAACGCGCGAGGAACCAGGCTAAGGGAAAACCCAGCACCAGACTAAGCAACGTAGTTTCCCCGGCAATCCAGAAAGAACGCAGCAGGATCTCGCCGTATAGCGGATCCACAAAGCGGCTGTAGCTTTCCGCCGTCAGCGGCAGAGCCTGGCCACCGTAGGGCCCGCGCGTCAGGATGCTGTAGTAGCCCACGATGCCCATGGGCACCAGGAAAAAGAGTACGGTCACCACCCAGGCGGGTGCCAGGAAAAAGAGGCGAAGCCTACGGGAAGCGGAGTTCATCTTCCCGCCGCCACCATACGCGCACGCCGTCGCCCGAGCGGAAGGTGCCATTGAAGCGCGAAACCTCCGCCAGGAAGCTTTCCCCGGATTCCAATTCTGCCTCCACCTGGATGCAATTGCCGAGAAACAAAGATTGCTTCACGCGCGCCGGCCGCGACGCCACGCCAGAGGGCAACGCGGCGTAGCTCTCCGTCCAAAGGTGGGTCGCCTCGGGCCGCAAGCCCACTCCCCCAATCCAGTTCACATGCCCCAAAAATTGCGCCACAAAGGGAGTGGCCGGACGCAGGTACACTTCGTCGGGCGTGCCGGTTTGCTCAATGCGGCCTTTGTTCATGATGGTGATGCGGGTAGCAAGCGTCAAAGCTTCTTCCTGGTCGTGCGTCACCATCAAAAACGTAATGCCCACACGCTTTTGCAGGGCTTTCAATTCCGCCCGCACTTGCTTTCTCAAGTTCGGGTCCAGCGCGCTCAAGGGCTCATCGAGCAGGAGAACCGCCGGAGACAGAACCAGCGAACGCGCCAACGCGGCCCTTTGCTTTTCACCGCCGGAAAGTTGCGCGGGCTTCCGGTTCGCCTTTTCTTCGAGCTGCACCATCCGCAACGCCTCTTGCGCCAGAGGCCGCGCCTTTCCATTCAAGCCCTTGCGCTTCAAGCCAAACTCGACGTTTTCGAGGACACTTAGGTGCGGGAAAAGTGCGTAGCTTTGAAATACCGTGGAGACGTTGCGCTCGTAGGGCGCAAGCGCGGCGACATTTTTCCCTTCCAGCAAAACCTCTCCGGAGGTGGGCGTTTCAAAGCCGGCGACCATGCGCAGCGTCGTGGTCTTGCCGCAACCGGAGGGCCCCACAAGCGCGTGGAACTCACCGGCCGGAACACTCAGATGGACGGAATCGACGGCGGTATGCGTAGGGAAGACCTTCGATACGCCGCGGAGCGCGAGGATTTCCGTCATCTTTACCTGTGTTCCGATACCTCCACTCGCATACTAACGCGAAAAACCCGCAGGACACTAGGCCCTGCGGGTTCTAATTTTCCGGCTTTGCGGAATGGAGCGGCTTAGCCCTTAAAGCGTTCTTCCGCCGCAGCCCAATTCACCACGCTCCACCAGGCACCGATGTAATCCGGGCGGCGGTTCTGGTACTTCAGGTAGTAAGCGTGCTCCCAAACATCGAGCCCGATGATGGGGTGCTTGCCTTCCATAAACGGATTGTCCTGGTTCGGCGTGGAGGTGACCTCCAAAGAGCCGTCGGCATTCTTCACCAGCCAAGCCCAGCCGGAGCCGAAGCGCGTGGTGGCGGCAGCGTTGAACTTTTCCTTAAACGCGTCGAAGCTGCCGAAGGTGGCATTGATGGCGTCCGAGAGCGTGCCTACGGGTTGGCCTCCGCCGTTCGGGGTAAGGATTTGCCAAAAGAGGGAGTGGTTGTAGTGGCCACCGCCATTGTTGCGGACGGCGGTCTTGATGGCATCGGGAACCAGGGCCAGGTTGTTGGCTAGTAGGTCTTCGAGGGACTTGTCTGCCAATTCCGGGGCGGATTCCAGGGCTTTGTTCAGATTCGTAACATAAGCATTGTGGTGCTTGCCATGGTGGATTTCCATGGTGGCCTTATCGATATGCGGCTCGAGCGCGTCATGGGCGTAGGGGAGTTCAGGAAGTGTAAATGGCATAGCGTCTCCCAGTTTAGATGAGAGAATACGGCTTATGGCTGAACTTCTTCACGGCAAAACAGCAGTGATTTTGGGCTTGGCGAACAAATGGAGTATCGCCTACTCGATTGCCCAGGCTTTCCGGCGCGAAGGCGCAGAGTTAGTTTTGACCTACCAGGGCGAGCGCCTAAAGGGGGCGGTGGAAGAAATGGCCGCCGAACTCGGCGCCAGCCTGGTATTGAATTGTGATGTTACGAAAGGGGAAGAGCTCGAAGCACTGGCGGCGGCCTTGGCGGGCAAGACCATCGACACCGTGGTCCACTCCATCGCCTTCGCCAACCGCGAAGACCTTAGCCGCCCCTTCCTTGAGACTTCGCGCGATGGCTACCTGCTGGCGCAGGAAGTTTCCAGCTATTCCCTGGTAAGCGTGGCGCGGACGCTTGCGCCGCTGATGACCACGGGCGGGGCAATTATGACCCTCACCTACCTGGGAAGCCAGCGGGTGATCCCGAATTACAACGTGATGGGCGTGGCGAAAGCGGCCCTGGAGGCCTGCGTCCGCTACCTCGCCAGCGATTTGGGGCCAAGAGCAATTCGCGTGAACGCCATTTCCGCCGGGCCTATCAAAACCGCTAGCGCCCGCGGCATCAAGGACTTCTCGAAGGTATTGGACGGGGTGGCGGCAGTCTCTCCGCTGAAGCGCAATACGGACCCCGCCGAAGTTGCCGATACGGCGGTGTTCCTGGCCAGCAACCTCGGCCGCGGCGTAACAGGCAACGTCCTTTATGTTGACGCCGGCTTCCAGGTCATGGGCTTGCAGCAGCCAGACTAGCTCCCGCTACACTAGAACTAACCCCTCAAAAATAAAAGGAATGAGCGCGTTATGATCCAAGCCAATGGATTGACTAAGCGTTATGCCCAGAACGTGGCCGTGGATGGCGTTACGTTCACGGTCGAAAAGGGCCAGATTGTGGGTTTTCTTGGGCCCAACGGCGCCGGGAAAACCACGACCATGCGTATGCTCACCGGTTACATGCCGCCCAGCGCGGGCACGGCATCGGTTGCCGGTTTTGATGTGGTGGAAAAACCGCTCGAAGTGAAAAAGCGGATTGGCTACCTGCCGGAAACGCCCCCTGTTTATCCGGATATGGAAGTGGGCGAGTATCTCGATTTCGTTGCCCACCTGAAGGGCCTGCCCGCCGCCGAGTGCCGCAAGAAAGCGGAGTATGCCGCCGAACGGTGCCAAGTGAAAAACGTGTGGGGCAAGTTGATCTCGAAGCTGTCCAAGGGCTACCGCCAGCGCGTGGGCCTGGCCCAGGCCATCATTCACAACCCCGAAGTTTTGATTCTGGACGAACCCACCAGCGGCTTCGACCCCAAGCAGATTCTCGAAACCCGGGACTTGATTCGCAGCCTGGCCGGCGACCACACCATCGTGCTTTCCACGCACATTCTCCAGGAAGTGGAAGCCATGTGCGAAAGCCTGATCATCATTAACCAAGGCCGCATCGCGGCAAGCGGAACCATTGACGAATTAACCCACCGGGACGGCACGATTCTGGAAGCAAGCGGCGTTGGCGCGGAGACTCTTCGCGAAACCTTCGCCCAAGTGCCGGGTGTAAGCGCCGTTACGCTAACTGAGGATGGCGAGAAGCTGAGTTTTTCCATCACCACGCCCGGTGCCGATTTGCGGGCGGTGCTGGCGCGCACAGCGTTGGACAAAGGCGCCAACCTTTTGAAGCTCGATACCGCCAACATCAACCTGCACGAGCTTTTCCTGACGTTAACCGCCCCCGCCGTTGTACCCGCTGCGCCCGCTGTCGAAACCGAAGAGGAGACCGCCGCATGAGAAACGTTCTCACCATCGCCAACAAAGAAATTCGAAGCTATTTCAATTCCCCGATTGCCTACATTCTGATCGCGGCCTTTGCCGCCCTATTTGGCTACTTCTTTTGGAGCCTGGTTTATTTCTTCGTGCAAGCGGGGATGCAGGCTCAGTTCACTGGCCGCTCCATGCCGCTTAACCTCAACGAACTGGTGATTCGCAACCTCATGGGCAATGCCGGCATTCTGTGCCTGTTTATGGTGCCCATGCTGACAATGCGCCTGTTCAGCGAAGAAAAATCGCGCGGCACCATCGAGCTGCTCCTCACCTCTCCCTTGCAGGACTGGGAGTTGCTGCTGGGCAAATGGTTGGGCGCGTTGGTGATGTACCTCTCGCTGCTCGCTTTCTCGGCCATCAGCTTGATTTTCCTTTTTGTCTACGGCAAGCCAGATGTGCAACCTCTGCTGGTTGGCTACTTGGGACTCATCCTGCAGGCCGCCGCAATGCTGGCCTTGGGCATGTTCATTTCCTCCATTACCCAAAGCCAGATCGTGGCGGCATTTCTGACGTTTTTCCTGCTGCTGCTGATGTGGGTGTTTGAGTGGATGAGCGGCATGGACCAGAACCAGATTACGCAGGTACTAACCTACCTGTCCCTGGTGAAGCACAACGAGAGCTTCATCAAGGGAGTCTTGGACCTGAAGGACGTGGTCTACTACGCTTCGGTCAGCTTCTTCGGACTTTACTTGACGGCACGCTCGCTCGAGAGCTTGCGCTACAGGGGTTAAGCCATGGCGAATATCAGCAGACAACAAAAGTACGGCGCTTTCACCACCGTCTATATTCTGATTGTGTTGGCCGCATTGGCGGGCTTGAACTACCTGGTGCTCAAGAACAACAAAACGTACGACACCACTTCCAACAAGCGCTACAGTCTGAGCGAGCAAACCATCAAGATCGTGAAGGGTTTGCAGCAGGAGGTTTCGATTTCCTATTGGGACGAGCAGCAAAGCTTCCGCGGCGCGCAGGACCTGCTTACGCTCTACACAAACCTCTCCTCGAAGTTGAAAGTCGAATACAACGACGCAGTCAAGAAGCCCGCCTTGGCTCGCTCCGCCGGGGTATCCACGCTAGGCACCATCATTGTGGAAAGCGGAGATCGCCGCGAACAGGCGAACGCGCTGACCGAAGAGCAAATTACCAGCGCCATTATCCGGGTTCTCAAGGGCACCACGCGCACAGTCTGCATTACGCAGGGCGCGGGCGAGCGCGACCTGGAAAAGACCGCCCGCGATGGCTATACGGCCATCAAGGAACTGATCGAAAAAGATAACTTCAAGCTCCAAACTCTAAACCTGCTCGAGAAGGCAGAGATCCCTGCCACCTGTACCGTCACGCTGGTTCCCGGCCCGAAGTTCGATTACCCCACTGAAGCCGTTGCCGTGCTGAAGAAGACGGTTGAGAGTGGCGGGCGCGTGCTCTTCATGCTGGATCCGCCGTTTAATGTGGACAAGTTTAAGGTAAGCGAGAACAAGGCGCTGCTCGATCTACTGGCGGGTTGGGGCGTTACGGCCAATAAAGACCTGGTAGTGGACCTCAGCCGCGTTGGCCAGATGATGGGCGGGGCGGTGTTGGTGAACAAGTACGAGAACCACCCCATCGTTCGCGAGATGGGCAAGACGCCCACCGTGATGGGTTTCGCGCGCAGCCTGGAAGCAAAGTCGACCGACAAGGCAAGCGTGGAAAAACTCTTTAGCTCGCTGTCCACCAGTTACTCCATGAAGGACCTAACCAAAGCCGAGCTGGAGCCGAACCCGGACAAAGATCCCCCTGGACCCTTTCTCATGGCCGTGGCGGGCACTTACAATACGGGCGACGAGAAGAAGCCCGGCCGCTTTGTGGTGGTAGGCAACGCCAGTTTTGTCGAGAACGGCTATGTCCGCTTGTACGGCAACGTCGATTTGCTCCTGAACATGGTGAATTGGCTGACTGCGGACGAGGAGCTGATTTCCATTCGCCCGAAAGACCCTGAGGACCGGCGCATCCAGTTGGACCAGGGCCAGCTTGGCACCCTGATTGTGGTGAGCCAGTTTGTACTTCCGGGCATGGCGCTGGCCGCCGCCATCTTGATTTGGCGCAAGCGCCGCTAGCAGAAGGAGGACGCTATGCCGACCCGTGGTTTGATTCTCGCCACTGCTTGCCTCGCCATTCTCGGCGGCTTGATCTGGTGGACCTCGCGGGAAAAATCTCCCGAGGACTTGGCCAAGGAAAGCACCAGCAAATCGCGCAAGCTGCTCAGCCCGTTGGAAGCGGACCTAGTTGAAATCCGCATCATGCCCAAGGGCGGAGCCCCGCGGATCTTCACCAAGGACCAGTCCACCAACAGCTGGATCCTGGAAAGCATGCGCGCCGTGGAACCGGGCTTCCGTACCGACTACGACGCCGCCACCTCCACAGCCAACAATGCCGCGATTTTCCCCACCGATAAAACCGTCGACGAAAACGCAACCGACCTTATCCAATACGGCCTAGACCCCCCGCAAGTGGTAATCACCGTAAAGGACAAAAGCGGCAAGACCGACACGGTTCACCTGGGCGACGCAACGCCGGTGGGCATGATGGTTTACGCCGCCAAGCCCGGCGAGAAAAAGGTCTACACGGTGGCGAAGTACTTGTACGAAGGCGTCACCAAGCCGCTTGAGGAATATCGCGACAAACGCTTAACGCCTTTTGCCGAGGGCAAGATCAGCCAGCTCGAAATTACCCAGCCCGGCAAAACGCTGAAGCTGGGAAAGAATGGTGGCGGCGAATGGCAGGTGGTTACGCCGGACCCCATGCGCGCCGATAACCTGGGCGTTCAGGAACTCGTTCGCAAGCTGCAAGAGGCCAAGTACGCAACGCGCTTAACGGGCGCGGAAGCGAAGCAATCCTTGGGCCGCTTCCAAGGCGCGCAGCCCGCCGTCACGTTCAACATCACCGACGCGAGCGGCGCCATGAAGCTTGAGGTGCGGAAGACGAAAGAAGACAAATACCTAGCAAAATCTACTGAGCACGAGGCCGCCTACGAATTGGAAGAAGAAATTGCCAAGACCCTCACCAAAGATCTCGAAGAATACCGCAACAAAAAGCTCTTCACCTTTGGCTTCGACGATATCGACCGTGTGGAAGTGAAAAAGGATGGCAAAACGACGCTCCTCGAAAAGAAGGGCAGCGATTGGCAACTGAGTGGCAAGAAGGCCGATGCCGCCACGGTTCAGCCCGTCGTGGACCAGCTTCGCGCCATGGCCGCCTTGAAGTTTGCCAAGCAGAAAATGACCACGGCTTTCCTCGAAATACAAACCCGCCGGGAAGGAACGAATTCCACGGAAACGGTCCTGGTTTCCAAGGACGGCAATTTTTACTTCGCGCAACGCAAGGGGGAAGCCACGGAGTACGAAATGGATCCGCAAGTGATAAGGGACTTTGAATCCGCCTTGGGCGCCGTGAAGCTGGAAGGCACGAAAAAGTAGGCCTATTTGCGCGCTCTTTTTACGGATTTCTACCAGCTCACCATGACGGCCGGCTATTGGCAGGCCGGCAAAACAGCCGAAAGCGCAACCTTTGAAATGTTCGTGCGCCGCCTTCCGCCGGAGCGCGATTTCCTGGTGGTTTGCGGCCTGGAGCAGGCGTTGGAATACCTGGAGCAACTGGCCTTCGACGAGGACGAGCTGGCTTACCTCAAAGAGCTGCCGCAGTTCCAATCGCTCGGCACCGCGTTCTGGGATTTTTTGCGTAGCTTCCGCTTCCGCGGCGATGTTTATTCCGCCCCCGAGGGCACCGTCCTATTTGCCAACGAACCCCTCTTGACGGTGCGCGCGCCGCTGGCCGAAGCCCAAGTACCCGAAACTTACCTGCTGGCGACCATCGGCTTCCAAACCCTTATCGCCACCAAGGCCGCGCGGATTCTGTCGGCGGCGGAAGGCCGCTCGGTGGTGGAATTTGGTTGCCGTCGCGCCCATGCCCCCGAAGCAGGCTGTCTGGCCGGTCGTGCGGCATACATTGCCGGTTGCGCCGGTACCAGCAACGTGGAAGCAGGCTTTCGCTATAGCATCCCCGTCTTCGGCACCGCTGCCCATTCCTGGGTGTTGAGTTTTCCCGCAGAACGCGACGCCTTTGCCGCTTTGCAAGCCGTGCTGCGCGAACGCACAGTGCAACTGATTGATACTTACGACACGCTGAACGGCGCGCAGTTGGCAGCCGAATTGGGCGCACCGCTGTGGGGCGTGCGCCTGGATAGCGGAGACCTGCTGGAGCTTTCGCAAAGCGCCCGGCGCATTCTGGACGAGCACGGCTTGGCCTCCGCCCGCATCATGGCCACCAACGATCTGGACGAGCATTCCATCGCGCGGCTGTTGAAGAGCGGGGCCCCCATTGACGTCTTCGGCGTGGGCACCAGCCTTGCCACCAGCTACGACGCCCCTGCCCTGCCCTGTGTCTACAAGTTGGTGGAACACACCGGTGCCGAGGGACAGCGTTTCCCTTACAAAAAGAGCGAGGGCAAAATGACGCTCCCCGGACGCAAGCAGATTTACCGCACCGCAGATGCCGATTGGGTGGCCTTGGCTTCAGAGCCCGCGGCGGATGGGCTACCGCTGATCAAGCAAGTGATGCGAGAGGGTGTTCGCACCGGACCATCGTTTTCTATCGAAGCCGCCCGCGAATATACGCAAGATCAGATTGCGCGCTTCGGCAAGGCCGGCCGCCCGGTCCATTACAGCCCGGCTTTGCTGAAATTGGTGGAGGAGGAACAATGAAGCTTTACCTGGACGTAGACACGCAGCTTGATTTCGTCTACCCCGCCGGTGCGCTCTATGTGCCCGGTGCGGAGCGGATCTTGCCGCGCGTAGCTGCGCGGAACCGAGAAGCGATCGAGACAGGCGCCAAGCTGGTTTCCACCATGGACGCCCACACAGAGAACGACCCGGAGTTTCGGGCTTGGCCGCACCATTGCGTCGCTGGCGCGCTTGGCGCACGGAAGCCGGAAATAACGATAGTGCCCGGCGCACACTTTTTGCCGAAGCAAAGCGTCGATTGCTTCACCAATCCACAGCTGGCCGCTTGGCTCCAGGAATGGGAAATCCAAGAGGCACTAGTTTACGGCGTGGTCACCGAGATCTGCGTGCAGCACGCCGCTTTCGGCCTGCTTGCCCGGGGCATCCAGGTGACCGTAGACTCGCAAGCCGTGAAAGAACTAAGCACAGAGAATTGCCGCCTCTTCTTCGAAGAGGTTCGGGCGCGCGGCGGCGCCATCCTCTAGAGCTGCGGACCTGTAAATCCGCTTAAACCGCTAGGCTACTGCCAAGGGAGCCACCGGAGCCGGAACCGTTTCCGCCACGCTCCAAAGACGCTCCAGGTCATAATATTCGCGAGATTCCGGGCTAAAAATGTGCACCAGGAAGTCGCCATAATCCATCAGGATCCAATTGGCACTCTCATAGCCTTCCGTCGAAAGGGGCTTATAGCCCATTTCGGCCAGCCGCGAGCCGATTTCATCACTAATGGCATGGTTCTGCCGAGGGTTGGAACCACTGCAAATGAGGAAGTAATCGGTGAAGCTGGTGACGGGACGTAAGTCGAGGATTTTCGGATCGAGGGCTTTTTTTGCATCCGCCGCCTGAAAGGCGGCAACCACCGTGGGGGGGAGGTTCTGGGGAGAGGTTACCAAATCTACTCCAAGTTCCGATTTGTTTAAGGATAAGCCTAACGGCTCCCTTGATCGGCAGAATACTACAATAAAGGAAGTGCGTCAAAGCATTTTCCTCAGAATTTGGTTCACTTTCGGTTACGGGTTCTCGCTTTGCGTGGCCTCTTGGTGTGCTCAGCCACTGGCAGCCTCGTCCACGTCCTCCAGCTTGACGCGTGCCCAGGAAGAGCTGAAGCGCATTGAGCAGCTGGCCAACGTGGGCGCGGTTTCCCGCCTTCGCTTGGAAGAAGCCCGCAGCGCCGTTGCCGATGAGCAGGACCAGGAAATCCTAAACCGCTTGCTCTACGGGAAAGTTGGCGTAGAGAATTTAACGCCCGGCCAGACGAATACGCTCGTTGAGGCGGCCGCCCGCCGCATAGACCGCACCGCCCGCGCTTACGAATCTCAGGTCCGCTTGGTTCGCGAGGGCGTAATCCCGCCCAGCCGCGTGGAGGAATTGGAAAAAGAATTGGCCGCCCGCCGCCTTACCCTCCAACTGGCCGAAAACCGCGCCCGCGTTTTTGAAGAACTACTTGCCATGGCCGAAGCCGAAGAAGAGTTCCTCTTGCCGGAAGTCCAGCGCGAACCCTCGCCGGACGTGCAGTACTTCCTGGGCAGCGGAGCTTTGCGCGAGTCGCACTTTGCGTACGTCTCGGCTGCGTTCGAAAGGCAGTTTGGCACGCCCTTGCCCGTCAGCGCCAAAGGACAAACCGCGCTGCATACCTCTTTCGGTTTCGATCACTCGGGCCGGGTGGACGTGGCCGTGCATCCCGACCAACCAGAAGGCCTGTGGCTACGGGAAACGCTCGAGAAGCTGAAGGTTCCATACATCGCCCTCCGCCGCGCTAGGCCCGGCAAGAGCACCGGGCCGCACATCCACATTGGTCCGCCTAGCACGCGTTTGCGCTCGCCGGACATGGCCGCGGGCGGGAACTAGCTTCGATTGGTTTCCAGACAGCGTTAGTCTGCTCTAAACTGAGAACTCCCTCTGTCCCAGCCTTCAGGAGCAAAAACCTATGTCAGAAGCCGTGAACGCAGCCCCCTCCCACATCGAAGCCCCCGCCTACCCCAACGCCAAATTGCGCGTCCTGGTTTCGGCAGAACGTATCCACCAGCGCATTGAAGAGTTGGGCCAGCAGATTAACGCCGATTACTCCGGCCCTATTGTGATGGTGGGCATTCTGAAGGGCGCGTTCATCTTTATGTCCGACTTGGCCCGTGCCATCCACCGCCCCATTCGCATCGACTTCATGGGCATTTCAAGCTACGGCAACGCGAAGACCTCCAGCGGCGAAGTGCGCGTCACCAAAGATCTCGACATGAGCATTGAAGGCCTGGACGTGCTGGTGGTGGAGGATATCGTGGATAGCGGCGTAACGCTGACGTACCTTATCCACGTGCTTAGCCAGCGCCGCCCGCGCTCCATCCGGATTGCGGCATTGCTCGATAAACCGGACCGCCGCATGCGGCCCATCAAAGTGAACTACTGCGGCTTTGAGATCCCCGATGAGTTTGTCGTGGGCTACGGGCTGGACTACGCCGAAGACTACCGCAATCTGCGGGAAATCTGCGTGCTGGAAAGCTAGCAACGCTAGCGGTCCGGCCTAGACCTTGGGCTTTGGCGGGTCGAGCGCATAGGCTAGACACTCGCTCGAAAATCCTTCGCGCCCGTGCGTACCGTCGCAGAAAGGCTTCTTCGTGGAAAGGCCGCAGCGGCACAGTCCAATTGCGGTGCGCCCTGCCAGATCATAAGCAGCGCCCGTGGCATCGTGAATCGTGAATTCGCCCTCAATGCGGATGGGGCCGTTGTTGAAGATGGTGACTTTGGTTGCCATAAAGGTTGAAATAGTCTGAAAGAGATGATCGCACGAAGTTGGGTGCTCCTTTTCGCTTTCGCCGCACTTCTGCCCGGCCAACCCAAGGTGGACGAAGGCACGCTGCTGCTCGCCGAAGTAAAGCGCGTCATGGCTGCGCACTTGGCTAGAGCACCGAACTACACTTGCCTGCAAACAGTAGAACGCTACCAGCAGGCGCCCGGCAGCCCCATGCCCAATCTGGTGGATGTGTTGCGCTTGGAAGTTGCCTACATCGCGGGCAAGGAACTTTTTGCGTGGCCCGGCTCCTCCAACTTTGAGCATGAAGAATTCCGCGAGATAGTTTCTTCGGGCGCCTTCGGTACGGGAGACTTTGTGCTCCATGCCCGCGCGGTCTTCCTGGCCGATGGCACCCGCTTTGAATACCGCGGCCGCGCAGATTTCGCGGGACGCCCCGCACACCGCTTCTGGTTCCACAAACCGCTCTTCAGTAGCGGCTACCAGATCACCAACTTCGAGCGAAGCCTGCGCATGGAGGTTGCCTACCATGGCGAGTTCTGGGTGGATGCGGCATCGAAAGACCTACTGCGTTTGTGGATTGAGGCCGAAGACATCCCTGTGGTTTTGCGAGTCAGCAGCGCCACCGACCGCCTGGATTACGGCCTGGTGGAGCTGGGCGGCCGTACAGCGCTATTGCCCAAAGAGAGCGAACTGCGCTTAACCGACGCCGAAGGCACCGTGAACATCAACCGCATCCGCCTTACACGTTGCAAGCTATTCCAAGGCGAAAGCAGCATCCTGTTTGAAGAACCCGCTCAGTTGGAGAGCGCGAGCACCGCTGCACCCGAAAGGCTATGGCTACCCGCCGGCTTGGAGGTGGAACTGGCTTTGGAGGCCGACCTCGTGCATGGCCAACAGGCCGTGGGCGACGAAATCTCCGCCCGGCTGCGCAGCGACCTGCGAAACGGGAAAGAAGTGCTCTACCCCAAAGGCAGCATGGCCAAGGGCCGCATTGTGCACCTGATGCGGCACGAAAACCCCACCTGCCTTACCGTGGCGCTTCGCTTCACGGAGCTAAGCAGCGGCAATCGTTTTTCTTCCCTCAACCTGCGCCACCGCCGGACCGAGCCCAATGGCTTGCCGGATTTTTCCCGCAACAATCTTCGCGGCGGGGCCATGTATATCGAATACCCCACGCCGCCGCCCCAAGGCTTTGTTTGGTGCAAGCCCGGTGTGCGCTTGGGCCGCGGATTTGTCACGATATGGGAGACTCAGAATTTACATGATCCACTTTGAACTTCCCACCGATAAAGCGCTCTTTGAAGGTGCGCTGCAGTTCAGCCGCGAGCAAGTTCGCAAAGTTGTCGAGCAGTACCCGGGCTTTTACCCTCTCTACACGAAGGACGGCAAGTGGCGCCACGAAGGCGAAGCTTGGACCCATTGGTGCGATGGCTTTCTGCCGGGCATGATGTGGATCTTCACCAAAGGCTTGAAGGGCGACAAGACCGAAGAGGGCGCCTATTGGCGGCAAAAGGCTGAGGAATACACGCGTCCTTTGGAAGTGCGGAAAACGAATCGCGAAATCTATGACCACGGCTTCCTCTTCTTTTCCACCTACTACCGCTGGTACGAAATGGAAAAGGACGAGGCCCAGCGCGAAGTGCTGCTAACCGCGGGCCAGACGCTGGCCCAGCGCTTCATGGAGAAAGGCGGATATCTGCGCAGCTTCGTGGAGCCCAGTTCGTTATTCATCGACAGCATGATGAACGTCGGCATTATTTTTTATGCCGCCCGCGAGTTGGGCGACAAACGGCTGCGGGAAATCGCGCTGCGCCACGCGCTTACCGTGCGCAAAACGCTGGTGCGCGGCGATGGCTCCACGGCCCAGGAAGGTCTTTTCGATACCGCCACCGGCGAATTCCTGGAGCAATCTACCCACCAGGGTTACCGGCGGGATTCCTGTTGGAGCCGCGGCCTGGCTTGGGCCACGTACGGCTTTGGCGTTTGCTACGAATACTCCCGCGACCTGCGTTTCCTGCAAACCTCGGAAGCCACAGCGGACTACTACATCACCCACGCCAACCCCGACGGCATCCCTTCCTGGGATTTCCGCGCCCCCGCCGAACAAAAACATCTGGTGGATACCTCTGCGGCGGCCATCATGGCCTCTGCGCTCTTGCGCCTTGCCCGCTTGATCCAAGACCCCGTCAAGGGCCACTTCTACCAAATGACCGCCATTCGCATTCTGCGCACACTTTGCGACGAATACCTGGGCAAGCAAACGCCCGGTTGGGAAGGCATTCTGCAAGGTTCGCTGTATCACGTTCATCGCGGCTTGGGCATCAACGAAAGCGCCATCTGGGGCGACTATTTCTTCGTCGAGGCCTTAGCTCGCTTGCTGAAACCAAGCAGCCGGCTTTAATTTGTAGCCTTCGTAGCCAGGGCGCGCTCGGCCGTCGTGCGATAAAGCCAAGCGGCCAATAGATAGAGTAAGCCCCCGGCCACCAGCGTTTGGTACAAGCCCGCGTAAATGGCCAGGAAAATGGCAAAGGCGGAGCCAAACACGCTCGATGCCGCGTTCATTGACCAAGCCCACCGCACTGCCGAACTTTCCCAACCCTCAAGCGTAGCCAGCCCAGTAGGGAACGGCATGCCCATTAGGAAGGCCAGTGGCGCCACCACCACAACCGTCGCCGCCATCTTCAGCGGCAAGGGCCAAGCTGCCCCTACATCCGTCACTAAGCCCGCAAAGTAGCCCAGCACCGGCACCAGAATCACAATCAGGATCAAGACCAGGCGCAACCGTTCGGGGTTTGCCTCCAGCAGGGGCTTCGAATAATTACTGCCCAATCCGCTCGCCAGCAACATCGTGAAAATGATCACCGTCAAGGCGTAGGTGGGGTGCCCCAGCAGCAGTACAAATTTTTGGATCAGCGCCACTTGGATCATGATGTAGCCCGCGCCCAAGCAAACGAAATACAGCAGAAAGCGGCGCAAACGCCCTTCCGCCGGGAGCGCTTGCTTCAGCAGTACCGGCGGCAGCAGCAGCGTAACCAACGTTGCCACCAGGCTGACCAGCAGCACCCCAAACAACATCGGCACCGCGCGATTGATTTTGTAATCCGCACTTTCGCGCGTGGCGTTCAACAGAAAATTCAGCACGTCCCGCGGCTGCACCGTATAGAAGAAGAAGGGCCGGTTGTCGCCGACCGGCGTGACATCGTATTGATACTTGGCGAAAAAGCTTTCGCGGTCCAGTGTGGTCAGCAACTCGCGGAAAGGCGTATCCGGCGCTTTGCCCGGCAGGTAAACCAGCTCCATGCCCGGCTGCTGGGTAGCCGCTTCGATGGCGTCAATTGCGGCTGCCGTAAATGGCTTGCGCGAGATGATGACGGTGTCGGTGGCGCCCCAGGCTTCAATCCGCTCCGCGCTTTCCCGCACCACCACCACGTGTTGCGCCGGCGAAAATTCCCCGTGCCGCTCCAAGGCGTTCATGGCCAGGGCGATCAAGCGCAGGCTTTCCCGAGGCGGGTCAAAGCCCCAGCGCGTGAAGGAAAGAATGCCATCGTCGCTCAGCCGCGAGAGGTAATCGTAAAAGGCGTCGGAGGTGTAGAGGTTGTTCTCGCTCAGGCTAAAGGCGCCCGCCGCCGTCGAGGCCCAGGTATCGACCAGCGTTGCTTGAATCACTTGGTATTTTTCCGGCGTCCGGCGCACGAAACTGCGGCCGTCCTCCACCACTATGCGAATCTCCGGCCGCTCGTATAGCCGCCGGCTCAGATTCGGAAATTTTTCCCGCATGATGGTGGTGGCAATGATGGGGTTGATCTCCACCCCCGTCACATCTTTACTGCCGGAGGCCAGCGCGCGCGACACATCCCAACCACCGCCCGGGCCGATGATCAACGTCTTGGCTCCTGGGCGCAGACGGTAGGCCAGGCCCGGACCGTTGCGCAACAGGCTGCTGCGGCTTCCTTCGTCGAGGTTGGCAAAATCGAAATTGGCAATGCCCGTGGCGGCATCCGCGTCAATCACGATGTTGGGCCTGCCGGAACCCGGCTCCCGCGTAACCGCCACCCGCGAAAAACTGTTCCAGCGGGAAAACTGTTCCTGCTCGAGCTTCATGCCTTTGGCGGCGCGCAGGTCCAGCCAGTTGTACTTAACGTTCACCACCAGCAAGGCCGTTAGCCCCAAGGCGAAAACTACCGCCAGCACGCGCCCGGAAAAATTGCGGTCCAGGCTGTGCCAAACCGCGGCGGTGGCGGCAAAGAGCACCGCCGCGATAATCACGGTATTGGGCCCGCCCAAGGTATTCAGGAAGGGAATCAGCAGCAGGCACCCGGCGGCGGCTCCCAGCAGGTCAAAGAAGTAAACACGCCCCACCCGCTCAATGGCTTCCGAAATCACCAGCGAGACAATGGCCCCGGCGAAGAGAAAGGGAAGCGCCGAAAGAAAGTAAAGGCCAATCAGGACCAGGTAGCCCGGCTCGCCTTCTCCCCGGTTCAGCACAAAAGCCAGTGAACCGAGAATCGCCACGCTGGCCAGCAGGCTCAAGCGCGCCAGCTTGGCGTAGTGCGTTCCGGGCTGCCGCGCCACAATGTAGGAAAAAACGCCCCCCGCTCCCAAGCCAAACAGCGCGATGCTGATGGCCAAAAAGGCGAAGTGGTAATAGAAAACCACGCTAAAGATGCGGGTAAACGTTAGCTCGAGCAGCAGCGTTGCCAGCGTTGTCAGGGCAACCCCGGCATAGAGCGATGGCCAACTGCGGGAGGACGTAGGTTCAGGACCAGCGGATATTCGGCTCAAGATCTTAGGATAAGCAGACGCGGGCCGCCTGGCCGAAGGATACAGCCGATCTTTACATCATGGCCGAGGGCGGAGCAGGCTCGTCCGCATTCCCGGCAGCACCCAGCGGCACCCGTACCAGCAGCGCGCCCAAGCCAAGCAGCACCAGCGCGCCCAGCAAAAAGCTCGGTTCCTTGGTGAAGGCCGGCAGCGGAATCTCGCGCCAGGCAAAGTAGGCGGTAATCAAACCGCACAGCGCTTCCCCGGCGATCAAGCCGCTGGAGATCAGGATGCCGGTATTCTCCACGCGCGTCCTTTGCGCCACGTTCAACTGCCGCTTTTCGGCCAGCGCATCCGTCATCCAGCGAAAGAGTCCGCCCACGAAAATCGCAAACGTGGTGGCGAGCGGAAGGTACATGCCCACGGAAACAATCATCGGGCTGCGCACTTCCACCAGGATCAGAAAAACCCCGAAGGCCATTCCCAGCAGGATTAGCGGCCAGGCCATTTCCCCGCCCACAATGCCCTGGCTCAAAGAGGCCATCAGGCCGGCTTGCGGCGCGGGCAAAGCGGGGTCGCCAAATCCGATGCCGCCTTGCTTGATGTTGCCCTCGTGCAGAATCAGCAGCGGCCAGTACATAACCGCGCTCGCCACGACCACAGCCAACAGTTCCACCATCTGGATGGTGCGCGGCGTTCCTCCCAGCAGCCAGCCCACTTTAAAGTCCTGCAGCAACTCGCCGGCCACTGCGCTCGAAACGCACACCACGCTCGCCACGCCCAGCACCGCCGTCACGCCCTGTGGCCCCGTCACGCCCAAGGCCACCATCAACAGGGCCGAGATGATCAACGTCGATAGCGTCAAGCCAGAGATAGGGTTATTCGATGAGCCAATCACCCCCACCAGGAAGCCCGAAACCGTGGCGAAGAAAAAGCCGATAATCAACATCACCACCGCCGCCATAATGCCCCCGCCTACGGATTCGGCCAGATAGCTATAGAGAAAACACAGCACCCCGAACAACGCGCCAATCGAGAGCAGCACCACTTTTGAGCTCATGTAGCGCTCGTGCCGGCTGAGTTTTTCGAGGTCCACCTTTGGCCCCGTCAATTCCCCAAAGGCGCGGCTCAAGCCCAGGGCCAGGTTCTTGCGCATCTTGAAGAGCGTGAACGCAGCCCCCACAATCATGCCCCCCACGGCAATGGGCCGAACGATCCTTACCCAAACCGTGCCCGCCATCGCGGCCCAACCTTCTTCTCCCGCTTCCGCCGGAATGTATTGCTGCAAAGAGGGGCCTAAAAAGTAGAGCAGGGCCGGCACCAGCAGGCCCCAAGCGAAAAGCCCACCCGAGAAATTCAAGGCCGCCAGCTTCGGACCAATGATGTAGCCCACCCCCAGGTAAGCCGGGCTCACGCTGGGCGCGGAGATGGTGCTGATGGCGCCCGTCGGAATGGTTTGCGTGCTGCCTGCGGGGCCGAGCCGGACAAAACTCTTGCCCACCTCCCCAATGCGGAACAGAAACTCCTTCTCCACGGCAAACAACTTAAAAACACCCAACAGGTACACCAGCGCGCCGGTGCCCATGTTCGCGAAAAGATACTTCGCCCCGCTGGCGCCTTGTTGTCCCGCTTTGTGGATCTCGCTGGCCGCCACGCTTTCCGGAAAGGGCAGCTCCGGATCTTCCACCAGCACCCGCCGCACCAGGCTTACAAACAGCACGCCCAGGAAGCTGCCAATCAACATCAGCACCGTCGACTTCCAATAAACATCAGGGCCGGAAAAGCTGGGCCAGGTCTTGGCAATCAGGAACGCGGGAAGGGTGAAGATCGCCCCCGCCGCAATACTCTCGCCAATTGAACCGGCCGTGCGCGCAATGTTCTCTTCAAGGATGGTGCCGCGCCACATTCGCACCACCGCCATGCCAATCACGGCAGCGGGATAGGTGGCCGCAATTGTAATTCCCGCGCGCAATCCCAGGTAAGCGTTTGCCGCCCCCAACACGACGGTCATCACTAATCCCAGAAGCAGCGCTTTGTAGCTGAACTCCGTCATGCGGACGTGTTCAGGAACGTAAGGCGTATGTTTGGCGGCCATTGGCCGATTCTAATTCAGTTTCGCGCGCACCAAATCGCTGAGCGCCTTACCATCCACCGTCTTACCGGTTAACCGCGTCTGCGCGGCCTTCATCACCACGCCCATTTGCGCCTTCCCGGTGGCGCCCGTCTCGGCCAAAGCCGCCTCCACAGCGGCCAGCATCTCTTCCTCGCTGGCGGCCTGCGGCAAATAGGAAGTAATGATCTTCATTTCTGCTTCCTCACGGTCGGCCAATTCGGTGCGCCCCGCATTGCGGAACTGCTCGATGGAATCCAGCCGCTGCTTCACCATACTTTTCAGCAACTGCATCTCGGCCGCCTCGTCGGCGTCCTTCATGTTGTCGGCCTTGTACTTCAACAGCGCGGCCTTGATGGCCCGCACCGTTCCCAGCCGCAATTCTTCTTTGGCCTTCATGGCCTCTACCATGTCTTTTTGGACGCGTTCAAGCAAACTCATGCTGTTTGCTATTCTAGTGAAAACCCTCCGGTTTTAGCGCGTTTTCCAGCAATGTACATCAAAAAGCAACGTCTTCTGACCCCGGGACCTACCCCCCTTCTGCCCAAAGCCCTTCACGCCATGATGGGATCGGACATCCATCACCGCACCGAGGACTTTCGTAAGGTTTACAAGTCTGTTCTTCTGAACCTGAAGTGTGTGCTCGGCACCATGAACGATGTGCTCGTGCTGGTGGCCTCCGGCTCGGGCGCCATGGAAGCTTCCATTCAAAATTGCTTTTCCGCGGGCGAGGAAGTTCTGGTTTGCACCGCCGGAAAGTTTGGCGAACGCTGGGTGGCCCTGACGAAGGCCTACGGCCTCAAGCCAACGGTGCTGGAAGAGCCCTATGGCAGCGTTGTCAGCCCCGACCGCGTGGCGGAGGCCCTAGCGGCCAACCCAAATCTCAAAGGGGTTTTCGTTCAAGCCAGCGAGACTTCCACCGGCGCCGCCCACGACATCGAGGCCATGGCCAAACACGTCCGCGCTTCAAACGCTTTGTTCGTCATTGATGCCATTACCGGCCTTGGCACCATGCCGCTGAAGATTGACGAGTGGGGCTTGGACATTGTCATTGGCGGCTCCCAAAAGGCTTTCATGATTCCTCCGGGCTTAGCCTTCATGAGCGTCAGCGAAAAGGCTTGGGCGCGCATGGATACAGCCACAAATGCCCGGTTTTATTTCGACCTGAAGCGCGAACGCAAAAACGCCCTGAATGGCGAAAGCGCTTGGACGCCGGCCGTCAGCCTCTTGTTGGCCTTGGACGAAGCGCTCAAGTATATCCAGGAACTGGGCCCCGATAACCTCATCGCCAACGCGCAGCTGCTGGCCCGTGCCACTCGCCAGGCGGCTCTTGCTCTCGGGTTGGAACTTTTCTCGCCCACTTCCCCCGGCGGCAGCGTTACGGCCATCAAAGCCCCGGCGGGTATGGATTCCGGCGTCATCATCAAGGAATTCCGCAACCGCTTCGGCATGATTATCACCAATGGCCAAGGCACAATGAAGGGCCAGATTTTCCGGATCGCGCATTTGGGCTACTTCGATTTCTCGGATCTCTTCGCCATGGTGGCCGCCCTCGAATTGATTCTCGTGGCCAATGGCCATCCGGTGAAACTGGGCAGCGGCGTGGCCGCCGTGCAGCAGGTGTTCGCCGAAGCCGCCATGCCCCAACTTGTGAACGCTTAACTTGGTTAAGGCTTAACGAAGGACTCCATCCATGAAAATTCTGATTGCGGAACCGATCTCTCCGGTGGGCTACCAAAACCTTGCCGCCCACCCCGGCTGGCAAGTCATCCAGGCCGACCCCAAAACCTACCAGGAGCACTTGGCCGATTGCGAAGCCTTGATTGTGCGCTCCGCCGTAAAGGTGAACCGCGAACTCATTCGCAACGCCCCCAAACTGCGCGTTGTGGGCCGGGCAGGCGTGGGCGTGGACAACGTTGATCTTCCCGCTGCCACCAATGCCGGTATTCTCGTTATGAACACGCCCGGCGGCAATGCCGTCAGCGTGGCCGAGCACACCATTGGCCTAATGCTGGCCATGGCGCGTTCCATCCCTGCGGCAAGCGAATCCACGAAGTCCGGCAAGTGGGAAAAGCGCCGCTTTCTGGGCCAGGAATTGCGCGACAAGACGCTCGGTGTGGCGGGCTTGGGCTCCATTGGCCGCGAAGTCGTTTTGCGGGCCCGCGGCTTTGGCATGCGCATCATTGGCACAGACCCTTATGTTTCCAGCCAGCAGGCCGAAGATCTGGGCGTAACCCTGGTGGACTTGAACGAACTGCTCACCACCGCGGACTACCTTACCCTGCACGTCGCCCTGACTCCGGAAACCAACAAGATGATCAACCGCGAATCCATTGCGCGGATGAGGGACGGCGCCCGCATTGTAAACTGCGCCCGCGGCGAATTGGTGGATATGGATGGCTTGTTGTGGGGCTTGGAATCGGGCAAATTGGCCGGCGCCGCGCTGGACGTATTTGACCCCGAACCCCTGCCGGCCGATCATCCCCTGCTGCAACAACCCGCACTCATCGCCACGCCGCACATTGGCGGCTCCACGGAAGAAGCGCAGGAAATTGTGGGCGTCCGCATTGCCGACCAAGTTGCCGAATACCTCACCAACGGCGTGGCCATCAATGCTGTGAATATGCCGGCCCTTTCGCCGGAGCAATACCGCGCCCTGGGCCCCTACATCACCTTGGCTGAGCGCTTGGGCAGCTTTGTCAGCTATATCAGCGATTCGAACCCCGTGACTGTGAGGTTCACTTACTCCGGCCGCGCCGCAGACTTGAACACCACCCTGGTACGCAACGCCGGCCTGAGCGGCCTGTTAGCTCGCTCCTTGGCCAGCAAAGCAAACTTGATCAACGCGATGCAAATTGCCGCCGACCGCGGCTTAAATATCAGCGAGCACCACATGTCCCGCACCGGCCACACGGACTCGATCCGCATTGAAGTGGAAACCGCCGCGGGGACCACCAGCGTGGAAGGAGCCATGGTGTTGGATCGGCCCCGTTTGTTAAGTGTGGATGGAATCTACGTGGAAGCTCCGCTCGAAGGCAACTTGCTGTATCTAAAGAATCTCGACGTTCCTGGCGTCATCGGTTATGTAGGAACGGTGATGGGGAAAAATGGCATTAACATCGCCAATTTCTCACTCGGCCGGGAGGATAAGGCTTCGCACGAGGGTGCGGTACGAGCGACTGCCATTGTGGCCTGCGACGGGACTGTGCCCGACCATGTGATTGCGCAACTTTTGGAGAATCCCAGCATTCGCCAAGCGCGCAACGTTGAATTCCTCTAAACGAATTCCCCTCTCCGTTCCGTGAGGCAAAAAGCCATGCGCGGAACAAAGAAGCAACACCTACCTACCAAACTTTGCCCGGTTTGCCAGCGACCTTTTGCTTGGCGAAAAAAATGGGAGCGCGATTGGGATCGCGTGATTTACTGCAGCGAGCGCTGCCAGCGGAACAAGCCCAAAGGGGGTGCCGCATGAAGCGCGAGTTTGCCAGCCGGGAAGACCTTCGCACCTATTTGGTGCAGGAATTTCCCACCGCTGCTGCACGCGGAGAAAATTGCAGCCCCATCAAAGGCGGCCAGCGCGCAGCCGAAACCGCGCTCGACAAAATCGAGCCTTCCCGTTATGGCTTTACGCGCAACTACCTCGATGGCAAAGTCACGCGCCTATCCCCTTATCTCCGCCACGGTGTACTCACCCTAGCGCGGGTAAAGGACCACGCCTTTGCGAAGGTGAACGACCGTCTGCACGCCGCAAAGTTTGTGGTGGAGCTCGCTTGGCGCGATTACTGGCAGCGCTTGTACAAGCAATTGGGCAATCGCATTTGGCAGGATCAGGAAGAGCCCAAGACCGGCTTGCCTTCCGCCGCCTATGCGGACCATTTGCCGGAAGATGTCGCCAAGGGCCAAACGGGCCTGGCCTGCATGGACGGCTTCGTGGAAGAGCTCAAGACAACGGGTTACCTGCACAACCACGCCCGTATGTGGTTTGCGGCCTATTTGGTGCATTGGCGTCGCGTGAAGTGGCAGGCAGGAGCGCGCTTCTTCCTAACCCACTTGCTTGATGGCGATCCGGCCTCGAATAACCTCTCCTGGCAGTGGGTGGCTTCCACCTTTGCCCATAAGCCTTACTTCTTCAACCGCGAAAATCTGGAAAAGTACACGGCCGGTTCTTACTGCAAGAAGTGTCCGCAGCAAGGGCATTGCGAGTTGGAAGGCAGCTACGAGGCCTTAGAAGACCGCCTCTTCCGAATCGAGATTGCATCATGAGCGACTCCCTCCTTTGGCTTCACCCGGATTGTCTTTCGGCTCGCAATCCGGCCTTGCAAAAGTACCCGGAGCAACCCGCTCTTTTTGTCTTCGACGAAGAGGAGATTGAGGCGGAAGCCTGGTCCCTGAAACGCATTCAGTTCCTGTACGAGTGCTTACTTGAAATCCCGACCGAGATCCGCCGCGGCAACGTGGCCGAAGAAATTGTGCGCACGGCCCTGGAGGCGGGCGCCCGAAAAGTGGTCACGGTGGAGAGCGTTAACCCGCGCTTTGCTGTGCACAAAAAAGCGATCGAAACCCGCATTCCGGTAGAGGTGGTTCCCGCCGAACCGTTTGTCGATTTCCGTGGCCACTTGGACCTGAAGCGCTTCTCCCGCTATTGGAAGCGCGTCGAGCCCGTCGTTTTTAACTCCTAATCGCGCCTTGCGCTCTGCGGCTAGAAAATCAATGTACCAAGTCGTTTGGTTCAAACGCGATTTACGAGTAGAAGACCATCGCCCCTTGGTGGAGGCCGCGGCCCGTGGCCCCGTTCTGCCGCTCTATATTGTCGAGCCGGAGGTCTACACCGCTCCCGATTACAGCGCCGCGCACTGGCAGTTCACTCGCGAAAGCCTTCTCGAGTTGCGCGAAGCGCTGGCCGCGCTTGGCATGCCGTTGGTGCTCCGCCAAGGCGAAGCCGTGCGCGTGCTCCAATCCCTGCCCATCGCACGGCTTTGGGCGCATGAAGAGACCGGCAACGGCGTCACCTATGCCCGGGACCGTCGAGTGCGGCGTTGGGCTCGCGAAACGGGCATACCCTTTGTGGAGTTTCCCGCCAATGGTGTGGTGCGCCGCTTGGCGAATCGCAACGGCTGGAGCAAGATCTGGGAAGATCGCATGGCGGAGCCGATACTTGCCGCGCCGGTATTGAGGCCCTCTACGGTCGAACTTGGCCACATCCCCACCGAGCGCGAATTGGGCCTCAGCCCCCTTTCGTTTACCGACCCGCAACGCGGCGGCACTCGCACGGCCAAAGAGGTGCTCTCCAGCTTCCTCACCGAGCGGGGCGAACACTACCATAAGGAACTTTCAAGCCCTCTGACGGCCGAACACGCCTGCAGCCGCCTGTCCCCCTATCTCGCCTATGGCAACCTCTCCACCAAACAAGTGGTCCAGGCCACCCGGGCTGCTCTTGCACGCAATGGGTGGAAGGCTGCGCTACGCGCCTTTGATGGCCGCTTGCATTGGCGCTGCCACTTTATGCAAAAGCTGGAAGACGAGCCGCGCATTGAGTTTGAGAATTTCGTTCGCGCGTACGACGGCATGCGGGAGCCTTATTTCGATGCTGAACGCTTTGCGGCCTGGAAAGAGGGCCTTACGGGCTACCCCATGGTAGACGCCTGCCAGCGTATGCTGCGCGCCAAGGGTTGGATCAACTTTCGGATGCGCGCCATGCTGGTCAGCTTTGCCTCTTATCACCTTTGGCTGCATTGGCGGGAACCGGCGCTGCACTTGGCCAAGCTCTTCGTGGATTACGAACCCGGCATCCACTACAGCCAATTCCAGATGCAATCCGCCACCACGGGCATCAACACCATTCGCATTTACAGCCCGGCCAAACAACAGGAAGACCACGACCCGGCGGGCATCTTCCTGCGCCGTTGGATTCCGGAATACGGTACGCCCGCTTATCCGCCGCCCATCGTGGACCACAAAGAAGCCATTGCTCTGGCGCGCCATCGCTTGGGCGAGTTCCGTCGCAAGACCGAATCCCGCGAAGAGGCGCGGGCCGTCATGGCCAAACACGGCAGCCGCAAGCGCAACCCGGCCACCAAGCAGAAGAAGGCTTCTTCTCCCGCGCAGCCTGCCCTATTTGACCAACTGGGCGAGAGCGGCGCCTAAGCGCTCGAAGTCTGCTTCGTTGTTGTAAAACTGCACGCTAATGCGCAGGCGGCCATGCCGGGCGCTGGTGAAGATGCCTTGCTGCTCCAGCGCACGGGAAAGCTCCCCCGCCTCTTTGCCCGGAAAACGGCAGGCCACAATGGGGGAACCGTGCTCGGCCACCTCGCCACCTAGGTCGCCCACCAGCCGCGCAGCCATGGCCGCAAGTTCCTGCACCCGCTGTTCAATCGTCGCAACCCCCAGGCCCAACATCAACTCCAGGCTTTGCTCCATCGCCATCAACAGAGCCAAGGGTTGCATCACGCCTTCGTAGCGCTGCGCGGAACTTCCATAAACGGGCGGCCCGTGGTGCAAATTGTCCACCTCGCGCCAACCATAGTGCGACCGCCAACCCACCACCTGCGGCGGCAACCACTTGCGCAACGCCGGGCTGATGTAGGCAAAGCCCGCGCCCGCGGGCGAGAGCAGCCACTTGTAGCCATGCACGGCCAACATATCCGGCTGCATCGCCTCGACATCCAAAGCCAGTGCCCCAGCGCCCTGGGTACCATCCAGATACAGCAACGCGCCCACTTCCTTGCGCCTTGCTTCCACCAAGCGCCAAGGAAAGCGGTAGCCATCGGCATAGTTCATCACGCTGGCCACGATGAGCTTTACGTTGGGCCCCACCGCCGCCAACAAATCTTCCCGCGCTACTTCGCGCAGCCGCACGCCGCGCGCCGCCAGTGCCGCCGGAGCATAGATGTTGTTCGGAAACTCATTCTCAAGGGCGAGAATTTCGTCCCCCTCCTGCCAAGCGATGCCATGCAACAATTCCGCCAAAGCGTGCGCCGTGCTGGGGAAGAAAGCAATGTCTTCGGCCGTGGCATTCACCAATTGCGCTGCGCGGCCGCGAATACGGTCTAGAGCCGCAAACCAAGCCAGCAGATCCTGCGAAGCCATGCGCTCCTGGCGGCGGAAAAATTCGCTCATGGCGGCTTGGGCCGCGAGTGGTAATTGCCCAAAAGTGGCGGTGTTCAAGTAAACACGGTCCACCACGCCCGGGAACTGCGCCCGGATGCGGCTCCAATCCACATCCGATTTCGCCACTTCCGCCTTAGGCATGCAGCTGTTCCGCGAGGAAGCCAACCACTTCCGCAATCGGCATTTCCTTCGTCGTTTTTGTCCGCCGCTCCACCACTTCCACCAAACCCTGCGCCAGCTTCTTGCCCAAGGTAACGCGCCAAGGAATGCCAATCAGATCCGCATCCTTGAACTTCACACCGGGCCGCTCGTCACGGTCATCCAGCAGCACATCCACCCCGCGGCCTTTAAGCTCCGCGTATAGCTTTTCGGCGGCTTCCCGCAACGCGGCATCGCCAAAATTCGTAGGCGTCACCACCACTTCAAACGGCGCAATCGAAGCCGGCAGGCTCATGCCGTCGGCATCGTTGTAAAGCTCCACCGCGCCGCACAAAACCCGCTCCACGCCAATGCCGTACGAGCCCATGATCGGCGTCACTTCTTTGCCTTCCTGGTCCAACACCTTCAGGCCCATCGCCTCGGAATACTTGTAGCCCAACTTGAAGATGTGGCCAATTTCCATGGTCTTCGCAATTTCGAGCGGCGCTCCCGTGCCCACTTCCGTGTCGCCTTCAGCCACTTGGCGAATGTCGGCAAAGCGCGCCGTAAAGTCCTCTCCCGGCGTCACGTAGCGCAGGTGGTAATCGTTCTTGTTCGCCCCGCAAACCATGTTGCGGCGCCCCTCCAGCGCCAGGTCCGCCACAATCGGCAGATCCTTCACGCCCACGGGCCCCAAAGAGCCCGCATCCGCACCAAAGGCGTTGCGAATCTCCTCCGCGTGGGCTGCGCGAAACTCTTTGGCCCCAATGGCGGCGGTAAACTTCGTTTCGCTCAATTGATGGTCCCCGCGCAGCAGCGCCAGCGCCAAGCCCTGGCGGTCCCCATAGTCGGCCATTGCCACGTAGCTTTTCATCTGGCTGGTCTTGGGGATTTTCAGAAATGCGCTCACTTCCTCAATCGTCTTTTGCCCGGGCGTATGGATTTCTTCCGGCTCGCGCTCGCCCTCGGGGTCCGCCTCCGCCGGAGGAACCGGAACGCTGCGGGCCTTTTCTAAGTTGGCCGCATAACCACTTTGGCGCGAGAAGGCCACGTAGTCTTCACCCGCATCGGTCGCCACCATAAACTCCTGGCTGGCGCTGCCGCCCATGGCCCCCGAATCGGCCTCCACCACCAAGTACTCAATGCCGCAGCGCTCAAAAATCCGGCAGTAAGCTTGCCGGTGCTTCTCGTAGCTGGCGTCAAGCCCGGCGGCGTCCAGGTCGAAACTATAGCTGTCCTTCATGAAGAACTGCCGCACGCGCAACAAGCCGCTCTTCGGGCGCGGTTCATCGCGGAACTTCGTTTGAATCTGGTACCAGATCTGCGGCAGCTGCTTGTAGCTGCGCAGTTCTCCGCGCGCAATGTAGGTCATGATTTCTTCGTGCGTCATGCCCAGGCACAGGTCGCGCCCCCAACGGTCCTTCAGGCGGAACATATTGTCGCCCATACCCGTCCAACGTCCGCTCTCTTGCCAGACTTCCGCCGGATTCAAGGCCGCCAGGTGAAATTCCTGCGCCCCAATGGCTTCCATCTCTTCGCGAATGATGCGCATGATCTTGTGCATGCTCCGCTGGGCCAGGAATAAGTAGTTGTAAATGCCGCTCGAAAGCTGCCGCACATAGCCGGCACGCAACAGCAATTGGTGGCTGGCGACTTCGGCCTCCGCGGGATTTTCGCGGAGCGTGGGAATGAATAAGTTGTTCCAATGCATAGGGTTAGCTGGGAAAAAGGGCCTTTTGGGCAGTTTAGCATGATAGGATAAAAGTTCCTTTTATGCGCATTGCCATTGGTTCGGACCATGCGGGATTTTTGCTCAAGGAAAGGCTCCGGGACCGCTTGCGCGCCCAGGGCTACGAAGTGGAAGACGTTGGCACAACTTCGACGGACAGCGTCGATTACCCCGATTTCGCCGAAAAAGTTAGCGAAGCCGTGGTGGAAGGTAAGGCGGAGAAAGGCATCCTGGTCTGCTCCAGCGGCGTAGGCATGTCCATTGCCGCAAACAAGATCAACGGCATTCGTGCCGCCCTTGGCACCAGTGAAGAAGAGGTGGGCTATGTCCGCCGCCACAACGATGCCAACATTTTGGCCATTGGCGCCAAATACACCGAAGCGGAAGTTGCGGAGAAAATGAGCGACGTATTCTTGAACACCGAGTTCGAGGGCGGCCGCCATGCCCGTCGCGTAGAAAAAATTCGCTTGCTCGAAGAGGCCCAGAAAGCCCAAACCCAGAAAGCCTAAGCCCAGAAAGGTAGTACCGAATGACTGATTCAGAACGCATGTTACGCCCCCTTAGCCAAGTGGACCCGGAAGTTGCCGAAGCACTTCGCCACGAAACGGAGCGCCAACACGGCTTTCTCGAACTCATTGCCAGCGAGAACTTCGCCTCCGAAGCCGTGCTCGAAGCCACCGGCAGCGTTTTCACCAACAAGTACGCCGAGGGCTACCCCGGCAAGCGCTATTACGGCGGTTGTGAACACACTGACGTCGTCGAGAACCTGGCCCGCGAACGCGCCAAGCGCTTGTTCGGCGCCGAGTATGCCAACGTGCAACCGCACTCGGGCTCGCAAGCTAACCAGGCCGCCTTCGGTGCTGTGCTGCAACCGGGCGACACCATTCTGGGCATGAATCTTGCCCACGGTGGCCACTTGACCCACGGCCACCACCTGAACTTCTCCGGCAAGACCTACAAAATCGTTCCCTACGGCGTCCGCCAAGATAACGAATTGATCGACTACGACGAAGTGGCTCGCCTGGCCGACGAGCACAAGCCGAAAATGATCATCGCCGGCGCCAGCGCCTATCCGCGCGTGATCGACTTCCCGCGCTTCCGCGAAATTGCCGACGCCGTCGGCGCCATCTTCCTGGTGGACATGGCCCACTATTCCGGGCTGATCGCCGCTGGTGTTTACCCGAACCCCTGCCCGCATGCCCACATCGTCACTTCCACCACCCACAAGACCCTACGCGGCCCCCGCAGTGGCATGATTCTCGCCGAAGAACGCTTTGGCAAGGAAATCGATAAGAATGTGTTTCCGGGTGTCCAAGGCGGTCCCTTGGTCCACGTCATGGCGGCCAAGGCGGTCTGCTATTTCGAAGCTTTGCAGCCGGAATTCCAACTGTACGGCGCCAAGGTTATCGCCAACGCGAAGGTGCTGGCCGAAGGTCTGGCGCAAGCAGGCTTCCGCATCATTTCCGGCGGCACGGATTCGCACCTTGTCCTGCTCGATGTCTTCTCCCAGGGTTTGCGCGGCAAGGAAGCCGAAGCCGCCCTGGACAAAGCCCACATCACGGTAAACAAAAACGCCATCCCCTTCGACCAGAACCCGCCGATGAATCCCAGCGGCATTCGCCTGGGCACCGCCGCACTCACCACGCGCGGCTTTGGCGCCCCCGAATTTGCGGAAGTTGCACGCCTAATCGCCCAAGCCCTCAGCGCGACGCAAGACGAGGCCGCCCTCGCCGCCGTCAGCCGCCAAGTCACGGCCTTAACCGATCGTTTCCCCCTCTACGCCTGGAAGCGCGCTCCGCAAGCCGAGTTGGTTGGCGCTCACTAGCCGCCGCTCTCTATGCGGATTGCCCTTGACGTTAGACGCGCCCACGACTACGGCATTGGTACGTACATCCGCAACCTTGTGCAGTCTCTCGCGGAGGCCGATGGAGAGAACCGCTACATCCTCGTTGGCCGCAAGGAAGACTTTCGCGACTTTCGCGATCTTCCATCCAACTTCAAACGCGCCATTTTCCCCCGCACCGATGCGGGTCTGGTAAACCAGGTTACCTTTCCGCTCTTTCTCAAGCGCCTGGCCCCGGACCTTTGCCACATGCCCTTGAACGCGGCGCCTCTCTTCATGCCGCGGCCCTATGTGGTCACCATCCACGACCTCTCCACGCTGCTCTTTGCCGACACCGCCGCGCGCGAACAAAACTCCCTCCGCCACCAATACCGGCTTTACCGCTTTCGCCGCAGCCTGCTGCGCGCCGAACGCATCATCGCTGTTTCGAAATCTACCCAGCGCGATGTCGAAGACTTGCTCAACATTCCCCCCGGCCGCATTCGGCAAATCTATTCCGCGCCCGACCCTCGCTTCCTGGAGCACATGCACTGGGCGGAAGAAGGCTCCCAGGGCCATGCCGCCGACCAAAAGCTTCAGCAATCCCTGCTCGAGCGCTACCAAATCAATTACCCCTTCCTGCTCTACGCCGGCAGTGTGAAGCCACAAAAGAACCTTCCCCGCCTGGTCGAAGCCTTCGCCGTCCTGCGCGCCGAACTCGAAGGGCACCCGCTTTATCGCGATTTGCGGCTGATCATTATGGGCGACGAGATGTCCAAACGGCCGCAAGTGCGCCGTATGGTCATCCAAACCCGCATGGAGCCCTTTGTGCGCTTCTTCGGCTACGTCCCCTTTGAAACCCTGCGCGTCTTTTACGCCTCCGCCGCCGCCTTCGTTTTCCCTAGCCTCTACGAAGGCTTTGGCATGCCTCCCCTGGAAGCCATGGCTTCGGGAACGCCGGTCATCTGCTCTGGCCTTAGTTCCCTGCCCGAAGTTGTCGGAGATGCTGCCCTCATGGTGAACCCGGAAAATGTTTTCGATATCGCTCGCGGCATGAAACAGGTGCTGCTCGATGCAGAACTCCGTAAGTCTTTGACAGAAAAAGGCTTAACCCAGGTTCGCCAATTCCAATGGTCCCGCACGGCCGAACAAGTCTTAAACGTTTACCGGGAAGTCGGGTCACAAAATTCCTAATTATCGGTAAATTCTCAGAAATATTTAGGCCATAAAAATTTCTCGTAGCGCCATAAGCTACACTTCATAGACCATGTAATTAAGGACTTAGGCGGAAATCCCGAAGAATTCTAATCCTCTCAAAATATTTTCTATTTGCCATTAAATCAAAAGAGTTCCATTATTAAACCAAGCGGAGCCGGAGGGGATTCTGGCCCGTGTCGGGAAGTATAAAGAATCTACTCAAAGGATCAAAAAAATCATGGAATGGACACGTTCAGAAACAATCGGGATGGCAAGTGCAAGTTGTGTGTTTTGTCGCGGTTTAGGCCTGCGCAAGACGGAGCGTAAGGGCGAAGAGCGTCCTTGCGGCTGTGTCTTTCGGGCCATTTTCCGTGCCTGCTTCTCACGCTACCGCTACTGCCTGGAAACCACCGGCCGGCTCCGCCCCACCGCCATGGAAATGGTACCCGGCCCTCGCGGCTGGAAGTATTACGGCCGCAAGTACGAGGAGTTTATTGCCGATTTCGAAATCATTGCCCGTCGCACCCTCACCGACATCGAGCAGAAGGTTTTTCATTGGTACTTCCAACAGGGCTGCGATTGGAAGGTCTGCACCGCCAAGATTGGCATCAACCGCGCCAAGCTCTTCTATACTGCCTACGCGGTGCAGGAAAAGCTCGGCCGCGCCTTCCGGGAAACGCAACCTTACGGCCTGTTCCCGCTCGACGAATACTTCCAACAAACCACCATCGGCAAGCGGCCTTCCTTCCGCGTGGCCGAAGAAGGCGCCTATCCGCTCGACAATCTGGTGGAAATGCCCCAGCGGCCCGCCGCGCAAGTGGCGCCCCAGCCCGCCGGCGAGGAACGCAAGGCCGTGGTTGTGCAATGGCCGCAGCAGAGGCTTCGTCGCGCCGCTTAGCCCGGTCTCCGGGGAGCGTGCCTTGGACCCAGCGGCGTGCGAAACTAGAAAGAGAAGTCTTTCCTCGCCCGCCGCTGCCGGCCCTGGAACCAATAAGTTGTTCATTTATTGAACTTCCCCTCATTCCTCCTCGTCTGAACAAATCGGAGATTCTGTTTGAAGAAAAAGTGGATTATCATTCTCGGCGTTACCGTGGCGGTATTAGGTGCGGGTGGTTTTTTCATAAACCAAAAGATGAAAGAGGCGGCCATTGTCGCGGTCAGCACTGCTAAGGTTCTTCGCCAGGATCTGCAGGCCGTAGTCACTGCTTCCGGCGAAATTAAGCCCCGCAATTACATCAACATTGGTTCCAATGCCAATGCCCCGGCCCGCATCGTCGACATTCTGGTGTCCGAAGGCCAGCGCGTGAAGCGCGGCCAACTCCTCGCCAAACTGGAAAGCGTGCAACCCGAAGCACAGGTGGCCGCGCAAAAGGCCAGCCTCGCCAGTGCCGAAGCGGAATCCTCCGCCAGCGAATCCGCCATTCGCGTTGCCGACGAAAATATCAAGAGCGGCCAAGCCGCCGTGGACCGCGCCAAATCGGAAGTTGACCGTGCCAAGCTCGACTTCGATCGCGCCAAACAGCTTTACGAAGAAAAATTAATTGCCCGCAGCGAATTCGACCTCCGCAAGGCAGCCTTCGAATCGAACATGGCTTCCGTGCGCGAAGCAGAGGCCCGCGTTGCCCAATTGCGCGCCACCCGCGCCCAACAGGCCGCCCAGCTTTCCGCCTCGCAACGCCGCATTGCGGTGGCCCAAGCCAATTTGCGTTCGGCCAGCGATGTTCTGCAACGTACCATGGCCACCAGCCCCATTGATGGCGTGGTCACCAACCTGCCGGTTCGCGTGGGGGAAACCGTCGTTCCGGGTATCCAGAATTCCGCCGCCAGCTTGATCATGACCATCGCCGACATGAGCATCATCACGGCGGAGGTAAAGGTGGACGAAACGGACATCGTCAACGTCAACCTCAACCAACTGGTGGAAGTCACCATCGATGCCATGCCCGGCCGCAAGTTTACCGGCAAGGTGATCGAAATCGGAAACACTGCTATCCTGCGCTCCACCGGTTTGGCCGCTAGCCAAAGCGCAATTTCGAGCCAGGAGGCGAAAGATTTTAAGGTCGTCGTCGCCTTGGACAGCCCACCCGATGAGATTCGCCCCGGCTTGAGCTGCACGGCGCGCATCACCACCGCCACTCGCCAACAGGCGCTTACCATTCCCATCCAGGCCCTTACCGTCCGCCAAAAGGCCGACCTCGAAGCCGCCGATGAAAAGACGAAGAAAGCTCCCGCCGAGAACACCAAAGCGAGCCGCGAAGAGCTGCAAGGCGTGTTCGTCATCAAAAACGGTACCGCCGAATTCAAAAAAGTGGAAACCGGAATCACTGGTGCAACCGACATAGAAGTATTGAGCGGTTTGGATGAGAAGGACGAAATCATCACCGGCTCTTATAAAGTCATTCGCACCCTCCGCAATCAAGCTAAGGTGAAGATAGACAACAAATCTTTGAAGAAGACGGAATCTTAATACTCATGGCCACTGCTGTTGCCCCGATGGACGCCAAGACGCGCGGCGAACAATTGAAGCGGGACGGAATCGTCATCCGCACTTACGACTTGAAAAAGACCTACATCATGGGCGACCAGGTCATCAACGCCGTAAACGGGACCGATATCGAAATCAAACGCGGCGAATATGTCGCCATCATGGGCCCGTCGGGCTCCGGCAAGAGCACGCTCATGAATTTGATTGGCTGCCTCGACACGCCCAGCAGCGGCGAGTATTTCATTAACGGCAGCTTGGTCAGCACCATGAGCGACGACGAATTGGCCCGCATCCGCAACAAGGAAATTGGCTTCGTTTTTCAAAGCTTCAACCTGCTGCCCCGCGCCACGGCGCTGCACAACGTGGAACTGCCGCTCATTTATTCCGGCATGCCCCAGAGCCAACGGCTGGAGCGCGCCAAGCAGTGCCTCGAGCAGGTAGACCTTGCCAAGCGTATGCACCACAAGCCCAACGAGCTTTCCGGTGGTCAACGCCAACGCGTCGCCATCGCCCGCGCCTTGGTAAACAACCCCTCCATCCTGCTGGCAGACGAACCCACCGGTAACCTCGACTCCGCCACCAGCGTGGAAATCATGGCCCTTTTCGAGCGCCTCTACGCCGCCGGCAACACGATCATCCTCGTCACCCACGAACTGGACGTTGCCATGAACGCGCACCGCATCATTCACGTGCGCGATGGCAAAGTCGAAAAGGATGAAAAAGTCAAATAGGCTCGGCCCTTATCTTCTTAGCCTGCCGGAGCGCACGCTCCGTTCGTTGACTGCGCTCAGCGCCGGCTTCGTCCGCGAGGCGGGCGAAGTTGTTTTGCCCCTCTCTTTCCGCCGTTCCCGGATCTACCACTCCATGGTGGACCAGTTTCTTCGTTTTCTGATTGAAGACGTAGGCAAGGTGGAGGGCGCTTACACTGACCAGGACGCACTTCCTGCCGACTTCCTGCTACGCCGCTCCGCGGGAAACGGCATTGAGTGGCTCAGTTTGGCTGTTTTTCACGCCTCGCCCGTTTGGGTCCTGGCCGGGTTATCGGATCTTTCGGGCGCGGGCGGTAAGGTCTTGCGCGAAATTGCCCTCACGCTGGAAGCTCAGGGCCTGCTCAGCGGTGGCGCCTCGGTCCGCTCCATGGGGCAATTGCTGGAGGCTTTGGAGCGTGGCTCCGGCCATCTCGCCGAAACCGTCAATACGCCTCCCTTGAACCTCGCTGCCCTGCGCGCAGAGTGGCAGAAGCTCCAGTCCTCCGTCGCCCAGCCGCCCAACCCGGAACTCGTCGAGCAGCAATGGTCGGAATTGAAAAGCACCGCCACCCGCTTGAACCGAACTCCTTGGGAAATCTCCACGGCTGTAGCGCTCTCCACCCTACGCACCGCTCACCATCTGGTTGCCGAACCATGGCGCGAGCATTACCGCGCAACTTTGCACGATTTGGAATCGCAAGGTTTTCCCACCTTTGTCGAGCGCGAAATGAAGCCCTATTGGAAAGCCGCTCTCGCCAGCTTCTCCCGCACCCGCCGTTCTTCCACCGAAGCTCTCATTATTAAGACAAAACGCCACATTCCAAAATAGCCATCCCCCCCTATTAAAGGTTCCCTTAATAACCATCTTTACAATTAAACCTTAACCGCCTATTCTTAAATTATGTTCGGCCCCCTGGAACCAAATCGCCAGCCGCGTTACGAACCTCGCCCTGCCTATGGCGAGACGGTGAACTATTTCCATCCGGGCTCTCTCCCTCCCGATCCGCCCACGGATCTCACTCCCCTGCAGCAACTGCTGGAAGAAACCAACCAAGCCGTTGGTCGGCTGGATGGCGTCAGCGTGGTCCTCCCGGATCCCGGCCTCTTTCTGTACTCCTACGTCCGCAAAGAAGCGCTCCTTTCTTCGCAGATCGAGGGAACGCAATCCTCTCTCTCCGAACTCCTGCTGTTTGAGCACGCCGACGCTCCCGGGGTACCGCTCGACGACGTCGTGGAAGTATCGAACTATGTCAACGCCCTCGCTCACGGTCTGGACCGCCTGCGGGAAGGCTTTCCCCTGTCCGTTCGCCTCATTCGCGAGATCCACGGTGTCCTCTTGGCGAAGGGCCGTGGCGCCGACAAGCAACCCGGGGAATTTCGCACCACCCAAAACTGGATCGGCGGCACCCGACCCGGCAATGCCGCGTTTGTCCCTCCTCCGCCGGAGGCTGTACCGCTCTACATGGCGGAACTCGAAAAGTTCCTGCACGACGACAACCCCAGCTGGCCGCTACTGGTGCGCGCCGCCATGGCGCACGTCCAATTCGAATCGATCCACCCTTTCCTGGACGGCAATGGCCGTTTGGGCCGTTTGCTGGTCACCTTCCTGTTGTGTACGAACCGCGTGTTGCGGGAGCCCTTGCTCTATTCCAGCCTTTATTTGAAAAAGCACCGCGACGATTATTACCGCTTGATGATGGAGGTCCGCTCCTCCAACCGCTGGCGTCCCTGGATTGAGTTTTTCCTGACCGGCATCCGCGACACCGCTGAATCTGCGGTGTCCACCGCCCGCCGCATCCAACTGCTGCACGAGCGGTCCCGCGCACGCCTCCTGGGCCTAGGACGGGCAACGCCCACGGCCTTGCGCCTGTTTGACGTGTTTCAGCGCAATCCGCTCTATACGATCGGCGCCGCCGTAAAAGCCACGGGCTTATCTTTTCCCACGGTGTCCCAAGCCATGCAGAAGATGACGGGCACGGGCGTTGTGCGAGAAATCAGCGGCCGCCGCCGCGGCCAGGTCTTCGTCTATGACGAGTACCTGAACATCCTCAACGAAGGAATGGAACCCCTCAGCCGCGCCGCTTAGGCTCCAAAAAGAGCGGTTTTGTTGTCTCACTCGACTTCGTCAAAAATCTCGCTGGCCTCCAATACCAGCGATAAGTCTTCCAATTCCAAGCGCGCTACTTCGCGAAGTTCGCCCTCACAGGTGTAGAGGCGTTTCGAGTATGGATCCACTAACCAAACGTACGGCACACCCCAACCCCAATAATCTGCCAGCTTTCGCCTGACAGCGGTCATAGAGTCATCTGGCGAAAGGATTTCGATGGCGACATAAGGCGGGCTTGCGGGGATAGATTCCTGGGGTTCCTTCTCGCGAAAAACCGCAACATCGGGAATCAGATACAGCCCCTTACGTAACTTTAGGCGCAATTCCGGGCGCGGGAACAGCCTCATGGTTCGGCGTAGGGCAAAGAAGAAGGCAACAAAAAAAGCTTGCGTTCGAGAGTGTAGATTGTCAGGATCAGATCTCTGTTCTACTGAGCCATCCCGGAATTCGCAATCCAGTCCAGGATATGCAGTTCGCAAGTAATCTTTAGCGCTAATAGACGCCATGTCGCCTCTGCTGATCATGCCGCGCTCACTCTGTCCCCCGCAGCCGCTTCCGCAAATTTTTCCGCAATTTTTCGAGCTCCGTCGCCTTGCGGTCCAACGCTGCCAAGGCACTCCCAATCGCCGCGGAGTCGCCCCCCAACCAAGCCTTTACCGCCTCCAGCGGAAAGCCCAGGCTCAAGGCGCGCTGGATCAGCCGCAGGCGCTTCAGGTCTTCCGGCCCGTAGACGCGGTAGCCCTTCGGCGAACGCTCGGGCCTCAGCACGCCCACCTTCTCGTAAAAGCGCAGCGTTTCGGCATTCACTCCGCTGGCCGTGGCCAATTCCTTGCGCAGCAAGGGGCGAGTGAGCTCTTCCATAGCTTCTATACTAGTGTTTGGTGCTGTCTGCGCCAACAACGATCCCCGATAGAAATGGAGGCTCGAGACCATCTTGGGCCGTATCTCGCTCGCATTTTCCGCATTTTTCGGACTTCTCTTTTCCGGAGCCCTACCCGACGGCGTTCTCCAAAGCCTTGGGCTCAGCAAGCGCGCCGCTAAGGCTGCTGCACCCGCTGCGCCGCCAGCTCCTCCCCCGCCCTCCGAGGGCGCTTTGCAGGTTCTTGGCATTCTCCAGCGCGACGCCCGTCTGCTAGATTTCCTCATGGAAGACATCTCGCCCTATGCCGACGAGCAAGTGGGCGCGGCGGTGCGCGGCATTCATGAAAACGCCAAAACCGCCCTTGGCCGCTACATCAAGCTCGAACCCGTCATTGACGGCGTCGAGGGCGCCGTCACGCAATTGAGCGCCGCCGGCAACCTGCGCAACGACCCCAACGCTATCAAGCTCCTAGGCAATGTCCCCGCCGATGGCAATGTTAAGGCCGGTTTACTGCGTCACAAAGGCTGGCGCGTGGCGAAGCTCGAGTTGCCCGCCGTTCCCCCAAAGACCAAATTGGACATCATCGCTCCCGCGGAAATTGAAGTTGAATAGCAAAGCTATCCTTGGCATCGATCTAGGAACGACAAACTGCGCTGTCGCGCGCGTGGAAAATGCGGGCGCGGACGGCGAGGAGGTAAAGCCCCTCAGCATTCCCCAATGGGTGAACCCTGGCGAATACCGCGCGGAAAACCTTTTGCCCAGCTTTCTGTACCTGCCCACTCCCACGGAACTGCCCGACGTGCCGCGGCGCCTGGTGGGCGAATTGGCGCGCAAGCGGGGTACGGAAACGCAGGGCCGCCTGGTGGCCAGCGCAAAATCCTGGCTCAGCTATAGCGGTGTCGATCGCAATAGCGCCTTCCTGCCCTTGGGCGCGGCGGAAGGCATTCCCCGGCTCTCTCCGGTGGAGGCTTCGCAGGCCTACCTGGAACACCTCTCCAGCGTGCCGGAAATTGATTTTGGCAATGCCACGGTGCTGCTTACCGTACCCGCCAGCTTCGACGCCGTGGCGCGCGAGTTAACCGAAAAAGCCGCCCGCCGCGCGGGCATTGAAGACCTGGTGCTGCTCGAAGAACCCCAGGCCGCCTTCTACGCCTGGCTCGCAAAACACGCCGATTGGCGGGAGCGCATTGGCCCCGGCAGCCGCGTCTTGGTGGTCGATATCGGTGGTGGCACCACCGACTTCACCCTCATCGACGTAAAGGACAAAGGCGGCGAACTGGCGCTGGAGCGCGTTGCCGTGGGCGAGCACATTCTGCTGGGCGGCGACAACATGGACCTCGCCCTGGCGCGCCACGTGGAAGCCGAACTCGCCGCCCGCAATACCAAGCTCGACGCCCAACAACTGCTGGCCCTCTGGCAGCAATGCCGCGCCGCCAAAGAAGCTTTGCTGGACCCCGCCCAGCCTGCGGAAGAGCAACCCGTCACCATTCTCGGCCGCGGCTCCAGCTTGATTGGCGGCACCATCAAAGCGAAGCTCTCCCGTAGCGCGGTGGAGCAATTGCTGGTGGAAGGTTTTTTCCCACAAGTGCCTCTGACGGAAATTCCCGCGAAACCCAAGCGCGCCGCCTTGCAGGAGCTTTCCCTGCCCTACGCCGCCGATGCCCGCATTACGGCCCACCTTGCCAAGTTCCTCGCCGATGCCGGGGCTTTGCCCACCCATGTGTTATTCAACGGCGGCGTCTTGCGTGCCGGCCTGGTGCGGGAGCGCCTCCTGGCCGTGCTGCGCTCCTGGGCCCGGCACCCCATCGAACTCCTGGACGGCGAAGACTTGATGCTTGCCGTTGCCCGCGGCGCAGCCTATTATGGCTTGGTTCGCCAAGGCAAAGGCATCCGCATTCGCGGCGGCATTCCCCGCACCTATTACGTTGGCATTGAGGATGCCCTACCTGCGGTTCCGGGCTTTGCGGCGCCCATGAAAGCCTTTACGGTAGCCCCTTTCGGCATGGAAGAAGGCGCTTCCCACTCCTTCCCCCAGCGCAAGTTTGGCCTCTACGTGGGCGAACCGGTGGAGTTCCGCTTGTTTACCTCCGCCTCCCGCCGCAACGATCTTCCCGGAGACTTGCTGGAGCCCATGCCGCGCGACCTCGAAGAACTGCCGCCCATGGAATTCACCCTGGAGGCCTCCGCGGCAAATCCCGGTGGCTTGGTTCCCGTAACCTTGGAATCGCGCATCACGGAAACGGGAAGCCTGGAAATTTTTTGCGTCAGCCAGGGGCAGGATCGTTGGAAGCTGGAATTTAATATCAGAGAGCGGAAATAAAGCGCGTCATGAAAATTGGCATCGACCTTGGCACCACAAACTCCGCGTTGGCCTGGGTGAACCCGGAAGAAGCCGCCGAAGCGGACTTCACTCCCATTCACATTCTCGAGGTCACACAATTCATCGCCCCAGGGCGCGAGGAAAAGCGCCGCACCCTGCCCAGCTTCCTCTATCTCGACGATGGCGCCAAAGGCGGCGAATACGTCGGCGCTTTCGCGCGGGACCAAGGCGCACTGGTGCCCACCAAGAGCGTTTATGCCGCCAAGAGCTGGCTTTCTAATAGCGATGTCGACCGTCGCGCCAAAATCCTTCCTTGGGATGCGCAAGAGGCTGGGCGGCTCTATTCACCGGTCGAGGCCAGCGCCAAATATCTGGCCCACTTGGCCGCGGCCTGGAAAGCGCAACACGGCAGCCCCATCGGCGAACACGATGTGGTGCTTACTGTGCCGGCGAGCTTTGATGAAGAAGCCCGTGAATTAACCGTAGAAGCCGCCCGCCAGGCCGGTCTTGAAAAGCTCACCCTCATTGAGGAGCCCGCCGCCGCATTCTATTCCTGGATCGCGCGCCACCTGCGCGAATCGCAGAAGACTTTGAGCGACGGCATGGTGGTGCTCATTGTGGACGTAGGCGGCGGCACCAGCGACTTTACGCTCATCCGCATCTCCCGCCAGGGCGACCATGTGCAGTTCACCCGCACCGCCGTGGGCAAGCACTTGCTGCTGGGCGGCGACAATTTAGACCTTACGCTCAGCTGGCTGGTGGAAACCAAACTGAACACCCAGCTCAGCCTCCGCCAACGCAGCGCCCTGCGCCGCCAATGCGCCGCCGCGAAAGAAAAGCTGCTGGCCGCCGGCGGCCCCGATTCCGTCGAAATTACGGTGCTGGGCGCGGGCAGCTCTTTGATTGGCGGCACCCTGCGCACCGAGATCACCCGCGCCGAAGTGGAAGAATTAGCGCTCGATGGCTTCCTGCCCTTGGTGGAACTCGCCGATTCCCCCGCTCACGACAAGAAGAGCGCCTTCCGCGAGCTTGGCCTTCCTTACGAAAGCGATCCGGCCATCACCAAGCACCTTGCCCAGTTTTTGCGGGAAAGCAATTCCCCCGCCCCCGGTGCCGTTCTTTTCAACGGCGGCTTTTTCATCCCCGATCTGCTGCGCCACCGGGTTGCGGAAGTCGTGGAGCGCTGGTACGGAACCAAGCCGCGTATTTTCGAAAACCAGGATCTTGATCTGGCCGTGGCCCAAGGCGCTGCCTACTACGCCCACGTGCGCGGCGGCGGCCAAGGTATTCTCGTCCGCGGAGGCTTACCCCGTGCCTATTACATCGGCACCGGCGCTCAGGATAGCTTGTGCCTGGTGCCCCGTGGCAGCGAGGAAGGCTCAACCGTGGAGTTGGACGTTCCCGGCCTTGAGCTCCTCGCCAATAAGCCGGTTGCCTTCCAGCTTTATAGCTCTTTGACGCGCACGGAAGATCTCGCCGGCCAATCCATTGCCGTAGAGGAGGGCTTCCACCGTCACGCGGGCCTCGCGGCAGTGATCCGCTTTGGCAACCCCAATGTCGAGCGCAACATCCCCGTTCGCCTGCGGGCGCACCTAACCGAAGTCGGCACTCTGGAGATCTTTGCGGATTCGAAGATCAGCGAGCATTCCTGGCGCTTGCAGTTTGAATTGCGCCGCCAGACGGCCCGAAGCCAAGTGGCCCGCCCCACGGCAAGCGTAAAGCCCGAAGCCTTGGAGACGGCCGTTGCGCTGGTGCGGGAAACCTTTGCGAGCTCCTCCGGCGAACCTGCCGCCCTGCCCCAAAGGCTGGAACAAGCGCTTGCCCTGGGGCGCGCTTCCTGGCCCTTGTCCGCCCTACGCCGCTTGGCCGATATCTTTTTGGAACTCTCTGAGGGCCGCAAACTTTCCGCCGCCCACGAACTGCGCTGGCTGAATCTCTGCGGCTATTGCCTGCGCCCCGGCTTTGGTGCTCCCGGCGATGATTTGCGCATTGAGCAAGCGCGGCGCGTGTTCGCCGGTGGCCTCGTTTTTGCCAACCAGGTACAGAACGAAATCGATTGGTGGATCTTTTCCGGCCGCATTGCGGGCGGTCTGAATCGCAACCAGCAGCAGGACATCTACCAGCGTTTGTCGGGATCCCTAATTCCCAAAGGGGCCAAGCCAAAGCGCCTGAACCCCAGCCTCGAACGTGAAATGTGGCGCTGCGCAGCTTCTTTGGAGCTTCTTCCCGTCGGCACCAAAGTAGAGCTCGGCAACGCCCTCACCAAGCGCATCCGCGCCAAGCAGCACACCGCCAGCGACCTCTGGAGCCTAGGCCGCTTGGGCGCCCGCAAGCTCTTCTATGGCCCCAATAACCTTGTCGTGCCCGTGCTCAACGTTACCCGCTGGTTGGACGCGACGCTCAATCTACCCGAAGCCGCGGAGGCCGTTGCCGCCATGGCCCGCTCCACCGGCGACGTCGCACGCGACATTCCCGCCGCGACCCGCGAATTGATCCTCAAAGCTTGGGCCAAGCACCCCAAACAGGATCTACTCTTGCGCATCCTGGAAGGCGAAGCCGAAGACGACCTTGCCGCCCAAGGCCGCATCTTTGGCGAAGAGCTCCCTAGCGGACTCTCCATCCGCCCCCCAAGCGAATGACCGAACGCGAGCTCATTGCCTGGATCCAACAGCGGGCTCCCCGCTTCGGCCAGCGCGTGCGCTTAGGCATTGGCGACGATTGCGCCATTTACCGCCCCCAACCTGGTTACGACCTACTGTTCACGACAGACTTCACGCTCGAAGACCGCCACTTCACCTGGCGCGATTACAAGCCCCACGAAGCCGGGTGGAAAGCGATGGCCCGCGCATTGTCCGACTTGGCCGCCATGGGCGCCACTCCGGAATTCGCCTTGGTTAGCTTGGCCGCCTCCACAGAATGCAATCTGAAAGGCTTCTTCACGGGTCTGATCCGCTGCGCTAAACACTACCGCGTGACCATTGCCGGGGGAGACTTAACGGAATCCCCTCGTCTTATTTGCGACGTTTCCCTCGCCGGAAGGGTCCCCACCGGGAAGGCGATTCTCCGCAGCGGCGCCCGGCCGGGCGACCGTCTTTACGTCACCGGCCCCATGGGCACTTGGAAAAAAAACCCCGTGCCCCGCTTCGATCTGCGATCCACGATGCTACGCCACGCTTCCGCCGCCATCGATGTCACCGACGGCCTGGCGATGGATCTTTCCCGCTTATTGACTGCCTCCGGCTGCGCCGCCGAAATTGTGAACGACCCCCCGCTTGACCCCGGCGCGACCGCCGCCATGGGATGGCACGAGGGAGAATCCTACGAACTACTCCTCGCCAGCCCAAAACGACTGCGCCTTCCTTATCTGGGCCAGGTAGTAGCCGGCATAACAGGGCAAATTCGCCGCCTCGATTCGCTTGGCCAAAGCACCCTTATAAGTGCATCAGGATGGGACCCGTTCCCGCCCGAGCCGCACTGCTTGCCTTCGCCTGATGCACCTCTCGCATCGCGTCCTCGTAACCCTTTGTCACGCGGAAAATGACAAAGTCGAAAAAGCCGGCCATAGCCCGCAATAGCTCAAGCTCGTCGTAAATCTCCACCGCCGTCAGGCTGTAGTTCTGCTCCGTGGCATAGCGCCGGATCGCCCGCTTGATGATGTTCAGCTTCAAGACTACCTCGTGCAGCGGCATGCCTTCTTCAAAACGCCGCCGCCCCAGATTCTCAAAGTGGGTGCTGTGCAGCGTCTCGTCCCTTTCTGTCAGCCAGGTGGCCAGCCGCGTAGCCAACTCTTCGGCTCTTTCCCGGATTTCGTGGTCCGACAAGGAGCGGTAGTGCTGCAAATGCGGGTTGTCGTTGCGATCTTGAATCACTTGGGCCGCAATCTTTTCCCAGTTCGTTTCGATTCTTTTCAGCAGTCGCGAGGCGATCATAATGAAGAAAACGTAATCCCGCAATCCTGCGTTTCAAGTTCGATATCCTGAAGTGCGAAATTCATGCACGTCGAAAAAATTGCCTACGCCGGTTGGCCCAACTGTTACCGCCTCTCCAACGGCGCCTTCGAACTCGTTCTCACCAGCGACATTGGGCCGCGCATCATGCGCTGCGGTTTTGTGGGCGGGCAAAACCTGTTCAAGGAATTTGCCGAACAGATGGGCAAGAGCGGCGAACCCACCTGGCAATTGCGCGGCGGCCACCGCCTGTGGATTGGCCCGGAGGATGCCCGCTACACCTACGGCCTGGACAATAGCCCGATAAGCGTCGAGATTCGGGAAAACGCCGGCGTAAACTCCGTTGTGGCCACGCAGCCCGTAGAGCCGGAAACCGGCGTGGTGAAATCGGTCGAAATTACGCTCCACCCCACGGAAGCAAAGGCCACCCTCACCCATCGCTTCACCAACCACAATCTCCTACCCATCGAATTTGCCCCGTGGGCACCCACGGTGATGGCCCCCGGCGGAGTTGGCTTGACGGGTTTTCCACCCCGCGGCACCCATCCGGAAATGCTGGCGCCCACCAATCCGCTGGTGATGTGGGCGTACACCGATTGGAGCGACCCCCGCTGGATCTTTATGAAGAAGTATCTCGGCCTCCGGCAAGATCCCAACGCCACTACGCCGCAAAAAACGGGCCTCTTCAATCCGAAAACCTTCGGCGCTTATTTTCTCAACGGCGACCTCTTCTTGAAGCAATACACTGCGGACCCCAGCAAGACCTACCCCGAATACTCCTGCAGCTTCCAGACCTTCACCAACCAGGACTTCCTGGAACTGGAAACCTTCGGGCCCATGACGCGCCTGGAACACGGCCAAACGGCTGAACTGGTGGAACGCTGGAGCCTCCACCGGGACATTTCCGTGCCTGCATGGACCGACGAAGCCGTGGACCGCGTACTACTTCCCCTGCTGGGCTAATAGCCAGCTACCGTCGTAGCTTCCACCACAATCGGCGCTAAGCCCAACTGCTCGCGGAACGCATCGAGGATCTTCGCCGTCGCCGTCGCACCCACGCGCGTCACTCCAATCGCGCGCACCCGCAACAGCGCGTCCAGATCGCGAATCCCCCCCGCCGCCTTCACCTGGATTTCCGCTCCCGCGTGCTGGCGCATCAAGCGCAGGTCGTCGTCCGTAGAGCCGCTGGTGCCGTAGCCGGTGGAAGTCTTCACCCAATCAGCCCGCAGTTCGGTGCAGATCTCACACAGGCGAATTTTCTGCTCGTCGTTCAGGTAGCAATTCTCGAAAATTACCTTTACCTTTTGGCCGGCTTCGTGGGCCGTCTCCACTACCGCGCGAATGTCCTCCCGCACGTAGGCCCAATCGCCGCTCAACACCTTCGATATGTTCACCACCATGTCCAGTTCTTCGCCACCGTCGGCCAGGGCTTGGCGGGTTTCCGCCAGTTTGATGGCCGTGGTGTGCCCCCCGTGCGGAAAGCCAATGGTGGTGCTGGCCTTCACGGTGGACCCCCTCAATAATTCCGCGCACATCTTCAGGGCGTAGGGCATGATGCAGACGCTTCCCGTGTCGTAAGCACGCGCCAGTGCAATGCCTTGGCGCAGCGCTTCTTCCGTCAGCGTCGGGTTCAGCAGCGAGTGATCGATCATCTTTGAAAGATCGGTGTAGACGAGATTCGACATAATTTGCGGCCACCCAGGTGGCTAAGCCACCAGTGTAGTGCATCCCTCGCCCGATTGGGAGTATGTTGGAGTGTTATGCGCGTTGCGAGAGTGGAACCCCACTTACTCACTTACGTTTTCCCCCAGCCCATAGAACTGGATTATTGGGGCGGGCACCGAACCATCCACAAGCGCGACGCCATGGTCATCAAAGTAGTGGCCGACAATGGCCTGATTGGCTACGCACCCGGCATGGGCAGCGAGGCCGCGCGCGATGCCATCGTAGAGACCATCGCTCCTTGGCTCACTGGCAAGGCCATTTTGGACCCCGACGCACTACGCATCCAGTTCCTCGATGGTCCAGGCAAGGACCGGAACCTCGCCAAGGTCTATTTCACCGTCGAAGTTGCTCTCTACGATTTGGCGGCCCAAGCCCAGGGCGTGCCGGTTTCCGAATTGCTCGGGGGCCGCATTCGGGACAGGATCCTTCTCTATGGTTCGGGCGGCATGTACATGCCTCCGTCCGGCTACGCTGAAGAAGCGGCCGCGGTGAAAGCGCTCGGGTTTCGGGCCTACAAGATGCGCCCCGGCATGGGCCCCGATGCTGATGCCCGCGCCGTGGAAGCCATGCGCGCCGCCGTCGGCCCGGGCATGGACCTAATGGTGGACGCACACACCTGGTGGCGCATGGGCGATAAGTCTTACACCCCCACCGCCGTGGAAGATTTGGCGCGCGCCCTTGCTCAGCACGATATTTGCTGGCTGGAAGAACCCTTGCCACCCGCGGACCACGCCGCTTACCGCGCCCTCCGCGAAAAGGAGATTGTCCCCTTGGCCGCCGGCGAGCACGAACACTCCGAAGCCGGCTTCCTTGACCTGCTCGATGGCCCGGCGGTGGATTATCTCCAAGCCGACGTCGTTTGCCAGGGCGGCTACGCCTGGGGGCGCAAGTTGTTTGCCGCCGTGGGCCAGGCCGGCCTTCGCTTTGCTTTCCACAGTTGGGGCACGTGGTTGGAAGTTCTGGCCGCCGCGCACATTGGCATCTGTTGGCCCGAACACGTGGTGGAGTGGTTGGAATATCCCGTTTATGCCCACCACGGCCGCAAGGTGCTCTACGAATGGCCCTTGGCGGAGGAGCTTTTAGTGGAACCCCTCGAGGTGCGCGATGGGGAATTGGTGGTGCCTCGCGGCCCCGGTTTGGGCATCCACGTAAACGAAGCTGTTTTCGAAAAATATCCCTGGGTGCCGGGCCCCTGGAGCACCTTCTCGCTCCACTCCCCGGCCAAAACCTATGCTGTTTACAATGACCACAGCGTGGAGTGGGTCTAACGCCAAACGCTGCACGGTTGGGATCCCGCGATGTACGAAATTCTTGCCAATCCCCTGACGCCCCTGGCCATCAGCGCCGGCGCTATGGCCTGTGCCGTGCGCGCGCCGTGGTGCCATTGGCTGGCGCCGGGGGTACACAAAGGCATCCCTTACCGCAAATCGCTTGCCCTTACCTTCGACGATGGGCCCAGCGAATCCACCAAAGAACTGCTGGACCTCTTGGACCGCTTCGGCGTCCGCGCCACTTTTTTCATGTGCGGGGCCAACGTGCACCGGCTGCCGGATGTAGCCCAGGAAGTGTTTTGCCGCGGCCATGAAATCGGCAACCACACCTATAGCCACCGGCCGCTTTATCTGAAATCACCCGGCTTCATTGAGCGCGAAATTGCCACTGCCCAAAAGACCTTTGAAGACTTCCTCTATTTCCGCCCGCGCTATTTCCGCGTCCCTTACGGTTGCCGTTGGTTCGGCCTGGGGCCCGCGCTGCACCGCCACGAACTCACCAACGTCATGTGGACGGTAATTGGCCTCGATTGGAAATACTTGGCCGAACAAGTGGCGCGCCGCATTGTAGACCGCGCCCGCCCCGGCGGCATTATCTGTCTGCACGATGGCCGCGGCCTGGTGATTGACCCCAACATCCAGAACACTCTGGATGCGCTATCGTATGCTATTCCTTTCCTGCAGAAGCAGGGCTACCGGTTTGAAACAGTGAGCGAAATTTTATGTCCCTCGGAAGCGAACATCCAGACTCCGTCACAGGCGAACTAACCCAACGCGTCATCCGCGTCATCACAGAAACCCAGAAGCTGCCCGAGGGGAAAATCACCCCGGCCTCAACCTTTGAGGAATTGGGCTTTGACTCTCTGGACGGCATCAACATTCTTTTTGCCCTGGAGAACGAGTTCGATATCAACATTCCCGATGATGCGGCGCGGCAGATCAAATCCATTCCGGAGATGGTCACCGGCATTGCCGGCCTGCTGGCGGCCAAGGCCAACGCTTGAATCCAACTGCTTCTCCCTCTGCGTCCGGAAGCCGCCGCGTTGTTGTTACGGGCCTGGGTTGCGTCAGCACCTTCGGCAAAGGCGTAGCTCCTTTCTGGCAAGCCCTCTCCCAGGGCCAACACGGAATCCGTCCGCTGCCCGCCCCCAAGGAGGGCGACTTAAAAATCACCACCGGTGCCTGGTGGGCCGATTACGACCCCGCAGCGCACCTCGACCACAACCTCATTCTGCTGGCCGACCGCGGTAGCCAATTCGCGATTTTGGCCGCGCGTGAAGCTTTAGCGGACGCGGGTCTCGAAAAGCCGCCCACCAATTCCGCTATTGTCACCGGTTGTTGCGTGGGCGGAAAACACGCCGAGGACGCTTCCTATTGGGATGTTTACGCCGAGAAGAAGCCCCGCGTCCACCCGCTCACCATTCCGCGCGTTATGGCCAACTCGGGCGCTTCCCTCATCGCCATACAACTGGGCATTACCGGCCCCACCTTTACCACCTCCACGGCTTGCAGCAGCGCGAACCACGCCGTGGGCCAGGCTTTTTGGATGTTGCGCAGCGGCATGGTGCCCATGGCCCTCGCCGGCGGCCACGAATCGCCCTTTGTTTTTGGCCTGTTGAAGGCTTGGGAGGCAATGCGCGTCGTTTCGCCAGACCTGCCCCGCCCCTTTTCCGCGGGCCGCAAGGGCATGAGCTTGGGCGAGGGCGCCGGTATGCTGTTGCTCGAAGACCGCGACCACGCACTCGCGCGGGGCGCCCGCATTTACGCCGAGATCGCCGGCTTCGGCATGTCGGCCGATGCCCATCACATCACCCAACCGCTGCCCGAAGGCGCCGCCCTCGCCATGCAGCGCGCCATGGAAGACGCCGGTCTTGCCCCCGCCGCCATCGGCTACATCAATGCCCACGGCACCGGCACCCTCGCCAACGACCCCGTCGAAACCAAAGCCATCCGCCTGGCCTTGGGCGATTCAGCCCGCCAAGTATCCGTTTCGTCCACAAAATCCATGCACGGCCACGCGCTGGGCGCCGCTGGGGCCCTGGAGGCCATTGCCACGGTTCTCGCCCTGCACCACGGCCTGTTGCCGCCCACGGCCAATTACGAAAACCCCGACCCCGAGTGCGATCTGGACGTTATCCCGCATGCGCCAAGAGTTGCTTCCCCCGCCGCCGCACTTTCGAACTCCTTTGCTTTTGGCGGGTTAAACGCAGTCGTGGCCTTCCGGCGATAAACTGGTAGAAGCCAAGTTTGCGCTTGCACCCCAAAATGTCTGACTCCAGTTCCCCCTCCCTGAACGACTGGCTCGCTCAAGAGCTGTACACCGAATACCGCAACAACCAGGCCGCCGTCGACGCCGCCTGGAAAGGTTTATTTCAAGACGAAGCACCCTCTGCAGCTCCCGCAACAGCGTCCGCCGCAACGCCTGCAGCGGCGCCCACAGCGGCACCTCCCGCAGCACCCGCCGCTCCAGTTGCCGCATCGATACCCGCGCCCACCAATTCCCAGGATTTGATTGCCAAAGCCTCCGCGCCCCCGAAGGAGTTGGGCGAAGCCGAGCAACTAATCCCTTTACGCGGCACCGCGGCCAAAATTGCCGAGAACATGAACCTCTCGCTGGCTATTCCCACCGCTACCAGCCAGCGCATCATCCCCGTCAAGGTGATGGACGAAAACCGCACGCTCATCAACCAGGCGCGCACCATGTACGGCAAATCCAAGATCAGCTACACGCACTTGATTGCCTACGCCATTGTGAAGGCCCTCGGCAAGTTCCCCAATCTGAACAATGCCTATGCCGAGCAGGACGGCCAAGCATTCCGTTGGGTAAAGGGCCAAGTGAATTTGGGCCTGGCCATTGACGTGGCCGGCAAAGATGGCCAGCGTTCGCTCGTGGTTCCCAACATCAAGAACGCGGGGCAAATGAACTTTGCCCAGTTCCTGGCCGGCTTCGATGACCTCGTGAAAAAGGGCCGTAATGGCAAGCTCGCCCTGCCCGATTTCCAGGGCACTTCCATTTCGCTCACCAACCCCGGCACGGTGGGCACGCTCGGCTCGGTGCCTCGCCTCATGCCCGGTCAGGGCGCCATCATCGCGACGGGCGCCATCGATTTTCCCGCGGAATTCCAAGGCGTAAATCCGGAAATGCGCTCGCTGCTGGGCGTCAGCAAGGTCATGATGATGACCTGCACCTACGACCACCGCATTGTGCAGGGCGCGGAATCCGGCTCCTTCCTGGGCCGGCTGGAAGAACTGCTCAACGGCGGCGATGGCTTCTACGAAGATATTTTCGCAAGCTTGAAGCTTCCCTACCGCCCGGTGAGCTGGCAGGTCGATCGCGCTCCCGCCGCTCTTCCTGGCACGCTTTCCGGCGCGGTTTCCGGTGGCGGCTCAAAGGAAGCGGCTGTCATGCAGTTGATCCATGCCTACCGCGTACGCGGGCACCTGCTGGCCGACCTTAACCCCCTCGGCATTGAGCCCCAATACCACCCGGAGCTCGACCCCTCCACCTACGGCCTCACCATTTGGGACCTCGACCGCCAGTTCCAAACCGGCAACCTGGGCGTGCCCATGGGCATGGGCGCGGTGCCGGGCGTATCCACCTTGCGCGAAACGCTGGAAACGCTGCGCCGCACCTACTCGAGCAAAGTCGGCATCGAGTACATGCACATCCAGTACCCCGAGCAGAAGGCCTGGTTGCAGCACCGCTTGGAGCACCCCACCGCCCACACGCCGCTCGACGAAGCCACCCGCCGCCGCATTCTGGAACGCCTGCTCGATGCGGAGATGTTCGAGCAGTTTCTCGAAAACCGCTTCAAGGGCCAAAAGCGCTTCTCCCTCGAAGGCGCCGAAAGCACCATCCCGATTCTGGATGAATTGATTGAACGCGCCGCCGCCGGTAATGTGCACGAGGTGGTCATCGGTATGGCCCACCGCGGCCGCTTAGCGGTGTTGGCCAACATCGTCGGCAAGCGCATCAGCCAGATCTTCAACGAATTCGAAGGGAACTTTGACCCGGACTCTACCCAAGGCTCCGGCGACGTGAAGTACCACCTAGGCGCCTCCAGCGTGCGCCGCTCGCTCTCGGGCAAAGAAATTGTGGTTTCGCTGGCCCCCAACCCCAGCCACCTGGAAGCCGTGAACCCCGTGGTGGAAGGCATTGCGCGGCCCAAGCAAGAACGCCTGGGCGACACGAAGCGCGAACGCGTCATCCCCGTCCTGTTGCACGGCGACGCCGCCTTTGCAGGCCAGGGCGTAGTGATGGAAACCCTGAATCTTTCGCAACTGGAAGGCTACACCACGGGCGGCACCATTCACCTGGTCATCAACAACCAGATCGGCTTCACCACCAACCCTGCCGAATCCCGCTCCTCCAGCTATTGCACGGACATCGCCCGCATGGTGCAGGCGCCCATCTTCCACGTCAACGGCGACGACCCCGAAGCTTGCCTGCGGGTGCTCCAAGTGGCCTATGATTTCCGCCAGCAGTTCAAGCGCGATGTGGTGATCGATATGGTCTGCTACCGCAAGCATGGCCACAACGAAGGCGACGACCCCTCCTACACCCAACCTCAGATGTACAAGGTGATCAAGAGCCTGCCTTCCGTGGTCACTCAATACGCGGATCGCCTGGTGCGGGAAAACGTGCTCAGCGCCGCCGAGCTCGACAGCGTAAAGAAGCGCATTTCCGCGCGCCTGGAAGAGGGCTACTCCGCCGCCCAATCCACTACGCAGAAGTTCGAATACGAAGAAATGACTTCGTACGACCCCGAAGCCATTGCGCCCATCCACAACGGCAATACCGCCATCGACCGCAGCACCGCCGAAGCCGTGCTGAAGGGTTCCACCACCTTCCCCGCCGGCTTCACGGTTCACCCCAAGTTGAAGGGCTTCCTGGCCAAGCGGCTCGAGGTATTGAACGGCGGCCCGGCTGATTGGGCCACGGGCGAACTGCTTGCTTTTGGTTCGCTGGTCTTGGAGGGTACGCCAGTCCGCCTTTCGGGCCAGGATTCCCCGCGCGGCACCTTCACCCAACGCCACCTGGATTTCGTCGATTACGAGACCGGCGACACCTACATGCCCCTGCGCTTCCTCAGCCCCGAGCAGGCTCGCTTTGAAGCCGTGGATTCTTCGCTCAGCGAATACGCCGTTATGGGCTTTGAGTTTGGCTACAGCGTAGCCGACCCCCTGACGCTCGTGCTTTGGGAAGCGCAGTTCGGCGATTTCGCCAATGGCGCCCAGATCATGATCGATCAATTCATCGCCTCGGCGGAGTCCAAGTGGGGCCAGCCCTCGGGCCTGGTTCTGCTGCTGCCGCACGGCTTTGAAGGCCAAGGCCCCGAACACTCTTCCGCCCGCATCGAGCGCTTCTTGAACCTCTGCGCGGAAGAAAACATGACCGTCGCCAATTGCACCACCCCGGCCAATTACTTCCACCTGCTTCGCCGGCAAATGCACGGCGGCAAGGATCGCCGCGGTTTGCGCAAGCCGCTCATCGTATTCACGCCCAAGAGCCTGCTGCGCGACAAGAACGCCGTCTCGCACCTCGAAGACTTCACCCAAGGTACCTTCCAGGAAGTGATTGGCGACACGCAAGCTTCGGCCGGCGACCACATCACCCGCGTCCTGCTTTGCTCCGGAAAGGTGTACTACGATTTGCTCGCGGCGCGCGAAGAGCGCCAGGCCAAGCACGTCGCCATCGTGCGGCTGGAACAGATTTACCCCTTCCCCGCCTCGCAAGTCTCGGACATGCTCTCGCGTTACGCGCCCAATGCGGAAGTCATCTGGGTCCAGGAAGAACCGCGCAACATGGGCCCCTGGCGTTTTGTGCAGGAGCAAATGGGCTACGTGTTCAACGGCACCCGCCGCATTCTGCACTACGCTGGACGCCCCGAATCCGCCTCGCCCGCCGCAGGCTCCTACAAGCAGCACAACAAGGAACAGGCCGAACTCATCGAGGCCGCCTTCAGCCATACCGCTACCCTCCGCCCGCGCCGGGTTCGCCTGGTCGCGAACCGGAAGAAATAGGCCAATGGACTACCCGTCCATCGTTGGCATTGTAAGCTTGCTGGGGCTTGACCCCGTCACCGTCTGGTACGAATACAAGATTCCGTTTTTCGCCGGGCTTGGGCTCGCCGTTTGTTTGCTGGCGGTGTTGGCTTGGTTCCTGGCCCGGCAGGTCAAGACCATGGCCGCCACCTTCCACTATGGCTTTGCTGACCGCCAGCCCTTCTATCGCAAGCTGGCCGACCTCGACGAAAGCGTCCGCCCCCGCATTGAAGAGGTTCTTTCCGGAGAAACCCTGCTGTTCGCCATGCCGGCCATTGCGGCCAAAGATGTGCAAGGCTTCTCAAAAACCGTGGGCTACTTGGTGCTCAGCCCCACGCGGCTGATATTCACCCCCAAGAGCGGCACTCCCGTGAAGCACGCGGATTTCGATTTGCTCAGCTTCCCCGACGCCAACGTCTTGGACGGCCACAAGAACATCGAACTCAAACTCATCCTGCCCAGTTCGAAGCCCGTGTTTCAACTCCTCGGAGTTTCTCGCGACCACGC
>JANRIK010000015.1:0-97217 GCA_033765085.1 Bryobacter sp. | reverse complement strand
TGCTCAATCGATAATTGATTGGTCAATTATCGGATGCAGGATCAATGTTTGGGTTGCGGATTTTTTCCAGCGTTCGAATCAAGTCCCTCAGTTCTTGCTCGGATGCACCGTGAAGTGCAGCTGTGGTTAAGGAATCGACTTTGTCATCAAGTTTGGATAATAATTCGCTACCCAGCGGTGTGATTGTGCAAGTCACCTGCCGTCGGTCCTGGGTGGGGCGTCCACGGGCGATAAGGTGCTTGGCTTCCAAACGATCCAACAGGCGGGTGATGCCGGGAGTGTGCTCGATTAGGCGGGCGGCAATGGCGAGGGTGGGCAAGCCGGATTCCCCGGCTCCTCGCAAGATGCGCAACACATTGTACTGTTGCTGCGTTAAACCACTCATATCAAAAGAGGTTTGCGAAGTTCGCTTCAGGTGGTCGGCCGTCCGCAAGATGCTTAGCCAGGCTTCCTGAGCGACGGAGCGGAAGGGTTTCGATTGCTGGAGTTCGATTTGGAGGCGGGAAAGGGACATAACAAGTGACATATCAATGGATGCCACAAAAATGATTGATAGGTCAAGGAAATGAAAATTTGCCCGTGCTGAAAAAACTTAGTATTCTCGATAGAGAACTAGAGATTCTGCATGACGGCAACCCTCCCCGCCCAAGCTTCCCGCACCTTGACCCACCTGGACCATTTGGAAGCCGAGGCAATCCAGATTTTGCGCGAGGTGGCGGCAAATTTTGCCCGGCCCATTATTCTGTACTCCGTTGGCAAAGATTCCAGCGTGTTGGTGCACTTGGCGCGCAAAGCCTTCTACCCCGCTAAGTTTCCTTTTCCCCTGGTGCACGTCGACACCACCTACGAATACCCGGAACTTATCGAATTCCGGGATTGGTTTGTGAAAGAGATTGGCGCGGAGCTGATCGTCCACGTGAACGAAGCGGCCATTGCCGAGGGTGCCAACCCGTACAGCCTGGGCACCGCGAAATGCTGCGGCCTTTTGCGTACCCAGGCCCTGGTGGGGGGTTTGCAAAAGTTAAAGGTGGATGCCGCCTTGGGTGGCGCCCGCCGCGACGAAGAACGCAGCCGGGCGAAGGAGCGCGTTTTTAGCTTCCGCAACAAGTTCGGCCATTGGGACCCCAAAGACCAGCGGCCGGAGCTTTGGAGCCTCTACAACCCGAAGGTGGACCCCGGCGAGCACATGCGTGTCTTCCCCTTGTCCAACTGGACGGAGTTCGACATTTGGCACTACATCGAGCGCGAAAAGATTCCCGTGGTGCCGCTTTACTTTGCCAAGGAACGGGAAGTGTACGTGCGGGGCGGCACATTGATTCCGGTGCAAAGCAACGTGCGCGCCTTGCCGGGCGAAAAGCCGGAGTTGCGCCGTTGCCGCATGCGGAGCCTGGGATGCACACCTTGCTCCGGCGCCATCGAAAGCGATGCGGACACGATCCCCAAAATTATTGACGAGTTGTTCAGCTTCCGCCGCAGCGAACGCGAAAACCGCGTCATTGACCACGACCAGGACGGCTCTATGGAATTGAAGAAGCGCGAGGGCTATTTCTAATGCAAGCTGCGCAAGAACGGTCGGCCCTGCGCTTTTCCACCGCCGGAAGTGTGGATGACGGCAAGAGCACGCTGATTGGCCGTTTGCTCTTCGATACCAAGGGCGCTTACGAAGACCAGATTGAAGCCGTAAAAAAGAGCAAGGTAAACCGCAGCGGGCGCGAGATGGACCTTTCGCTCCTGACCGATGGTCTGCGCGCCGAGCGCGAGCAGGGCATTACGATCGATGTGGCCTACCGCTTTTTTGCAACGCCACAGCGGCGTTTTCGCATTGCCGATACGCCGGGCCATGAGCAATATACGCGCAATATGGCCACCGGGGCATCCACCAGCGACGCGGCCGTCATTTTGGTGGATGCGCTGAAGGGCGTGAGCCGCCAGACCCTGCGCCACGCAACTATTTCCTATCTGCTGGGCATTGAACACCTGATCTTCGCTATTAACAAAATGGACGCCGTGGGCTGGAGCGAGGATACCTACGGGGCAATCCGCAGTGAGCTGGAACGGCAGTCGCGCCGCTGGGCGGGAGCCAAGTTTTATTTCCTGCCCGTGAGCGCGCTCGACGGGGACAACGTAGCCTGGCGCAGCCAACAGGCCCGCTATTACAACGGCCCCAGCCTGCTGGAGCTATTGGAGACGCTGGAGGTCAGCCCCGCGGCGGCGCCCTTCCGCTTCCCCGTACAGTACGTAACGCGGCCGGGCGATGGCTTCCGCGGCTTTGCGGGTCGAGTTGCAAGTGGGGCGGTGGCGAAAGGCGACGAAGTTCTGGTGTTGCCGCGTGGCCGCCGAAGCCGGGTGAAAGAGATTGTCACGTTCGACGGCTCCCTGGCCAAGGCAGGCGAGGGCGAAAGCATAACGCTGGTGCTCGAGGACGAAATTGACATTAGCCGGGGCGACATGCTGGTGGCCGCGGACGAGCGTCCGGCCCTGGGACGCCGCTTCGCCGCCGAGCTGGTTTGGATGGCCGAAGAGCATCTGGAGCCGGGGCTTACCTATTTGCTGCGGGCCGGAACCAAGGAAGTGTATGCGCGCGTGGTGGCGGTGGAATGGCTGCTGGATCCGGAAAGCGGGGAGCAGCGCAGCAGCGAAGCCGCACTGGGGTTGAACGATATTGCGCGCGTGGTGGTGGAGACCACTGAGCCGCTGCCGCTGGACCCCTACCGCACCTGCCGGGAGACGGGCAGCTTTATCTTGATTCATCCGCGCTCCAATCGCACGATCGCCGCCGGCATGGTGGTGGAAGTGATTCGCCGCGAGCGCGAAAAGAAAGACCTTGGTTTTGCCTTGGGTCCGGTTACGGCGGGCGAGCGCGTGGAGCGTTACGGGCACTTGCCCGCGGTCCTGCGCAGCCAGGATCCGGATGGCCTCGAAAGGGCCTTGTTTGAGCACGGGGCGCTGGTGTTGCGCTGGGCCGGAGCGGTGCCGGCGGCGCTCGAAGAAGCCGGCGCGTTGGTGATTAGCGAAAGCGAAGGCCTGGAAGTCCCGGTGGAAAATCCTTTGGCGTTCCTCGAAAGCGCGGGCATCTTGTTGCCGCGCGACGACTTTAGCGGTGGAGAAGGTATATGAGCGAATTGGTGGAACAAGCCCGCGAGGCAATACAGACGGCATTGGCGGCGAACCCCGGTCCGGCCTGCTATACATGCAGCTTCCAATTGGAAGATGTGGCGCTGCTGGACCTGCTGCGCGAAGTACGGCCAGACATCCCGGTGCTCTTTCTCGAAACCGGCTATCACTTTGCCGCCACTTACGAGTACCGCGACCGTCTGGCGCGCGAGTGGAACCTGAATCTCCAAAATCTGATGCCTCGCCAGACCGTGGCCGAGCAGGAAGCCGAGCGCGGCAAGCTTTACCAGACCGAGCCAACGGCGTGCTGCGACGCGCGCAAAGTAGAACCGCTGTTTACGGCACTAGAGAACTACGAGGTCTGGTTCACCGGCCTGCGGCGCGAGCAATCGCCTACGCGCGCCAAGCTGCAGGTGGCCGAAAAAGCGAAACTGCGCAGCGGCCGCATGATTGACAAAGTAAGCCCGCTGGCGCTTTGGACGTGGAAGGAAGTTTGGGCCTATGCCAAGCAACGGCAGTTGCCCGTGCTTTCGCTTTATGACCAGGGCTACACCAGCATCGGCTGCGAACCCTGCACGGCCCTGCCCGTCTCGGAAGAGGATTTGCGCAGCGGGCGTTGGGGCGGTAAAAAACTGGAGTGCGGCATCCACACCCAGGGATAAGGTGGCAAGGGTAGCGCGGCATGGAGAGCGTAATTGGTTTTGTAATTGCCCTAGTGGTGGGCATGACCGGCGCGGGCGGCGGACCGTTGACGGTGCCGTTGCTGGTTTTGGTGCTGGGCCGTAGCGCTGCGGAAAGCGTGGGCACTTCGCTGGCTTTTGTCTTCCTGATCAAGTTGGTGGCTTCGCCTTTGCACATTGCACGCGGGAATGTCCATTGGCGGACGCTTGCGTTGATGTTGGCGGGGGGCTTACCCGGGGTGGCGCTGGGCAGTTGGGTGCTGCTGCACCTGAGCCGCAAAGCCATTGAGCCGATTTTGTTGCCGTTGGTGGGTTGCACAATTGCCCTGCTGGCTTTGCTTCGCTTGTTGAAGCCAGGAGAAGTTTCGCGGCCGAGCGAGGAAAAACCGCACCGCCTCCCCTTGGCCACGTTGCCGATTGGCATGGAAGTGGGCTTTTCGAGCGCCGGCGCGGGGGCCCTGGGGGGCTTGCTGTTGATGTACCAAACTCAACTTTCGGCCGCGGCCATTGTGGGCACAGATTTGCTGTTTGGCTTGGGCCTAAGCTTGGCGGGCAGCGGAATTCACGCGTTTTTCGGGCGAATTGAGCAGGACCTGATTCTCAAGCTGCTGATTGGCGGAGTGCCGGGAGCGCTCGTGGGGAGTTGGTTGAGTTCACGGGTGCCAGGGCGGAATCTGCAATTTGCCATGAACTTGGTCTTCGGCTACCTGGGTATCCATATGAGCTGGAAGGGGATAGGCGCCTTACTGGGGCATTAAAAAAATGCGGTCTTCGTAAATTTTTGTAACGAATCCTTTCGAAAAGTAACCATAATGTAACAGAGAAGAAAATCTTCTCTGGCTGGCATTGGAAAGTTCTGAAAGGAGGACCACGACATGTTTGCCGTTCCGTTTTTGCTTGTTTTTCTGCAGGTTCCGGCGAACCCGCAGCGGATGGAGGGAAGCGCTGTGGCCCGAAATGGGAATCCCGTAGTGTATGAACCGGCAAATGCAAATCCGCACCCGCAGGTACAAAAGGCCCAAGCCGCGCGCTTTCAAGCTCGCTTCAACAATTTGGTGAAGGCGATTGAGGAGTTTTCCATTGCCTTCAACCGGAACCATGGCCAGGTTTGGCCGCACGAAAAGGCGAAGGCTTTGCAAAAGGCCATGGCGGAGCTGCAGGAAGTCGATCCGCAGCTTTCGGCCCGAAAGTAATTGCCCCAACAAGCCGATAGTTTCGAGAGAGGCTATCGGCTTGACACTCACCGAAAACAAAGTACAGGTACTCGAGATCCGCAACGAGCGTAACGGAGCGGAATTAACCAATCGCGCGGGCATCGCGAATACCAGCGAACTACGGCGACGCGGATTGTTACAGCACGAGTCGCTTGAGGAAGGCGATGGCTTGTGGATTGCTCCCTGCGAGGCGGTGCACACCTTCGCCATGAAATTCCCCATCGACGTGCTCTATCTGAACAAGGCAAAAAAGGTGCTGAAGATCCGCGCGGCCATGCCGAAAGGGCGAGTGAGCTTTTGCTTGAGCGCGCACTCGGTGCTGGAGTTGCCGGCCGGGATGGCGGCCAAAACGGACACGCGCGTGGGAGATACGCTGGCTTTCACCAAACGCTAGCGTTGCTGCATCCAAGCCGTGGGCGCGATAAAATCAGGCGGTCATGAAAAGTACCGCCCTTTTGCTGCTGCTGGCAGCCAGCGCCTTCGCGCAAAGTATTTCGATTGTTTCCGGCCCGGTGGACTATCAGGTTTACCAACGGGGTACGGACGGCAAGGCCGAGATTCCCTTGGAACTGAAAGTGGAAGGCGACGAGGGTAAGGATGTCTTCTTGAGCATTAAGCGCGGCGTGGTGCCGGTGCCTGGCTTTGTTGCCTTGAATTTGGGTAAGGCGGTAAACGGCGTGCTGAAGACTACGGTGCGAAATGTGCCGACCGGGGGGCCCTATCGCCTGGAGTTTCGCTTGCGCCGCGTGGGCGCAGCCATTCATGCGCGCAGCAACGTATTGGTGGGCGACATCTGGCTGCTGGCCGGCCAATCGAACATGGAAGGCGTGGGGAATCTTGAAAATGTTGAGCAGCCCTCCGATCGCGTGAACAGCTATAACCAAGCCGACGCGTGGGTGCCGGCGAAAGAGCCGTTGCACGAATTGGTCAGCGCGACCGACCGGGTGCACTGGCGCAAAAATGCCGCCGGGGTGGCGGAACGCCTGGAAGGCGAGGCGCTTGAAGCGTATCGCGCGAACCGCAAAAAGGGGGCGGGCTTGGGGCTGGCATTTGCCATTGAATACGAAAAGCGCACTGGCGTTCCCGTGGGGCTCCTGCCGTGCGCCCACGGCGGCACCTCGATGGCGCAATGGAGTCCGGAACTGAAGGACAAGGGCGGGGATTCGTTGTACGGTGCGACGCTCCGGCGGGCGCAATTGGTGGGCGGCAAGGTTGCCGGCATTTTGTGGTACCAAGGCGAATCGGACGCTAGCGCGCAAGCGGCGCCGATCTTCCAGCAAAAGTTTGAGGAACTGGTGAAGGCCTTCCGGCAGGATTTGAACGCCCCGGAACTGCCGTTCTATTACGCGCAGATTGGCCGGCACGTCAGCGCCGCCCCCGGTGCACCCTGGAACCAGGTGCAGGAAGGGCAGCGCTTGGCCGAAACGATGTTGCCGCGCAGCGCGATGTTCGCCACCATCGATACAGACTTGGACGACGGCATTCACGTCTCGACGCCCGAATTGAAGCGGTTGGGACGGGTGATGGCCGGATACGCGGCGGGCAAGATCAAGAAGGGGCCAACGCTGGTGAGCCTTGCCCTCGAAGGTCAAACGGTGCGGGTGAAGTACCGTGATGTGAACGGAAAGCTGGTGGCGCCCGGCCGCGTGCTGGGCTTTTATGCGGTGAATGGGGCCGGCGAAGTGGTGCCGTTGATCTACAAGGTAACCTTTGACCCGAATGAGCCCGCCAGCGTATTGCTGCATTTTCAGGGCAAGGCGCCCGAGGGGCTGAAGATTGGTTATGGCTACGGGCGGGACCCGATTGCGAATTTGCGCGACGAGATGGGCGCGGCGGCGCCGGTGTTCTTGCCGCAAGCCGTGAACCCCTAACCAGCGGGCGGATTGTTAGTCTAAAGGGAAGTGAAACAAATTTTCTATTCCTTTTTGATGGCAGGCACTCTGTTGATTGCAGGCTCCGTTTTGTTTGCCCAGAGCCCGGCTCCGGCCGCTGGTGGCGCTGACAAAGTTGTTGCCGTGGTGGGCGGCAAGCCGATGACCGCGCCGCAGATTGAAAGCTTTGTCGCGGGCTTGCCGAACCAATTTCAGCAAATGTACGCGCAGGACCGTGAAGCCTTTTTGAAGCAGATGGCCATGCTGTACATGTTCAGCGATTTGGCCATGACCGAAAAGGTGGACCAAATGACGCCCTATAAGCAGCGCCTGGAATTTTCGCGCCTGCAAACTCTAGCCCAAGGCTACGTGGAAACCTACCGCGCGAAAATTACCGTGGCCGATGAGGAAGTAGCGAAGTTTTACGAAGAGTCCAAGGACAACTTTCAGCAGGCGAAGCTGCAAGTATTGCTGGTGGGCTACGCGGCAAACCCTGCTCCGGCCAAAGAAGGGGAAAAGCAGAAGCTAAACGAAGAGCAAGCCAAAGCCAAGGCGGAAGACCTGGTGAAGCAATTGCGCGGCGGGGCGGACTTTAAGGCGCTGGTAGAAGCCAACTCCGACGATGTGGCCTCGCGCGCCAAGGGCGGGGATTTTGGCACCATCCGCCGCTCCGACCAAATTCCGCCCGACCTCTCGAAGGCGATTTTTTCGTTGAAGGCGGGAGAATACTCTGATCCTGTGAAGCAGCCGAACGGATTCTACATCTTTAAGGTGACCGAATACACGCAGCAGCCGCTGGAAGAATTGAAAGCGACGCTGACCGGGCAACTGAAAGACAAGAAATTCCAACAATGGCTGCAAGCAACGCAAAGTCAAGTACAGGTAAAGGTGGAAGACCCCGAGTTCTTCGGCAAACCGAAGGCTCCGCCCGCAAAGCCGTAGAGAAGCTTAAAGATACGCCCAAGCCGGGCCTAAACGTTCGCTTCGCGCGCCAGATGCGGGCGCACCAAGGCAAGTTGGGATTGGGTCCCGGGCCGGGCGAAGAAGTTTTCGCGGCCAGTTTTTTGCGCGAACGCGAAATTGTACTGGACGAGGAATTGCTGCGGCATGCGCCCGACTTGGTGCGCATCTTTGCCCACGAACTTTACCATTTCGTTTGGCGGCGCCTGCCCAACAGCGAGCGCGCGGCATGGGCGGAGGTCTTGAAGCAGGAGCAGGTACCCTTGCATCCGGATCTTTCGAGCCGCCTCGCGTTCGATCGTTACCGCGACAAACCGACCGAGGCAAACTGGAAGCACTACGTTTGCGAAGCTTTCTGCGATTCGGCGTCGTCTTTTGCTTCGCCCGATGCTCTACTTCGGTCGAATCGAAAGCGCTGGTTGGCGAGTCTAATGAAACGTAGGCCGCTGGCAGTTTAGGCAAAGGTGTAGTGGCTTTCCGTTTAACGATAGAATCACCGTAGGAGACTTGATTGACCCGCTTTACCCTTTTCGGTGCCCTCGCCCTGAGCTTGGCCTTCTTTTCCTGTTCCGGAGGGAGCACGGCGGACGCCGCGAGTGTGCGTCCGGAAAAAAGCCGGAAAACGGCCCCCGCGTTTAGCTTGAAAGATTCCGAAGGCAAGACTGTGACGCTGAAGGACTACCAAGGCAAGGTGGTGCTGCTGAACTTTTGGGCCACTTGGTGCGGGCCTTGCAAAATCGAGATTCCCTGGTTTGTCGAGTTCGAGCAGAAGTACAAGGATAAGGGTTTCGCCGTCGTGGGCGTGGCGATGGACGAAGAGGGCTGGGAAATTGTGAAGCCCTACATTACCGATAAAAAGGTGAACTACCGCGTGCTGTTGGGCGACGACGCGATGGCGCAGCTTTACGGAGGAGTGGATAGCCTGCCGACTTCTTTCCTGATCGACAAACAGGGCAAGGTGGGCGCGGTGCACGTGGGCTTGGTCTCGAAGAGTGAGTACGAAAAGGACATTCATGCGCTTTTGGGCATTGCTGCTAAGTAGTTTTTGCCTGGCCAGCTTGGCTTGTGCGCAAGGCGTGGGCAATGTGGTGAGCGTGACCTCGCCGGCCAAAGTGAACCTTGTGCGGGGGCAATCCACGGTGGTGAAGGTGAGGGCCAAAATCGCGGAAGGCTACCACGCGAATTCGAATAAGCCGCACGAGGATTACTTGATTCCCCTGCGCTTGACCGTGGAAGCAAAGCCGCTCGAGGTAGTGAATGTGGCCTACCCGGCGGGGCACGATGAAAAGTACAGCTTTTCGGAGCGTCCGCTGAATGTCCTGACCGGCGAGTTTGAGATTGCCGTGACGTTGCGAGCCCCGGCGGCGGCCAAGCCCGAGCTTTATATCTTGCCAGCGAAATTGCGCTACCAGGCTTGCAGCGACCGCGCGTGCTTGGCGCCAAAAACCCTTACGGTAAATTTCACCGCCGACGTCCGTTAACCCATGCGGCGCCTCGTCCTGCGCCCCGGTGGCATTGGGGATACCATTCTCAGCTTTCCCGCCATTGCGCACTTAAGCCCTACGGAGGTTTGGTTGCGCGGCGAAATGAAGCCGCTTTGGCCCGGCAGCGCGAGCTTGCTGGAAAAGGGTGTGGATCGCATTCTGGACCAAGCCCCGCCGGAGCTCTTCGCCGATTTTGATGAGATTCATTCCTGGTACGGGGCCAAGCGCGACGATTTTCGCGCCGCGGTAGATGCGGTGCACCCGCGCGTGTTCTGGTACGAGGCCTTGCCCCCGGCGAATGCGGGCGTGCATGCCGCCGACTTTTTTGCCGCGCAAGTAGGCGCGCGGTTGCCAGCGGTGCCCAGCATCGCGGTCGAGCCGCGTCGCAATCGCGTGGTGTGGATCCATCCTTTTTCCGGGAGCGCGCGGAAGAACTGGCCTTTGGGGAATTTTGAATTGCTGGCGCGCTATTTGGAGGCCGCCGGGCGGAGCGTGCAATTCCTCCGTGCCCCGCACCAAAGCTTTCCGGGAGCGCAATTGTTTGAAGACCTCGCGGTGCTGGCCGAGTATCTTGCCGGCGGGGCTCTTTACATTGGCAACGACTGCGGCATCACGCACTTGGCGGCGGCGGTGGGGGCGAAAACGCTCGCGCTGTTTGAGACAACGGACCCGGCTATTTGGGCGCCACGGGGAGAAAACGTGCGAGTGCTGGAGCGGCCAAGCGTGGAGCAGGTACTGGCGGAGGCGCTGGGGGAAATCGAAGCCTGAAAAGTTGATCAGGAGCGCGATTGACGCTAATGTATTGGTTTGAACCGCAAGCAACTGCAAGGACTGGCGCTAACTCGTTTAGAGGAGTCTCAACAACTACAGCAAGCGAAATTCTATGGAGGCAGCTATTACTTGGCAGGCTATTGCGTAGAGTGTGCCCTTAAAGCTTGTATTGCGAGGAAAACCCGAGCAGGAGACTTTCCTGATAAGAAGCTGGCCGAACAAAGTTATACCCACGACTTGAGGAAGCTTATGCAGGCGGCGGGTTTGGATCAACTCTTGCTGGCTGAATGCCGTCAGAATATCCAACTCCAGGCTAACTGAGCCCTAGTACAATTGTGGTCGGAGCAAAGCCGCTATCAAGCCAACGATAAATCTGCGGCTACAGATTTGCTGCGTGCCATTTGCGAGCGAAGAAGTGGAATTCTGCCATGGATAAAGAAACGATGGTAATCGTCGAAGCGGACCGAATCGCAACAGTCGTAAAAGCCCTTGATGCTTATGGAATTGAAGCCAAGGTTGCTTTGTGGGGACTTTTCGACGAGTACGAAACATGGCGGTTGATTCTGGCGGCACCGGAGTTTGATCAAGTGGGTCCGCTTGAGGGTTACGGCCTTCTCCACAAAGCCCTTCGGGCTGCTCAGATCGATCAAGAAAGTCTGCCTTCATTTCATATTTTGAGGATGAAGGACCCGTTTATCGTTCAATTGCGAAAGATTTTCGGGAAGACGAAGTCTGTGGAGGGTATGCGGTTGGGGGGGCAGTCCTTCGGTGACCGTTTCTTAGAGGAAGGGTATATTTACCGGATCCGCTAGCGCAGGCCGATTTCGCGGACGATTAAGCCCAGTTCGCGGGTGTCGCCGGGGGCTTGGAATGTTTTGTCGCAGCGAAGGGTGAGAATGGGGTTCCCGGCAACTGCGGGGGCGGGAGCGGATAGGGTGTACAAGCCGGGCCTCTCGAAAGTGCGCGCTGCAAGGAGCTGGCCATTGAAGGAAAGTTCAACTTGGCGTGCGGGGGCCGAGTCCGGAATATAAAAAGTGGCTGCGGCGGTACCGGGTGCGCCCAGGGGCTTCAACAGGAACTTCGCTTCGCGGCCCATCCAGCGGTATTGGCCGTTTTCAATCTGGTAGGCGCCGCTGAGAATGTGTTGCGTGCTGGCCTCATCACCGAGTTGCAGATAGCTGAGCGTAGGTTGACGCTCCACTACTTGCTGAAGGCGGAGAGTATCAACGGGCCCGAAGACGAGATCGAAGGGACGCACCCCGGCGGAAGCATCCGAATAGCCGGAGCGCGAGTTCAACCCGATTAAACGTAGGGGCAGTGTTGTGTGCAGGTCCTGGCGGACCACTTCCACCAGTTGGCCGCCGCCCGTGGTGACAGGGATGGGGAAGGTGAGTTGAGAACTGAGCACCTGGTCGCCGGGGCGTAATTCCTGGCCCAAGGGCAGCGGGAGCGCGCCGCGGGACTCTGCATAAAAACGGAGCCCAAGCTCGCCGTTCACCCATGTGCGGGGGCCAATGTTGTTGCGAGCAACAAAATCCCGGTAGCCACGCCAGTGTTCGTAATTGGTGAAGGCCAAGGCCAGCCCAAGGGCGAGTTGCACAACGGCGCTGCCCCACAATAGGCGCGGGGAGAGCCTGCCGGAATCCACCAGCGCCAAACATAGTGGCGCGGCCAGCGGAAGCAAGTAGCGGGCCGAGCCGGCAAAGAAGAGCGCAAGTGCCCCCAGGAAAAAGATGTGTGGCCACCAGGCATAGCGCGCGCTTGGCCGCGCCAGAAATGCCGCGCCTGCCACAACGCCAAGGGCATAGAAGAAATTGGGCTCCCAGATGGCGAGCGGCAGCGCCAAGAGCGACCAAGGGCTCCAGAAGGCGAAGGCAGCCGCGAGGGGGAACGTCATCCAGCCCAAGTGGCCCAACAAAGCGCGGGCGTTGAGGAGCTTCTTGGCCAGCGTTTGCAGGCCATAATCGCGGAAGTAGCCGAGAGCCACGGCAACGGGCGGGGTGGGTTCGAGCAATTGGTAGGCCAGCAGTACGCACGCGGGGATAAAGGCGACCAGGTAATGCTTGGCCGAGCGGCGCTGGGTTTGCCAGGTAAAGAGCCAGAGGATGGGAATGGCGAAGACACTTTGGTAGGCCGCCAAACCGGCGAGGGCCAGCCCAAGGCCCGCCAGCGCGAGGCGTTGGTGAAAGAAGGCGGCAAGGCCCAGCATCCAGAAGGCCAGAAAGGGAATGTCGCTTTCGAGCGAATTGCCATTAACGACAAAGGCGGGAACCGCGCAAAACAGGCAAGTGGCCAGCAGCGCGTGCTGCGTGAAGCGAGTGGCCAGCCAGTACATGCTGAACGCCGCAAGGAGGCTGAACAGCGTGTAAAAGGCGTGGAAGGGAACTTCCTTCACCTCCCCCACAAGGGCCAATAATAGGCCAAGCACCCAGGCATTCAGCGGCGGGTGCGGGTGGCCGCGCATATCGACGAGGCGGCCCTGGAAATAGTATTGGGCTTGGTGCGGATGCGCGGGATTGATTTGCGCATGTTGTGCGCCTTGAAGGTAGTAGACGTCGTCCCCTTGGATGGGGTGATTCAGAAAGGGCAGGCGCAGGGCCAGCACCAGGAGGGCAAGCAGCAGGAGGTCCCGAACGGGCCGCATTAGGCTCCGATATAGGCTTGGTAATCGGCGGCGCTCATCAGGCCGGGCAGTTCTTCGGGCTTCAGGAGCTTTACCTTTACGAGCCAGGCTTCGCCGTGCGGGTCGGCATTCAGTTTTTCCGGTTGGCTCGCGAGCAGTTCGTTCACGGCAATCACCTCGCCGGTGACTGGGGAATAGATGTCGCTCACGGCCTTTACGCTTTCCACGCTGCCGAAGGTGGTGTGTTGGGTGATTTGGGCGCCCACTTTCGGCAGGTCCACGTAGACGATGTCGCCAAGCTCAGATTGGGCATGGTGCGTAATGCCAATAGTTCCAGTGTCGCCTTCGGCGAGCACCCATTCGTGTTCCTTGGTGTAGGCGTAGTTTTCGGGATACATGCTTATTTCGCTCTCTTGTAAAAAGGTGTAGGGACGACTTCCGCGGCAACGGGCTGTTGGCGGACAACAACTTCGATTGCTTGGCCGGGGTTGGCCAAGGCCAGCGGCAAATAGCACAGGCCAATGTTCTGGTTGAGGGTAGGAGCCGGACCACCGCTGGTTACCCAGCCGGTGGGCGCGCCGTTGGCGAGCACTTCGTAGCCATCGCGGCCAATGCCGCGGCCCTTCATCACAAATCCGCAAAGCTTCCGCGCGAGGCCAGCTGCCTTTTGTTTTTCGAGCGCGGCCTTGCCCACAAAGTCCGGCTTGGCGAATTTCACAATCCAACCAAGGCCCGCTTCAAGCGGCGAGATTGTGGCGTCGATTTCGTGCCCATAGAGCGCCATGGCGGCCTCCAGGCGTAGGGTATTGCGGGCTCCCAATCCGCACGGTACGGCGCCGAGCGACAGCAGGCGGTTCCACAATTCCACCGCGTTTTCGGCGGCCACGTAAAGCTCGAAGCCATCTTCGCCCGTATAGCCAGTGCGCGCAATCCGCGTGGGCAGTCCGGCAACTTCGCCGTCCTGGAACCAGTAGTAACGAATGGCGGCAAGGTCCGTTTGGGTAAGCGGTTGCAGGAGGGCGAGCGACTGCGGGCCTTGGACGGCGATTTGCGCGTAGCGCGGCCCGGCATTTTCCACCATTGCGTCGAAGCGCCTCTGCCCCTCAAAAAAACTGTAGCTCTGGATGTGGCCGAAATCCTTGTCCTGGTTCGAGGCATTCACGCACAGAAAAAACTCCGTAGCGCTGACGCGGTGAACGAGAATATCGTCAACAAAACCGCCGTGCTCATAAAGCAGGCCGCTGTAGTGGGCTTGGCCATCCTGCAGCTTCGCGGCGTCGTTGGTGCTGATGTAGTTCACAAGGTCCAGCGCCTGCGGCCCACGCACCACAATTTCGCCCATGTGGCTGACGTCAAAAACGCCCGCTGCGCTGCGGACGGCTTTGTGCTCGTCCAGAATGCCCTTGTATTGCACGGGCATGTTCCAGCCGCCAAAATCGACCATTTTCGCGCCGAGGGCGACGTGGGCGCGAAAGAGCGGGGTCTCTAAGAGAGTTTCAGCCACAGAATCCTCAATCTAGCAAACTTAAGGGATGGAACTCGCAGGACTTTTTTCTCCCCCTTATTATGCGGTGATCTTCAGCAGCGTACGCACCGAAGTGGAAGATGGCTACGCGGAAATGGCCGCGGAGATGGAGCGACTGGGCAGCGAACAGCCAGGCTTTTTGGGCTTGGATAGCGCGCGCTCGGGGGTGGGCATTACGGTGTCCTACTGGCGGACGCTTGAGGATTTGCAGGCCTGGAAGCAAGTGGCGCGCCACCGGGTGGCGCAGCAGAAAGGGAGAGATCAATGGTATGAGCGCTACGTAACGCGGGTAGCGAGGGTGGAATACGAGTATGGGTTTGGGGGCGGCTAGACGTCCGAGGTTGATTGGAAATGCTTTCTATTTATCCAGCCTTGGTTCCATCTTTGGGGATGACAAACGCTCCAGGAATCCGTTCATCCAGAGTTGCAAGGATGGCGTTGTGCGCTTTTGCCAGCTCCGATAAATGCCCGTCCGTAGTTTGTCTTCCACTTCTGACCCAATTCGGAAGCCGACTGGCATCATTATGATCGGCAACGAATTCAAACGTCACTTTTTGTTGTTGCTTTAGCTTCATTAGAAGAAACTTTGCCTGGGATACAGACAGCCCGTAATTCGAGACTTGGGATAACACCCTGACAAAACCTAATTCTGTAATCGCACATGTGAGGACAACGAATTGGTTCTCTAACGCTGCTGACCGAAGCCACAAGCCAACCCTTTCGTGGAATTCGTGTTGGATCAAGCCCAAAGCCAATAGTGTGTTTACATCGAAAAGGTACTTCACGGAAGATCAAGCAAAATCTTATCCACTTTTGCTTTGGTTAGTTGTGGTGCTTTTGTGCCTATGTCCAAGGCAGGAAGTCCGGTAAGCGGGTCCTGAATAATTTTGGTTCGGGATGATTTAGGGACGCGCGGGGTAAGAACTATTTGCCCAGACTTAACGGTTGCTACAAGAGTATCGCCAGAGCGAAGGCCGAGTTCTTCGCGGATAGCGCTCGGCAGAGTTACCTGACCTTTACTTAAGATGCGCGTTTCCATATTCTCTTATCTTATCCGCATCTCGCAAAGCGAATTCGCCGATACCCTATAGCGGCTTCACCCTCAAATTCCGGAACCAAGCTGCGTCGCCGTGGTTCTGTAGCAGAATTGGGCTCTTCTTACGGGGTTGGTCGATGAGGAGCTTGGAAACCGGGCTATCGGCGCCCCAGCGCTTTTTCGCGCCTTCGGCAATGACGGGACTTTTCAGCGAGGCATCCAACACCTTCACTCCGTTCACCCAATGCTCCACGTGGTCGCCCTTCACTACGAGTTTGGCAGTGTTCCACTCGCCGGGCTTCTTGGCGGCACGCTTTTGCGCGGGCAAAAAACTGTAGAGCGAGCCCGTGGTTTGGTCGGGCTTCAGGCCACCGCGGTAGTTATCGTCATCGATCAATTGGAACTCGAAGGCGATGGTGTAGAGTTGGCCGTGCTCGTTGGGCTTCAGCTTCGCGCGGTCGCTGGGGCGGCGGATCATCTCATCCTTCACGGTGTCTTCGAAGCGCTTGATGTTGGGGCGCTGGATGCTCTCGTTCATAAACACGGCTTCCTGCAGGCGGTACTTCACGCCAGAGTTGCCGCCGGGAGAAATTTTCCATTCAAACTCCAGTTCAAAGTCCTGGTATTCGCCCAACGTGTAGAGGTCCTCATTGATCAAGGGTTTGGGGACGCTCTTCAGCGCACCGTCCTCAATGGTCCACGCGTCGCCCGGAATGTTCAGCTTGCGGACATCGCGCCAGCCGGCAAAGGACTTGCCGTCGAAGAGAACCTGCGCGGGGGCCGTAGCCGCCATCAGCGCCAAGAGGACAATCACCGGGAGCATTTTCATACAACAGGCATCATACTAGGCAAATGCGCAGCGCGTTTGAGCGGGCAGTGGCGGCCCGGCGGAAAGTCGAACTCATACTCCGCAGTGGGGTGCGCTTGGAGGGCGAGGCGGCAAGCATAGAGGCGGCGGGGAATGCGGGGGAGCTTTGGCAATTGGAAACACTGGGCAAGACGTTGCTGGTGCGGGAGGCAGAGGTTGCCGTGCTGGTAGAGAGCAAACAGTCTTCTGAGCAACTGCACCGCGCGGCGATTGAAGCGGCCTTGGCGATTCTTCCGGCCGAACAGCGGCGCATGGTGAACTCGATTCGCATGATGGAAAGCGCCAGCGGGCGTTTGCGCGTGGTGGACGGGGTGCTGGAGGTGGGCTATAGCGAAGAGTTGCCGCCGCCCGAGGCACGCGAGCTAGCCAGCCTGCTGGCGATGATTTTGTAGCGCAATTTCGGCGTTGCGAGCCAAGCCAGCGCGCTTGGTGCGGGCGATTGGGGTTTGGCGGAAGCGGCGGCGAAATTCATCGTCGCTCAAGGCAACTAACTCCTGTAAGTTGGGCATGGCGTTCGCGGGGGCGAAGGCGGCCTCTTCCGTTTCCGGCGCGCGACGGTTCCAGGGGCAAACGTCCTGGCAGATGTCGCAGCCAAAGATGTGGTTGCCGAATTGGGCGCGGAGTTCGGGCGGAGCGGCTTCTTTTGCCTCGATGGTCCAGTAGCTGATACAGCGCGCAGAGTCGATCGTGTAATGGTCCACAGTGGGGACGATGGCCGCGGTGGGACAGGCTTCGATGCAGCGGGTGCAGGTGCCGCAGCGGTCGGGCGGAGCCTGATTGTATTGGTCCACTTGAAAATCGAAGAGCACTTCGCCCAGGAAAAACCAACTACCCAGGGGCTCATGAATCAGGCAGGTGTTTTTCCCAATCCAGCCCAGGCCGGCGGAACGAGCATAAGATCGCTCGAGCAAGGGCGCAGTGTCTACGCAAATGCGGTGGGCAAAGGGCTCGGGCAACGTTTCACGCAGGCGCGCCACGAAACTTTCCAGGCCCTCGCGCAGAACGTCGTGATAATCCCGCGCCCCCCAAGCATAGCGAGAAATCCAACCGTGGCCCGGCGGCGTTTCGGTGTGGTTTTGCGGAACGGAAGTTTTGTACAGCTTGCCCACGCAGAGCATGGTGCGGGCCCGGGGCAACAGGTTTTGCGGGTCGGCGCGGAGGGGGCCGCGATGATCGGTCAAGTAGCGCATCTCCGCGGCATGGCCATTTTCCACCCAGTGGGAGTAACGGACATAATCAGAGTGGGGCGTGGCCGGGGTAAGGCCCGCAAGCTCAAATCCGCAAGCATGGGCGAGATCAAGCAGGAGCTGCGCGGGCACCGTCATTGATTGTCAGTTTGGCACTTCCGGACGGGAAGAAAAGGCGAATATTTGTGCCTCTATGCAATTCAACCCTCAAAAACTGCCGTTCGATGTTTGTTTGCTGAGTTCTTGCGGGATTTTCCCTAATCTGTAACGTAGACAGACGGGTATTCCCGTCGTCGCCCTATTTGCGACTCTAGGCCCGAAGGGCCGAACAAAGGGAGAATATGTCCGCTACCGTAAAAATTCTGGAAAAGGCCGCCAGCTTGGCGGCGAAGGCCACCTGGGCCGTTTTCGAAAAAGTCAACGCCATCAACCCGAACCCCTCCATCACTCCCAAGTGGTCGGATAAGCCGCTGCTGAAGAGCTACCAGAAGTCCAAGCCGCCGCTCGGTTGGCCGCGCACCACGGACTCGCTCTGCCCCAAGTGCATTCCCGAAATCCGGACGAAGATCCTGAATGGGGAATTGCCGGTGGAAATTCTAAAGAACGAAAAAGTGGGCGAAATCAAGGCGCAAATCATTGAGCGCGACGGCAAGATCCTTATGGTGAAGGATTGCCCCACCCACGGCCACTTTGAAGACGTGATGAGCATCGACCCGGTGTTCTTCCGCCACTTGGAAGAAGTGTTCCCGGGCCGCGACATCCGCGCCCACAACGACGAAGACCTCCACAACCACGGCAGCTCCACCATTAAGCACGGCCGCGGCAGTGTGTTGACGGTGGACTTGACCAACCGCTGCAACATGATGTGCGACCCCTGCTTCATGGACGCCAACCAGGTTGGCTTCGTGCACGAATTGACGTGGGAAGACATCACCACGCTGCTCGACAACGCGCTGAAGATTAAGCCCCGCCGGCAGATGTCGGTGCAGTTCAGCGGCGGCGAGCCCACGATGTCGCCCTATTTCCTGGACGCCATCCGCTATTGCAAGAAGATTGGCTACAACTCGGTGCAAGCGGCCACGAACGGCATTGAGTTTGCGCAATCGAAAGAATTTGCCAAGCAAGCCGCCGAAGCGGGCCTGCGGTATGTTTACCTGCAGTTTGATGGCATCGGCAACGCGGCCAATTCGCACCGCGCCGTCGGCAACCTCTTCGACGTGAAGATGCGCGCCATCGAAAATTGCTGGTCGAGCGGTATCGACATTGTTCCGGTTACCACGATCGTCAACGGCATCAACAACGAACAAGTGGGCCGCATTGTGGAGTTTGCGCTCGACAACCCGAAGAAAATCCCCTTCCTCAGCTTCCAGCCGGTGTCCTTCACAGGCCGCGACGAAGAAGTTACTGACGAGCGCCGCCAAGCGCAACGCTACACGCTGAGCCACCTGGCGCACGACGTGAAGAACCAAACCGGCGTGGGCGAACCCACGCGCGACTGGTACCCGATTTCCTTCATGGGCACCTTCGCCGACTTCGCGGACCATGTGCACGGGCCGAATGCCGATTGGGGCCAACTCTCTTGCGGTTGCCACCCGAACTGCGGCACCGGCATGGCGGTGATGGTGGACAAGGAAACCAAGGAAGCCGTTCCGGTTACCGCCTTCCTAAACGCCGACCGCTTCGCCAAAGACGTGGCCAAGCTGAACGACGCTGCCCGCTCGAAGTTTTGGAGCTTGTTTGGCGTCGCCATCGCGTTGATGCGCAACTACGACCCCTACAAGGCTCCCACCCACTTCCGCATCAAGGACCTGCTGCAGAAGTTTGACAAGAGCATGGGCGCCACCGGCAAGAACTACGGCAAGGTTTCGGGCGACCGCACCATGGCCGATATCGAAAAGCGCCGCCAAGACCGCTGGAACTTCCTGTTCATCGCGGGCATGTGGTTCCAGGATCTGTTCAACTACGACTTCCGCCGTACCGAGCAGTGCATCATCCCCTACGCCACGCAAGAAGGCGAAATCAGCTTCTGCGCTTACAACACGGGCGTGGGTTGGCGCAACATCATCGAAAAGATGCACATGACCGCCACGCTCACCAAGTGGTACGAAGAGCATGGCCGCCACCGCATCTACGCCGGCAACAAGAACGTGGAACTCGACAGCACCATGCACTCCCTGGTGTTGAACCAGGAAGCCGTGGAAGCGGGCAAGCAGACCGACCTTGACGAAATCGGCGTGGCGAAGAACGCGCGCGAAGAAAAGCTGCGCGCCCGCGCCCAGATGATCAAGGAAGCCGAACACCACAAGGAAATGGAAAAGCTGTACCGGAAGGAAATCCTAAAGGAACAGACCGTGGAAGGCTTTATCGCCCTGGGCGACATCAAGCCCGCGGGCAGCGCCCCGAAGGGTTTGGTGGGTATCCAACCGCCCGCCCCGCAAAAGCAACAGGAAGCTGCTGGCGCCCTGGGCGACTAGTTTCCCTGCAACAAGCTACGGACCTAACGAGAGTCGCAAATTTCGTTAGCCACACAGCCGGAGACAGGCAACTGTCTCCGGCTTTTTTCATTATGCTGAAGGGATGCAAAACCGTCGCCAATTCCTGGCCGCCACGGCGTCTGTCGCCGCTATCTCCGCCAAGACGCTCAAAACCTTCGGGGCCCAGTTGTATACCTTGCGCAGCATCATTGACGCCCAGCCGCTGGAGACATTGCGCGCGCTCGAAGGGCAGGGTTACCGCGAAGCGGAAGTGATTCGCGGCAACATGGCCAAGATCTGGGACGCGCTGAAGCAGACGCAGTTGAAGCCCGTGAGCCTCCACGTGGATACTTCCTACTTCACCCGTGACATTGACAAGCTGAACCCCACGCTCGAAGACGCGAAGGCGAAGGGGTTCTCTTATGTCGTGTGTCCCTACATCGCTCCGCAGGACCGTGGCGGGGTTGACGTAATTAAGAAGCTTGCCGACACGCTGAACAAGACGGGAGAACGCGCGAAGGCCGCTGGTCTGCAACTGGCTTACCACAACCACGCCTTTGAGTTTGAGCCCGTGGCGGGAACTCCGGACACGCTACTGGATGTGCTGATGAAGAATACGGATGCGAAATTGGTGGGCCTCGAATTTGACGTTATGTGGAGCCAGGTGGCCGGCGTCGACCCGGTTTCCATTTTTCGCAAATACAAGGGCCGCATCCCGTTGGTCCACCTGAAGAACGTTATGGCGCTGCCCAAGCTCCAGTACAATGAGCGCGTGCCGCACGAAGCCTTTAAGGAAGTGGGCGAAGGCGTGATCAACATGGCATCCGTGCTGAAGGCCGCCGCCGCAGCCGGTGCAAAGCACTATTTCGTAGAGCAAGACCAAACGCCCGGCAACCCGCTGGATAGCCTGAAGAAGTCCGCCGACTTTTTGCGGACGCTGCAGTATTAGGGCTGCGCTCAAAGGGCCCTTAGCGCTAGTAAACCTACGCCACGATTGCCAGGCTGGAGAAGAAGGGCAGGAGCAGGTCCTCGTCGCCGGAAAGCGTGCATTGCGCTTGCGCCTCGGTGGGGGCGATGCCTTTGGTGAAGATGCGCCAAGCAATGGCTGGGGGCACCATTATTTTAGCCGCGACGTCGGCCTTGTCCCTAACGTGCTCAGTTGGATCCGGCTGGACCAGTTCCCAGGCTTCGTTGCGGACGAGGCACCAGATCTGCGCGCCGCAACAAAACAACATGCGCGTGCCCGCGGGCGCCTCGACTGCACGATAGGTATGCGGAAGCGCGCGGAAAAAGCAATCCAAGACAAAGGGATACTCCGGGCCCGCAACGAGGCTTTCTGCGCCCGTGGCCAGGCGGATTTGTTCCTGGTGGTGCCAGCGCTCGGTAAGTTCGCGAGCGGTATCGAACCAATTCGCAGAGCTTTGCTGGCCGGCCCAACTGACCGCGAAGAGCGCGGGCGCAAAGGGATCTAGCCCTTCGTGCAGGCCGGCGAAATGGGGCCCCACTAGTTGCACCAGTTCGATGAGCAAGGCGGGACTGAGGCGCTGGTAGTGCCGCACGCCTTCGGCATTTAAGCGATTCACAAAGGCGGCGAGGGATTCGCCGGCCTCTGGCCCGGGACCAAAATGGCCATCGCGCACCATGGCAATTTTGCGCAGGGCGGTGTCCAACAAGTGGGCGGCTACTTCCTGAACCAGCCAGACGCGCCCTCCGCGGGCGCCGGCAATGGTGGGCTGCTGCCAATCTGCCGGCGCCAGAGACGCCAGTAAATCGACCAGCTTGGCCTCCAGGGGCCGGAAAGAAGCGGCGCAAAGAATAGGCGGCAACATGGGCAATTCGCTAAACTTATAGGTTAGGATATCTGGCGTTGAAAATTGGTTTTGTTAGTTTAGGCTGTCCCAAAAATTTGGTGGATTCCGAAGTGATGATGGGTTCGCTGGCTGCCCATGGCCACGAGTTGACCCCGCACCCGGAAGAGGCGGAAGTGATTGTCGTGAATACCTGCAGCTTTATTGACCCCGCCAAGCAGGAAAGCGTGGAAACCATTATCGAGATGGGCCGCTACAAAGAAACCGGCAAGGCAAAGCGCCTAGTGGTGGCTGGCTGTCTGGTGGAGCGTTTCCGCGGTGAAATTGAAGCACAATTGCCGGAAGTGGATGCGCTGGTGGGCACCAACGAAATCGAAAAAATTGTTCAGGCCTGCGAGGGCGAAAAGTTTACGCCGGAGAGCACGCCTTACCTGTACCATGACCTCTCGCCCCGCATCCTCACCACAGGCCAGCACAGTGCTTACATCAAAATTGCAGAAGGTTGCGACCATCCCTGTGCCTTCTGCGTGATTCCGCAGTTCCGGGGCGATTTCCGCAGCCGCCGCTTCGAATCGATTGTGGCAGAGGCTACGCGCATGTTTGGCGCGGGTGTGCGGGAGATCAATCTGATCGGCCAGGACACGACTAGCTACGGCGAAGATCTGGGCATTAAGGATGGCTTGGCTACACTGTTGGCGCGCCTGGCGCAGATTGAAACGCCTTTCGCCAAGTGGGTGCGCTTCCTTTATTGCTATCCGAACCGCGTGACACCAAAACTGCTCGAAACCATTGCGGAACACGCGGCACTGGTGAAATACATCGACATGCCCCTGCAGCACGCTTCGCGCAATGTGTTGAAGTTGATGCGCCGCGGCAGCCACGGCGAGCAGTTCTTGAAGCTGCTCGAACAGGTGCGGAAAACGATTCCGGGCGTGACAATTCGCACTTCGATGATCGTGGGTTTTCCCGGCGAGACAGAAGCTGATTTTGCGGAGCTTTGCCAGTTTGTGGAAGCGGCGCAATTTGACCGCTTGGGCGTGTTTGAGTTCAGCGATGAAGAAACGGCGAAGTCCTATGCGCTTGAGGGCAAGGTGGACAAGGGCACGATTCGCAAGCGCCAGCGCCGCCTGATGGCCATTCAACGCAAGATTTCCCGCAAGGCGAATAAAAGCCTGGTGGGGCGCGAATTCCCGATTTTGGTGGAGGGCGTTTCGCCCGAAACGGAACTGCTTTGGCAGGGCCGCTTGCCGGGACAAGCGCCGGAAATTGACGGCGTTTGCCTGATCAACGATGTAACGGACGGCGAGCTGAAGCGTGGCCAAATCCGCCGGATCCGCATTACCGAGGCACACGATTACGATCTGGTGGGCGAGGTCTTTGGAGAAGCAGAGGCGCTGCCCGCCTTTGCCGGCGCGGCCAACCCCTTTCCGATTTTGAACGGCCCGCCGCGCCCCCAACATTTGCCCCTTTAGGTGGATTTATGGATCCGATGCGCGCGAAGTGTCCTATTTGTGAGCGCCCCACGCGCCTGGGGCAGGATTATTTTCCCTTCTGTTCTGAGCGGTGCCAGACGCTGGATTTGGCCAACTGGTCGACGGAGGCTTACCGCATTCCTGGCAAGCCCTTGCGGCAGGGATTGGCCGAGCTCGAAGATCAGGACGACGAGGCGCAGCAATAAATGACGAGGCGTAGCCAAGGATGAGAAGCGCGCTGGCCGAGGCCTGGGCAACGGCATTCTATGCGGGCTATGTGCCCAAGGCGCCGGGTACGGCTGGGGCGCTCGTGGGCGTCCTGCTGGCCTTCCTGCTCCAACGATTTGCTTTTTTCACCGGGTGGCACTTGGCGGCGCTGGCGGCTGTGCTGTTGCCGGCCTCGGTGTGGGCGGCGAATGTGGTGATTGCCGAGTCCGGCTTGAAAGACCCGCAAATGGTGGTGATGGACGAGGTCTTGGGGCAGTTGCTGGTTTTTGGCGGCTTGGGTTTGGGCAACGCGACACCTTTGGCCTACGTGGTGGCTTTTGTGCTCTTTCGCTTTTTCGACATTACGAAAGTCTTCCCGGTGAACCATCTCGAAAAACTGCCCCGCGGGTGGGGTGTCATGCTGGATGATTATGGGGCCGGTGTTTACGGCGCGGTGGTGCTTGGGGTGTTGCGCGGCTACGGCCTAGTATGAGAAAGGATGCCCATGAGCGAAATGCGGATTGACGAGGTGCGGCCCGTGGCGGCTTTGCCGGGTGGAGAGTTTACCCTGCGGGGCGCGGGATTGATGGATCGCGAACAGCCGCGGGTGAGCTTTGGCAAGCACCGGGGCGGCGTGGTGATCGGGGCGGAGGATAAGCTCGTGGTGCGGGTTCCGGAAGGCGCTACCGAAGGCGATCTTGCCGTGGAGCGCGAAGGCGGCGCGCGCGCAGAGGCCCATGGAATTGTGGGGGTGCAGATTGCCGATGCCGTTCACCCGGTGGCCAATCCGGCGGCGGATGCCGAGGGCAACATTTACACCACCTTCAGCGGCAGCCGCGGCCAGCAGACGCCCGTCTCGGTCTTCAAGATCAATACAAACTACCACTCGGAGGCCTTTGTCACCGACATCATGAATGCCTCCGGGCTAGCCTTTAGCCCTGCGGGGGTGCTGCATGTCTCCTCGCGGCACGAAGGCGCGGTGTATCAGATTACCCACAGCGGAGGCGTAAACACCTTTGTGGGCGGCATGGGAATTGCCACTGGCCTGTGCTTCGACCCCGATGGCAATTTGTATGTGGGGGACCGCGCGGGCACCATCTTCAAAGTGAACGCCGAGGGCGATGTGTTTGTCTTCGCTACGCTGGAGCCTAGCATTGCCGCCTACCACCTGGCCTTTGGTCCGGATGGATATCTGTACGTCACCGGGCCAACGACGTCGAGCAATGATGGCGTCTCGCGGGTTTCCCCGAAAGGCGATGTTGAGCTTTACTACCGGGGCTTAGGGCGGCCGCAGGGGCTGGCCTTCGACACGGACGGCAATCTTTACGTTTGCGCCTCCTGGCATGGACGGCGTGGCATTGTTCGACTGAACGGCGCGCGCGTAGCCGAGCCCTTTCTGAGCGGCCATAATATTGTGGGGCTATGTTTCCTGCCGAGCCGGGCCATGGCGGTGGCGACAAACAATTCCATCTATCGCGTGGATGTGGGCATCGCTGGATTGTAAATGCAAGCAGCCATAATTGCGGTGGGCAGCGAGATGTTGACGCCGTCCCGCGTCGACACCAATTCGCTTTACCTGACGGAAAAATTGAACGATCTGGGTGTGGAGGTGGTGCAAAAGCTAGTGATTGGCGACCACCGCCCGCGCCTGAGTGCGGCCATTCGCTTTTGCCTGGAACAAGCCGAAATCCTGATTGTGATCGGGGGCTTGGGGCCTACGGAAGACGACCTGACGCGAGAGGCCGTTGCGGACGCGACCGGGCGCGCGCTGGTGTTTGACAAGCAACTGGTGGCCGCCATGGAAGCCCGCTTCGCCGCCCTAGGCCGCAAGATGGCCGAAATTAACAAGCGCCAGGCCTATGTCCTGGAAGGCGCGGAGGTGCTGCCGAATGCGCGCGGCACAGCGCCGGGCCAATGGGTGGTGCTGGCCAACCGGCAGGTGGTGGTTCTTGTGCCCGGTCCGCCAGCGGAGATGAAGCCCCTGGCGGATGGAGAAGTGTTCCCCCGTTTGGCAAAGATGTTGCCGCCCTTGGCGCTGGCAACGTTGACGTATCGCATTGCCGGTATGGGCGAGAGTGACGTCGACGCGCGGCTGGCGCCCATCTACAAGCAATACGAGAATCCGGTGACAACGATCCTGGCCAAGGCCGGCGACATCACCATCCACCTGCGCGCCCAATGCGCCGAGAAGGCCGAGGCCGAGCGATTGATAGAGGAAGTAGGCGCCAAGATTCGCGCCGAAATGGGCAACTTCATTTATTCCTTCGATGGCGCGCCGATTGAAGAAGTAATCCTGCGCCGTTTGGTGGCGCGCGAGCAGACCTTGACCGTGGCGGAGAGTTTGACCGCAGGCATGGTGGGGGCGCGCTTTGGCAGTGTTCCCGGCGCTTCGCGAGCCTTTGTGGGCGGTATGGTTACCTACAACAACGGCCAAAAGCAGGCGCTGTTGGGCGTGGACCCTTGGACCCTAGCGGAGCACTCGGAAGTGAGCGAGGCAGTGGCCATCCAAATGGCCGAGGGCGCGAAGGCACGTACTTCGGCGCACTGGGCGCTTAGCTTGACGGGCTATGCGGGGCCGGACGGCGGCACGGAGGCCAATCCCGTTGGCACAGTGTTTGTTGGCTTGGCCGGGCCAGACCGCCCAGCCCGCGCCAAGCGCTTCCGCTTCCCGGCCGGAGACCGCGAACGGGTTCGCTTGTTTGCGCTGCACGCGGCGCTAAACTTCTTGCGATTGGAATTGGAGGCTTAAGGAAAATCGATGGAACAGAAAACTAATCTGGAACAAGGCAGCCGGGAACAAACAAAGCTGCAACGCAACGTGTACGGCAATCTGCTGGTGCCGTGTTCGTTTGATCCGATGACCGGCTTCTTCCGCACCGGATGTTGCGAGACGGACGAAAAGGACCGCGGCTCGCACACCGTTTGCGTGCAGTTGACGGCCGAGTTTCTCGCCTTTTCCAAACAAGCCGGCAACGACCTCATCACCCCGCGCCCGGAGTGGGGCTTCCCGGGCCTAAAGCCCGGCGATCGCTGGTGCGTGTGCGCCCCGCGCTGGAAAGAAGCTTACGATGCTGGCTATGCGGCGCCGGTTATTTTGGAATCGTGCCACCATGGCGCGTTGCAGTACGTAACGCTGGCGCAGCTGGAAGAGCACGCCATAAAAATCAATTAGGCGATTTCCGGCAGGAAGCTTTTTCCCGCCGCGAGCGGCACGGAAAATACTTCCGCGACGGTCTTCCCTAAGTCGGCAAGGGAACTACGCACTCCCAAGGGCACTGCTTTGCCGCCGGGTGAGTAAGCCAGCACGGGCACGTATTCGCGGCTATGGTCCGTGGAGGGCGTAGTGGGGTCGCAACCATGATCCGCAGTGATGAGCAGGAGGTCGCTGGGGCGCAGTTGGGCCAGCAATTGCGGCAACCAGGCATCCACGGCTTCGAGCGCCGAAGCGTAGCCCTCCGTGTTGTTGCGGTGGCCGTAGAGAGAATCAAAATCGACGAGGTTCGTGTAGATAAGCCCGCTTTCGATTTCCTCCAGCGCGGCCAAGGTTTTCGCCATGCCATCGGCGTTGTTTTTCGTCTTTTCGTAGCTACGAATGCCGCGCCCCAGGAAGATGTCGGCAATCTTGCCGACGCTATGAACCACGACGCCGGCTTGCTCCAACTGGTCCAGCAGCATGCCGCGGGGTGGGGCAATGGCATAATCCTTGCGATTCGCCGTGCGCGTGTAGTTGCCGCTTTCGCCCATGAAGGGCCGGGCAATCACGCGACCCACCTCTAAGGGGCCGCGCAACATACCGCGCGCAATTTCGCATATGCGGTAAAGCTCAAACAGGGAAATCACTTCCTCGTGCGCGGCGATTTGGAAGACGCTGTCGGCGCTGGTGTACACAATGGGCCTACCCGTGCGCACGTGTTCGTCGCCTAGCTGCTGGATGATCTCGGTGCCACTAGCGGCAAAATTGCCCAAGGTGCCGCGGCCAATCTGCGCTTCGAAGCCGTCCAAGAACTCCTGGGGAAAGCCATCGGGGAAAAGCGGGAAAGGTTTTTCGAGCAGAATGCCCATCATTTCCCAATGGCCCGTTGTGGTGTCCTTGCCGGGACTGGCCAGCGCACACTTTCCAAAACTTGCGAGCGGCGCCTCCACCGGGCCAATGCCACTCAGTGGCGCAATATTGCCCAGGCCCAGGTTCGCCAGATTGGGCAACTGCATCGGCCGCAAGCGCGCCAGGTTCCCCAAGGTGTTCGAGCCCACGTCGCCATAGGCTGCCGCGTCTGGCATTTCGCCAATGCCCACACTATCCAGCACAATCCAGACCACACGTTCAAACTTCATTGCGTTCCAATTTCTCTTATTTCCGCGCCTCTTCAAAGGCGGTCTTCAGACGCGCGGCGCGGTCGCGGTCCATGTTCAGGTAACGGTCGTTTTTGATGATGCGGTTCAACAAAGGAAGGTAGAGTTCGTAGCCAATCAAGCGCTGCCGGTCCCAGGCGGCTTCCAGTTGGAGCAGCGTACGATTCACGCCAAGCGGCTCGAAGCGGACGGTACGATCGAGATCATAAAAGTGGTTCACGGTCTCGGTCATTTTCTCGAACCAATCCTGCAGCGCCTGGGCATCGGGGTCTTGGGTGTAGTTGAATTTGGCCTCGTGCTTCTTGTTGCCATTGGTGTAGCGGTAAGTCTTTTCGCCCATTTTGGCTACGGGCAGGCCGCTTTCCAAGGGCTTGGCGAAGTACTCCAGCTTGCTGGCGAGGGTTTGAATGGCCTCGAGTTCCGCAGCTTGCAACTTGAACTTTACCGGCAGTTCGTCGTCGGCCGATTCCTTGTAGCGTGCTTCGCCTGTGGGAAGAACTTCAATCTCCAAATAAGCCGGCTTGGACCCCGGAAAGGACTTGGAGTAAAAGATCACCCCTTCTTCTGCCTGCAACCCCACCAGCAGAAGCGGCACCAAAAAGAGGATTCGCCACATCGTATTTCTATTTTGTCACTCCCGCTCCTGTGGCGCGATAACCAGGGAAATCGCTTGGGACGAAAGTTCTAGTCCGTTGGGGCCAGGGAGAACGAGGGGCTGTTTCGTACTAAGTCGGATTTTTTTCGAAAGCGAAGAGCTTCCACCATGCGAGAATATCGCCGGAACCGCCGATGTACCGAGTGCAGTGGCAATTACTCTCCCAACTCAGTCCCTGATCGGCATTCGGGACGACGTTCAACGCAAGGACGTCGCTTCCCGGCTTGGACGCCGCTACGAAATCGACCTGGTGAAGGCCGGTGCGGCGGTGCTGCTGTTCTTGTTTCACTTCTTTGGGTTGCTCGGCGAACTGCCGGAGACCTGGGTGGAGTGGGGCGCCTTCCGGGCCTTTTCCCTAAAAATTGGCGATTTCGGCTTGCACGCGTTGCTTTTCCTGGGTGGTTTTGGCTTGGCCCGGTCCTTGGCGGCGCCGAAGTTTGAGTTTGTCCGTTCCGTGCAATATCGGCTTTCGGCCTTGTATGCGCCTTACGCGGCGGTGATTGCGCTGGCGACGGCATTGAGCATTGTCTTCCCGGCGCTTAGCAAGTTTGAAGAGGGCGAGAACCCGGTGTTCACCATTTTTCATCAATTCTTGTTGGTGCCCGGGCTCTTTCCGGAGTCGCCGCTTTTGAGCGTGGCCTATGTGCTGACGGCCATGGTTGCGGCTGCCGTTCTTTGCCCCTTATGGCATTGGCCGATGCGCGACGCGGGCGTTTGGAAAGGTGCGGGCTATTGGCTGGCAACTACCGCGGGCGCGGCATTGTTGGCCGACCTGGCCGGCGTTCCGCTGTATTACGTTGCGGTCTTGGCGGGTGTGGCGGGTTATTTTCTGGCCAAGGCCGTGGAAGCCAAAACTGTGGGGCTGGTTCTGCCGTTGGTGCTGTTTGCGGCGGCGCTGGGCCTAGGAGTTTATCTCGCCTTGGGTTTGAACGGAAACTGGGAATTTCCCCTCATCGGGCAGTTTGGCTTCGAGATGCTGACGCTGCTGCTGTTAACCGCTGCCGTGGTGGCCAGCCCGGAAACGGCAACTCCCGACTTGCTGCATCCCCTGCAATTTTTCGGCATGTCCAGTTATTCGTTCTATTTGCTGCACGGCTCGGTAACCAAGGTAATGCTGTTGGTGCTCTTCCCGGGATTTGGTTATCAATTGAGCGCTCCGACAGATTTGGCGATTGCTCTGGTTGTCTGCCTGGGCGCCGCGCTGGTTGCTTCCCAGATTTTGTATCGCGCCGTGGAAGCGCCCGTGCGCTTGCGCTTCGCCGAAGACCGTGAGCGCGTGCTTAGCGAGGAAGAGAAGCGTCTGGTGATTGCGTCATTGCAGCCGCCAGGGCAAGTGCGGTATTCGCGTGAAGAGTCAGAGTATCGTCGAAGGTAACGGCATAGCCCCCGGCGAGCGTGGCGAAGATCGCCGCTCTCCGGCCAAACGCCGCTGCCGCGACTTTGCGGTCCCGCTCGTACATCCCCTCAATGCTTAAGTTCAGGCCGCCTAGTTTGTCCTGCCGGTAGGGGTCGCTGCCCGCGACGTAGGCCACCAGGTCCGGCTGGCAGAGAGAAAAGCACTGCTCCAGCGCCGCGTCCAGCAAGGCCAAATACTCTTCGTCCCCCGCGCCGTCGCTTACGCCCACATCCAAATCCGATTGCTGTTTAACGGCCGGATAGTTGTTTTCCTGGTGAATGGAAAACGTGAAGACGCGCCTATCCTCAGCAAAGATCGCGGCGGTGCCATTGCCTTGGTGAACGTCAGTATCCACCACCAGGGCGGAGCGAATTTTGCCCGCATCGAGTAGCGTCCGCAGCGCCACGGCCACGTCATGGATGGCGCAAAAGCCCTCCCCGTGGCCGGCAAAGGCATGGTGAAAGCCCCCGCCAAGGTGGAAGCAACACCCGTTACTTAGCGCCTCTTCCGCGGCCAGCAGCGTGCCCCCGGCGTGCAAGAGGCAGATGTCCACCAGAGGGCGGGAGTAGGGAATTTCCAGCCGCAACACTTCCTCGTAAGTAATGGTGCCGTCGAGCAGCGCCTTCACCCACGCGGGCGTGTGTACGCGCAGCAAATCCTCGCGGCAGGCGGGGTTGGGCGACAGGCAGTTTTCGTCGTCCAGATAACCTCCGTCGCGCAAGCGCCCAGCCAAGGCCGAGTATTTCCGGCCCGGGAAGACGTGTTCGCCGAGGGGGAGGTCCGATTGGGGGTGATAAACGCAAGGGAAGGGTAGCAGGGCCACGGATATACTCATAGTTTCACCCCTCAAAGACAGAAAGGAAGCAATGCGTAAAAAAGTAACCGTAGTGGGCGCGGGCAATGTGGGAGCCTCCTGTGCCCTTCGAATTGCCAATAAGGAATTGGCCGACGTGGTCCTGGTGGACGTAGTGGAGGGCGTGCCGCAAGGCAAGGCGCTCGACCTGCTGGAAAGCGGCCCCGTCGAGGGCTATGACGTCTCCGTGACGGGCGCGAACGACTACGCGCCGACGGCGAATTCCGATGTGGTGGTCATCACCGCCGGGTTCCCCCGCAAGCCGGGCATGAGCCGGGACGATTTGCTGATGGCCAACTACGAAATTGTGAAGACGGCCACTGAAGGCGCCGTGAAGTATTCGCCCAATGCAATTCTCGTGATCGTGACGAATCCGCTGGACGCTATGTGCTGGACGGCGGCGCAAATCAGCGGCTTCCCGAAGCACAGAGTTATCGGTATGGCCGGCGTGCTGGATACGGCGCGCTACCGTACGTTTATCGCCGAAGAACTGCAGGTTTCGATGGAAAACGTAACGGCAATGGTGCTGGGCGGCCACGGCGATACGATGGTGCCTTTGGTGCGGCTTACCAGCGTCAGCGGCATTCCCCTAACGGAACTGCTGCCGCAGGATCGCATCGACGCCATTGTGCAACGCACGCGCGACGGCGGGGCGGAAATCGTCCGGTACCTGAAGACCGGCAGCGCATTCTATGCTCCTTCGGCGGCCACCGTGGAAATGGTGGAAAGCATCTTGAAGGACAAAAAGAAGGTATTGCCGTGTGCCGCGCAACTCGAAGGCGAGTACGGCATCCACGGCCTTTTCGTCGGTGTTCCCGTGAAGCTGGGCGCGACGGGCATTGAGAAGATCTACGAGTTGAAGTTGAGCCCCGAAGAACAGAGCGAGTTGAATCGCAGCGCGGCGGCGGTGCAGGAACTCGTTGATGTTCTAAAACAAAAAACTGCCTAAACGTTTTTTTCACCAAAAATTGGAAAACAGGAGCCCGGTTCGCGCCGGGCTCGTGTTTTAATGGTGAGCCATAGAGGCTAAAGCTGTGGATCTGGAAACGAATATCCGCTCGGTGGCGGCCGTACTCGCGGTGCTGTTGATCGTCCTGCTGGTTCTGCGCCGGCGCGGGAAAAACACGGATACCCCCGAGGACGATCTTTAGCCGTTTGGCGTTTTAGGACCCTGGGGCAGGCGGGAGAGCTTAGGCATGCGCGCGAAAAAGATTACCAAGCAAGCGATTGAGGCACCGGTGGTGAACAAGGAGTTCTGCGCCTTTGCGCTGGAGGTGCGTCCGAGCCCGATCCATCGCTGGGGCGTTTTTGCGCTCGAGGATATTCCGAAGAACCGCAAAGTAATGGAATACACAGGCGAAAAGGTAAGCCGTCGCGAGGGTAAGCGCCGCGCCGAATCGAACGAGATCCACTGCCTGTTTACGCTGAATAGCTACTGGTACATTGATGGCGCGGTGGGCGGCAGCGGCGCGGAGTTTGTGAACCATTGCTGCGAGCCGAATCTGGAATCGCGCATCGTCAAAGATCATATTCTGTACTTCTCTTTGCGGCCCATCAAGCGTGGAGAAGAATTGACTCTTGATTATCACTTTGGCAAAAACCAGGAGCGGGTGCCCTGCGGGTGCGGGGCGGCGAAGTGCCGTGGCACGATTAATTTGAAATAGCAAACGGGCTCGGGGCTAAACGCTCCGGCGCGCTTTGCCAGGGAGCTATCGTTCCCGCCGCCACTGCTGTTTGCTCCAAGCGCAGCAATCGATTGTATTTTGTCAGCCGTTCGGATCGCGTAATGGACCCCACCTTGATTTGCGCCATACCCGAAGCCACGGCAAGATCGGCCAGGAAGGAGTCTTCCGTTTCGCCGCTGCGTGCGCTGATCACGGCACGCCAACCCGCCGCGGCAGCGCGGTCAATCACCGTGAAGGTTTCCGTCAGAGTGCCAATCTGGTTCATCTTTACGAGCACGGCGTTGGCCGCCCGCTCGCTAATTGCACGCTCCAGGCGAAGCGGGTTGGTGGTGAGAAAATCGTCGCCAATAATTTGGCAAGTTCCGCCCAGCGCGGCGGTTAAGGCGGGCCAATCCGTCCAGGCATTTTGTTCCAGCCCGTCCTCGATGGAAACAATGGGAAAGCGCCGGGCCAGGCGGGTGAGCAGTGCGATGAATTCTCCGGCATCGCAGGCCCGCCCTTCGCTGCTCAGATGGTAGCGGCCCTCGAGGTAGAAATGACTGGCGGCCACGTCGAGGGCAAAAGAGATGTCTTCTCCGGGCCGCAAACCCGCCCGCTCTGTCGCGCGAGTTAGCACTTCGAGCGCCGCTTCGTTGGTGGCGAGGCGCGGACCCCAGCCGCCTTCGTCAGCTACCCCGCTCAGCCCTACACCACCGGCGGAAAGCTCTGCCGCCGTGGCCCGGTGCAGGTCGCAAATCCATTCCATGGCTTGGGCGAAGCTTTCTGCACCGTGTGGAATCGCCAGAAAATCCTGAAATTCCATGCCCTCGCGCGCGTGCAAACCGCCGCTAAGGATATTCACCATCGGCAGAGGGAGCACCGCTCGCCTTCTGCCGGCCAGGTATTCCCAAAGCGCCTGCCCACGCACCAAGGCGCCCGCCCGGGCCACCGCACAGGAAATGCCCAATATGGCGTTGGCGCCGAGGCGAGCCTTGTTGGGCGTTGCGTCTGCGGCGCACAAGGCGTGGTCAATCGCCCCTTGCTCGGTGACATCCATTCCCAAAACGGCCTGCGCCAATTCGCCACGCACATGGGCGCACGCCTGTTGCACCCCTTTCCCCGCATGGCGGAGTTTGCCTGCTTGGCCTGCTTTGACTATACGCTCGCCATCGCGCAATTCGTGCGCCTCGCTTTGCCCTGTAGAGGCGCCGGACGGAACCTGGGCCGAAACTTCCTTCCCGTCGCTGGTCCGCAAGAAAACCTCCAGCGTGGGCCGGCCACGCGAATCCAAGATCTCGGTTGCGTCCAGCGCGGCAATGGTTGTCTTACTCATGAAAGGCCTCCGCTTGTCGTTCGAATACTTCCGCCACACTTTGGACGGGATTTTGCAACAGATCACGCGCAAAGCGCCGCACGTGGCCTTGCGCGGCGGGACTGAGATACTCTGCGGGGCTTTTGCCATCCACGCGCGCCAAATGCAGGCAGGGCAGGTGCACCAGGGTAGCGGCCTCCAGGTCGGTGGCTCCCGTCAAGGCAATCAGGTGCTGCAAATACTCCCGCCCCAACGCCGCATAAAGGGGTTGCGCGCCCGCGCGATGCCAGCCTTTCAACACGAAATGATTCAGCAGGAAGGCGGTGTCAAAACCAGGGTCGCCCCAGTGCATGACTTCGTAATCAATCGAGAACAAGCGCGGCCCGGGATTCACCAGAAAATTTTTCGGCGACCAATCGCCGTGTACCAGCGCCTGTGCCTTGCCGAGTGCGGCGTCGATGGCGCGGGAAAAGGGCCCGGCCAGATCTGCATGCCTCGTCAGGGTGTGGCGGTAATAGGGTGCCACGCGCAACTGTTCAAAGCGATCGCGGGAGGCGAAGCGCGCCCGCGCAGACGGAGCTTGCCAGAAGGCCGCGGCCAGTTGGGCCGCTTGGCGGGCGAGGTCGAGATGGACTTCGCCGGCGAGCAATTGTTCCTTCCACGTGGGGGCGCCCGCTGCAGCCGCCGTCATGGCAAAGAGGTAATTCTCGCGATCCTCGAATAGGACGCGGGGCAGGGAAGCGGCAGGCGCCACTGCGGCCAGTGTCCGCAGGGCATCGGCTTCGTCATAAATCCGCTCGCGCTCGCACAGCCATTCCTCGGCCACCCGTAGCCGCGCGAGGCTTTGTTTCAGGACCACGCTTTCGCCGCCCGGCTCGGCGACGCGAATCACAATATTCGACACGCCACCGGCTAATTCCTCGGCCACCAAGCCAACCTTGGGCCAGCCCAGATGAGCGGCGACGAGCTCTGCTGCGGTTGCGGGGTCGAGAGTCAACAACCCTTGATTGTAGCGAGTGAACAATATTTTGAGGATGTCTGTGGCGCGGGCTGCTTAGCGGGAAAACAGGCTCTTCAAGCTCCAGGAAGAGCTCTTCGGAGCAGCTTCGGCAGGCTTGCCACCCAGCTTTTCCGCCAATTGCATCAGGCCCTTGCCGAAGGGCGAACCTGCGGGAATGGGCTTGCCGTCGATCATGGCCCGCTGTACCCCTTCAAAATCGCTGGGAAGAAGCTGGAAGACTGGAATGCGGATGGCCGTTTCAATCACTTCTTTGCTCAATCCCACGTCGCGGTTATAGCGATTGACGACGAGCTTTACCTTTTCCCGGTCAATGCGGTTTTGGTCCAGGTAGTTCAGGACCCGCTGGGTAGCCTGCAGCGAGGGCAGTTCGTTGGTGCTCACCAGAAGAATAATGTCGGAATGGCGCAGGATGGAAAGGTTCCACGGGCCGTAGGGGTTTGCCACGTCCAGCACCGCATGGTCATAGTTCCACCGCGCGAAATCCACAATGCCGCTGGCGTCCATCAGGTCGTGCAAGCCTTCCATAGCCCCCTCCGGAGCCAACATTACGTCCACGCCATTGGAGCGGGTCACCAGGTTTTTCCACAGGTCTTCGTCCAATTCCTGCGAACGGCTGAGCGCGTCCACGAAACAGAACTGGCTCTTCAGCTTCAGCAGGAAGCTAACCGTACCGGTCAGGGGGTCCAAGTCGCAAAGTAGCGTTTTCGAATTTTTCTGCTTCCAGTGGAAGACCAAACCCGTTGCAACGGTCGAGGCGCCGCAAGCGCCTTTGGCCGGTACAACTGCCGCCACCTTGCCCGCTTTGCCGCGCCCACGCGCGTTGGGGTTTTTCGACACCAAGCGAGAGGCGCATTGCGCCCAGCCATCGGTTTGGAAAGGGTGGGTCAGGAATTCACTGGCCCCGGCGCGCAGCGAGCGCAGAATCAGGTCGGTATCCTGGCCCTCAATCACCGCCACCGTCAGCATCTTCGGGTTGATATTCGAAATCTCGCGGATGACCTGCAGGCCCTGCTCCGGGTCGCTGACCAGGTCTACTAGGCAAACATCCGGCAACTGGGATCCAAGGATTTCGAGCAGCGCGGGAGCCGGGGGATAGACTGACAATTCCAGAATGTGCGCTTGTGGCGCCGTCGATTGCATCAACGCCTGAAAAGCCTTGTTGACGCCCGGCGAGGGGCAAGTCCATAGGAGCTTCCAGTTGTTCAGTGCCTGAAATGGATCGGTCTGATTCATGTTGTTGAAATAAAACGAGATCAGCTTCTCGTCCCCGCGGGTGAAACAGTTTCACGCCGCACGGCATCCTCCTGCAGTACTACGTTTATCGGTAAAACACCGGAAAAGCATGAGACAACTTTCTGCGAAATTTCACTAAAACCTTAGAGATGCGGGGCGATAAGTAATCCCGTGCGAGGTCCTCTCCCCGTTTGCGGAAGGGGCCTAAACCAAAAGTTGGTTTCAGCCAATCCTCTGGCTCGCACGGCGGTTATGCCGTTTCTTTGAGCGGTGTGACGGAAAACCTCTCATTCCAGAAAAGGATTGATGCCCGCATGAGCCTGTCCATGAACGAAATGCCTTTGAGCAATTATTTCCCCGAAACACAAATGGGAACCGAAACCCCAACTCTCGCCCCCCACCTCTCCCCGGAAGCCCCCCGGCAAAATACCATTCGCACGGTTCTGCTGTGCGAAACCCAACCCCTCACTGTCGAAGGAATTCGCGCGGTGCTGGCGGCCTCGCCCGACCTGCGCGTCATTGGAGTCTGCGAAAACCTGGCGGTGTGCCGCGAATTGGCCCGCAAGCACCGTCCGGACATTATCTTGCTCGACAAAGCGCTCGGCATGCAGGTGCTGCTCGATTGGATGCAGAACCTGAAACTGTCTGACTTGGACAACCTTCGCCAAAGCGTGGCTTTGGGCGCGTTGCCGGCGGACCGCACCACCCTGGACCAAGCGAATACGGCTGCGGGGGAGACTCGGCCCTCCCTGTTGCCGGTGATTTGGGGTGTTTCCATCACGGAAGCGGAAGCTCTGCGTTTTCTCCAAGCCGGGGCCAAAGGCATTCTCCGCAAGTCCACCACGCCCGGTAACATGTTGAACTGCTTGCGCACGGTTTCCGAGGGCAAGAACTGGATGGAAGATTCGGTATTTCGTGAACAGCCCCGCGACGACCGTTATCCCCGCTCGGAACTGACGCCCCGCGAACAGCAGGTGATGGAACTGGTGGAGCACGGCATGAAGAATCGCGAGATCGCCCGCGAACTGGGCATTCGCCCCGGTACGGTGAAAATCCACCTGAAGCACATCTTCGAAAAAACGGGTGTCCGTGGCCGCTACGGCTTGGCGCTGACCGGTCTGCGCCAAAAAGGCATTTTGGCGGTGGACAAGAAGCAAGACGCGCTTGTAGCTCGCTAAGCTGGCCCTTAAGCCGGGTGCTATGCTCAGAGTGTGTTTTCGCATACTCGAAGAGCCGGCGTAAGGATACGTCCGGCTCTTTTCGCATTCTCGCTGCTGTTGTCCTTCAGTAGCCTGCTCTCTGCGCAAAAGGCCGCTCCCGCTCCCTCGGTGGTCCAGGTTCTGGCCGACGAATTAGAGCGCAATCGCAAGGCCTTGGCGGAGGCAGACCCCAAGCCCTACTTTATTTCCTATCAACTGTTCGACCTTGAATCCCAATCTGTGAATGCCTCTATGGGCGGCATTACCAATTCGAACGCCAACCGCAATCGGATTCTCGACGTCTCGGTGCGCGTGGGTAGCCCGGCATTGGACAATTACCGCCAAATTCGCGGCGATCGTCCGCGCTTTGCCGCCGCTGCTTCTGTGCCCATTGATGGCGACCTGGATACCCTGCGCCGCCGCGTTTGGCTGGAAACAGACCGCGTGTACCGCGCCGCCGCCCAACGCTTGATCAACATCAAGTCCAACCAGCAGGTGAAACTGGACGGCGACGACAAGAGCGCTGATTTTTCCCCGGCGCCGCCGACGCAGAAATCGGTCTCGGTGCCGCCCCTGCAGTTTGACCGAAAGAAATTCGAAGAACGTGCCCGCGCCTGGAGCGCTTATTTTTCCGGCAAGCCAAATGTCCTGGCCAGCGGCGTCACGGTGGTTGCGCAGCGCGAGTTCAAAACCATTGTCAACTCTGAGGGCACCCGCTTGGAGTTTGGCCGCACCTACGCGCGCATCCTGATCAGCGCCCAAGGCAAGGCGGCCGATGGCATGAACCTTTTTGCGTCGGAAACCTTCGAAGCCGAATCGCCTTCCTCCCTGCCCGACGATAAGACGGTGCAGGCAGCCGTCGAAAAGGTCTACACGAAACTCACCGCCCTATTAAAAGCGCCCTTGGCGGAACCGGCCAATGTTCCGGCGATTCTCTCCGGCAAGGCCGCGGGCGTCTTCTTCCACGAGATTTTTGGCCACCGCATTGAAGGCCACCGGCAAAAGGACGAAACCGAAGGCCAGACGTTCACCAAAATGGTGGGGCAAAAAATTCTGCCCGATTTCCTGAGCGTCAAAATGGACCCCACCTTGCACAAACTGGCAGGTACGGAGCTTTACGGCTGGTTCGACTTTGATGATGAAGGTGTCCCGGCGCGGCCTGTCAGTGTGGTGAAGCAGGGCGTACTTGAAAACTTCCTCATGAGCCGCAGCCCGATCCAGGGCTTTCTCGAATCCAACGGGCACGGCCGCAAGCAGCCCGGCGCAGAAGTGGTTTCCCGGCAATCCAACCTCGTGGTCGAGAGCTCCCGCCAATACACCCCCAAGCAATTGCGCGAGCAATTGGTGGAAGAGATCAAGAAGCAGCAAAAGCCTTATGGCCTGTATTTCGAAGAGGTTTCAAGTGGCTTCACGATTACCAGCCGCCGCGGGCTGCAGGCCTTCAGCGTCTTTCCGGTGATGGTCTATAAGGTTTACGCCGATGGGCGGCCGGATGAACTGGTGCGCGGCGCCGACATTGTGGGAACGCCCTTAACCAGCTTTTCGAAGATTGCCGCAACCTCCTCGGAAGTGACCGTCTTTAATGGCTATTGCGGCGCCGAGAGCGGCCAAGTGCCCGTAAGCGCTTCTTCTCCGGCCTTGTTGGTGACGGAGATTGAAATTGCATTGCGCGACCGATCGCTCGAACGCCCGCCCTTCTTGGGCCCGCCGGCGGGCATCAGCGGAGGTGTGGAATGAAACGTCGGATTTTTCTGAGTTTCCCGGCCCTGCTTGCCGCACAGAGCACGCCTTCGGAAGACCCGCTGTTGAAGGTGATGCAAGGCGAGATGGAGCGCGCCAAATCGCTATCCGTGGTGGGAGGGCAGCCGGTTTACTACATGGAGTGCTCCGTTGACGAGGTGCACTCCTTTAGCGCGCAAGCCAGCTTGGGCGGGCTCATCAATTCGCGCTCGAATTATTTCCGCCTGCCGGGTGTGGGCCTGCGCATCGGCAACATGGACTTCGACAACACCAATTATTTGTTGAGCGATCTATTCCAAGGCACGCGGTACGACCAAAGTCAGCTGCCGCTGGAAAACAATCTCTCTGCCCTGCGCCATAACTTCTGGCTTGCCCTCGATCGCGCCTACAAGACCGCCATCGAAGCCATTGGACGCAAGAAGGCGGCCTTGCGTAACGTCACGCAATCGGAAACCTTGCCGGATTTCTCCGCCGCCCCGCCCGCCAAATTGCTGGAGCCTGTCGCGGCCTGGAACCTGAACGAAGAGATTTGGAAGAACCTGGCCAAAGAATGGTCCTTGGTGTTCCGCAATCATCCGGACATCTACGATTCCACCGTGGACGTGGAAATCTCCCGCGATACCCTCTTTTACGCGAATACCTATGGAGCTGAGGTCCGCATGACGGAAGACCTTTTCTACGTGCGGGCTCGCGCCAATTCGCAAGCGCCCGATGGCATGGTGGTGCGCGACAGCATTACTGTTATGTCTATGGGCGCCAACCAAGCGCCGGCACGGGAAACCGTGCGCGCCGAGATCGCGAAGGTGGCGGCCAATATCGATGCCTTGCGCAAAGCGCCTGCCGCGGATAGTTACAACGGACCGGTGCTTTTTGAGGGACTCGCCGCCGCGCAGCTTTTTGCGGAAATGATTGGCGGCCAAGCAGCTACCGTGCGCCAGCCCGTGGTGGAGCCCGGGCGGCCTTCGCCCGTCAGCGCGAGCGATTTTGAAGGCCGGCGGGGTTCGCGTGTCCTGCCCACCGAATTTACGGTGGTGGACGACCCCACCCAGAAAACCTATCGCGGTCGGCCGCTCATGGGCTACTACCCCGTAGACCAGGAAGGCGTGAAGCCCGAGCCGGTTGTGCTGGTGGAAAAAGGCAACTGGGCCGGCTATCTGGCCACTCGCCAGCCCACTCGCGAAACGAAAGCCAGTAATGGCCACGCGCGCTTGAAGGGCAATTTCGGCGCGAACCAGGCCTATATCAGTAACCTCTTCGTGAAGGCCGAGGGCGGTGTGGAGCCGGCGGCTCTGCGCCAACGATTCCTCGAAATGCTCCAGCAGCGCAATAAGCCCTACGGTCTGCTGCTTCGCAAGCTCGACTTTCCGTCGACGGGCGGGCTGACCGAGCTGCGCCAGATGTTTGCCGGCGCGGGTTCGCGGCCCGTTCCTTTCCCCTTGCTTGCCTACAAGATTTATCCCGATGGGCGGGAAGAATTGGTGCGGGGCTTGCGCTTCCGCAATATGAGCAGCCGCGCCCTGCGCGACATTATCGCCACCGGCAACGACGAAACGCAATTCGACTTTATTGGCAACGGCGCGCCCTTGGCCTTAGTGGGCGCGGGCAACTACATTGTAGGTGTCAGTGTGGTGGCCCCCAGCGTCATCTTCGACGATTTGGAACTTGACCGCCCGCAGACGGAGTTACCTAAGCTGCCCGCCGTACCGCCGCCGCCATTCTCGAGCATCTAAGGCGAAACGGGTCTGAGCTTCGGATTGAAAATTCTTTCGCGCATAGTTTTCCGGGAAGTTGCTGGCAGCGCCGTGCTGGGCGTGGTGCTGTTTACCTTCGTGCTGTTCCTGCAGCGCTTGGGCAGCGGCAAGCTGTTTGAACTGGTCCTGCGCAATTCAACCGACGCCTCCACAGCCCTCTCGCTGTTCCTGCTTGTGGTGCCCCCCACCATGCCCTTCACCATCCCCATTGGCGTGCTGGTAGGGGTGCTGATTGGGTTAAGCCGCATGTCGGGCGACAACGAAATTACGGCCATGCGTGCGGCCGGCGCACCGGTTCGCCGCCTGTTGCCGGCGGTGCTGGCGTTTGCCTTGTGCGGCTTTTTGTTAACGGCCGCCGCCAGCACATGGCTCACGCCTTGGGCCTACCGCATGTCGACGCGCTTGATGAACCAGGCTCTAGCAGCTCAAGTTACGGCGGAATTGCCTGCGCGTGTTTTTGAGGAAAGCTTCCCCAATACGGTGCTCTACGTCAGCGACGTCATCGCCGATACCGCCGTGCGCTGGCGCAAGATCTTTATGGCCGATTTGCGCAGCGGCGAACAACGCGGCTCCGGTGTGCGCGAGCGTAGCGACGAGCCCCGCATTCTGCTTGCCGAAGAGGCTTTGGCCATCAGCGACGTCAAGAATAACCGCATCCAGTTGGCTATGCAGAAGAGCAGTACCTACGAGATCGGCAAGAACCCCAGCCAAGACGTCGCCACCTATTCGCCGCGCTCCGATCTTGCTCTGGAGGCCAAGCCGCCGGACGAATACAAGCGCAGCAATAACTTTCTCGAAATGGATACGGTTCCCCTTTGGCGCTACATTCAGGGCCACTCTCGGGGCGAAACTGCGGACGCGCGGCTGGAGTTTCACCAGCGTTTTTCTCTGCCCGCCGCCTGCTTCTTGTTGGCGATGGTTGGGGTGCCACTAGGCGCCAGCCGCCGCAAGGGTGGCAAGAGCTTGAGCTTTGTTATCACCGTGCTGGTGGCCTTTCTCTATTACCTCAGCATGCTCACTTTGCGCCAGATGGCCTCCCGCGGACGCTTGCCGGCCGAGCTTGCCGCCTGGGGGCCTGACCTGCTGCTGCTGGCCGGCGCCGTCTTTTTGCTGGTGCGCTTGGAACGCCCGGGGGACATCGACTTTCTCGCGGGCCTGCAAACCAGCCTAGGCGCTTTCCTGGATCGCTTTCGCAAAAACCGTGCCGCTGCCCATCCTCCCCAAAGCGCCGCGATGGCCCTGGAATCGGGCTTCTACAAAGTGGTTCGCCTGCCGGTGTTGCGCGGGGTACCGCTGCTGGGTATGATCCTCGATGTCTATGTCCTGCGCACCTTCGTTTTTTACAGCTTCCTCATGCTGGCCAGCTTTGTGATGATGACGGAGGTCTTTACCTTCTTCGAACTCCTCAGCGACATTCTGCGCAATAACATTCCCGGCGCCAAGGTGGCCAGCTATCTCTTTTTCCTGGCGCCCAAGCTGGTTTACGACACGTTGCCGGTCAGCGTCATGGTGGCCGTGTTGGTTACGTTCGGCGTGCTGTCGAAGGCCAACGAGATTACCGCTTTCAAAGCCTGCGGCGTCAGCCTGCACCGCTTAAGCCTGCCCGTGCTGGGCATGAGTCTGCTTTTGAGCGGCGCGCTTTTCGCTTTCGACTATTACCTGGTGCCCTCCGCCAACCGCATCCAGGACGCCCTCCGCAACGAGATCAAGGGCAAGCCCGTGCAGACCTACGTCAACCCCGATCGCAAGTTCATCTTCGGCGAAGGTTGCCGCATTTTCTATTACAAGTACCTGGACCCGGTGCAGAAGGTGATGCTCAATCCGCGCGTCTACGAAATGGATTGCGAGAAGTTTACGATGCGCCGCATGATCGCCAGCGAGCGCGCGCGCTGGGAGCCGGCGCTGAAGCGTTGGGTTTTCCAGAATGGTTTCTGGCGCGAATACCAGGGGCTGCGCAACGCCAGCTATTCGAGCTTTGAAGGCACCACGGCCACGTTCCCGGAACTGACGGAAGCACCGGAATACTTCCTGCAGGAACTTATCCAGGACAAGCAGATGAACTTCCAGCAATTGTCCGCCTACACGCAACAGCTGCAGCAATCCGGGCTCGACACCACGCGCCTGCAAGTGCAATTCCACAAGAAGTTTTCCGTACCGCTTTTCGTATTCCTGATGGCGCTGTTGAGCGTGCCCTTTGCGTTTCTAACTGGTAGCCGCGGGGCGATGGCCGGCGTGGGCGTCAGCTTTGCCATTGCCATTGCGTACTTCAGCATCTCCACCTTTTTTGAGCAGCTGGGCAACGTGGGGCAATTGCCACCCTTGCTTGCCGCCTGGAGCCCCGGTCTGCTCTTCTTCTTGGTGGGCCTGTGGTTGATGGCGCGGCTGCGCAGTTAGACTCGAAAGAGTGTCCATGGCTCCTCACATCCTCACGGTTTCCGGCATAATTGGCAGTGGCAAGACGACGGTCTGCCGCGAAATCGCGCAAATCACTGGCTGGCGTATTGTTTCCGCGGGAACGATTCTTCGCAAGATGGCCGAGGAGAGCGGCCTTTCTGTACTGGCCTTCAACCAATTGGCCAAGCAGGATGCCTCCATTGACCAGAAGATTGACGATTCCCTGCGCGCCTTGAACGATGCGGCGGAGCCCTTGGTGGTGGATTCGCGCCTGGCTTGGCATTTCATTCGAAAGAGCTACCGCATCCACCTGGTGGTAGACCAGGGCATTGCCGCGCAACGCGTCTTCACGGCGCACCGCACTGACGAAACCTACGCCACCGCCGCCGCCGCTTACCAGGCCAATGTGGATCGCCAACGCGCCGAAAACGAGCGATTCCGCCAATACTATGGCGTGGATTGCGACCTCTGGACCAACTACGACTTGGTGCTGGATTCCGGCACCCTTGCGCCCCGCGCCTTGGCGGAAACGGCCCTCGCCGCGCACGCGCAATATCTGCAAGGCCCGGCCTGTATGCTGGATCCGCAGCGGCTTGAGCTTGAAGAGCCGCCCGGCGATAGCTCGACTTTTCCTCCACGTCTGAAAGTGGAAGGGGAACGATTGCGCATTGTGGGCGGCGCGGACCATGTACTGGCGGCACGGACGCGCCAGGAACCTTTGGTGGATTGCCGCTTAGCGTAGCTGCGGGTAAGCTGCCAGCACCCGTTCAATTTCTTCCAACTGTCCCGGGCCTAGTTTTTCCGTGGGGTCCAGGCACCAGGTGCCTTCCAACAATCCATCGCGCCGCAGGATTTCGTGAATGCCCGCAATGCAACCGGCGAAATTGTTGCGCACGTCAAAGAGCGCGCCATTGGCATCGGTCAAAGCCGCAGCCAGCGTGAGCCATTCCGCTGGAATTGCCGCGCCGCTGGCGCGCAAGCGCTTCACGTCCTCCAGCATGGCCACCGCCTTGCGCGTCCAAACTGCCCATTGCCCCAGCAGGCCCCCAGCGAAGTGCAGCGTTTGGCCGCCAAACTCAAAACGCGTCAACAAGTCGACGAGGATGTTGTCGTCGTTGCCCGTATAAAGCGCCAGGTCCGAGGCACGGCCCGCCTCCGCCACGGCGCGCACCACATCCAGCGTCCGGTAGCGGTGGAAGGGCGCTACCTTGATGGCCACCACGCACTCCAGCTCGGCAAAGCCGCGCCAGAAGGCGTTATCCAGATTCATCCCGCCTACAGAGGGCTGCAGGTAAAAGCCGAACAAAGGCAGAATCTCGCCCACCGTGCGGCAATGATCCAGGATGTTCTCCTGGCTTTCGCCGCGCCAGGCCGAGAGGTTCAACAACACCGTGTGGTAGCCCAACTGCGCGGCAAGCGCTGCTTCGCTGGTGGCCTGCGCGGTCTTGCCGCAAACGCCCGCCACCGCCACGCGGTCCTGTGGCCAACAAGCGCGCGCCAAGCGCAGCACTTCGGGGTAGAGGCCCTGCTCGCGGATTGCAAACTGCGTGGTGTGTACGCCAACGGCAATGCCTCCCGCGCCGCAATCGGCATAGTAGCGGGTTAAGCCGCACTGGCGTTCGGGGTCCAACTGGCGTTCGGCATCCAAGGCCAGGGGGTGAGCGGGAATTACAAGCCCGCTTTGGAGGCGGGAGAGCAGTTCAGCTTGGGTCATCAAAATTTTCCGTCGCGGGTTTCAAAGTGTGTCGGCTTGCCTAGGCGAACGTGCCCGTCCAGCATCCATTGCGCGGTCGAGTCCAGGACAGCCTCAATCGGGGTGAGCGGTGGGCCAAACCTTTCCGCACAAGCGCGCGCATCGTTCAACAAGGCCGTGGGTGCTTCTGTTCCGCTAAACTCCACCCCTTTGCCCAAGCGGTCGGCCAATTGCAAAGCCAACTCGCGCACTGAGAGAATTTCAAGCCCCGTCAAATTCAGGCGCGGGGCCGTGGGGCTGGCCATTGCCAAGGCGCGGAACACCACGCTGTTGGCGTCCCCTTGCCAGATGGCGTTTAAGTAGCCCATGGTCAAATCCACGGTTTCGCCCCTCCAAATTTTTTCCGCGATGTCCACAATCACGCCATAGCGCGGCTCCACGGCATAGTTCAAACGAATCATCACCACGGGCGTTTGGTTGGCTTCGGCGAAGTATTCAAAGATGCGTTCGCGGCCCAGCACGGTTTGCGCGTATTCGCCGACAGGCGCCACGGGGGTTTGCTCGTTCGCGCCACCTTCGTTCACCGGTCGTAAGGGGTAGATGTTACCGCTCGAAAGCACCACCATGCGGGACTCGCGATAAGCCTGCGCCACTCGCGCCGGCGCGACTACGTTCATCATCCAGGTCAATCCCGGCTGCCCGCTGGAGCCAAATTTCCGACCTGCGAGAAAGATGACATTGGGGGCCGCGGGCAGAGGCGCCAAGGACGAGGGCGCTTCGCTCAACAGGTCGTGGCTCACAATCTTCACGCCCGCTTTTGTCAAGCGTTCGGCGGTTGCGGCATCGCTGAAGCGGCTGAGCGCGAGAACCGCATTTGGCTTGCCCACCGCGTCCAAGGCCCGCTTGATGCGCAGCGCCAAGGTGGGCCCCATCTTTCCACCCGCGCCCAGCAACACGATGTCGCCTTCCAGTGCTTGCGCGGCCTCAAGGTCCGGCGCTGTGGGTTGGGCGAGGTAATCTTCCAGGTCTTCTTCGTTGCGAAATCGGCGCATCCTATTAACCATACTCGAAGCCCGCAATTCCGTACTCCCAATGCCGCTCCCGTTCTATCGCAGGCCCGCGGCGCATCCGTACCAGCCGGCGAAATGGTTGCCATCCCAACTGCGCAGCCAGTTTAACCGCGGCTTGGTTCTCCTCCAAAATATCCCAAGCAACTTCGCCCGCGCCAGCCAACGCTTGCCGGCAAAGCCACTCTGCACTATCGCGGTACTGTGCCACCACTGGCCCCCAATAGGCAAAGCGGCGCCCCGGCCGCAGCATGCCGTAGCCCCCTTCCACGCTTTGCCAAACTTTCGCTTCCCGGGCGAAGCTATGCAGCAGCGCGCTGCGGTCCGCCCCAAAGGCGGCGCGGTCCAAAACGCCGTTCCAAGTACCGCTCGCGGTATTGCTCTCTCCCTCCATCCTGCCCACCCAACGGCGGATTACGCCTTCTTCCACAAACCCGTAGCGGCGATAAATTTCTTCGCCCAGGTGCGTGGCGTCAAGGTAAATAGAAGCATCCGCCGGGCCCTTCTCCGGCAGGCGTTCGAGCAAGTGTTCGAGTAGGCGGCTCGCCAGTTTGCGGCCGCGGAATTCGGGCAAGGTCAGCACCATGCCCATCCACACCAGGCGTGGTTCGTAAGCCAAGGCCACCGCGCTCGCCACGATCCTGCCCTTGATTTCACATCCCACTGCCAAATCTCCGGCCAGGTCCAGCATCCGCTGCCAATCGCTTGGCAATTGGTTCCATTGCGCGGCTTCCACCAGCCTCATCAGGGCAGGCATGTCACCAGCGGCCAAACGTCGCAAGCCGGGTTGTTCCTCGTTCAGGGGGCACCTCTCAAGCACTGCTTCTCAAGCACTACAGTACAATCCTTCTCATGAGCTTCGCCAAATGGATCTTGCGCGCTGTCCTTCTCACCGCTTGTCTCTTGTGGGCCGCCGACCCGCTGGACATCAATTCCGCTTCCGTTGCCCAATTGGAGGCCATTAAAGGCATTGGGCCGAAATACGCCGCCGCCATCGTGAAGGGCCGCCCCTATAAGCGCAAAGACGAACTGGTGGAAAAGAAGATACTGCCCGCTGCGGTTTACGCAAAGGTGAAAGACCTTCTTATTGCGAAACAGAAGTAGCGTGGCGCTCCAGGTAGTCCAACACCAGGTTCGCGGCTGCCTTCACACCCACGCCCAGTGCGGCCTCGTCAATGTCAAAATCCGCCGTGTGGAGGCCGCTGGTAATGCCGCGTGCCTCGTTGCGTACGCCTAGCCAGAACATCACACCCGGAATCTCGCGCTGAAAATAGCTGAAGTCTTCGGCGCCCATCTGCGGGCCCGTGGACATGACATTCTCCTTGCCCAATATCCGCTCCAGGCCCGGCAAGCTCACCTTCACCAGAGCCTCGGGGTTGATGGTTGCCGGATAGCTGGGCTCTTTCCATTCCACCGAGAAGGTGCCGCCGCTCATGGCGGTGCAACCTGTCAAAGTTTGCTTCACGTATGTGCGATAGGCCTCGCGCACACTCTCGCTAAACGTACGCAGCGTACCTTCCATGCGGACTTCCCCGGCGGTCACGTTGTGGCGGTCCCCGCCCTTGATTACGCCAATCGAAAGCACGCTTGGCTCTACGGTGTTGATGCGGCGGGAGTGGATGGTTTGCAGCATATTGATGCACTGCGCCGCGAGCACCACGGCATCCACGCCGTCTTCGGGAAAGGCCCCGTGCGCGCGCTTACCCTTAATGACGATGTCTACCGAATCCACGCTGGCCAGCAGGGGCCCTGCGGCGTAGGCCACTTTGCCTACTTCGACGGCCGGCGAAGCATGAAAGGCAAAAATCGCCGCGGGCCGCGGGTTTTCGAGCACGCCTTCCTTCACCATTAAACGAGCGCCCGCGTCGGCCACGTCGGACACCCCTTCTTCCGCCGGTTGGAAGATCAGCTTCACCGTGCCCTTCAACTCCGCTTTTCGCAGCGCCAATACTTCGGCCAAACCCAGCCCCACGGTGATGTGCGCATCGTGCCCGCAGGCGTGCTTCACGCCTTTCACCGTACTCTTATAGGGCACCGCGAAATCGGACTCATCAATTGGCAGCGCATCGATATCGGCGCGCCAAGCCACCACGGCGCCAGGCTTGGCGCCCTTCAACACGCCCACCACTCCGTGCCCCGCTACTCCGGTTCGTACCTCCTCAAACCCCAGCTCCCGCAGGCGCATGGCAATCACTTCGCCCGTGCGCTTTTCCTGGTTGGAAAGCTCCGGGTGGCGGTGGAAGTCCCGCCGCGTTTCGACGAGGCGTGCTTCCATGGCGGCCACGCTCTTCGCCACAAACGCATCATGGCTTTGGGCCAGGCCCAGCGATACTCCGGCCAACGCACAAAGCAGCAGTTTCATTGCTTCCTCCCCAACACGTCCAGCACCAGCGTGGCGGCCACTTTCACGCCCGTCACCAGGGCGCTTTCGTCCAAATCAAAGTTCGCCGTATGCACGCCGGCGGTAATGCCGCGGGCTTCGTTGCGCACCCCCAGCGAAAACATAACTCCCGGAATTTGTTCCTGGAAATAGCTAAAGTCTTCGGCGCTCATCGGCGGCTTCAATGCCACCACTTTGCTTTCCCCCAGCAGCTTCCGCAGGGCGGGCAAGGCGGCCTCCACCAGCGCCGCGTTGTTGTTCATCGCCGGATAACCACGCCGGTAGTTCAGCTCAAACTTTGCGCCCTGGGCCGCGGTGCAGCCTTCCAGCGTCTCGCCCAACATGCGTTCAATGGTGTCCCGGGTGCCCGCTTCGAAGGTGCGCACCGTGCCGCCCAATTCCACGCTCTCGGCAATTATGTTGCGCCGGTCGCCGCCTTGAATGGTGCCAATCGTGATCACGCTGGGGCTTTGCGTGGGGATGCGCCGCGAATGTATGGCTTGAATGGCGCTGATGCACTGGCTAGCCACCGCCACGGCATCAATCCCTTGAAACGGATAAGCGCCGTGGGCGCGCTTGCCAAGGATGCGAATGCGAATCGTGTCGCTCGCGGCGCTGCCCGGCCCCGGTGAGTAGCCAATTTGCCCCGCCTCGATCATCGGGTTCACGTGAAACGCGAAAATGGCCTGCGGCCGCGGATTGTCCAAGGCCCCTTCTTTCACCATCAGCTTCGCGCCCCATTCCGGCGCGTCTTTCGCGCCTTCTTCCGCGGGCTGGAAAACAAACTGCACCGTGCCGCCCAATTGCGATTGCATCCCCGCCAGCAGTTCCGCCAAGCCCAAGGCCACGGCCATGTGCGCATCGTGTCCGCAGGCGTGCTTCACGCCAGGCGTCTTGCTGCGGTAGTCCACGGGGAACGTGGATTCGTCTATCGGCAATGCGTCCATGTCTGTCCGCCAAGCCACTACCGGGCCAGGCTTGGCGCCGACCAGGGTTGCCACAATGCCGTGCCGGGCCACTCCCGTGCGGATGTCCGTAAAGCCCAAGGCCCGCAAGCGTTCCGCGATCACGCGCGCCGTGCGCTCCTCGTGGTTCGAAAGTTCCGGGTGCATGTGGAAGTCCCGGCGGCACTCGCTCAACTTCGCGGCCATCGCCTCCGCGCGGCGCGAAATCTCTTCGGGCAAAATCTGCGCCGGGGCTGACCAGCCCGCCAAAAGCGCAAGGGCCCACACTCGTCTCATAGAATTGAAGTATAGCCCCGCATGCCGCAACTCTACTCCCGGGATGAACTCCTTGCCCAGCGCGTCCGCTGGAAAGCCGCCGGCCAGAAGGTCGTCTTCACCAATGGCTGTTATGACATTCTCCACCCCGGCCATGTCCGCCTGCTCGAGAGCGCCCGCAGCTTGGGCGACATCCTCATTTTGGCGCTGAATACCGACGCCAGCGTGCAGCGGCTAAAAGGGTTGGCGCGGCCCATCTTGAGCGAGCAGGAGCGCGCCCAATTGGCCCTCGGGCTGGAGGCCGTGGACGCCGTCACGCTTTTCGATGAAGACACCCCGCGCGAGTTGATTGCGGCCGTCTTGCCGGACATCCTGGTGAAAGGTGCGGATTGGAGCCACTTCATCGCCGGCCGCGAAGAGGTGGAGGCTGCCGGTGGCCAAGTGCTGGCCTTGCCGCTGGAACCCGGCTATTCCACCACCAACCTCGTAGGGCAAATTCTTGAGCGCCACGCCGAATAGTTTGCTTCCCAACATCCTCGCCGCATTAGCGGAGTCTCCCGCCTTCCAGGAATTATTGGCCAAGAGCGCCCCGGGGCAAAGCATCAGCGCGGGCGGCCTTACCCTTGCGGCCAAAGCGCTGCTGGCCGCGCTGCTGGCGCGGGACGCTTCGCAGCACGTGGTTGTGGTTACCGATGGCAACAAACAGGCCGAGGCCTGGATCGGCGCCGCGGAAACCTTTGCCGACATCTTTGCCAACTCCAGTGGGAACGCTGGGCACGTGCAGTTGTTGCCCTCTCTCGATGTCCTGCCCCACCAGCGCCTGCAGCCGCATTCGCAAATTCTGGAACAACGTGCTACCGGCCTTTGGCGCACTGTCATGCGCCGGGCGAATTTGCACATCGTCCCCGTGGCTAGCCTACTCAGCCGCGTTGCCGCTCCTTCCTTCTATAAACAACTGGTGCTGACGCTTGCCACCGGTGAGGAAGTTCCCTTGGAAGAATTGGCGGCGCACCTGAATCGCATTGGCTACACACCGCAGGAGCCCGTGGAGCGTATCGGCCAATATTCGATTCGCGGCGGCATCGTGGATATTTTTCCCGCTGAAGAAGAGCAGCCCCTGCGCCTGGAATTTTTCGGCGATGCCATTGAATCTATCCGCCGCTTCGATGTCGCCACGCAACGCAGTGTTTCGCGCTTGAAGGAAGCCCGCATCCTTCCTCTGGTGGAAACGCCGCTCGATACGGACGCTCCGCGCGACCATAATTTTCTGCAACTGGCGGCCGGGGGCATCCTGCTGTGGGACGAGCCCGAGCGCATTGCCGGTGCCGCCGAACGATTGTGGAAGCGTCTGGAAGATGGCTTTGCAGAAGTGAAGACGCAATCCGACGCCCCTCGCCTCGACCCCGCCCTGCATTACTTCCACTGGGAGGACTTGGCCAGCCACGGCCGTGCGCAGTACCGCGAAATCGAGCTGCGCGAATTGGGCCTGGAGACCGGCGGACGCAGCGTTACCTTCTCTTCGCGCCCTTCCATCAGCTTCCGCGGCAATATCCGCTTGGCGGTGGACGAGGCCCGCAATCTTGTCGCCAGCGGCTCTCTGGCGGTTTTCTTCGCCAGCACGTTGGGCGAAGTGGAGCGCTTTGCCGACGTCTTTAGCGAGTACAAGGTGCCTTTCCAAATCGCGCTGCCCGCGCAGGAAGCCATTCCCACTTACCTCGAAAGCAATCCTTACCGCACTGCGACGGCGGGCGTTTTCCTGGTGAAAGGCCGCTTGCACCGGGGCGTGGTGTTTCGCGAACCGCCGCTTGCGCTCTTTGGGGTTGCGGACCTCTTTGAGTCTTCGGGCGAGGGTACGCGCGGCTCGGTGGGGCCCCTGCCCACTATGGGCGCGTTTGCCGCCGACATTGCGGACCTTAAGCCGAACGACCTGGTGGTGCATCAGACGCACGGCGTGGCGCGCTTCCTGGGCATCAAGACCATCCAACAAGGCGATTCCTCCGGCGAGTTCTTGCTGTTGGAATACGCGGGCGAGGCGAAGCTCTATGTCCCCGTAACGCGCCTGGACTTGATCACCAAGTACCGCGGTGCGGGAGAAACTAAGTCTTCACTCGACAAACTCGGCGGCGCCTCTTGGTCCAAGACGAAGGCCCGCGTGCGCGCCCGGGTGCGCGACATGGCCGACGAGCTTTTGAAGCTTTATGCCGAACGCCGCATGGCCAAAGGCTTTGCCTTTTCGCCGGATTCCAACTGGCAGCGCGAGTTTGAAGATGCCTTTGAATACTCGCCCACCAAAGACCAAGTGAGCGCCGTGCGCGACATTAAGCGCGACATGGAAAGCGACATGCCCATGGACCGCCTGGTGGTGGGCGACGTTGGCTTTGGCAAAACCGAAGTGGCCATGCGCGCCGTCTTTAAGGCCCTGGGCGATGGCAAACAAGTGGCCGTGCTGGCGCCCACCACGGTGCTGGCCTTCCAACACTACGAAAGCTTCAAGCGCCGCTTCGCCGCCTTTCCCGTCAGCATCGATCACCTCAGCCGCTTCCGCAATCCGAAGGAAACCAAGCAGGTACTGGCGGATTTGGAGGCCGGCAAGATTGACGTCCTCATCGGCACGCACCGCATCCTTTCCAAGGATGTGAACTTCCCGGACCTTGGCCTGCTTGTTGTCGACGAAGAGCAGCGCTTCGGCGTGCGTCATAAAGAGCGTTTGAAGCAGATCAAGAAAAACGTGGATGTCCTTACCCTCTCCGCCACGCCCATCCCCCGTACGCTGCACATGTCCCTGGCCGGCATCCGGGACCTAAGCGTTATTGAAAGCCCGCCCAAGGACCGTTTGGCGGTGCACACGGTCGTTGCCAATTTTGATGACGAAATTGTGAAGCAGGCCATTGAGCAGGAGCTTAGCCGCGGCGGCCAAGTTTATTTCATCCACAACCGCGTGGAAACCATCTACATGCGCGCCTCTTCCATTCAGGCGTTGGTGCCCAACATCCGCCTTGGCGTGGGCCACGGGCAGATGAACGAGGATGCGCTTGAAACCGTTCTGTTGGGCTTCATGCACGGCGACTTTGATGTCTTCGTTTCTACCACCATCGTCGAAAATGGCTTGGACATTCCCAAGGCGAACACCATCATCATTGAAGACGCTCAGAACTATGGCCTAAGCGAGCTGTACCAATTGCGCGGGCGAGTGGGGCGCTCGAACCGCCGCGCCTATGCCTATCTGCTGGTGCCGCCCGGCAAGGAACTGAAGGAAGAAGCGCGCAAACGGCTGGCCGCTTTGAAGGAGTTCTCTGATCTCGGCGCTGGCTTCAAGATCGCTGCGCTTGACCTCGAAATGCGCGGCGCGGGCGACTTGCTCAGCGGCGAGCAATCGGGCCATATCAATCTGGTTGGCTTTGATATGTACATCAAGCTGCTCGAAGAAGCCGTGCAGGAACTGCGCGGCGAAGAAGTGCCGCTGGAGATTCAATCCACCATCAGCCTGGGCTTTGAAATCCGCATCCCCGCGGAATACATCCCGGAGGACAACCAGCGCCTGCGCGCCTATAAGCGCATCGCCGACGCGAAGTCGCCCGAAATCGCGCACGAAATCGTGGCCGAGTTTTCCGATCGTTATGGCCCCTTGCCAGCGGAGGTTCACTGGCTGGTCTCCTTCGGCCAAATCAAGAACCTGGCGCAGCGCCTGGGCGTGGAATACATCGAGCGTCGCCAGGGCTTCTTCCAAATCAAGTTCGTGCCCGAAGCGCGCGTGGACCCAGCTCGCCTGATGCAATTGGTGAAAACTTCCCCCGGCGCTTCCTTCTCCCCCACCGGCATTCTGCGCGCGGTGAATACCACCGGCAAACCGCCCGGCGAGATACTGGCCGCGCTCGAAGAATTGCTTGTCGCGATTGCGGATCCGGGCGCTATCGCCTCGCTTCTTTCCAAAGCCTAAGTACGAAATAATGACGGGCAATGCTTGCCCCGCTGTTGCTCTTTTTTGCCTTTCAATCACCGGATACCGATGCCCTGCGCAAGTGGTTGGATGAGGAAGCAGCTGCCCGCTTCGCAGAACGAACTCGCGCGCTTGCCGCCATTCAACGCCCCGCCGACGTTGCCGCCCGCGCAAAAACCGTGAAGGCGCAACTGCCGCTGAAGCCCATCGATACCACGGCCCCTCTCAATGCGCAAGTCACGCGCAAGCTGGACCGTGGCGCCTACACCATTGAAAACCTCACTTTCGAAAGCCTGCCCGGCTACCGCGTCAGCGCGAATCTTTATCTGCCGAAACGCAATGGCAAGGTGCCGGCCATACTCGGCGTGGCTGGCCACTCCAACAACGGCAAAGCCTCAGCCATTTATCAGCGCGCCTGGTTGGCCTTTGTGCGCCAAGGGTGGGCCGTGCTGGCCTACGATCCTCCCGGCCAAGGCGAGCGCTTGGAATATTTTGATCCCGGCGCGCAGGCCTCCAAAGTGGGGAACGGCGTGCCGGAACACCAGGTGGCCGGCTTGCAATGCTTTCTTACCGGCCGCAACCTGGCAGACTACTTTGTCACCGATGGCCGCCGCGCCCTCGATTATCTTTTGACCCGCCCGGAAATCGACCCCGCTCGCATCGGCGTAGCCGGTAATTCCGGCGGCGGTACGCAAGCTGCTTATTTGACGGCCATCGAGCCGCGTCTGCGCGCCGCTGTTTCCAGTTGCTACATGACGTCCTGGCAGCAGCTTTGGGCCGATCCGGGCCCGCAAGATGCGGAACAAATTCTGCCCGGTTTCCTGGCTCGCGGTTTGGACTTTGCCGACTTCGCTTATAGCTTTCCCCAACGCCCCTTCCTGCTGACCGCCGCCATTCAGGACTTCTTCCCTATCGTTGGCGCCCGCACGGCCTACGCCGAAATGCAGCGCGTTTCCACGGTGGCGGACTTCGCTCCGCGCGCTGCCTATTTTGAATACGACGACAAGCATGGATGGTCCCAACCAAGGCGCGAGGCCGCGGTGCGCTTCTTTCGCAGGTGGTTTGATGGCCGCGAAACCAATAGCGACGAAACCAATATTTCCGAGGCGCCGTCCGATACGGAGGAGGAGTCCACCTTGTACGCAAGCCCCACCGGCCTGGTGGGCGGCAAAACAACTGCTGACCTCAATCGCGAATACTTCGCCTCGCTGCGCCATCTTTGGACGCCTCCCACGCGCCAGCGCTTGCTGGATGCGCTCGATCTTCCCGCGCCCGCTCCTTTTGCTCGCCGCCTGTATCCCGCGTCTGCTGCAACGCGCACACTAATTGTGGTGGCCGCCACGCAGGCGAATTCGCCCATCACCGCTGAACTGCGCGCCACCGGGCTAGCGGTGGAGGAGGTTCTGGTGCGCGGTGCGGGAGCCCTCCAGAACGCCTCCCGCCAAGGCTCTTATAGTTCGGATTACCAACTGGCCGCCCGCGCTTGGCTGTTGGGGCACAGCGTCCCGGCCATCCAAACCGCGGACCTGCGCAGTGTGGTTGCCGAACGCGCCCGCGAGGGCTACCGCATTTGGCTCTATGCCAGCGGCCACTTGGCGCCGGCGGCAATTTTCACCGCCGCCCTCGAAAGCTCTGTCGAACGTTTGGCCCTCGAAAATGCGCTGCCCTCCTATGCCTCTCTCGTTGAGGCGCAGTTGCATTCCCGCCAAGCGCTGGCCATTGTGCCGGGCATCCTCGAGCACTTTGATCTGCCAGAGATTCTCTCTCTCTCCCCGGCCCAAGTCACCTGGATCACGCCCCTCTCCCCCAACGGCAAGGCTCTGCTCACTCCCACCGCTGTTCGCCGTGGCGAAGGCTGGCCCACCGCGAAAGTCCTTCCCCATTGGTTCCCACGATGATTGCTCCCTATCTTCTCGTCCTCTGCTTTCTTGCGCAAGAAACCGGCCCCCCGGTGATTCGGCGCGGCCCCAAGCCTCCGCGGAAAGCCGACGAAACAAAGCCGCCAGTTTTCGTTGGTCCCAATATCCCCGCGGCGGCTGACAACACCACCACCAGCACCAACACCAGCGCGAACGACAATGCAATCCTGTTCCCCGGTTGGCCGCCCTTGCTGGTGCGCGCCTAAAACGAGGCGTACTCCTTCAGCAACACCTTGCCCAATTTTGTTTGCGACCAACTGGTAGACCGTTTTCAGTCCAAATCCATACCCCCCAAATGGAGGCGCGAAGACAAAGTTTTCGTCGAGGTCATGTACGTTGATGGCAAAGAGGACTACCGCAACTTCAAGATCAATGGCAAACCCCTAAAGAGCGGCACCCCCGAAGACTCGGGCACCTGGTCGGAAGGCGATTGGTCCACCACGCTGCTCGAAGTGCTTGGCACGGGCGCAGGGCTGATCGTGAAGCCACGCCCGCCCGGCAAGTCGAAAGATGTAATTGCCGGTATTCCCGTGGAAGTCTTCGATATTCAGGTGCCCAAAGACCGCTCCCTTTGGACCATTCGTTTTGATGGCTCCATTAAGCCGGCCTACAAAGGCAGCCTTTGGATCGACCCGGTTAGCGCCCGCGTTTTGCGCATTGAAAAGCAGGCGGTGAAGCTTCCGCTCACCTACGCGCTCGATGCGGTAGAGATGGTAGTGGAATACGGCTGGATCGCCATCGGCGAGGAAAAGTATCTGATGCCGGTCGAGTCCAGCAATCTCGCTTGCCGGCGCTACACCACCAACTGCACCAAGAACGACATCAAGTTCACGAACTACCGCAAGTTCTCCAGCGAATCCACGATCACCACAACGGAATCGGAGATCAGCTTCGGAGACCCGCCACCGGTAAAGCCAGCCGCGAAGCCAAGTAAGAAGAACTAAGCTCCCAAAAAACTAAGCTCCCAGCGCGGCCAGTTCCTTCGCCGTGGCTTCCTCTACCTCTTTGTGCAGCGAATTGCCGTGCGCGTCCATCGTGACAATGGCCGCGAAGTCCTCCACGTCCAAGTGCCACATGGCCTCGGGAATGCCGAACTCCATCAGGTCTACGCCCGCCACGCGCTTCACAGTGCGGGCATAAAACTGCGCCGCCCCGCCAATGGCGTTCAAGTAAACCGCGCCGCACTTTTTGAGTGCCGCGGAGGTTTTCGCGCCCATGCCGCCCTTGCCAATCACGGCCCTGACACCGTAGCGCTCCAAAATCGTAGCTTGGTAGGGTTCCTCGCGGCTGGACGTCGTCGGGCCCGCCGCCTTCACCATCCATTGCTCGCCGCTCTTCAACATTACCGGCCCGCAGTGGTAAAGAATCTGGCCGTTCAAGTCCACCGGCGGCGGCGTGTTCATCAAGTGCGCGTGCACGGCATCGCGGCCTGTGTACATACGCCCGCGGATCAGCACCACATCGCCCACCTTGAGGGCGCGAATCTGCTCTTCGCTCACCGGCGGCGTCAGGACAACTTCGCGCCCGGTTAAGGGGAAGCCGCTGCCCGTGGCCATTTTCTCCACTGGCCGCTCCGGATCGCGATACAACCATTGCGTGGTCGCGCCGCTGCTTGCGTCCAAGCGCACGCCCAAGCGGCGAAAGGCCCAGCAATCGTAGGCCACGCTCACAAAGAAGCTCGCGGGCAAGCGGTTCGCCGCCACTACCTTGCAGCCAATCAAGCTGGCCTTTCCACCAAAGCCCATGGCCCCAATGGAAATCTTATTGGCCTCCTCCATCACCTCCGCCTCGAGCTTCGCCAGCACCGGGTCCGGATTCACATCGTCCAAAGTGCGGAACAATTGTTCCTTCGCCAGCCAGTAGCCGTGGGCCCGGTCGCTGCCAATGCAAACGCCGATCGCGCCCGGCGCGCAGCCTTGGCCCTGCGCCTGCCACACGGCGTGCAACAGGCATTTCCGAACGCCCTCCAGGTTCCGCCCTGCCTTGCCCAAGTGGTCCAAATCCGTGGGTAGCGAGTACTGGATATTTTTGTTCTCGCAGCCGCCCCCCTTCAGCAGGAGCTTCACTTCAATCTCGTCCTGCTCCCATTGCTCAAAGTGCATCACCGGCGTTTCGTCGCCCAGATTATCGCCGGAGTTCTTGCCCGTCAGCGAATCCACCGAATTCGGCCGCAACTTGCCCAGCTTGGTTGCCTCGGCCACCGCCTCGCGAATGGCCTGCTTCAACTTCAACTGGTTTACGCCCACCGGCGTGTGCACCAAAAATGTCGGCATGCCCGTATCCTGGCAAATCGGCCCTGCGTCGTCAGCGGCCATATCAATGTTGGTGGCGATAATCGAAAGCGCCTGCGCACTCTGCGTGCCGGGTGTCTCGCGCTCCATCGTCACGCCCATGGCGGCACGCACATCCGGCGGCAAATTCGTTGAGGTTTGGGTGATTAACTCCACAAGGGAGTTCGCGAGAAATTCCATGCTTTTAGGGTACTGAAGTTAACAGAAAGCGGACTTGCGCCGTCGCTCCCGGTTTCACAGCGGGATTCGGCGACAGGAACTCCACCACCGCCACGCCCTCTTTCACTTCCCGCACTTTGCCCGCCAAGGGCTGCTCGCCGGCTTCCACAATTTGCACCAGCGTGTTCTGCCCCGCCGACAAGCGCGCGGCCAAACTTCCCGGCACTTCCACGCGCACTTCCAGCGCCGTCAGGTCCACTGCAATCTCAAACAAGTCCGCCACGTCGCGCGTCACCGCGTCGCCCGCGTTCCGCTTGTGCCCCACCAGCACGCCCGATACCGGCGCCTTCACTTCGCCCGTCAGCAACTCCGCTTCGGCCTCTTCCAGGTCTTGCGTCAATTCGTTCACTTCCGTCCGTGCAGCCTCGTATTGGTCCTGCAGGTTCTTCACGCGGTCCGCCGCCGACCGGTTGTTCTTTTCCAATTGCTCGCGCTCGCTGCTGAGCTTGGAAAAATCCGCCTCAGCTTTTTCGTATGTTTTCCGCGCTCCCGCCCCTTCCCGGAACAATACCTTCTGCCGCTCGTAGGCCTTGGAGGCCGCATCGTATTCCAACTTCACGCGCGCCAGGTCTGCTTCCGCCCGGCTGGCCTCCAGCCGCGCTGCAATTAATTGGCTCTCGGCATTCTCCTGCTTGGTGCGCGCCTGCTCCAGGTCCTCGGTTGCCTTCTGTTTGGCCAGATCCAAGGTGGTGTTGGTGATGCGCGCCAGCAGTTGGCCCTCGAAAACTTCCTCGCCGTCGGCCACGCCTAGTTCTTCCAGCGTCCCGTCAATGGGCGCGGGCACCATCAGCGTTTTTGTGGCACGAATGGTGCCGGTATAGCTAGCTTCGGCGGCATCCTTCCGGGGCGCTGCCGGGGTTACCGCCTGCGTATCCGCCTTGGGTTTGTTGTATTCGCGAAACGCATAGTAGGCCAGTGCCGCTAAGCCCGCTACGGCCAGGAATGTCAGCGCGTAAATCCAATTGCCTTGCCCAATGCGGGGCTTATCGCCGTTCATTACTTCCAGTTTCGTTTCCGCTCACGCCAGCCTAATACTTCGCGAAGATCCGGTGCAGCTTCGTAATTGCTTTCTCTACGTGCTTCTCTTTCAATGTGTAGGCCGGCAGGAAGCGCAGCACCGTATCGTGCGTGCAATTAAATAACATGCCTTCCCGAATGCCATCCAGCACCATGTCTTTGCCGGGGATATCCAACTCCATGCCGATCATCAATCCCGCCCCGCGCACTTCTTTCACAAAGCTGTACTTCTTGCCCAAGCCGCGCAGTTCCTCGCGGAAGAATTCGCCAGTCTTCACCATCCTCGGCAACAGCTCTTCGAGTATGTCGAAAAACTCCAGCGCCACGCGGCACACCAGCGGTCCTCCGCCAAACGTGGTTCCGTGCATGCCGGGCTTGATGGCCGCCGCCGCGCGATTCGTCATCAGGATGCCGCCCAAGGGCAAGCCGCAGGAAATCGGCTTGGCAAAGGTCACCACGTCCGGCAGTACGGCGGGCGAAAACATTTGGTACGAAAAATAAACGCCCGGCCGCCCCACGCCACACTGCACGGAATCGTGAATCAGCACCGCGTCAAAGCGGTCGGCCAGCTCGCGGGCCTTGCGCAGAAAGGCTTCCGATACCGGCAGGATTCCCCCCTCGCCCAAAATTCCTTCCAGCACCACCGCGCAAGTTCTCTCGCCAAAGGCCGCCTCGAGGGCTTCCACGTTGTTGCGCTCCACAAAACGCACCCCCGGCAGCAGCGGCTCAAACGCTTCGCGGTACTTCGTCTGCCCGGTTACGCTCAGCGCGCCCATCGTGCGCCCGTGGAAGCTGCCTTCGAGCGCAATGATTTCGTACTTGCCCTCGCCGCGCGTGCGCCCGTGGCTGTGCGCAATCTTTAGCGCCGCCTCCATGGCTTCCGTTCCCGAATTGCAGAAAAAGACGCGGTCGAGGCCGCTCACTTCCACCAGCTTCTTTGCCAGTTTGCCCTGGAACTCGTGGTAGTAAAGATTCGACGTATGGATGAGCGTGGCGGCCTGTTCGCGAATTAAGCGCGTAATTTTCGGGTGCCGGTGCCCCAGCGAATTCACGCCAATGCCGCTGATGAGGTCCAGATATTTCTTGCCCTCGAAGTCATAAACATAAACGCCCTTGCCGCGCGCCAAGGCCAGCGGGTAGCGCCCGTAGTTCTGCAGCAGGTATTGCTGCTCAAGTTCCTGGATGGCTTCGAATGCCGTGGCCTCTCCGGCCGTTTCCGTCTTCATTCTTTTCAGGTTAACGTCTCTCGCATTTCCCGCAACGCCGCGGCGGGCAATTCCACCACTTGCCGCCCTGTGGCCGGCAACACGCGGTACTCGCCCAGCACTTCTTTCAACTCCCGCGGCAAGCGATCGCGCAGAATGTCGAAGCCGCTGGCGAAGGGCGAAAAAGCCGGCAGCACGCAGCCCCGGGTTCCCGTCAGAAAAACCGGCACGCGCCGCCGCGCCCCCGCGTCGTCCCGCAAGCCCACAGCCGGATGAAAGTGGCCCACTATGTAGTAACCCGCTTCCGGCAACTCCAGGTGCAGCTTGTCTCCGTGCAGCGCCAAGCAGTCTTCCCAGCGCCATTGCTTTTCCACTTCTACGGGCAGATGCCCAAAGTCCCGGCGAAAAGCGCGGTCGTGGTTGCCCTCGACAACCTTCACGCGTGTCCGTTCCGCCAAGTGTGAAATCACCTCCTCAACGCCCCGCCGCTCTTCCGGCAGCGGTTTCGGCGCGTGCACGGTATCGCCCAGAAACACCAACTCGCGCGGAGTAAACTCCTCCACCAGAGTCCGCAGCCGCTCCGCCGCGCCACCATCGCCCACGGGACCCAATTCGCCCTTGCGCCGCTGTGCCCAGCCGTAGCCCAGGTGCGCATCCGCCACCAGCAGCGCGCCCGCCGCCTCCATCCACAAGGCGCCCGAGGCGTGCGCAACGATGCCCCGGGCGATTTCGATTTGCTTTGCCATGTTTATTTGCTTTGCCCTGTCTATTGGCTTTGCCATTGTTCGTATAGCCGGTTCACAATTTCGTCCAGCGCCGCATCCGGATCCTGTTTCACCAGGGCTTCCCGATTAAACGCCGCAAAGAGCGGAATCGCAAAGGGACTGGGCCGCGGCAAGGCATACACCTCCCACTCCGCTTTGTAAATTTTTTCCGCTTGCGCCACCGCGCTTTCACGATCCAAATCGTCCTCCACCACTTCCCGCACCGCTTCCCGCAGCAAAGGATGTTCGGGCTCGTACTTGCGGAAGGTCTCAAACAACAGCCGTCCGCTCCAGGTTGCTGCCCGTTTCGCCGAACGGTTGGCCGAGGAGTTGCGCCGTGCCAACAACTGTCCCGTTTCGCACACCGGCCGGAACTTGTGCCCCAGCAGTTCTGTCTTCTCGAGCGCTGCTTGCAAGTCCGCCCCAAAGCCCGCCCCCCCAAACCCGTTTGGCGCAAAGCAACCGCGCAGCACTTCCAACGCTGGCGCCCGCCTTGCCGCAAAGCTCAACAGAAACGTGTGGTCATCAAAATTTCCCACAATCGAGCCATACTCTTGGCCCAACCGGTGGCTCAAGGTCCAGATCATGCTGCGGTTCACGCCCCGCCCCGCCACTGAGTGGAAGATGTAAAGCTGCGAGCGCCCGTCACGAATGACTTCCACTTGCACCGGAGTATCCACGGGCACGGGTGCCGCCTCCCATTGGCGTTCTACATACACGGCTGCGCGCTCGGCATTGGCCCGGTCGACGTCCCATTGCTTTCGCAGACAATCGACGCACGCCGCCTTACCGCCTTGCTCGAAGGCCGCGCGCAGGTCTTTGCGCAATCGCAATTCCTCCTGCGCCAGGCGGCTGGTTAAGCTCATCTTTCCGCCCATCCAACGTGGTGTGCGCACGCGTTCCCCTTTGGCCGGTTCCACCACCGCCACTCCTCCGTGGATCCGCTTCACCGCCACGCTTTGCCCCGCGATGATGAACGCCTCGCCCGGCTGCAATCCGCTTAAGAAGCTTTCTTCCACATCGCCGAGCCGCCGCTGGTTTTTGGTCACCACGCGCACGGCGTAGTCGTCGCTGATGGTGCCAATGTTTTGGTAATAGGTGCGCGCCACGCGCCGCGAAGCAACGCGAAACTGGCCGCCCTCGCGCTTGATTTTGCCGTACTCGCCCTCGCCGCTTAACACCTTGCCGCCACCGGACAGATACTCCAGCACGGCGTCATAGTCCGCGCGACTCAGGCTTCCATATGGCCCCGCCCGCCGCACCAGGGCGAACGCCTCTTCCTCGTCCCAAGGCCTTTCCACGGCCATGCCCAGCAGCACCTGCGCCAACACATCCAAAGGCGCTTGCGGCACCCGCAGGTTATCCAGACGCCCGGCCTTCACCGCATCCCGTATCGCAATGCACTCCAGCAAGTCCGGCAGGCTCAAGGGCACCAGCGCCCCCGCCGCCACTCCGCCGACTCGGTGCCCGCCCCGCCCAAGGCGCTGGAGCGCCCGGCTTACGCCCCGCGGTGCGCCCATCAAAAGCACTTGGTCTACCCCGCGAAAGTCCACTCCCATTTCGAGCGAAGAGCTGCACACCACGGCCCGCAGCTTGCCCTCCGCCAATTGGTCCTCCACCCACAAGCGCTTAGCCCGGTCCAGCGAAGCGTGGTGCACTTCGATCTCATCGTCCAACTCCGGCAGCAGCACCTTCAAGGCCAATCCCAGCTTCTCAGCCGCGCTGCGCGTTTGGGTAAAAATCAACGAGCACCGCGCCCTTTCCACCAGTTCCGCCGTTACGTGCGCCACCCGGTACGGGTTAAAGCCCGCCGCCGGCAAATACGTTTCATGCGGCACCGGGGCAATATCCAGACGGTGGATCTTTTGGGCGGGCGAGGCGGCCACCGCGCAATTTCCTGGGCCAACCAGCAATCGCGTCACTTCGCTTAGCGGCGCCGCTGTTGCGCTCAATCCGATCCTCTGCAACGGGCGTCCCGCACGCGCCTCCAGGCGTTCCAGCGCCAAGGCGAGCAAGCTGCCGCGCTTCGATTCGCAAAAGCTATGGATCTCGTCCACAATCACCGCAAAGGGCCGCAAGCCTTCTTTCCAAGGCTGCTGGCTCAATAGTGAACTTAGGCTCTCGGGCGTCGTCAAAAGCAAATGCGGGCGCTTGCGCGTCATCCGCGCGCGATCTTCGTCGCTCGTGTCTCCCGTGCGTATCTCCATCCGCAACTGCCGCTCTGCCGGCAAGGCTTCGTTCACCGCCGCCAGCGGACCCGCCAGGTTGCGCTCCATGTCGCGGTTCAAACTGCGCAAGGGCGACACATAAACCACCTGCACCGCATTGTCCAGCTTTGCTTGCTCTGCCGCCTCGCCCAGGCGCGCCAACACACTCAAGAAGGCCGCCAGCGTCTTGCCGCTGCCCGTGGGCGCGAGAATTAACGTATTTTCGCCCGCCAGCGTATGCGGCAAGGCGGCCTTCTGAATCTCGCTATAGTCCTCGAAGCGCCCCGCGAACCACTGCCGCAGCGGCGCGTAGAGCTTAGTCCGCCAACGTCGCTGCATACAGTTCCTTCACTCGCTCCAGGCTATCGGCCTCTTCGGCCCGCTTATCCTGCCGCCAGCGCAGAATGCGGGGAAAGCGCAGCGCATAGCCGCTCTTGTGCCGCGGACTCTTTTGAATGCCATCAAAGGCCACCTCCAGCACCACTTCCGGCCGCACCACCGTCACCCTGCCGTATTTCTCCAGGGCAATGGCGCGAAAGTGCCGCGTTAGGGTGCGGATCTCTTCGTCCGTCAAGCCCGAGTAAGCCTTGCCCACATTCAGGAAGCGCTCGCCTTCGCGCACGGCAAAGGTGTAATCGCTCAACATAGTGGCCCGCCGCCCGCTGCCTTGCTCCGCCGCCGTCACCACCACGTCCAACGTTCCGTAGGGCCGCTTCACTTTCCACCAACTGGCGCTGCGCTTCCCGGCTTCGTACACACTCCCGGCCCGCTTCAACATCAGCCCCTCGTTGCCCCGGGCCCGTGCCGCGGCGAAACGTTCCTCAATTTCCTCCGCGCTCCTAAGCCGGTCTTGCGGGGAAATCAACAAACGCCCTCCAGCCTTATCCAGCATCGCTTCCAATGCCGTTCGCCGCGCCTCTACCGTTTCGTTCAACCACAGTCGCCCCGCGCTATACAACAGGTCGTAGGCCATGAAGACCACCGGAATGCGCTCCCGCAATTCCACTTCTACCTTCTTGCGCGCCAGCCGCTGCTGCAGCAGGTTGAAGTTCAGCGCCCGCCCCTCCCGCCAAGCGAGAATCTCGCCGTCCAAAACCCCGCTGCCCGGCAGCGCCACCAGCGCCTCCACCACTTCTGGAAACGCCGCCGTCACTTCCTCCATCCCGCGCGAATAGATCTTCACTTTGCCCGCGTCAAAGTGCACCTGGCTGCGGATGCCATCGTATTTGTCCTCTACCCAATAGGCTGCTCCGGGCTCTAAATCCGCAACTCCATCGAGGGGCTTGGCCAGCATAAACTCCAGCGGGTGGAACAAGCTCGCCTTTACCTCCGCCAACTGACCCATCCGCGCCGCCAGCGCCACGGTGCTAATTTCCCCCGCCCGGTTCACTGCCGCGCGCAAAGCCGCTAAATCCACCTGGCAGGCCTCGGCCAGGGCTTCCTCCACCAGCTTGGTTTGCAGCCCCACCCGGAAATTACCGGTAATGCCCTTGATGAAATACTTCGCCGTCAGCGGCTTCATCCGTACCCAAGCCTCCACCAGCGCCCCAACTTTTGCCTCTGTGGTTCTGCGCGCAAAAATGTCCCGGTATGCTTGTTCGGCTTGTTCCAGGCTGAAAGGCTCCCCCTGGGCCACCGGGCGCAATAGGAGCGAAATCGCCTCTCCGGAATCTCCCACCTCGCGATGGCACAGGCGCACCATCGCCGCGTCCCAACCCGTAGCGCGCACGGCGGCTTCCCGCAAGGTGGCATAGCCGATGCTCATCTTCTTGCCGCTACCCTGTTTCCCCACTCCCTGGCCGGTCAGAAACGCAAGCGCGCGCAAGAGGTCGGCATCGCTAAGCCGCGCAAACCAAGCTGCCAAGTGGCCCACCTTTCGCTTGCGGCTTGCCGTGGAGGCAACGGCTTCCAGCACCAGAGCCAGTTCGTCCACTAGGCCGCCTCCTCTGCCGCTTCTTCTTCGGTGGCCCGTACCGCCGCCACGGCAGGCGCTTGCGCCCCAATACCGCGATTGCGCAAAATTTGCGCGAAAGCCTCCGCGTAGCCATGCACCACATCCACGCGCCGGGCTCCACTTTGGTCCACCAGCGCCAGCAATTCGGCGAAATCCGCGTGGTCGCTATACGGAATCAAGCATTCTGCCCCACTCCGCAGGCGCGCGTTGTCCACCGAGGCCCACCCGCTGACGTAGGCATGCCGCACGTCCAGGCCCCGCGCCTCCAGATGCCGCTTCACCCCCGGCACCAGCACGAGCGCCTTGCCCTTCAAGTTTTTCGCATCATAAGGCTCCCAACCCGCAAAGCCATAGCCAAGTCTCGCGTAAATCGGAAGGAACTTCGCAATCGCCCCGTGCACCGCGGTCGGGATGCCCGCTTCGCACAGGACATGCGCAATCTCCTGGCCCCGCCCCAGGGGATAGCCTGTAAAGGCCGGAATCGCCCCGTCCTCCATGGTTTCCCGCGCGAAGGCCAAAATACGCTCCCGGGCCTCCTCGCGGCTCAAAAAGCCATAAACCGGCAGACCAAAAGTGCTTTCTGTGATCAAGTGATCGCAGGGCACAACCTCGGTCGGGTTGCCGCATAAAGGCGCCCGCAACTTCAAGTCGCCGGTGTAGACCAGCCGTTCGCCGTCATACTCCACCAGCAACTGCGCCGCGCCCAGGATGTGGCCTGCGGGATAGGCCGTCAGGCGCGCACCGCAAAAATCCCAAATTTCACCAAAACGTACAGTTTGGAGTTCCTGCGGCCGATCTTCCTTTGCGGGCCATCGCATGCGGTAAATCTCCAGCGTCACCGCCGTGCCAAAGACTTGTTGCGGATAAAACCGCGCATGGTCGCTGTGCGCGTGGCTAAACCACGCCGCCCCCGGCGACCCGCTCGGATCCAGCCATAAGTCCAATTCCTCCAAATAGATACCTTGGTTTGTATATTGGACGCGCATGGCTTCGTTTTGTTCAGATGCTCCTCCGCCGCGCTTTGCGACAAGATTAGGCATCTACGCCCAATCCCGGGCATCCATATTTTAAGAGAAATGAATATGTCGCAGCCTTTTCCTGCCTGGATGAAATTGACGCTGGCCGCCGCTGGCTTCTACAACATCCTGTGGGGTGCCAGTGTGGTGCTCTTCCCAGGGTTTTTCTTCTCCTGGGCGGGCATGGCAGCGCCAAACTATCCGGAGATCTGGCAGTGCGTCGGCATGATTGTCGGCGTTTATGGCCTTGGCTACTGGTTCGCTTCTTCGGACCCGCTCACCCACTGGCCCATCACATTCGTGGGTTTGCTCGGCAAAATTCTCGGTCCCCTCGGCTTCGCTAAGGCCCTTTACGAAGGCCGCTTTTCTCCGAAGTTCGGCTGGCTTATCCTCACCAACGACCTCATTTGGTGGATCCCCTTCGGCCTTATTCTCTATAACGCTTTCAAAGTTCATAACGATAACGAACGGCAATTTTCTCCCGAGGTCCAATCCTGGGCCTTGCGCGCCAAAACGCAATTCGGGATTTCTATCATCGAACACTCCCGCCTTCGCCCCGTCCTGCTGGTGTTCTTGCGCCACGTCGGCTGCACCTTCTGCCGGGAAGCGTTGAGCGATCTTTCGCGTCACCGGGCGGCCATTGAGGCGAGCGGCACCCAAATCGTGCTGGTGCACATGGGTCGCGAAGAGGCCGCCGAGCAGATTCTTTCGAAATACAATCTTACGGACGTGCCGCGCGTTGCGGACCCCACGCTGTCGCTCTACGAAGCGTTTGGCCTGGAACGCGGTAGTTTTGCGCAGTTGTTGGGGCCGAAGGTTTGGCTCCGCGGCTTCCAAGCGGGTCTTCTCGGCAAGCATGGCATTGGACCCTCCGAAGGGGATGTTTCGCAAATGCCCGGCGTCTTTTTGGTGTTCCATGGCGAGACGCTGAAGTCCTACCGTCACCAAAGTGCCGCGGACCGGCCGGATTATCTTGCTCTTGTCGAAGACTTAAGCGGCATTCCCAACACGCAGGTTCTCTAAAGGGGAAACTCGCTAGACTGAGGGTACATGCCGGGTTCCATTCGATTATTCGTCATCAGCGGCATTCCTGTTCGCCTCCACTTCAGCTTCTTGATTCTGATCGCCTTCCTTGCCTTTCTTTCCTTTTCGGGCAAGGACGCTTTGATGGAGGCGTTGGTCATCCTCACCCTCTTTGGCTGCGTCATTCTGCACGAACTTGGCCACGCCATGGTGGCGCGCCTGTACGGCGTGCGGACGCTCGAAATCGTGATGTTCCTGATCGGGGGCGTCGCCCGCCTCGAACGCGCAATGAAGCCGCGCGAGGAACTGTGGGTGGCTTTGGCCGGCCCGGCAGTGAACATTTTTATCGCCGCCAGCCTCTTCGGCTTGCAAAGCGTGTTGGGTAATTCCAACTTCTTGAGCGAAGTGATGATGTTGAACCTAGGCCTGGCGGCCTTTAACATGCTGCCGGCCTTCCCTATGGATGGCGGGCGCGTGCTGCGCAGCATTCTCAGCATGTTCTTCGAAGACCTGAAGGCCACGCAAATCGCCGCCGCCGTGGGCCGCATTCTGGCAGTGGCTATGGGCATCTTTGCGATTTGGCAAGGGCCGTTGATGCTGCTTCTGGTTGCTTTCTTCGTTTTTACCGGCGCGCAGCAGGAATACATGGGCCAAAAGAGTAATTCCCTCATGAAGGGCGCGGTGGTGAAGGAAGCCATGATCCGCAACTTCATCTCCCTCCCCCATGGCTCTACTTTCCAGCAAGCCGCCGAGCAACTGCTCGACACCTCCCAACAGGAATTTCCCGTGGTGCACGGCAACCAGCCGCTCGGCCTTTTGCGCCGCGACGCGCTTTTGACCGGTTTGGCCCAACACGGCCCGGATAGCTACATTTCCTCCGCCATGGAGCGCGATTTTCTGCGCGTTTCGCCCAACGATGCACTAGAAGACATCCTTACGCAACTCGCCGCTGCGGACTATACGGCCCTTGTGATGGAGGACGAAGAACTCATCGGCTTGTTAACCCAGGAAAACCTCAACGAATTCCTGGTGCTGCGCAATCTCGGCCATCGCCGCCCCCTGGCCGCTCCCTCCATCGAGGCCAAGCCGATTGACTCCTAACTCCACCCGGGACGCAACGGTCGTCATTATCGGAGCTGGCTTGGCGGGCCTCGCCTGCGCCCGCGAACTCCACCAACGCCGCATTCCTTTCCTGCTGCTCGAAGCCAGCGACCGCCTCGGTGGCCGCGTCCGCACCGATGCCCACGAAGGTTTTTTGCTGGATCGCGGTTTCCAGGTCTACCTCACGGCCTATCCCGAAGGCCGCCGCGTTTTCGATTACGCCGCCCTCCGCTTCGGGGCTTTTCTGCCCGGCGCGCTGGTTCGCTTTCAAGACCGTTTTCATCGGGTGATGGACCCCTGGCGCCAGCCCCTGGGCGCGCTTGCTTCGCTGCTGAACCCCGTGGGGAGCATGGTGGACAAGATGCGCGTGGCTGGTTTGCGCGCCGCCTCCCTGGCCGGGCAACCCGAGCAGCTTTTCACCAAGCCGGAAACTTCAGCCCGCGCCGCCCTGCTTCGCTATGGATTTTCCGAGGCCATGATCCAGCGCTTCTTCCAACCCTTCTTTGGCGGCATTATGCTCGACCGGGATCTGAAGCCAAGTTCCCGCATGTTGGAATTTGTGTTCCGCATGATGGCCACTGGCGATACGGTGCTGCCCGCCGAGGGCATGGAAGCGCTGCCCCGTTCGCTGGCAGCCGCTTTGCCGCCTAATAGCCTGCGTTGCGGATGCCCCGTGGCGAGTTTTGCCGCGGGCTCTGTTCAATTAAGCAATGGCGAAACACTCGCCGCCCGCGCCGTGGTGCTGGCCACCGATGGCCCCACCGCCCACCGCCTGCATCCTGCGATTGCCCCCGTCAACAGCCGCGGCGTGAACATTGCTTACTTTGCCGTCTCCGGCCCTCCCCCCATTACAGAGCCCATCATCATCCTAAACGGAAACCCGTCGGGGCTAATCCAAAATTTGAGCTTCCCCAGCGTGGTTAGCCCCACCTACGCCCCGGCTGGCCAACACTTGGCCGGCGCTACTGTCCTGGGTGGTCCGCGCGAAAACTTGGCCGAAGAAGTGCGGCAGGAGCTCCGTACCTGGTTTGGTCCCACGGTGGACCAATGGCGGCCGCTGCGCACGTACCATATCCCTCACGCCCACCCCGCCTTTGAGCCCGAAACGGCCACCGCCCAGCCCCTCCAGCTTGCCCCCGGCCTGTTTGTCTGCGGGGACCATCGTTTCTTCCCTAGCCTCCAAGCCGCGCTCAGCACCGGCCGCCAAGCTGCGGAAGCGGTAGCCGCCTCGCTTGCCTAGTCCGTCCATGTCCTTCAGCCTGCTGTTGAACTTTGCCTGCTCCCTTTATATGACCGGCCTCATTTGGTTTGTCCAAGTGGTGCATTATCCACTGTTTGACCGGGTCGGCCCGCAAAATTTCGCGTTGTATAGCAGAGACCATGCCGCGCGTACCGTCTTTGTCACGGCCCCCATCATGCTTCTGGAACTTGCCCTTTCCGGCTGGCTTCTGCTGGAGCGGCCCCGTGACGTCCCCCCCGCCTGGCTCTGGTCGCTTGCTGCCATGAACCTCGCTCTCTTCGCCTCCACTTTCCTTCTGCAGGTGCCGCTGCACGAAAAACTGCAAAGCGGCTACTCCCGCGACGCGATCCAGGCTTTGGTGGCATCCAATTGGATAAGGACGCTGCTTTGGAGCTTGCGCAGCGTCGCGCTGGGCTACTTCGTTTGGCGCAGCGGGAGGTAAACCCCATGGCTTCCAATCTGCATCGCGTGGTCATCATCGGTGGAGGCTTCGCGGGCGTCCGGGCCGCCCAAGCCCTAGCCAACGCGCCTGTCCAAATCACCCTTCTCGATAAACGGAACTACCACCTCTTCCAGCCACTGCTCTACCAAGTGGCCACGGGCGGTTTGAGTCCGGGCGAAATTGCGGCTCCTTTGCGCGCTATTTTTGCCCGGCAGAAAAATGTCGAAGTCCTGTTGGAACATGTGTTGAACTTCGACCTTGCCGCCCGGGAGGTCCACACCAGCAGCGGCAGCGTACCCTATGACACGCTAATTGTCGCCGCCGGCGCCAAAAGCACCTACTTTGGCAAAGACCAGTGGCGGGCCCACGCTCCCTCGCTGAAGTCCATTGAAGACGCCACGCTGCTGCGCGCCCGCATTTTTGAAGCCTTTGAAGAGGCCGAAAAAACCAAAGACCCCGCGCAGCGCCGTGCTTGGCTCACGTTCCTGATTGTGGGTGGTGGCGCGACGGGCGTCGAACTCGCCGGCGCGTTGGGCGAAATTGCCAACGACACGTTGCGGCACGATTTCCGCAGCATTCGCCCCGAAGAAGCCCGCATCATGATCCTCGACGCCGGCAGCCGCATTCTCTCCAATTTTTCGCCCGCTTTAAGTCAAAGCGCCGAGCGGCAATTGATCGAGCTTGGCGTGCGCTGCCGCAACAACGTGCGCGTCAAGGACATTAGCCCCGAAGGCGCTACTGTGCTTACGCCGGAGGGCGAATCTTTTTTCCCGGCCCGTACCGTGCTTTGGGCGGCGGGGGTTACCGGTTCGCCCCTTGCGGAGGCGCTCAGCAAAGCCGCCAATGTGCCGCTGGCCCGCGGCGGCCGCATTGCCGTTGAGCCGGATTGCACTGTGCCTGGGCACCCGGAAGTCTTCGTCCTGGGAGATCTGGCCTACTTTGACCACTCGGCGGAGGGTGATTCCTCCGTGCGCAAGGGCAGTTCCGCAGCTCTGCCGGGCGTTTGCCAGGTAGCCATGCAAATGGGCGATTATACGGGTGCCCTCATCGCCGCCCGCTTGCGCGGTAAAACCAAGCCCGCCTTCCGCTACTTCGACCGCGGCAATATGGCCGTCATCGGCCGCCACCGCGCCATTGCCCAGGTGGGGCCTTTCGGCTTCTCGGGCTACTTCGCTTGGCTCCTTTGGGTGTTTATCCACGTCATTTATCTCGTCAGCTTTGAAAGCCGCGTGATTGTGGCGTTTCGCTGGGCCTTCTCCTACTTCACCTTCAACCGGGGCGCCCGCCTGATCACCCGGCCAGCATTATCTCGTCCACCTCTTTTACCGGGTGCGTAACCAGCACCGCCCGCTTTTTGTTGCGGATGGCAATTTGACACTCGTAGCGCTTCACGCCGTTCAATTCCACATCCAGATCCTTGCCGGCCGGAAAGTCAAAGGCGAGCACATCGCCCGTTTTCAGGTTTAAGAGTTCCTGCAGCGTCAACTTCGGCCCGCGTAGCCGCGCATCCATCTCGATTTTCGAATCCCGGATGCGCCGGTACACCGCCAATTGTTCCTCTTCGGTCGGTTGCGTCTTCCGGATCGTCCATTGCTCGGCAAATTTCGGGCTCAGCATCTTGATGATGATCGAAGGAATGCCGATGTTCATCATCCCGCTCACTTCCCCCAGCCGGATTTCGATACTAATCGCCACAATGGCTTCGTTCGGGGCCAACAGTTGCATCAGCTGTGGTTCGGTCTCGTAATTCTCAATCGCAAAATCAATCAGCGCAATGCCCTTCCAGGCTTCGCGCAAGTCCCGCAGCATCAGGCGGAAAACGTTTTCGAGAATCGCTTGCTCAATTTCGGAAACTTCGCGGTCGATCTTGGTTTGGGTCACCGAAGAGCCGCCAAGCAACAGTTCGAGAATCGGGTAAATAATGCCCGGATTCAACTCCAGCAGGCAGCTATTCTCAAAGGGCTTCGCCCGCAAGGCCGCCACCACCGTCGGGCTGGGCAAGATCTGCTGGAATTCGGTGAAGCTCAATTGCTCCACGCTTACCAGATTCACCACGACGTAAGCGCGCAAATAGGCCGATAAGCTACTGGCCAGGGAACGCGCGAAGGTTTCGTGCATCACATAAATCGAGCGCAGTTGGTCTTTGGCAATCCGGTCCGGCCGCCGGAAGTTATACGGCTGGGCCCGCCGCGACAGTTCCGAGCGCCGAGCGTTCTCGCTCGAGGCCTGGAACATATTGTCGATTTCGTGCTGTGTTAATACGCGATCCGACACAAAAGGTCTATCGACCCGGCTTTGCCCCCGCAAGAGTAGGCCACTTCGTAAAATAGAGGTAGATTTGTCCCCTTCTCGCACATTTTTTGTCCAAAACTTTGGCTGCCGCGCTTCGCAGGCCGACGGTGCCGCCCTCGAAGCTAGCCTAGCCTCCGAGGGGCTGGCCGCCGTTCCTTCCGCTGACCAGGCCGCGTTGGTGGTCCTGAATACCTGCACGGTCACCTCTTCCGCCGACCAGGACGTCCGGCAGATCATTCGCCGCCTGCGCCGGCAAAATCCCGCGGTCGAGATTGCGGTCACCGGCTGTTATGCTCAACGCGCCAGTGAAGAACTGGCCCAAATCGACGGTGTGCGATTTGTGATTGGCAATTCCCATAAGGGCCAACTTGCTCAGATCGTCGCGCACGCACCCTCCAGCTACCACGCACCCTCCACCTACCACGCCCAGGTCCACGTGAACGACATCTTCGCCCAGGAGGATTTTTTCCTCGCCCCGGTGGAAGGTCCAGCCGGGGACCGCGCTCGTCCCAACCTGAAGATCCAAGATGGCTGCAACAACCGCTGCTCGTTTTGCATCATTCCCAGCGTGCGCGGCAAAAGCCGCAGCGCGCCCGCCGATTGGGTGTTGCGCGAAACCCAGCGCTTGGCCGACGCGGGTTATCAGGAAGTTGTGCTGACCGGCATCAACCTTGGCCGGTGGGGCAGGGAATGGGGCCAGGGGCGCCAATTTACCGACCTTCTCGCCCGCCTCCTTGCGGAGACCACCATCCCGCTCCTGCGCCTTTCCAGCGTGGAACCCATGGATTGGACCCCCGAACTGCTGGAACTGATGGCCGGTTCGCCCCGCCTCGCCCAGCACATCCACATGCCGCTGCAATCAGGCTCGGACGCTGTGTTGCGCCGCATGCACCGCAAGTATCGTCCCCGCCACTACCAGGACCGGATCGAGCGCGCCCGCGCTCTGATGCCCCATGCCGCCCTCGGCGCCGACGTCATGACGGGCTTTCCCGGCGAGACGGATGCGGAATTCGCCGAGTCTCTCGCGTTTATCGAGGCTCTCCCTTTCACCTATCTCCACGTCTTTACGTATTCAGAGCGGCCCGGCACCAAAGCGGTTGACCTGCCGGGCGCGGTCCCCGTGGAAGTGCGTCGCGAACGCAACCGCATTCTGCAGGAAGTGAGCGAACGGAAAAACCTCGTCTTCCGGCGTTCTCAAAGCGGCCGCCGCGTGCCGGCCGTCACCCTGGGCGGCTCCACCGCCCTCAGCACCAATTACCTTCGCATCGAACTTGCCCAGCCGCGTCCGGCGAACCAGTTGATCGAACTCCCCCTTGGGCAAGTCACTCCCCGCGGCCTAGCCGAGGCGACGCTACTCTCTGTGCTGCGCTAAGGCTCCGTCACTTTGACGAGGCTTCTTTTGTATCCCGCCCTACCATTCGCTTGGCCACTGCTGGCGCCCATGAAGCACCGCAATCAGCTCTAAACTTTCGCCTTGAATGCGATACGCGACAACATAGGGAGTCGCTGGCACGACCAACTCGCGAGTTCCGCTTACTCTCCCAATTCTTCCCATCAGTGGCTGGCTCGCTAACAAATCGGTTGCCGTGATAATTCTGCGGGCAATTTCCGCAGCATTCTGCTCAGAGTCCCTCTGGATATATTCTCGCAAGGCTGACAGTTGGCGAACTGCCTTTCGAGACCAAACAATTTTCATCTCGGAGCTTTTTGTTCGCCCTCTGTTCCCCAACTTGCCAGCCACTGCTTCACCGACTCGTGGCTGAGTGTCCGCGCCGCATTAAGGTCCTCTATACCCTGCTGGATTTCCTGCTCTTGCCAATCAGCATTGGCTACAAACGCTTCTATGGCCTCCGCAGCCAAAGAGGACTTCGACTTGTGCGAACGCTCGGCAAGCGCATCAAGCTTGCGCGTCGTTTCAGGATCGAGCTCGATAATGAAGTGTTCGCTCATAAAGCTCCTCCGCTTGACTTCATCTTCACATAGGATCTTCACGCAGAATCTTTACACTCGATCTTTTGAAAGCGCCCTTGTGCGCCGGGTCGCTCAGGACGCCGCCCCTCTCGCCCTACATCTCCCGCCGGTTTTCCATGCTTTTCAGCATTGTCACTTCGTCGGCAAACTCGATGTCGCTGCCCACGGGAATGCCCATGGCAATGCGGGTAACGCGTAGGCCCAGGGGCTTTAACAGGCGGCTCAAATAAGCGGCCGTTGCCTCGCCTTCCACGGTGGGGTTGGTGGCTAAGATGATCTCTTCGGCCTCCCCATCACCAAGCCGCGCCAGCAAGCTCTTGATCTTCAATTGGTCCGGCCCAATGCCCCGCAACGGACTAATGGCTCCTTGCAACACGTGGTAAAGCCCGTGGTAACTCCGCGTGGTTTCAATCGGCACAATGTTGTGCGCTTCTTCCACCACGCAAATCGTTTTACGGTCGCGGTTCGGGTTCGCGCAATACAAACAACGCGCCGCGTCCGAGATATTGTTGCATTCCTCGCAAAAGCCCAGCTTCTCTTTCACATCGAGAATGGCTTGGCTCAAGCGCCCCGCCGCTTCGCGATCCGCCCGCATCACGTGAAACGCCAGCCGCTGAGCGGACTTCTGGCCAATGCCCGGCAGGCGTTTAAACTCGGAAATCAATCGCTCCAGCGGTTCGGCAAAATCCGCCATTTAGAACATGCCGGGCGGCAAGCCCAAGCCGCCCAACATCCCCGACATCTTCTTTTGGCTTTCGGCTTCTACCTTCTTCACCGCTTCGTTGAAGGCCGCCATCACCATGTCCTGCAACATCTCGGCGTCGCCCGCCGCTTCGGGGTCAATCGTCACCCCCAGGCAATTCTTCTGCCCGTCCATCTTCACGGTCACCATGCCGCCGCCCGCGCTCGCTTCCACCCGGATCGCCGCGATATCCTGCTGCAGCTTTTCCTGCATGGCCTGCGCTTGTTTCATCATTGCCTGCATGTTGCCGGGCATCTTCATGGTTCGTTTTCCTCCGTTATTTCCGCTGCTGCTGGTTTCAAATAGCTTAAGTCTTTCACTCCCCGCACCGTCGCGCCCGGAAAGGTTTCCTGGTAAAGCAAGACGGCCACATCGGCCAAGGCTTTCGCGCGTAGGGCCTCGTCGTCGGCCTTCGCCGCCGGGCTGGCGGCTCTTAAACTTACGGTGTTGTCTTCCACCACCTCGATCTTCGGCATGCGGCCCAGGACCGCCTGCACGGCACCGGCCACTTCTTTGGCCTGCAACGGGCGCACATAAAGCTTGGGCGCGAGAAAGCGCAGCGTGCCCCCAGCTTCTTCAAGCTTTGCGCCCAACACGGCATCGGCGGAAAACTTTCTCCGCGCCTCCAGCAGCTTGTCCGCAATGCGCTGCTGCAGCGAGGCGTCTGCATTGGTCGACGCCACCTCCGGCACGGAGGGCGCGGCTTCCACTTTTTTCGCGGCCGGTTTCACCAGGTTGGCCCGCTCACGCGGCGCCACATTCGCCGCCATCAACGGCGCTGCCTTCGGGGCCGGCAACCCTGCCAGCACCTCTTCCAAGTTGGCCAGCTTGCCGGCTTGCACCATGCGCACCAAGCCCATTTCCATGTGCAGACGCGGTTGGAGGGAATACTGCAAGTCCCGGAACAGGTCGAGCGTCAATTGCAGATAGCGCAGCAAGTCGGGCTCGGAAAAATTCCCTGCCACTTCCACAAATTTCTTCACTTCGCCGGGCGACGCCGCAATCAAGCGCGTATCGGCCCCCGCCACCTTCGCCACCATCAGGTTCCGGAAGTAGCGCGCCAATTCGCGGCAGAAATGCTGCAAGCTCTGCCCGCTGCGCTCCAACTCCATCACGATCTCAATCATGCGCGCGGCGTCCTGCTTCAAGAGCGCCTCAGTTACTTCCCCCAGAGAATCCAGCCCAAAAATCCCCAGCAGCTTTCTCACTTCACTGCCTGTCAGCTTCTGCCCACAACAGGCGATGGCCTGGTCCAGGGCCGAGAGCGAATCCCGCACGCTTCCCTCGCCCACCAGCGCCAATACCGACAGGGCTTCTTCGTCCGTCTCTACGCCTTCTTGGCCGCAGATCCAGCGCATGCGGTCTACCAGTTGTTGGAAGTCCACGCTACGGAAGTTGAACTGCTGGCAACGGCTGACGATCGTGGTCGGAATCTTGTGGGATTCCGTGGTGCACAAAATGAAGACGGCCCACTCGGGCGGCTCTTCCAGTGTCTTGAGCAGCGCGTTGAAGGCTTCGTTGGTAATTTGGTGCGCTTCGTCGACGATGAAGACTTTGAAGCGGTCGCGCGCGGGGCGGAAACGCACGTTCTCGCGCAATTCGCGCATTTCGTTGATGCCGCGATTGGACGCCGCGTCAATCTCAATCACGTCCAGCGCGTTGCCCTGCGGCACTTCCAGGCAGGAGGCGCACTTACCGCAGGGATTGGCCGTTGGCCCTTGTTCGCAATTCAAACACCGAGCCACAATGCGCGCCACGGTGGTTTTGCCCGTCCCGCGTTGCCCGGCGAAGATGTAGCCGTGCGCAATGCGTCCTTGGGTAATGGCATTGTCGAGGGTGGTTTTGACGTGCTCCTGCCCAATCAGGGCGTCAAATTCGTGCGGCCGGTATTTGCGGGCAATAACTTGGTACAAGCGATTCGTGCGACAGCGGCTATTAAAGAAATAAGCCAGACTCCGGGTGATCCGCGGCACACAAGCTAAACCACTACCGTTGCTCCCTTCCGGACCTGGCGGGGTTTGCAGCCGCCCATTGCACGGAGCCCAAAGCCTGGCAAGACTTTAGTTTATCATCGAGCCTGGAGACGATTCTCTATGGACCGCTTAACCAAAGGCGTTGTTCGCTTCGAGCGCGAAGAATATCCTTCGCGGAAAGAATTCTACGAACGGCTGATCGCCAAGCAATTCCCCCGCGCTCTGTTCATCACCTGCTCAGACTCTCGCATCGACCCCAACTTGATTACGGATTCCGATCCCGGCGATCTGTTCGTGATTCGGAACGCTGGCAACATCGTCCCCCCTTATGGCGAGGCGGTTGGAGGTGTATCCGCGACGATTGAGTACGCAGTTATGGCGCTCAAAATTCACAACATCATCATTTGTGGCCATACTCGCTGCGGAGCAATGGATGCTGCCCTCGCGCTGGACTCCTTGACAAACATGCCTATCGTGAAAATGTGGCTTAACCACGCCGAAGGTGCCCGCCGGATCGTCGAGGAAACTTGCCAGCATTTACAGCCTGAAGATCGGGCAAAGGCAATGGTGGAAGAAAATGTATTGGCCCAACTGGAAAACCTCCAGACGCATCCCTCGGTAGCTGTCGGTTTGGCCAAAGGCGAAATGGACCTCTATGGATGGGTTTTCGACATCGCCACCGGCCATGTTTTTGGCTACGATGGCGACATTGGCGAATTCGTTCCTATGAGCGAAGAACACATTCCCAAGGCAACCCCGAAACGCATCCGGAGAGTTTGAACAACCCATGAACCTTTTCTCCTCCTGGAAAAACGACCTGCTCGCCAGCTTTGTCGTTTTCCTTGTTGCCCTCCCTTTGTGCCTCGGCATTGCCGTGGCCAGCGGTTTCCCGCCCGAAATGGGCATTGTCACCGGCATCATTGGCGGCCTAATTGTCGGCGCGTTGGCCGGCTCGCCGCTGCAGGTCAGCGGCCCTGCAGCGGGCCTGGTGGTGCTGGTCTTCGAAGTTGTTCAGGAGCACGGACTGGCGAAGTTTGGGCTTATCCTCATGCTGGCGGGCCTAATGCAGTTCAGCGCGGGTCTGCTAAAGGTGGGCCATTGGTTCCGCGCCATTTCTCCCGCCGTAGTCTACGGGTTGCTGGCGGGCATTGGCATTCTCATCATGGCCGGCCAGTTCCACGTCATGGTCGACGATTCCCCCAAGGGCACGGGCCTCGAAAACATCCTCTCCATTCCGCGCGCCATCTTCGAGGGCATTTTCCCATTGGATGGCAGCGCGCACGAACACGCTGCGCTTACCGGTCTGCTCACCATTTGCGTCATGCTGCTCTGGAACAAGTTCCGCCCGGAGGGCTTGAAATTTCTGCCTTCTGCTCTGATGGGAGTCGTGGCAGCGGCTCTCGCCAGCATGACCTTTGGCCCGGACATTAAGCACGTCACCGTGCCGGACAATCTGACCGCCAGCTTTCACTGGCTTCAACTGTCTACACTTTCCCACCTGGCCGATTGGAAGTATTGGGTGGAAGCCTTTGCCATGGCCTTCATAGCCAGCGCCGAAACCTTGCTGAGTGCGAATGCCGTGGACAAGATGACCAGCGCCTCCGGTTTGGCCGGCGTGCGCACCAAGCACGATCAGGAACTCCGCGCCCAGGGCATTGGCAACATGTTGTGCGCTTTCATCGGCGCCCTGCCCATGACAGGCGTGATTGTCCGTTCCAGCGCCAACGTGCAAGCCGGCGCCCGCACCCGCCTGTCGGCAATTCTCCACGGCGCTTGGCTCTTGGTGGCGGTGCTCGCCATTCCTCATGTGCTCGAGCGCATTCCCACCTCTGCCCTCGCCGCCATTCTGGTCCTAACCGGCTGGAAGCTCATTAGCGTGGAACAAATCCGCCGCTTACGGGAGTATGGCCACGTTCCGGTAGTCATCTACGCCGGCACTGTGCTGGGCATTGTAGCTTTCGACTTGTTGACCGGTGTGCTCATCGGCATCTTCCTCACCTTCGGCAAGATGGTGTTCAAGGCCTCCCGCCTGAAAACCAAGCTCACGGGGCACGCCAGCGGGCGCAGCGATCTTTACCTCGAGGGCTCGGCCACTTTTCTGCGCCTGCCCCTGCTGAGCGATACGCTTGACCGTGTGCCGCCCAAGTCTGAACTGCACATCCATTTTGAAAAGCTTTACTATCTCGACCACTCCTGCCTGGACCTGATCAAAGACTGGTCCAAGACCCACACAGACTCCGGCGGTGCCGTGGTGGTGGATTGGGATCGCCTGATCGAGCGCTATACACGCCTCGCGCTCTAGCGCACGTGCCAGCTACTTCGTATCCCAATCAATGCGCAGCATGCGCGTCAAGTCCACGGGCGTCTGTTCCTGGTTGGTTCCGAAAACCGTGTTCGTGTTGTTCATGCGGTAATAGAAATTCGAACCCGCCTGGACGGTCGTGTATTCGTTCGTCGTGGGGTCCAGTACACGGTACGTTCCCGCCAGCGTGTCCCCAACGGCGCGCGCATTGCGGCCATTGGACTCAGACCGCTCGGCCATCGTTTGGCGGAAGAGTTCGTTGGTGTATTGCAGCGTAGCCATCACCTTTTGGTGGTCCATGCGGGCAAAATAACGATCGCGCTGGAGCCACTCTAAATTTACCTGCGAGCTGCCCACCGCGTGCGCCACCGCACTGGTGGCCAAATCACTCTTTGCCTCCGCGGCGAAGTGGCCCGCCAGGAAAATGAGCGACCATTGCGTGACGCCCATCGTACCCCCGTACACTTCTGTCGCCACCGTCACTTTGCCCTTTTGCCCTTGGTAATCGAATTCCAATTCACCGGCATGCACCTGCCCGTTCATCACGTTGCCATAACGGTAGCGCTGCTCGGCCAGCTTCTGGGCAAAGGCAGGCAGCGCCCGCGCGCCCGTTTCCCGCGCTCCTTGCAAGCGCATTCCCAGCCAATAGCGGGCAAAGGCTTCCCCGGGCAAGTAGCGCAGAATCGGCATCGGGTTTACACCCGTAGGGTTGTAAGTCATCCCTTCGCGCATGCCAAACTGCTGCAGCTCCGGCGTCGGCACGGTATAGCTTCCGGCGTTGCGTTCCCCGAGGAAAATTGTCGCTTCGCCCTCGGGCGCCACGGCGCTGGCCTCAAAGCGCGGCGCCAGGGCTCCTACGCGGTAGATGCCAACGTCTGTGCGCCATCCCGCGGGGAACTCCACGGAAAAGGAGTTTTCCTTCGGCTCTGTGACCCGCTGGAAATTCAAACTTGGCGCGGCTGTTTGCCTGGCCCTTTGCGGCGGTTGCAACCGGAAGCTTTCTAAAATCTTGACCAACTCCGGCAGGCGCGCTGCAAACTTTGCCTTGGGCGCACCCAACAGGTAGAGGGTCCCCGCGCCTCCCCGCAGCACCACCATCATTTGCGCCTTCTTATCCATCACCGTCAAGAGCGCGCGCGCCGCTTCGCCCTCTTCGCGCAGCGCCAACAAGATAGGCGACCGCATAGGCCCCGCTTTCCGGCTGGCCACCATGGCGCGGATGATGTCCGCTGCCGTTTGCCCCGGTTTCGCCGCCACCGGACCCACGGCTACAAACTCTGTCGTGTCCGGTGCGTAGGCGCGTGCCATCCCCTCAAACGACTCCACCACCCATCCCGCCGGGTGCGAAAAGCCAAAACCATCTTTGTGTTCGGTGCGTTGCATGGCGGCTTCTCCACAGCCGTAAGTGAATAACGCCAATCCCAGTAGCAGGGTTCTCATGGTTTCCTCTGCAGGGATTGGCGCTACGCCGCTGGAAAATGAATCAAACGCCCCAGCTATAGTCCTTCAGCGCCGCGTCGAGTTCTGCCGTCGAATCGTGCAGGCGCATCAACTCGAGCCGCAGCGCGTCCACCAAGCCGCGGAAGCTAGCCTCGATAATGTTTTCGCTCACGCCCACCGTAGCCCAACTGCGCTTAAAGTCGCTCCATTCCACCAGCACGCGCACCTTGGCCGCCGTGCCGGGTTTGGCGTCCAACACGCGCACCTTATAGTCGGTCAGTCGCACTTCCGCAATCTCGGGAAAGCGCTGGCTCAAGCACTGCCGCAAACAGAGGTCGAGCGAGTTCACGGGTCCATCGCCCAGCGCCGAAGCCGACAGCGTCGCCCCGTCCTGCATGCGCAGAATGACGCTGGCCGTCGTGGAGCTCTTGCCCGGCGAACCCGGCACGCTACGCGTCGCCACCTCGTAATTCACCACGTCAAAGAAGTGCGCACCCGGGTGCAAAGCTTCCCGAACAAGCAATTCAAAGCTGCCCTCAGCGGCTTCCAAATCGTAACCCTCATACTCCAACTGCTTCACGCGGTCCAGCAGTTCGCGCCGCGCCTCCGGGTTCAGCCGGTCGGCCAAGCCCCGCTCTTCCAGCTTGTAGAGAATGTTCCCGCGCCCGCTCAAATCGCTCAACAGCACTCGTTGCCGGTTGCCGGTCAGCTTCGGCTCTACGTGCTCGTAGGTGGCCGAATCTTTCAAAATCGCGCTTACGTGCACGCCGCCTTTGTGCGCGAAGGCGCTCTTGCCCACGTAAGGCTGGTTATTGGCCAAAGGCAGGTTCGCCAGCTCCGCAATGAAGCGGCACACTTGCGTTAAGTGCCCCAGCTTTTCCCGGCCAATCGTGGTGTGGCCCAGCTTTAGCTCCAGGTTGGCAATCACGCTGGCCAAGTTTGCGTTGCCGCAGCGTTCGCCGTAGCCGTTCATGCAACCCTGTACGTGCGTGGCGCCACCTTCCACCGCGGCCAGTGAATTGGCCACCGCTACGTCAGAATCGTTGTGCGCGTGAATGCCAATGACGTTCCCAAAGCGCTCCCGCACAACTCCCACAATTTCCGCCACTTGGCTGGTTAACGTGCCGCCGTTGGTATCGCAAAGCACCAGCGCATCGGCGCCGGCTTCCGCCGCTGCGGCCAAGGTGGCCAACGCGTAAGCGGGCTTCGACTTGTAACCGTCAAAGAAGTGTTCGGCGTCGTAGATCACCTCGCGCCCGTGCTTCTTCAAGTAGGCCACCGTGTCGCGGATCAGCTCCAGATTCTCATCTTCCGTAATGCCCAACGCGCGGTGCACGTGCAAATCCCAGCTCTTGCCGAAAATTGCCACCGCCGGCGTTTCCGCCTCCACCAGCGCATTCACGCTGGCGTCTTTTTCCACCGGGTTCCTTGCCAGCCGCGTCGCGCCAAAGGCCACCAGCCGCGCATGATGCAGCTTTAGGCCTTTGGCCTTCGCGAAAAACTCTTTATCCTTCGGGTTCGAACCAGGCCAGCCGCCCTCAATATAGTCAATCCCCAGCTCGTCCAGCTTCAGGGTAATGGCTAACTTGTCGTCCACGCTATAGCTGACATTCTCGCCTTGCGTGCCGTCGCGGAGGGTGGTGTCGAAGGTAAAGATACGCATAGGAATTCAATCAGGGGCTATTCTTGCGGTACCCCGGTCTCCTTTTTCTTTTTGAGGAAGGTCATCATTTCGCGCAGTTCCTTGCCCACCTTTTCAATCGGAAGATCGTGTCCGGCCTGGCGCATGGCCAGGAACTTGTGCCGTCCGGTCTTGTTTTCTTCCATCCAGGTTTTGGCAAAGTGGCCGCTTTGGATTTCCGCCAGTACGCGCTTCATTTCTTCGCGCGTTTCCTGCGTAATAATGCGTGGCCCGGTGACGTAATCGCCGTATTCGGCGGTGTCGCTGACGCTGTAGCGCATGTAGCCCAAGCCGCCTTCGTAGATCAAGTCCACAATCAGCTTCAACTCGTGCAAGCACTCGAAGTAGGCAATTTCCGGCGCGTAGCCCGCGGCCGTCAACGTTTCAAAGCCCGCGTTGATCAACTCGCTCACCCCGCCGCACAACACGGCTTGCTCGCCAAAGAGGTCGCTCTCGGTTTCCTCGCGGAAGCTCGTCTCAATCACGCCGGCCTTTAAGCTGCCCAAGCCATGCGCATAGGCCAAGGCATTGGCCAGCGCGTTGCCGGAGGAATCCTGCGCCACGGCCACCAGGGCCGGCACGCCCACGCCTTCCGTATACAGCTCGCGCACACGGTGGCCCGGCGCTTTGGGCGCCACCATCGAAACGTCCACGCCTTCCGGCGGCGCAATGAAGCCAAAGTGAATGTTGAAGCCGTGCGCGAACATCATCGTCTTGCCCGGCGCCAGGTTCGGCTTAATCTCGCTGTTGTACAAATCGGCCTGGATGTGATCGCTCACCAGGATCATGATGAAATCGGCGGCCTTGGTCATCTCGGCCACGGTCATTACCTTCAAGCCCGCGGCTTCGGCCTTGGCCCAGCTCTTCGAGCCCGGGTAAAGCCCCACCACCACGTCCATGCCGGAATCGCGTTGGTTTAATGCGTGCGCGTGGCCTTGGCTGCCGTAGCCCACCACTCCAATCGTTTTGCCCTTCAACAGGCCCAGGTTGCCGTCTTTTTCGTAGTAACGGTTTGGCATTTAGTTCGCAAGAATCCTTTCTTCTTCCTCTTCTTCGGCGGCCGCGCCCACAGGAATCGGCGAGGCCAAGCGCAGTTTCTTCGGGTCCAGCGATACGGCTACCAGTCCGCTGCGGGTCACTTCAATTTCCCCGTAGCTGCGCATCAAATCCACAAATTCGTCCAACTTTTCCGGGTCGCCGGTGCATTCAATGGCGAAGCCTTCAATGCTCGAATCCACCACCCGCGCTTGAAAAATTTCCGCTTCTTTCAAGATCGCCGTCCGGTTGGCCATTTCCGCCCGGATGCGCAGCAGAATCATTTCCCGCGCCACGGCCCGTTCCTCGGTCAGGTCCTGGGCTTGCAGCACGTTCACCAGTTTGTTCAATTGCTTCACTACCTGCGCGCGCACCTTGTGGTCCACGTCCACCACAATGGTCATGCGCGAAAGCGTTTCGTCCAGCGTCCGCGCCACGGTCAGGCTTTCCACGTTATAGTTCCGCGCGCTCAGCACGCCCACAACGCGCATCAGCGCGCCGGGTTTGTTCTCCACCAGTAAGGACAGAGTTTGCAACATGGCTTAGGCCACCTCCACAGGTTTCGGCTGTTCCAGCACCATCTCGTTGATCGCGCCTCCGGCCGGCACCATCGGGTAAACATTTTCAAACGGCGTTACGCGCACGTTCAACATGTACGGCCCCGAATACTTCACACACTCTTCGAGCGCCGGGCGTAGTTCCTCGGGCTTGTCAATCGTCTTGCCGGGGAAGCCATAGGCCCCCGCCAGCATGTGCGCATCCGGGAAGGTGTCGAGCGTCACCTGGCTCAGGCGGTTGTTGTAGAACAACTCCTGCCATTGGCGCACCATGCCCAGATAACCGTTGTTCATCACGATAATCTTTACCGGTAGTTGCTGGTTGGCGATGGTGGCGAATTCGGGAATCGACATCTGGAAGCCGCCGTCGCCCACAATGGCGAACACCAGCTTGTCCGGGCAGGCGTATTGCGCGCCCAGGGCCGAAGGAAGGCCAAAGCCCATGGAGCCCAAACCGCCCGAGTTAATCCACAGGCGCGGATGGTTATAGCGGATCAGCTGCGCGGCCCACATCTGGTGCTGGCCCACGTCGGTGCAAACAATTGCCTCGCCCCCCGAAATGCGGTCAATTTCCGCCATTAGGTGTTGCGGCTTAATTTCGTCCATCGAAAACACGGGCTTCAGCGGATGCTCGTCCATCCAGCCGCGAATCGTATCCCACCATTCCGCCCGCTGCGCGCTCTTCAGGCCGCGCATTTCGGGCTCGAGTTCGCGCATCACCTTCGTCAGCTTCGTCAATACCTTCTTGGCGTCGCCCACGATCGGCAAATCGGCGTTGCGGTTCTTCGAAATCTCGCTCGGGTCAATGTCAATGTGGATCACCTTCGCGTGCGGTGCGAAGGCGGCCAGCCGCCCAGTCACGCGGTCGTCAAAGCGCACGCCGATGGCGATCAACAAATCCGTGTTGTACATGCCCAGGTTGGCTGCGTAGCTGCCGTGCATGCCGGGCATGGAGATGAAGTTGCGGTGGTTACCCGGCAGCGCGCCCAGGCCCATCAAGGTGTTCACCGCCGGCAGATCCGCCAGTTCCACCAATTCCCGCAATTCGTGGTGCGCGCCGGAGTGGATCACCCCGCCGCCGGCGTAAACCATCGGCCGCTCGGATTCCCAAATCATTTGCGCCGCGCGCCGTATCTGGCCCGTGTGGCCTTCCGTATAAACACGATAGCCGGGCAGGTGAATCTCGTCCACCGGCGAATAGTGCGCTGAGCCCTGGAAGACGTCCTTCGGAATATCCACCAGAACCGGGCCCGGACGGCCGGTAATGGCCAGGTAAAAGGCCTCGTGGATAATCTTCGGCAATTCACTCACGTGCTTCACCATGAAGTTGTGCTTCGTGGCCGAGCGCGTAATGCCAAAGGTATCGGCTTCCTGGAAGGCATCGGTGCCGATAAGCTTCGAGCTCACCTGCCCCGTCAGCGCCACCACGGGAATGGAATCCATCATGGCGTCCACCAGGCCCGTCACCAGGTTCATCGCACCCGGTCCGGATGTGGCGCAACAAACGCCAATCTTGCCCGTGGCGCGCGTATAGCCTTGGGCCGCGAAGGCCGCGTTTTGCTCGTGCCGCACCAGCACATGCTTAAGTGGCGCATCGTAGAGCGCGTCATAGAAAGGCAGCGTTACGCCGCCCGGATACCCGAAAATTACTTCGACGCCTTCGCGCTTCAAGCACTCCAACAAAATCTGCGAACCACTGAGCAAGCTGCCGCTCGAGGTCAGGGAAGGAAGGGTTGCTGCCATAATTCCTCGTTTTTTTATTCCTAAAAGCCGAAAGGCCACTAGCCGGTTTTGCTTCCCGCTAGTGGCCTCGTCTGCGATTTCTTTGGGGCCGTCAAGCGGGAAGCAGGGATACTCGTACGATCCCTACAATAATCGCTACGACCGGTACTACTACAAGCGCACCTACCCGCCCGTTTTGGCGAAGGGTTTGGCGCAAGCTCGACATATTCAAAGTCTAGGGCACAAGTTGCGTAAATGCAAGTCCCGAGATGTATAAATAATTCTCATCTTGCAATAGCCTCGCCAGCGATCGTCCCCACCTCAAACGCTGATAACCGGCACATTCGATTCGCGAATGATCGAATAGGCGTGCGCCCGCAAGCGCCCCAGCCCGCTGGCGGAACTCCGCCCAATCACCACCAAGTCAGTGGAAGTGCTGCGCGCCATTTGGCAAATCACCTTCCCCGGATCGCCCAGTTCAATGTGCACTTCGAAGGGCAGGCTTAGGTCCGCGCCCAGCGCGTTGATGCGCTCCCGCGCGGCAGCTTCAAAGTGCGGCCTTTCGGGCTCTCCCAGCGAGAAGCCCATGTGCCCGGAAACTTCGGCCAAGGCATGCATCACCTTCAGCTTGGCGCCCAATTCCTGTGCCAGACTTGCGGCGTATTTCAACACCAGCCCGGAGTTTTCGCTCAAATCAATCGCCGCCGCCACGGTGTCGAATTCAATCGGGTCCAGCTTTGGGTCCGCCATGTGCGCGCTGGTTAATACGGGAATGTGCGCATCGTGCAGCACTTTGGAAACCACGCTTCCCAGCAAGAATCGCCGGAAAGGCCCGTAGCCGTGCGTGGGCATCACGATCAAGTCCACTTTTTCTTTTTCGGCGTACTCCAAAATCTCGTCGCTCGGAAAACCACTCACCAGCACGCGCTCCACGTCCAGGCCTGCCAGCTCCGTCTCGCCCGCTTTGTCGATCTTTTCCTGCGCAATGCGCTTGCGCGTATCGATCAACTGCTGCAGGGCGGCACCGCCCGCCTCCAGCACTGCGGCTTCGTAGTCCGGCGGCGGAACCACGTGCAGCAAAATGACTTTTACGGCAAGCTTCCGTGACAGTTCCTTCACATAGTGCGCGGCCGCGGCATCGCGTGGTGAGAAATCAACGGGCAAAAGGATACGCTGGATCACAGGAACAAAGATAACGGAATTGCGCACCGAGAGGATGAAGGAGTCTTGCCTTGCTGCTAATTTTTTTCTTGTTGGCGGGTTCATTGTTGGCGGTGGAACCCGGCGTTAGTCTCAGCCTCGCCCGTACGCGAGCCGCCGACCTTACGAAAATCCGCTACCAGCTTTCCTTTCGCATCCCGTCGGACGCCGCCGCGCCCTTGGCCGGCGAACTCCGCCTGCGCCTGCGCAAACGCAGCGCTGGCCCTTTGGTGCTCGATTTTGTCCCTACCGGCCAAGCCACGCAGCTCACGGTCAATGGCCAGCCGCGTTCCTTTGAGCGCAGCAACGGCCACCTCATTGTTTCTTCGCTGCCCGCGGGCGAACACGAGCTTCAACTCGCCTTCACTCCCGCCAACACGGCGCTAAACCGCCAGGCCGAATTCCTCTACACCCTCTTTGTCCCCGACCGCGCCTCTACTGCTTTCCCTTGCTTCGACCAGCCGGACCTGAAAGCGATCTTCGACCTTACACTCGAAATCCCCCGTACCTGGGAAGCCGTGGCCAACGGCGGCGAAATTTCGCGCGAAGACCTGCCCCAAAGCAAACGCCTGGTCTTTGCCGCCACCCAGCCCATCAGCACCTACCTCTTCGCCTTCGCCGCCGGCCGCTTCGAAATCGAACAGGCCGAACGCTCCGGCCGCCTCTTCCGTTTCTTCCACCGCGAAACGGACCGCCAGAAGATAGAGCGCAACCGCGCCGCGATCTTCGACCTCCACAGCCGCGCCCTTGCCTGGATGGAGGACTACACCCAGCAACCCTTCCCCTTCAGCAAATTCGATTTTGTTCTCGTCCCCAGCTTTCAATTCGGTGGCATGGAACACCCCGGCGCTATCTTTTACCGCGCCAATAGCCTGCTGCTCGAACCCAGCGCCACGGAAAGCCAACAACTGGCCCGCGCCAGCCTGATCTCCCACGAAACCGCCCACATGTGGTTTGGCGACCTGGTGACCATGCGCTGGTTCAACGATGTCTGGACCAAGGAAGTTTTCGCCAATTTCTTCGCGGCAAAAATTGTCGAGCCATCCTTCCCCGCCATCGACCATGCCCTCCGCTTCTTCCTGGCCCACTATCCCGCTGCCTACGAAATCGACCGTACGGCCGGCACCCACCCCATCCGCCAGGAGCTGGACAATTTGAACGACGCCTCGAGTCTTTACGGCGCCATCATTTATCAAAAAGCCCCGATCGTCATGGACCAACTGGAGCGCATTCTTGGCCCGGCTGCTCTGCGCGACGGGCTGCGGGCTTATCTGCGCACCTTCGCCTTTGGCAATGCCACCTGGCCGGAGTTGATCGACCTGCTCGACCGCCGCACCCCGGAAGACCTCGGCACCTGGAGCCGGCTCTGGGTGGAGTCCCCTGGCCGCCCGCGCCTCGCGCTCCGCCCTGCTGGTTCCGCTTGGCGCGTAGAGCAAATTGGCCGCGCCTGGCCCCAGAACCTCAGCCTCCAATTTGCCGGCGAGCCCGCAGCGCGCACCGTCAGCCTCCGGGCAAAAACCGCCGCCATCCCGGCTTCCTCCACCGCTGCTTGGTTTGCCCCCACGGGTGATGGCTACGCCCAATTCGCCTACACTCCCACTCAGGCTCAGGCTTTGCTCGCGGCGCTGCCCGGCCTCGAGCCCGCCCGCACCCGCGCCGCGGCCTGGATGAGCCTTTGGGAAGCCCTTCTCGATCGCACTCTCCCGCCCGAAGCTTTCCTGCGCGCCGCCCTGGCCGAACTTGCCCGCACGGAGGACGAACTACTTGCCGCCCGTCTGCTCGCCTGGGTCCGCGAGGTTTACTGGCTTTATCTGGACGAGGCCCAGCGACTAGCCGCCTCTGGCCAGTTGGAATCCCTCTACGCCCAGCGCCTGGCTTCGGCGAAAACTTCCTCCCTGCGCACCACCTTTTTCCGGGCCTACACATCCATTGCTCTCAGCCCCGGCGCGCTGGAGCGGCTCGACAATATCTGGCTCGGCAGGGAAAAGCTCGCGGGCATTCCCCTTGGCGAACAGGACTTCACTACTCTCGCCCTCGATCTCGCCCTGCGGCTCTCCGCCCGCGGCAACGCGCGCGCCAAGTTTATCCTGGACCAGCAGCAGGCCCGCATCCAAGACCCCGAACGCCGGGAGCGCTTCGCCTTTGTTCGCCGCGCCCTTGCCGATTCGCCGGCCGACCGCGCCGCTTTCTTTGCGCAACTCCAAGACCCTGTCCAACGCTCCCGCGAGCCCTGGGTGTTGGAAGCACTGGGCTATTTGAACCACCCCTTACGTGGGGCCGAACGTTTGGCCCACCTGCCCGCCGCCCTCGAACTCACCGGGCAAATTAAGGCCACCGGCGGTATTTTTTTCCCAAAAGCGTGGCTCGATGCCTTTCTCGCGCCCCAAAACGACCCTGCCGCCGCCCGCCTCCTGGATGATTATCTGCGCCGCCACCCCCAACTCAACCCCAAACTTCGCGCCAAAATTCTGCAGTCCGCAGATTCTTTGCGCCGTTTCGCCCAACAAAAACGCGTTCCTCAACAAGTTTCTCGATAACTTTTCCGCGCCGCGCGCACTATTGCGGCATACGAAAATTTTTTTGGAAGGAGTGGAACAAAAATTGCAGGGCTGTGTTACACTTCCTGGAGTCGAAGAGCGAACCGTACAAGGGTGAGCGGTTTGATTCCTTCGGGGCAGTTCTCACAGCATCATTACTAAAACGTATGCTCAGCGCGTGTTGCATAAGCACGCCTATATATTATCTGAGCAGGATCTACTAAGATCTGAAACGAAATTCTGAAACTTCGGCAAAGTTTTTTCGTCAGATAGATATTGACAAACAGGGTGCAAGCCGATAAAGAATAGCAACCCGGCACTGCAGCCGAATTGGAGAAGAAGTTGGCAAGCCGCGCATACCGGCAAAGCGAGCCAAAGGTGAAGTTAAGGCCTACAGGCCAAGGGCGGCAAAATCCACCAGGAAGATCGCCCAACAGGTAAAAGAGCAAGCTGTACGAAGCAAATCGATAAAAACAACGAAAAGAAGAAAAACAATGACTAAACAAGAACTCAACAAGTACAAGGATGTCCTGAAGAAGAAGGAAGCGGAGCTGATGCGCGTCATCGTGAACCGCGAAGGCATCGAGATTGAAAAAAGCCCGGACGCTCTCGACGAAGTCCAGCACGCCGCGGAACGCGAACTAGCCATCCGCAACCTGGACCGCGACAGCGCTCTGTTGCGCCATGTCCGTTCCGCGCTGCTGCGCGTAGACGAAGGCACTTACGGTGTGTGCCTGCATTGTGAAGAGGACATTAGCCCCAAGCGCTTGCATGCCGTGCCTTGGGCAGGCTACTGCATCACCTGCCAGGAACTGGCCGATCGCAGCTCCTCGCACAACAACCAGGAAGCAATGGAAGATATGTTGGTGGGCGCCTAAGCCCACCAACCTCTTCTCTTTCAAACTGCTTCGTCAGAGCTTGGCCTTAACTCTTCCAACAAATGGATTAGTTCCGTCAGTTCTTTGTCCTCAAGCATGGCAAACTGCTTGGCGTGCATGTCTGTCACAGGCTGGTCCAACTCTCCCAACAACTCTAAGCCACTCTCAGTAATGTAAGCCATTACCACCCGGCGGTCTTCCGCTAAGCGTCCTCTCCTGATTAGCCCTCTCCCCTCCAAACGGTCAAACAACCTCGTAATGTCCGGATCATGCGTAATCATGCGCCGCGCCGCTTCCGTGCAACTCAAGCCGGCTTCGCCCGCCCCGCGCAAGATCCGCAGCACGTTATATTGCGTGGTCGAGAGATTCCACCGGCGAAAAAGCTCGGTCAACTGCTGCGTCAAATACTCGTAGCTGCGTGCCAGATTCAAATACGCTTCTTCCTCCCTTTGCGTGAAAGGTTTGGCTTGTTGGATTTCCTTGGCGATCTTTCCGGGCACAGCGAGTAGTCACAATTGTACGCGCGCTATGCTGGTAACGATTCGATGAATCGGAGAATTTTTCTTTCTACCGGCTTGGCGCCCGCCCTTTCGGCCGCGCCATGGAAACAGCTCTTCGACGGAGCCACGCTTGCCGGCTGGGTGAAGGAAGGCAACGCGAACTTCCGTGCCGAAAATGGGGCGATCACGGTCGACCAAGGCACCTATTCCTGGCTTCGCACCGAGAAGGCCTATACCAATTACGAACTGGAAGTGGAATTCAAGACCGCCGCCGACGGCAACTCCGGCATCTTCCTGCGTTCCGCCGCCCAAGGCAAACCGCACGAAACCGGCTACGAGCTGCAAATCTTCGCTACCCACCCGGACTATCCCACCGGCAGCATCGTCGGGCAGGTTCGCGGTGAAAAATCGGCCCGCTTCCGTCCCAACGAGTGGAATCGCTACCAGGTCCGCCACATCGGCAAGCGCCTGGTGGTGAAGCTGAATGGCAAACTGGTCCTCGACTTCACGGACGACAAGGCGGCCTCGGGCCATCTGGGGCTGCAATTCAACCCCAACAAGCCCATTTCCTTCCGTAAAATTCGCGTCCGCGAACTCTAGGCCTTACTTCTTTCGCAACTGGCGGGCCACCTTCTCCACTTCGCCCCAAACGCGCAGCAAGTTGCCGCTCCACAGTTTGCCGATTTGCTCTTCGGTGTAGCCGCGCCGCACCAGTTCCAGCGTTACATTGAAGGCTTCCGCAGCGGAGTTCCAACCGTCAATGCCGCCCCCGCCGTCAAAGTCGGAAGAGATGCCCACGTGGTCAATGCCGATCTTTTTCACGGCGTAGTCTATGTGGTCTACCAGGTCGCTGACGTTGGCGCGCGTCGCGGGCGGATACTTTGCGTCGATTTCCGCCATTCGCTTTTCGAAATCCGCGCGCTTGTCGGCGGGAACCAGGTTGGCCAGCGAAAAGCGCCACGTCGCTGCCGGCTTCGCGGGGTCCTCCACCGGGCAAGCTCTCGTTCCGGCGGGTGGCCGGCGGAAGGCGCCGCCCGTACTTCCCAAACCCAATTCACTACGCATTTTTGCCAGTGCGGCGGTACGCTCTTTCGAATCCACCTTCAGATAGCTGGCGAAACCAACAATCTGAATCACGCCGCCATTCTTCTTCAGCGCTAGGAGTTGCTCGTCGTCCATATTCCGGCTGTGGTCGGCGAGCGCCCGCACGCTGGAATGCGAAGCAATGACGGGAGCTTTGGTCAGCCGCAGCGCCTCGAGATTCGCGCCTTTCGACGGGTGCGACAAATCGATCATCATCCCCAGCCGGTTCATTTCGGCAATCACCTGCCGGCCCAGTGCGGAGAGACCGTTGTTGTGCAAATACCCGTCGCGCTCGCCCGTATTGGAATCCGCCAGTTGGCTGTTGCCATTGTGGGCCAGCGACATGTAGCGGCCGCCGCGGTTGTAGAATTCTTCCACCCGCTTCAAGTCCGTGCCGAGCGGATAGCCATTCTCGACGCCAATCACCGCAATGCGCTTGCCCTGCTTGTGCAATCGCCGCACATCTTCGGGCGTCAGGGCCAGGCCCATCTGGTCCGGCGCTAATTCTTTCGTGAAGCGGTGGATGGCGTCAAACTTCTCAATAGCCTGCTTGTAGGCCAAGTCGTAGGCTTCCTCGCTTGGCAAGCCTTGCGCCACATAGACGATAAAGAAGGCGACGTCCATGTCTCCCTCCACCATCTTCGGCAAGTTCACCTGCGTCGTCAGCCGCAGCTTGTAATTGCATTCGGCGGTGAAGTTGGCCGGGTCGATATCGTCGTGCGTGTCAAGCTTCAGGACACGGTCATGAATGGCTTTGGCTTTGGCCACCAGAGCGTCGTTGGGGGCCTGTGCCGCCAGGAAGAGGGCGGTAAATAAAGCGAGTACGGTCAGTTTCAAGGTTGTCTCCAGAATTGAGCGGGACAACATGGCCGCCGGAATTGTTTAATCGTAACATTGCCCCTTGTTAGGGCAAATACTTCTTCAACTCCGGCGAAACAACGGCCTGGATTTCCGGTTGGTCTACGTTCGCCGCGCTCACCAGGATGGGTGCCAGGTTGTTAATCTTCGTCACGGGCTTCTTGTCCAAATGCGCCACGGCGGCCAGCACGCTTTCGTAGCCCATCTTGAAGGGCTGTTGCACAACGAGGGAATCAATCACGCCCTTGCGCAGGTCTTCAATCAGCGGTGCGCTTGAGTCAAAACCCACCATCTTCGGACGCGCTCCACTGCGCGCCTTCAAAGCTTGGGCCGCTCCCGCCGCGCTCGATTCGTTTGAGGCGAACAGGCCCCCCACGTTCGGGTGCGCCGTCAGCATGTTTTCCGTCACTTGCAGGCTCTTGGCGTAATCCGCCATGCCAAAGCGCTTGTCGAGAATTTTGATCCCCGGGAATTCCTTTGCCAGCGTTTCCTCAAAGCCCGCTTCGCGCGCCATGGTCGAAGCCGCGCCCGGTTGTACGGCAACCATCACCACTTCGCCCTTGCCACCCAGCAATTCGCCCATCCGCTTGGCGCCCATCGCGCCCGCCGCGTAGTTGTCCGTGGCCACCTGGCTGACAAAATTTTCCGTATCCACGGGCGAATCGAAAATCACCACCGGAATGCCCGCTTTCGCCGCCCGGTCCACCACGCTCACCATGGCTTTCTTGTCAATCGGAGCCAAGCAGATGGCGTCCAGCCGCCGGTTGATCATCGAATCGACAATCTGCAACTGCCCGTTGAAGTCCGTCTCGGTTGCCGGTCCGTTCCAGCTAATCTCCACGCCCGTCTCGCGTGAGGCCGCAATGGCGCCGGCCTGCACGCTCTGCCAAAACAGATGTGCCCGGCCCTTTGGAATCACCCCAATCACGCGCTTTTTTTCTCCCCCGCCACCACTAAACACAACCTTGTACAAGAGGGTCCCCGCCGCTAAGCCGAGACCCGTCAACAACGCATTTCTTCTCGTCATCTGTTTTCCTTCATTCCGCTCATTGCGGAAACTTCGCCGGCGGCACAAGCTTCGCTTGCCAGCCTTCGCCGCTGAGTGCTTTCATGAACTCCACGAGATCTTTCTTTTCCTGATCGGTTAAGTGCAGCTTCTTCATGCGCTCGTCCAGGTTCTTGTTCGGGGTGCCGCCACGGTCATAGAAATCCACCACTTCTTCCAGCGTCTTCAAGCTGCCATCGTGCATATAAGGTGCCGTCCGGGCAATTTCGCGCAAGGTCGGCGTTTTGAAAGCGCCCCAATCCGCGGGATTTTTGGTCACCACATAGCGCCCCTCATCCGGCGTCGGCTTGTCGGTGCCCACGCCTAGGTTGTGATAGGCGTTGGTCGTGAAGTTAATGCCCTCGTGGCACTGGTCGCACTTGGCTTTGCCAAAATACACTTCCATACCGCGCACTTGGGCCGGCGTCATGGCCTTCGTGTTGCCGGCCTTGTAGCGGTCGTAAGGAGCATTGCCGCTCAGCACCGTGCGTTCGTAGGTCGCAATTGCTTTGGCAATCCGGTCCAGGTCGATTGTTTCGTCCCCAAAGGCCTTGGCAAAGTGCGCCTTGTAGCCCGCAATTTTCCGTACGCTCGCCACCACGGCCTCGTGCGTATTGCCCATCTCAATCGGGTTCGCCATTGGCCCTACCGCTTGCGCTTCGAGCGAGGCGGCTCGCCCGTCCCAAAACTGCGCCAGCGAATAGGCACGGTTGAAAACCGTCGGCGCACTCCGGCCGCCTTGTTGCCCCTTAATGCCGGTGCTCACCGGTTTGCCGTCGGAGAAAGCAAACGCCGGGCTGTGGCATGTGGCGCAGGAAACCGTGCCGTCCGCGCTCAGGCGCGTGTCGTAGTACAACAGCCGCCCCAATTCACGCTTTGCCGCGTTGTAAGGGTTGTCCTTCGGAAAACGGATAGGCAATAAGCCCAGCGGCACCTCCGGCGCCGGATCGGCCGCCAGGCCGCTCATCACGAAAAAGGCCGGCGCCAAAAGCGCCAGCCTTGCCAAACGATTTGTCTTCATGGAAATTCTCGCCTTGGCGCTCTTCACGCTACTTCTTGACGTAGCCATGCACATACAGGGCTTTCACACCCTTGTGCTCCCACGCCGTGCCGGTAACTTCCATAATGTGCGCGGCATGGTCCACCGCCGCTTGGCGGAAGTTTGTCAGGCCATCGCGTCGCAAGTCGTGTTCTTCTTCCATCAGCATGTACATGGTGCCGTCCTTGGCCAGCAAGCCAATCGGTTGTCCGGCCTGGAAGCACTTCTGCGCGCAGGCGCGATGCTTTTCCCCGTGCTTACCAATCTGCATGTAGCAGGAAAAATCTAAAATCTCGCCCACCACCGTCATCGGCTTCGCGCCCGGGTTCGGCTTGCCGTCCACCGCGGCGCCAAAAGTCGTCGCGGACCATTCTTCTCCGGCCGCTACCGCTTCGCCCAACTTACCCATCGGCACCTCATAGCTGCCCTTTTCGACGGCCATCTGCGGCTGCAGAATGCCGCCCTTCATGCCCGCGCCTTTTTTCGGCGTTTGGGCCACCAAGAGCGAACCCAACAGACAAGCCGTTGCGGCCGTCGCAATCATCAGGAATTTCTGGTTCATCGTTTTATCTCCTCCTGTTCAAAAAATTCTTAGCTTAACCGCGCGTCGAAGCGGCCGGGATCTTCCGTGTCAGGTCTTCAAACTCGGCGCGGGATTCCGCCCCGATCGTAAAGCAATCCGTCAAGCCTTGGGCCAGGTGCCATTGCAGACTTTCGTCCGCCTTCGTGCGCAACTTGCCGGCACCCAGCACCTTCATGCCGATAATGCCCTTGCCCGCCGCCTTCATTTCTTTCAGTACGCCCGCCACAATTTCCGGCGAGGCGTCCATGGCCACCCCGGCAGGATTAAAGCGCGCCAGGTCCACTTCCACCCACGGGCTCTTGGCCGCGGTCTTCAGTGCGTCCAGCGTGTGGCAGCTGACGCCCTTCGTCTTAATAATTCCCTTGGCTTTGGCTTCTTCCAGCACATCCATCGCGCCTTTGCGCCGCTGGTCCCAATCCTTGTCCAACATGCAGTGCAGCAGCACAATATCCAAGTAGTCCGTGCCAATTTCGCGCCGGAAGCGGTCCAGGTCCGCGCGCATGTCGGCCGCCGTCACGGCGTGTGTTTTTGTCAAAATGGTAACCTTGTCGCGCGGAACGGTCTTTAAGGCTTCTTTCAAGTAGGGGTGGCTGCCGTATTGGTCCGCTGAATCCCAGAAAAACACGCCTTGGTCGTAGGCGGCGCGGAACATCTCGCTCACACCCTTGAAGCCCAGCTTCTTAGTTTGGTTCGAACTTCCCCCCACGCCGTTCGTTCCTGTGCCCAGCGCCAACCGCGAAACCTTCACCTTCGCGGGCCCCAGCAACACCGTATCCTGTGCCGCCTTCTTCGTGCCGGCATAGAGATGGTGCGGGAATTTTTCCATGGCCAACAAGGCGGCGCCTGCTTTCAGAAAATGGCGGCGCTGCAGATTGTGGCAAGGGGGAAGGGATGAAAACGGGGACGTCGAATGCGGCATAAGCTTGCTCCTCAAGGAAGGGATTCCGTCTGTTAAAAAGTTATCACACCCTCCTGCCGTGGCCCGAGTGATAGTCTGCGTGAAGACACTGTGCTCATGAATCCGGAAGCAACCAGCGATTTCGCCAACCGCTACGCCGCAGCCTGGAGCAGCCAAAACGCCGCCGAGGTGGCCGGTTTTTTTGACGAAGGCGGCTTTCTGCGAATCAATGCGGGGCCCCCGTCCTCCGGACGTGCGGCCATTGCCACCACGGCACAATCCTTCATGACCGCATTCCCCGACCTAAAGGTTTTTTGCGACCGTATTACCCACGAGGGCGATAAGACTCTCTTCCACTGGACGCTGGAGGGAACCAACACGGGACCCGGCGGCACAGGCCGGCGCGTTCGCATCAGCGGTTTTGAGGCGTGGCAATTTTCCAGCAATGGCCTGATCGCGGAATCGGAAGGAACCTTCGACGAAGCGCATTACCAGCAACAGTTGCATGGCTAAGATGACAGGAATAGATATTTGACGACATGATGAACCGCCGCACCGCCCTTCGCGGACTCCTCGCCGCACCGGCCCTGGCCCGCACGGCAGGTCTGAAACTTAGCACCTTTGCCGTCGATGTTACCCCTCCGCTTGGGGCGCCCCTTTGTTTTTCTTTGGTTGAACCGGTCAAGTCCGTTGCCGCGCCGCTTTGGGCGAAAGGGGTTGCCCTGTACCCCGAAAGCCAACTTCCCATCGTCCTGGTGGCTGTGGATTGGCTCGGCATCGGGGGCGCCAGCTATCGGGATTGGCAAAGTAAACTCGCCGCCGCCCTGCGTACCACACCCGATCGAGTGGCCATCCACACCGTTCATCAACACGACGCCCCGGGCAGCTATCGGGATGCCCACGCCCGGCTTGCGCCGCTTGGGCTCGGTGCGCAGCTGGCTCCGGAAGCCTTTTGCTCGGCCGCCGTCGACCGTGTTGCCGCCGCGCTCCGCGCCGCCCCGTCCCAGTCGGTCAACGCCATTGGTTGGGGCCAAGCGCGCGTCGAGGGCATCGCTTCCAATCGCCGCATCGTTGGCCCCGATGGCAAGTTTCTGTTCCAGCGCTTCACCACCTGCCGGAATTCTGAGTATTGCCAAGCTCCCGATGGCGTCATTGACTCCTACCTTCGCACCGTTAGTTTCCACGGCGACAAAAAACGCCTCGCCACGCTGCACTACTACGCCACCCATCCCATGAGCCTCTACGGCCAGGGCCACGTCAGCGGCGATTTTGTTGGCGATGCGCGCGAAGCCCTTCCCGGGTTCCACGTTTATTTCACCGGCGC
>JANRIK010000009.1:0-188604 GCA_033765085.1 Bryobacter sp. | reverse complement strand
GTCCTGGGCCCCCACCCTTTCGCCCCTCCTGGCGCCCCTCCTCGTACCCCTTCCGGCGCCCCCTCCGGCGCCTCACCGCCCCCCCGGCGTCAGGCCGCCGGCGCCGGCTCCTGCTGGGTCAGGCAGTGCAGCGTTCCCAGCCCCCACACCAGATCGACGGAGTGGATCCCGACGACCGTCCGATCGGGAAAACAGTCCGCGAGCGTGTTGAGCGCCACCCGATCATTCGGGTCGTTGAAGGTCGGCACCAGGAGAACGTCGTTGGCGATGTAGAAATTGGCGTAGCTCGCCGGAAGGCGTTGGCCGGCAAATACCACCGGGGCGGGCATGGGCAGCTTTATAATGCGCAGGCCCTTGGCCTCGTGCTGCAAAAATTTCCAGTTCTCCCGGAGCACTTCGTAATTGGCATCCGCCGGGTCTGCTTCGCTCGCAATCACAATCGTGTTCTCGTCCGTGAAGCGGGCAAGGTCGTCCACGTGTCCGTGGGTGTCGTCCCCGGCAATGCCGTTTTTCAGCCACAGCACGCGGTCAATTCCCAGGTAGTGCGCGAAAATCTCTTCGTAGTCCGCGCGTGCAAGACCCGGGTTCCGCTGCTGCACCTCGCTTAGCAGGCATTCCTCCGTGGTCAGCAGTAGGCCGCGGCCGTTCACATCAATCGACCCGCCTTCCAGCACCACCCGGCGCCCCTCGTACTCCACCACCACTTCTTCCACCTTCCGCTTGCGTGCCGCGAAGCGCGAAAGTTTGTCGTCCTGGTGGTAATTCTCGTACTTCGCCCAGGCGTTGAACTTCCAATTGGTCGCCGCAAGTTCCCCGTTTTCCTTGTGCACAAAGATGGCCATGGTGTCGCGAACCCAACTGCGGTCGGTCGGCGCCACATAAAAATCGACGGCGCTCACATTGGCATGGCACTTCTCCAAAAGCTTGCGCACCTTCTGGGCGCTGTCCTGGCTGGGCACCACCAAGCGCACTCGCTCCACCGCCGCAAGGTGCCGGATGATGTCCCCGTAAACCCAAGGAACGGGGGCGAACTTTCCGGGCCAATCGCTGGTTTCGTGCGGCCAAGCCAACCATGTGGCCGTGTGCGGCGCCCATTCGGCGGGCATCCGCAGTTTCGCTGTTAATTGCCCCATCGCGCGGTAATTCCCTGGTAAGCGTCAATGCGGCGGTCGCGGAAGAAGGGCCAGTTGCGGCGCACTTCCTCCGCGCGGGCGGGGTCGCACTCCACCACCAGAATCTCTTCTTCCGTTTCGCTGGCTTCGGCCAGCACCACGCCAAACGGATCGCTCACAAACGAATGGCCCCAGAACTCCAGGCCCTCTTCCGGCGAGCCCTCAAAGCCCACGCGATTGATGGCGCAAACATAAATGCCATTGGCAATGGCGTGGGAACGTTGGATGGTCTTCCAGGCGTCGAGTTGCGCGGCGCCATATTGGGCCTTCTCGTGCGGGTGCCAACCAATGGCCGTGGGGTAAAACAGCACGTCAGCCCCTTGCATGGCCGTAAGCCTTGCGCCTTCGGGATACCACTGGTCCCAGCAGACCAGCACGCCAACGCGGCCAAAGGCCGTGTCGAAATTGCGGAAGCCCAAGTCGCCCGGCGTGAAATAGAATTTTTCGTAATAGAGCGGATCGTCCGGAATGTGCATCTTGCGGAAGATGCCGGCCAGGCTGCCATCGTTCTGCAAAATGGCCGCCGTGTTGTGGTAAAGCCCCGCCGCGCGGCGCTCAAACAGGCTGGCCACCACTACCACGCCCAATTCCTTGGCAATCTTCCCGATGGCTTCTGTGGATGGGCCGGGGATGGGCTCCGCCAGGTCAAACAGCGCGGCGTCTTCTTTGCGGCAAAAATACTGGCTGCGGAATAGCTCTTGAGTCGAGATAATTTGCGCGCCGCGGGCAGCGGCTTCGCGGATCTTGGCAATGGTCTTTTCTAAGTTTTCGGCAGGATCCAAGGAGCACGTGGATTGCACCAACCCTACCCGAAAGGCACGCTTCTGGTTCATCAAAACTATTATCGGGCCTTAGGGCGAAAATTCCATTAAACTTGCCGCATGAACTCTGTTCTTGCCCTCCTACTTCTGTTGGCGGGTCCCATTCCCGAGCTTCGCCAAGCCATGGAAAAAGGCGATATGACTGCGCTGAACCGGGCGGTTTATCGCATCTCGCGCGAGGCAAAAGAGAAGCTGACGCCGGAGCAGCAGCAGCGCATCTACGCCGATGTCCTGCGGGAGTTTCGCACGGTGAAGCCGAGCGTTCCCTTGGCCACGGCCCTGGCGCAACTGGAGGCGGCCGTTGAAGAGCGCCGACCCGAAAATATTTATGCCAAGGCCACGCAGCTCAGCTTTGCCGCCATCCAGCAAAAGATGGCAAACAGCAAAGACCCCCTGCCCGCCTTTTATGAGGCAAAGCGCAAGGCCGAGGAGCAGCCGGAGTTCATGAACTTTTACGGCCTAGCCGTGGTGGCCAATGCCGCGCAACAACACCACGAGGCCCGCGAAGCAGCACAAAAGGCACTGGATACGCGGCAAACCTCTTTGGTGGGGAAGTTGCGGGCCGACGCCGCCCATTCCCTAGCGCTGATTGCCGCCAATGCCAGTTGGGAATTGGGCGACCGCGCTGCGGCGGAAAGCTATCTGTTGCGGAGCCTGGATACCGAAGGCTTGCCCCTGGCGAAGACGTGCCCGGATTTCTATGTAGCCGAGAAGCTTTTGCGAGCTGAGATGCGCGATGCCGTCATCCGCTACTTCGAAAAGGCCGCGCAACTGCCTTTTCCCGCTTGCCAAAGCTTGATCGCGCAATGGATCCAGGACCTGAAGCAGGGCAAGCAACCGAACTTCATGATTCCGGCAAACGCCATGCCGCCAAATTAAGACGGTTCTTCGTCCTGCGCGCGGAATTTTTCGCCGTAGTCGCCGCGGAGAAACTCGCGCAGCCAGCGGTCGCGCAAGTTGCGCACCTGATCGGCGTTTTTCTTCGACCAATCGTAAAAGCCGCTGCCGGTTTTGGCGCCCAGTTGCCCGCGGCGCACCAGCATGGCGTAAAGCTCGGGCGCTTGTTTCTCGCTATAGAGATCCTGCGCCACGTAATCGCAAACCTTGTAGCTGAGGTCCAGGCCCACAATGTCGGCGTGCTCAAAAATGCCGTAAACAGGCAGCCGCAAGCCAAAGCCCAAGCTGGCGGCCTTGTCCACGTCTTCCACGGTGGCAATGCCTTCGCTGACAATGTTCACAGCCTCCCGCACCAGGGCCATTTGCAGCCGGTTGCCTAACTGGCCGGGCCGGTCTTTGCGCACAATGACGGGGGCCTTCCCGCAGCGCTCCAGCAAGGCCTTTAAATCCTGCGCCATCGCTTCGCTCGTGCGGGGCGACATCACAATTTCGACCAAGGGCACCAGGTGCGGCGGGTTCCAGAAATGCGTTGTGCAAATACGCTCGGGGTGTTGGGCCTCGCTGGCCAGTTCCGTAATGCTTAGCCCGCTGGTGTTCGACGTGATGTAGGCGTCGGGGGCGACAATTTCCTCCACTTGGCGAATCCAATCCTGCTTCACCCGCATGTCTTCGGCGACGGATTCGATAATCAGATCGCGCCCTTCCACACCCTCCACAAAAAAGTGAGTGGCCGAAAGGCGCTCCAGCGCGCGATTGCTATGGGCCGGGCTGATCAAGCCATTCTGCTCCAGCAGCAACACCACTTGGCGCGCGGTATCGAGCGATTCCCAAGCCTTAAACTCCCGCCGCGCGACGATAACGGTTTCCATGCCGCCTACGGCGAGCGTCGCGGCAATGCCGGGGCCCATCATGCCCGTGCCGCAAACGGCGGCCCGGCGCAAGGGGCGCGAGAAGGGTTCTGTCATTCTTTGAGACTAACCGCTTAAAGCTCGCCGCGGCGGGCGCGCAGGTGGCGCGTGACGTTGCCGACCGTGTCGATCCAATACCCATTGGCCGGGTCGAGGAGCCAATCGGCCAATTCGCGCAGGGCCTCCGTGTCGGTGGTTTGGAACTTCCGCGCACCAATTTCGTGGCCCGCGAAAATTACCCAACGGCCGCTGTCACGGGCTTTTTCCAGCAGTGTGCGCATTGCGGAAAAGGAAAGATCGTCGCAGCCGAAAGCCAGCAATTGCGCGAAATCGCAGCGCAAGGGCAGGTTGCCCATCTCGTCCAAATAGCCACGGCCGCTGGTGAAGCGTTCCGCCACCAGCGGAATGTAGCTGGCCGCACGGGCGCCGCGGCCCACAAACTTCTGCCCGCAAGGATACGCAAAGCTGCGCGGCGTAACGCCGGTAATGCTGCGAATCGCGTCGCTGGCACGGTCGAGGTTCGCGGCCATGTCGGCCAGCGTCATTTCCTCCAAAGCCCGGTCGCCGATGCGGTAATTCGCCGTACAGGGGTGCGTGCTGGAATGGTTGCCAATTTCCTGGTTGCCTAGGGCCAGCATCTCCCGCCATCCGGTGACTTGCTTTTGTAGATTTCCGGGCAGCACGTACCAGGTGGCGGGGAGCTTCAACTGGCGGAAGAGCGCCAAGCCGGTGTCGATCTGGCTGGGGCGGGCATCGTCGAAGCTAAGGCTAAGGGCAGCCCTTTTGCCTTCGGGCCAAACTCCCGTTTGGGCCAGAGCGGACGTGGAGAAAGTGGCAAGCCAATGGCGGCGGGTCATGCCGGATATCGTATCGCCGCTGGGGCTTTCGCGGAGAGTTTAATAGCGCCGCACAGTTTAATAACGACGAACAGTCGCCGTGTAGCCGCTGGCGTTGCCCGCCTCGTCCCAGGCGCGAATCTCAATGGCGTTGAAGCCGCTTTGTAGATTTACTTCAAAACTCCACTGCACTTGGCCATTGCTTTGTTGCAGGAGAGCCTCGCCGCTTTGTGCGCCGGCCGTGTTGCGCCAACTGACGCGACGTACGCCGACGTTATCCGTAGCCGTGCCGCGGAAGGTCATTCGCGGGGCACTGGTGAAGATGAAGGTTCCAATGGGTGCTTGTACGGTCATCTTGGGTGCTTCCTTATCTTGAGTTGGGTCCGGGGGCGGGGCAGTTCCCGGCTGCTTCCTTACGATTACTCGGGTGGTGGTGGCGCTCTGGCCAGTTCGCGCCAAGGCGCGCAGGGTGATTGTGTTTTCGCCAAGCTCCAAGGGAACACTGGCGCTGAAGGTAACGTTGGCGGCGTTGGGCAAATTCAGGCTTGCCGTGCCGCTGCGGCCGCGCGAGGTGCTCCATTCTACGCGCGCAATGCCGCTGTTATGTTGCGCACTGCCCGTGATGCGGAAACTGGTGGCCGTGCTCTCCAGGCGCGGTGCGCTGGGACTGGATATTCCCAGCACCACACCCGCACTCGTTGGCCGCCTTACCGTTCGCCGCGCTTCGGCGATTTGCTCATTTGCCGTGCCCGCGTTGGCTATGGCCACAATGCTGACCAGGTTGTCGCCTTCGCTCAAAGGGATGCCTGCGCAACTCCAGGTGGTCCGGATGGAGTTGACCAAGCAGTTGCCACTACGATTGCCCGCCGCATTGCGGTACGTCAAGCGCACGCCCACCGAAGCATTGCTGAGCGTGCCACTAAAGTTCACCGTCGTCGCCGTAGTCGAGAGGCCCTCCGCCGGAGCCGTAATGGCAAGGCCGATCGGATTGGGGGCTGGCGGCGCGGGACTTGGCGGTGTGGGACTTGGGCTTTCTGGCGTACCGCCTTCCCCAACCGGCGCGTAAATCTGCTGGATCGAAGCCACATCATCCGCCCCCAAGCCACTCACATTTTTGTAGTAGGGATACATCACTGCCCCCGGCACATCCGAATGGCCAAGGCCCAGGGCGTGCCCCGCTTCGTGCAACAGCACGCTGAACACATCCCAGGTGCCACCGAAGCTCCACGCATAGGCGCTGTTCACGTGTATATCGCCCGCCAACGGTTCCGGATTTGGGGGCGCGGGATAAAAGGCATGGGCCAGCGTGCGGCTACCCGCGAGGAAGGGATAGGGGTCTCCGTGTTCGCCCGTGGCAAAAAAGATATCCACGTTGCGCGCTGCCGTGCGGCTTGTGGTTTCGCGCCAGCTTAGGGCAATGGCATTGGCCCAGGCGGCAAGCGCGCGGCTTGCCTCGGCGCGAGTTTGGCTCGCATCCAAGTTGGCCGGCATGGGACCAAAGCTATAAGTGAGCGCAGCGCTGCCGCGGCCTGCCCCATCCCAACCCTCGCCCAAAGGAGCCGCCAAGAGGCTAATGCGCGGATGCGATTGGTGCTCGTGTTCCCTGGCGATCATTTCCTCTGCGCCCAAGGCTTGCGCGCCGGCCAAGGCTTGCGCGCCGGCCAAGGCTTCCGCGCCGGCTACTCCAGCCACCAGTTCGCTTGTATTTTCGCCCACGCACAAATACCAGGCTTCGCCAGCGAGAAAATCCGGCGGCGCCAGAAATACATACTCCACTCCGTCCCAAAGCGCCAGGCGCTCGGCAACCGCGCGCACCTCTTCTGGCCGCACGGAGAACAGACGGTCTTCCGTAGCTAGGGCGGCATGCTGCAGGCTGGTCTGGCCTTCGGCCTCCAAGATGCCATCGGCTTCCCAGGCAGCAATGTCGCGGTGGAAACGAACAAACAACAGTGTGGCGGGGGGCGGTGCGGAAGCCTCCTCCTCTCCCAAAGAGGCTCCCGCCGCCTTTGCATCCGCTTCCCCCGCACTCGCAGTGGCATCTGCCACCGCCAAGAGCTGCGGACTGACTTTATCCGCCGCTTCAATTACGCTGCGCCAACGGATGGGCAAAGCGTCCCAATTCATGTCTTCCGGCGCCACTATGACATAGCCGTTCACCGGCAATTGCGCCAGCACCGTGGCTCCCCTTTGGGCCAACGCAGCTTGCAAATCTCCAAACGCTCCTTGGGCTTCCACCAGCCAGTGCACCCGGCCCGAGGATAGGCGGCGTGACAAGGCTTGTTTCGACGAGAAACGTCCAAGATTGCCGGCTTCGACGGCCGTATCGATGGTCCGCTGGCGCAGCCGCAGTTCTCCCGCCGGCGCCACCCAGACCACCAGCAGAAAGGCCACAACACGGGCCCAGTACGGGTACTTCATGGGGGTGAAAGATTGTCCTTGTACTGCCCTTATCGGCGCGGGGCGAAAAGCTTGAGAATTTTTGTGCGGGCGGCGCACTAAAAGGCGTGAAGCCGTATTTCGCCCTCTTTGCTGCCTTGATGCTCACGCTGCCTGCGGCGCAAGTTCAGGCGCAAACATCCGCATCCCCTTGGCAATTGTCCCCTCTGGCCGGGGGCAACGCGGTTGGCGACGCTGGCGCGGCGCGGGAAGCTTCGCTGCGTTTTGTGCAAGGCTTGGCCCTAGCGCCCAATGGCGATGTGTATTTGGCTGATGCCGACGACCACCGTGTGCGCGCCATTCGCTCCGCCTCCGGCTTGATCGAAACTGTGGCCGGCGATGGCCTTCCGGGCACTGGAGCGCGCCTGAATACTCCCTTCGGACTGGCCCTCACCGCGAGTGGGGAACTCATAATTGCCGACTTGGGCAATGCGCAAATTCGCCGCCTCAATGCCGATGGCTCGCTCACCAACTTTCCCGGTCCCGCTTACGTCGCGCCGCGCAACGTTGTAGCGGCGCCGGCCGGGCGTATCTACGTTTCCGACTTCGGGGCCAACCGCGTCTATCGCATTGAGGCCGATGGCCGCCATTTTGCCCTGCCGCCGCCCACGCCTAATTTTTCGGCTCCGGCGGGGCTGGCGCTCGATCCCGCGGGCAATCTCTACATTGCCGATTCCGGCAATGGCCGCGTTTTGCGCTATTCGAACCAAGGCGTTTATACAGAGTTTGCCGCGACTTTGGGCAACCCGACGGGCTTGGCCTGGCACAACACCGGTGCTTTACTGATTACCGATGCCCGGGGCGACTTTTTGACGCGCCAAACCGCCAACGGCGAGGCCACGCGCTTGCCCTTGGGCGGGCGCGATGTGGCCACGGACTCCTCCGGCAATGTTTACACCGCGCAAGGCGCCTGGGTGAGGAAGCTTAGCGCCAACGGCTTGCTCGAAATCCTGACCGACCCGCGCTATCAAACATTTCGGGGTGAAAATGTTGCGGCGCTTCAGGCCCGCCTCCACCTACCCACGGGCTTGGCCAAGGATTCCCAAGGCAATGTTTATTTCTGTGACACCGGCAACCATCGCGTCCGCGTAGTACGAAACGATGGCCGCATCGCCACCGTGGCGGGCTCCGGCGAGCCTGGGTTTGCGGGCGATGGCGGGCCCGCGGTGCGCGCCCAACTCAATACCCCCACCGCGCTCGCTGTAGATTCCTTTGACAACCTCTACATTGCCGACACGTTGAATCATCGCGTCCGCGTGCTGAGCTCCTCGGGCGTACTGCGTACGGTGGCCGGCAACGGGCGTGCGGAGTTTTCCCTTGATGGCTTGCTGCCCACGGAAGCCGCGCTGTCCTTGCCTAGCGGTCTGGCGGTGGATGCCGAGGGGCGTATCCTGGTGGCCGAACGCGGTGCGCACCGCGTGCGACGATTTTCGTTGGCCGGCCGGATCGAAACCCTGGTGGGGAGCGGCGTACGCGGACCCGCCGCCGAGACAGACCATGCCTCGCTTGCCACCTTCAACGAACCCACCGCCTTGGCGCTCGATGGCGAAGGCCGCCTTTACATCGTGGACCGTGCGAACCTAGCCATCCGCCGCTTCGACCCAACTACGGGCCGCCTATCCACCCTGCTGGGCCAACTCGCAGACCCGGCCGGACTCGCTGTCGCCACCGACGGAACTTTGTACTACGCAGAAGCCCGCCGCCACACTGTTTCGCGCTGGCAAGCCGGAGCCCCACCCGTGCTGCTGGCGGGCCGTGCGGGCGAGAACGGCTTGAACGCCGAAGCGGGCGAGGCCTTGGCTTTAACCCTCAACGAACCCACAGGCTTGCTGCTGCTCAATGCCCATACGCTGGTGCTGGCGGATCGTTTGAACCATCGCTTGCGCTTGCTTACGGGCCCCCCACCGGCGGCCGCCGGCAGTGAAGTGCCCATTGAACCGGCTCCCGTGCGGCAGTATTTGCTGACCCACTCGGCCACCTTTGCGCCCAGCCCTCTGGTGCCCGGTCTTCTGATGACGCTGTTCACCCCTCCGCTCGCGAACCCGCAATCAGCGGCGATCGAGATCGATGGCTTCCCAGCGCCCATCTCCTTCCGCGGGGCAGGGCAGGTGAATTTTCAGGTGCCCTATGCAGTCGCAGGACGCAGCGCAGCGCTTCTAACCCTCCGCCACGCGGGCGCGGAGGTGCACCGCGAAGTGGTGATGCTGGCCGCCGCGGCTCCCGGTCTTTTTAGCAGCGGCCCCAATGGCCAGGCCCTCGCGGTGCTGCCCAACGGCGCACTTAATGGCCCGGCGAACCCCGCACGTGCCGGTGACATAATTACGCTCTACGGCACGGGTGACGGCTTGCGCACCGTGCGCAACGGCTTGGAGGTGCCCTTCCAAACCGTAAGTGTCACCCTGGGCGGACAGCCCGCCGAAGTGCTCTACGCCGGCGCGGCTCCGGGCTTTCCGGGGCTGTTGCAGCTAAACGTTAGAGTGCCGGAACTGGCTTTGCGAGAAGCAGGGGCGGTTCCCATTCAATTGCGCGTCGGCACCGCAGCGAGCCCTGCGGGTATAACGCTAGTTCTGCGTTAAGTCGTTCTCCGTTAAGCGCCGCGCAACTCTTCCACAATCTCCCCGGCCGCCTTGCGCGCTTCTTCCACCGCACCTACAGGGAAGCTGATGGCGCCCACGCGCGGGTGACCGCCGCCGCCGTAGCGCTCGCAAATCGAGGCCAGATTATGGTCAATCGCCTCTACCCAGGGGCTGGACCCCACGCTCACTTTCGTGCGGTAGGTGGAGGTGCTGACGCTCACCACATAGGTGGAGTCCGGGAACAAGTAATAGGGAATGAATTTGTTATAGCCCTCGAAGTCCTGGCTGCTGAGGTCAAAGTAAATCGTGCCGCGCTCGGTGCGCGCGCTTTGCCGGATAGCTTCCACGCTGCGCAGGTGGCGTTCGTAAAGGGGCTGGAAAATGGCCTGGATCTCGGGCTGCGCAATGATGGCGTCCAGGTTCAGGTGCTGCATGTCGCGGATAATGCGCTGCACCGTGTCAGAGCCTTTTGAGGCCTCAATCACCAGCACTAGTTTCGTGGCGGCGCTGCCATATTCCACTGCCTCTTTGGCGTCTTCGTATTTGGCGCCGTCAATCTTGTCGGCCCAGCGCACCAATTCGTCCAGGTCGGGCGCGGCGTAGCCAAATTGCTGGCTTACGATGTCGCGGATGTACTTCGTGCAACTTTGGTAGGTGGGGTCCAGGAAGTGCTGCGGGTGGGCGGCTTGGCGAAAATACTCGGCATCTTCGGGGCGCAGGAAGGCGCTTTGGTGATGGTCGAAATACCACGTCAATTTGGCAGTTGGGGCGTACTTGAAGTCGACAATGGCATTGATTTCGCCATCGAAAAGTTCGTCGGGAAATGTTTGCCCGGCGGTGTGGGCCATGCCGGTATAGGCGAACTTGGCGTGGGGGTGGCGGCTGTCCTTGAGGAAGCGGCTGAAGTAAGCCGCGCTCGCCGCCCCGTCAAAACAATGGTCGTGGTAGAGAACCCTTACGTGCATCCTTGCTGTTTGCCCCTCTTCAATGCTCCTGGCGCCTAGGCGAAAAGAGTCAGGAAAACTTAGTAGTATGGCAAACTCAGCGTATGGCTGGCAAGCAGCAAATTTTAGGAGGGTCCGTCTTCCGCAGCCCGCAACGGTGTAGCGGCAAAACTTTGCAAACACCGGGGGCACAGGCAATTCCCGTAACGAGCGCGAATAGCGGCAAGGGTCTCGGTGGTCAGCTCAACCGCGAAACACCAGCAATTTCCCGAAGCTGCACCGCAGCCAAAGGCTTCGCCACACGCTTCGCAGCGTTGTTCGGGGTTCACAACGATTTTTTCTGCTTGGGCTTGTAATTCCATAGGGCGCTATCCGCCCTTACTTTAACACCTTGAACGGCTCGGCCAGCGGCACCGGCTTGGCCGGTTCGCCCGCCCAAAGCGAGCCTACCTTGATGGAGGCCTTAAAGATGGCTCCCACGGGAACCACGCCGCCCAGTTTGTGCCGCGCCACCGCGGCCAAGGCCATACTTGCAATACAGCCGCAATTGGAACAATCCGGGTTGCCGCCAAACTGGCAGGGGGTAACGTCGCTGCGCAAATCTGCCGTAAGGGTTTTGGTGGTGAGAGCAAAAACGCAATCTTCGGGCTTTTGCGGCGGATGCGCAAATTCGCGAATCAAACCCGCCTTCATGTCCAGCTTGGGGAACTCTTCCCGGAGCTGTAGCATTTCCTCTACCGCCCGCTGGCGTTCAGCGGGCGTCAGGATTTCCGGCAAGTCATCCCCTTTTTGGGGCGTAAACAAACTGAACCACACGCGCTTGATTTCCGGACGCGGCGTCCAGAATTCCAGGAATTCCCGCAGGTAGCCCGGACGCTTCATCGTCTGCCCCGTCACCGTGCAGTGAATGGTGATCTGGTGGCCTTCGATATTCTTCAGGATGCGATCGTAGGTGGCGGGGGCACGGCGCACGTCGTGCTCTTCGCGCAAGCCATCAATAGAAACCACCAGCGTGAGGTGCTCCATTTTGGCCCATTCCGCCGCCGGAGCGCGGAAGGCGCTGGTGACAATCTGCACGTGGATGCCGCGGGAAAGCAGTTGTGGAACCAAGGCCTCCACTTCGCGGTAGCGCACCAACGGGTCGCCTCCAACTATGGAAAGGTGCAAGGGGCGCAGCCGGTCGACCACTTCCAGCACGCCATCAATCAACTCTTGGCCCTTGCGGTCGCTTAAGTCCCGCAGCGTGGCGCCGCCGCCCAAATGCGCATCCTCGTAGGCGTAGCATCCGGGACAACGCAAAGGGCACTCTTTCGTGATTTCGATGGACAAGGACGGCTGTTCGCCCTTCAGGATCTTTCCCCACGCGCGCAGTACATCTGTTGTTTTCAAGGCAATCCTTTCCAAGCCGAGGTGGGTATACCCGAAAAGGGACCATGGCCTGTACCTTCAATTGTAGTTGTAATCAAATCGTTACGGATTTGCTGGTTTTCCGTGGCGCACTTTGATAGGATTCCCCAACACTATGCGAATCCTCGTCTTGCTTCTTCTCAGTCTTTGCCTCACTGCCAATTCCTGGGCCCAGGTAAACTCCGGCACCCTTACTGGCACCATCATCGATTCGGCCTCCGCGCGCATTCCGGGTGCGAAATTGCGGCTTTTGAATCTGGATACAAACGTCGCCACACCCGGGCAAACCAACGAGCAAGGCGACTATACATTTCCCCTCGTGCCTTCCGGGCGCTACACCCTGACGGTGGAAAAGGCCGGCTTCCAATCGGCCTTGGCCCAAGACATCACGATCGAGCTTGGCCGCACCTCGCGCCTGGACGTGACGCTGCAAGTGGGCCAAACTACGGAATCCGTCACCATCAGCTCCGCCGTCCCGCTGCTGGAAAGCGATTCCTCTACCGTGGGCCAATTCATTGAGAACAAGACGATTGCCGATATGCCCCTGAATGGCCGCCGCATTGGGGATCTGATGGGCCTGGCGGGCAATGCCATCCGCATCTCTGGCGATGTGCTACGGCCCCGCGTGGCCATTGCGGGCGGACGCGCCGACCAGCAGCAATGGATGCTGGATGGCGTAAATGCTTCCAACGTCGCCATGGAAAATCCGCAGGCTCTCTTTAACCCGCCTGTTGAATCGGTTCAAGAAATCAAAATCCAACAGAGCGGCTATTCGGCGGAGTTTGGCAATTCCTCGAGCGGCGTGATCCTCACCACCACCAAGTCGGGCGACAACACGCTGCGCGGTTCCGCTTACGAATACCTGCGCAACGATAAGCTGGACGCCCGGAATTTCTTTGCCGCCAGCCGCCCCCCGCTGCGCTGGAATGTTTTTGGTTTTACGCTCGGCGGACCCATTTCGATTCCCAAGCTCTACAACGGCAAGAACCGCACCTTCTTTTTCACCAGCCTCGAATGGCAGCGGCAACGCATCGGCGTCGTGCGCCGGGCAACGGTGCCTACTCTGGCGGAACGGACCGGTAATTTTTCGGGACTTGTGAATGCCGCTGGCCGTTCCATCACCATCTTCGACCCCAATACCAGCCCCCGCACGCCCTTCCCGGGCAACATCATCCCCGCTAACCGCATCGACCCCGTGGGCCAAGCACTGGCGAATCTTTTTCCTGCCCCGAATGCGACTCCCACCAATGCTGCCGGCGCCAACAACTTCAACGCAAACGCCAGCAATGGTCTGAACATTACCACTTCGACTTCGAAGTTCGACCACATCATCAACGACACCAACCGCATTAGCGTTCGCTACCTACTGCACGATTTCCCCACCTTCGCCACTGCCGCCTTCGCTGAAGCCGCGGCCGACCCGAACTCGAACACCCAACGCCGCCGCGCTTATTCCACCATGGTGAACTGGATCCACAACCTGCGGCCCACCATGATCAACGATCTGCGCTTCAACTGGCAACCCCGCTTCTTCAACTTCCTCTCCACCGGGCTGGGAGAAGGCTGGCCTTCGCGCCTGGGCCTGCGCGGCGTGGACGACCGAGCCTTTCCGCGCATCAACTCCAATGGCTATTCGCCCCTGGGCAACGGCAATCAGGAGCGCATCCAACAACCCATTTGGGACATGCACATTGTGGATGGCTTGAGCTGGTTCAAAGGCAAGCACGCTTACAAAATTGGTGGCGAATACCGCTGGGGCCGCAACCAGGACGTGGCGAACAATCAGATCTCCGGCGCCTTCAATTTCGCGCCGCAACCCACGGCCTTGGCAGGCAATGCCACCAGCGGAAACTCCATCGCCAGCCTTCTGGTGGGCTTCCCGAATTCGGCCAGTGTCCGTGCCTCGTTGCCACTCGATCGCCGCCAAGGCTACTACGCTCTTTACTTCCAGGACGATTGGAAGATCTCGAGCAACTTCACGCTCAACTACGGCCTGCGCTGGGAAACCCATACGCCGCGCATCGACGTTAACAACCGTCAAAATGGCTTCGACTATGACGAAATCAATCCCGTCAGCGCCACGCCCGGCGTCATCACCTTTGCCGGCTTGAATGGCTTCCCCGACACGGTCTACCGCGGCGACTACAACAACTTCGCCCCGCGCATCGGCTTTGCTTGGCGCCCCTTCGGCAATGGCAAGACGGTTATGCGCTCGGCCTACGGCGTGTTCTTTAGCCCCTCCTCGCCTGGTTCCAACAACACGAGCGCGGGTTTTGAGACAGCCGGCAACTTCACCACGCCCGACAACGGCATAACCGCGCCGTTCCTTCTCCGGAACGGCGTTCCGGCTCTGCCCAGCACCGCGAATCTAGGCCCGGCTTTTGGCGCCGTTGCCGTTGGGCGCCCCATTCAATTTGCTCCGCAGTTCCTGGAGCAGGAACGCCAATTGGGCTACACCCAACAGTGGAATTTCAACATCCAACGCGAGGTTGGCTGGAACACCGTGTTTGAAGCGAGCTACACCGGCACCGTGGGCCATAAACTGAACGGTCCCAGCACCAATATCAATCAGGTGCCGCCGGACCGCTTGGGCGCGGGCAACGCGCAAATCCGCCGCCCCTTCCCGCAGTTTGGCAATGTCACGATGATCAACCCCTTCTGGGGTAATTCCACCTACCATGCCATGAACCTAAAAGTGGAAAAGCGCTTCTCCGATGGTTTGAACCTGCTGGCCAACTACACCTGGTCGAAGTTTATTGACGACGTCGCCAATGGCTTTGAAAATGGCAGTATTCCAGGCGGCATCCAGGATTTCTACAACCGCCAATTGGAAAAATCCCTTTCCGGCAACGACGTGCGCCATCGCTTTGTGGCCAGTTCGGTTTACGAACTGCCGTGGGGCCGCAAGCGCCGCTGGTTGAACAATGGCTTTGCCTCTACCGTTTTGGGCGGTTGGAACTTGGGCACCATTGTGACGCTGCAGGCTGGTTCCCCCGTGGGTGCCATCACGCAGGTAAACACTCTCAACGCTTTCAACCCCGGCACGCAGCGGGCCAACATCCTGCGCCCTGCCGATCTGCCCAGTGGCGAGCGCACCGTCGAGCGTTATTTCGACACCAGCGCCTTTTCCTTGCCCGCTCCCTTCACGTTCGGCAATTCCGCGCGCGCCGCCACCACCGGCCCCGGCATTGTGAACTTTGACGTGAGCTTGATTAAGAACTTCGCCTTCACCGAACGAGTAAACCTGCAGTTCCGCTTCGAAACCTTCAACATCGCCAACCACGCTAATTTCGAAGAACCGGGCACCTCGCTGGGCGCTCCGAACTTTGGCGTCATCACGGCCTCTAAAGCCGCGCGCACCAACCAGCTTGGCTTAAAGCTGAGCTTTTAAACAAAGCCACTCTCACGCTACTTGGGCACAGCCCGCTGTAGCGTAGCCTTTGCAATCTCGCGCCAAGCCTCCAGGCCCGGCGCTTCGCCCAGTTCGGCTAAGGCCTGCCGGGTGACGCGCTGGGCCTTCCCCTTATCGCCCAGGGCAAGCGCGATTTGCCCTTGGCGGATGCGCGCCAAGGCCGTGGAAGAATGCCCTGCCGGCAGGCTCTTTTCAAAGACGCCAATCGCCTGCTCGATGTATTCCATAGCGCGCGCGGCTTCCCCTTGCTTCAAGCTTGCGCCCGCCAAGTTGGACAAGGCCACGCCCAGCGTGAAGTGGCCCTGCGGATAGACGGCACGATAAATCTCCGCCGCCCTCCGGTAAAACGTTTCGCTATCGGAGTAGCGGCGCTCCTGGCCGGCTAATGTGCCCAACTCGTTGAGGGCAGAGGCCACCTTGGGGTGCGCCGCGCCCCATACTTTCTCCTGGATCACCAGTGCCTTTTTCAGGTCTTCCGCGGCGGCTGGCGCATTGCCGGGTTGGCGCAACAATGCCCGGGCGCGCATTGTCAGAATGCTGGCCACACCGGCGTGCTCTTCGCCATACCAAGCCTGCTTGATCCCCAAGGCCCGGCTGTATTTGTCTAAGGCACCGGCAAGCTCTCCCGTCTCGCTGTCGATGGCGCCGAGGTTCACCAGGTCGTCGGCCACGTGCGGGTGCTGGGGGCCGAAGATGCGCTGGTCGGCCGCGCGGGCTTGCTCGTACCAGCGCCGGGCTTCCGCGTACTGGCCCAGATAAAAATGGCAGTTGCCCCGCTCGGTCCAGGCCGCTGCCTGCACCTTGTCGCTGGGCGCGTAGGCATCCACCAGGGCCAGCGCCGCCAAGGCTTCTTTATACTTCCCCTGGTCCTCCAGCACCTGTCCCCAAACGGCGTGCGCGCGGGCCTGTTCCTTGCGCGCGGCTACGCGGATAGATTGCCGGGCCCAGCGCTCCGCTTCCTCGTAGTTGGCTTGGGAGGCACGCAGCAAGGCCAGATCCTGATAGATTTCCGCCCCCGGGCCGCGCAACGCCAAAGCCTCTTCGAGCAACGTTTCGGCCCGCTCTACGTCGCCCAATTTCAGCAGCACGCGGCCGAGCGTGTTCTTCCATTCGCCCAACACGGCGGGCTCCGAGGCCAAGCTTTGGGCTTCTTTCACCCCGCGCTCCACCAGGGTGCGCACGCGCAATTCCCCCGCCGGGCCGGCTTCCTCGTCGCCGCCCTCCAGCAGCAGCAAAAGAAAGTCCTTCACTCGCAGGGCCCGCTCGGTGGCCGCAATTTCCTTCCGTTGTTCCCACCACAAAGCCGCGCCCAGGCTGGCCACCACCAGAGTGACTCCGGCCGCCAAGGCCACGGCCCGCCGCTGGCGCACAATAAACTTACGGGCCCGGTACGTCCAATGCGCGGGCCGCGCTTCCAAGGGTTCGTTGGCGGCCCAATGGCGCAGATCGCGCAACAGAGCTTCCGCCGAGGGGTAACGCTGGCCCCGGTCTTTCGCGGACGCAGTGGCCACCAGCGCGGCAACGTCCCGGGAATAGCCCGGTAGCCCGGGGGGCAATGATTCCGTCATCACCACGCCCAAGCTATAAACATCGCTCTCCACTCCCAGCGGCTCGCCTGCCAACTGCTCGGGCGAGGCGTAGGCCGGCGTCATCAAGCCCCCCTGGGTTCGCGTGGCCTGTCCCGTTTCGCTTAAAGGTTTGGCAATGCCAAAGTCCAGCAGGCGCGGCCTTCCGGAGGCTTCCACCAGTACGTTCGAGGGCTTAATGTCGCGGTGCAGCACGGCTTGCCGGTGCAGGTATTGCACGGCTTCGGTTACCTGTTCGAAGAGCCGCAAGCGCGCCTTCAGGTCTGGCGCTTCCTCGCGCAGGTAGCTGTCCAAGGGCCGGCCTTCGACATACTCCATGACGTAATACAGCGAGGCGTCCGGCGTGGCTCCGCTTTCCAAAAAGCGGGCAATCAAGGGATGCTCGAGCTTGGCCAACAGCCGCTGCTCGTCGATAAAGCGCTGCCGCCGGGCCGGCGAGAGCCAACTGTCGCGCAACACCTTGATAGCCGCCCGGTGGCCGATATCCTCGCGTTCGGCCAGCCAAACCACGCCCATGCCTCCTTCACCCAAGAGGCGCAATACGCGGTAGGGGCCAAAGGCGGCGGGCGGGGCGTTCGGCATGCGGAATGGAGCCAGCGCCGATTCCCAACTCGCCTCCAAGGGCCCCTCGCGTTTCTCGTCCTCGGCCAGCATGGCCAATAGCTCCGCAGCAAAACTTTCGCTTTCGCCTTCGTCCCGGCAGCGGGCGCGCACCCAAGCTTCCCGCCGCTCCGCGGGCTGCTCTAAGGCCAGCGCGAACCAGGCTTCCAACTTGGCCCAGCGCTCGGGGCTCATCCCGCCGCCTGCCCCATCTGCACCGCCAACCATGCCCGCGCGGCCCGCCAATCCCGCAGCACCGTAGCTTCGCTGATGCGCAACAAGGCGGCAATTTCCGCTGTATCGAAGCCGCCAAAGTATCTCGCCTCCACCACGCTCGCCTGCCGGGCGTTGGCTGCTTCCAATTCGCGCAAGGCATCGTCCAGCGCCACCAGATTTCGATCCTGCCAAAAAGCGGGTTCGGGGCCAGCTTCCAGGCTCACGCTGCCTGCGCCAGCGCCCCCGCGCTTTTCTGCCAATCGACGACGCGCGTCATCCACCAGGATTTGCCGGATTGCCAGCGCCACGGTCCGCTTGAAGTGCAAAGGCGGAAGGGCGTCCAGGCCATCTTGTTTGCGCAGTTTCAACCAGGCCTCGTGCACCAGCGTAGTCGCGCTTAAGCGCGCCGCAGGGTCCCGCTTTTGCAGCGCTCGCGCCATGCGGCGCAGTTCTTCGTAGGCAGCCACAAAGGCCTTATCCGGCGGGGTGGCAAAAGTTTCTCCGCCTGCTTGACGGTTTTCCCCGCCCGCCTGCGTAGTGTTCTTTGCTATGCGATTACTCTCCATCTCTGCGTTGTTGGGCCTCATGTTCTTCGTGCCGGGCCGCCCGGTTTTTGCCCAGGCCCCCGCGAAGCTTTGCGCCCCCGAGGCGAATTGTCAGGAAAACGGCGACTTTGCCGCCACCATTACCGATTCCAGCACCAGCAAGGTGGGCAGCGACCGGATCTTGACCGTCAACCTTCGCTTCCAGAACAAGCGCTCTACCCCCTTGATTTTAGGTTATGTCGCCAACTCCGGCATCGCCACAGATGAGGAAGGGAACCGCTATGGTGTCTACAGCGCGGACGCAGTAAGAGGCCTGGGCGAGATTAGCCGACTGGTTGACCCGAAATTTCAACTGCGCGCGGGCGAAACCGCCAATGCGCGCCTGGAATATACATGGCGCCCCCGCCGCAGCGAAATTGTGGGCGTGACTTGGGTGCCCGAATTTACGGTTCGCGAAATCCTGCCCGTGGGGCAGAACCGGCAGTATCGCCTGGGCAAAGAATGGGCCTTGAAATTTGCGCCAGTGGGCAGAACAGTTGGCAGCGTTGCTGAACCGCCCACAGCCGTACCCGCGTCCGCGCCGTCTACCGAAGTTTCGCAAACTGGCGGCCCTGTTGCACCTTTAGCCGACCCCTGCGCCGCCAAGTCCCGTTGCGCCAGCGGCGGCCAATACTTTACGGCAGAAATTGAGGACATCAGTTCCTCCCGCAGCCCGGCCCCGCGTTACCAGCACTCGCTTCGCCTGCGCGTGCGCTTCCAAAATCTAACCAACCAACCCTTGAATCTGGCCTACCATTCCGGCACCTCCGTCGTCGTGGACGACCTTGGCCAGCGCTTCGTCAGCCACCGTCCCGGAACTTACGACACCAGCGTAGAAGGCATCGGGGTGGCCGCCAGGTCAAAGGTGGACACGAAATTTCTGCTTGCTCCCGGCGAAGCCCGCTCGGCCACCTTCACCGTGTTCCGCGACGCCGCTAAGGTATTTGGCCGCACCTATACCTTCGACACCACCATTGACCGGATTGAGCTGCTACCCGGTGGCCAGGTCAGAACTTTGGGCGATTTCAGCCTGCATTTTGTGAATCTCGATATTCGCCCCCCGTCCTCCACCGGCGCCACCAATGGAGGCACCAGCGGCGCCCAAGCGCAATCCCTCGATGAATCTGTGCAAAAACTGAAGGATCTTTTCAAGCGAAAAAAGAAGTAGGCCGATCGCGGTTGTCGTGCCGTTTCCGGGGACGGCGTGTTTCGCGTCCGCGGCTGCAGCATACTAAGGTTATCCGGCGAGCCGCCGATTTACCCTAAGTGCCGCATTATTGTATTCTCTACGACACCAATAAGAGCCGTAAGCAAGACTTTGAAGCGGCAGCCTGCAATGAGTTGAAGCTACTGGGCCAGAAGGCCGAAGTTATTTATTGGAAGGATTGGCTGTTTGTATTTGCTACCGGATTACCGAAGGCCTATAAGGTCGAAGTAGGGCCAACTCATTTGCGGGCTCTTTGGGATGTGGGTTTGGAGATGGAGGAAGTATTAACTCTTCAAGCAAAGGGTGGCAGCTTTGCAGACGCCACCAGCTTCGGGATTTGGTGGGAAGCCCGGGCCGATGGCCAGCTTGATCTCGAACTGGACACGATGGGCATATTCCCGGCTTACTATTGGCAAAGCAAGGAACAAATCGTTGTCGCCTCCAGCCCCGGCATTTGCCTGCGCCATCCTGGTACTTCCCGAAAGGTGGATTGGATTGGCATCTCGCAATGCCTGCTGCATGGCCAGCCCGTTAGTGGCCGCTCAACCTGGGAATCTGTCAAGCGCACGCAGCCTTGGCGGAAGTTTCACTGGAAAGCTGGATCTGGCATTCGTGAAATCGATCTCCAGCCTTACGCCGTAGAGAATACGAAGCTCGGTTTTGAGGAGTCGGCTGAACGCTCGCTCGCGTTATTGAGGGAAAGCATCCAGACCATTCGCCAACCTAGCCTTACTCAAATGCTGAGCGGGGGCTTGGATTCACGATTGCTTTGCGGCGTTTTGCGGGAAAGCGGGAAAACTCCACCCACGCTGCTCACGCTGGGCAATGACAGTGACCAGGAAATGAAGATTGCCAATCGGGTGGCGGCAACGCTCAAATGGCCCCGTCGCATCCGGGAGGTTGAGGTGTCTCGCTACCCGGAGTGGTTCGATCGCCAAATTGCCAATTGCCATATCACGGCGGGAGTTGGCGACCTTACCCAGTGGAGCCTGCTCGATGATCCATCTCTTGCCGGCCAGGGCCTGATCACTGGTTATTTGGTGTATTCAAGCTTTGGAAGAGCCGTTTTCGACCGTGCCCGCAATCCCGTAACGAACAAGGTGGACTTCGAAGGGTTCTGGGCATGTATAAATCGCTTCGGCTTTCCGCCTGAAGTGGTCGCGAGCCTTTTGCGAACTCCCCACGCAAAGGAAGCCGTCGAGGCTGCGATTCATGAAGCCAGGCAGTATTTTGAAACCGCAGGCGGCTCGCCGGAACGAAAGGCGTTGTTCTTTTATACAAACATGCGGCATCGTACGCACAACGGAAAGCATGCCTGGCGATTGGCCCACGCCAGCCAACCGCTTTTTCCTTACGGCTCCTCTAAGCTCCTCCGTTGGGGCTTTGAAATTCCTGTGGAATGGTCCAATGGCCCCCAAATCCATAACTATCTTCTATCTAGGTTCTATCCCGATCTTGCGCGTTTACCCTTGGATCGAAATACGTTGCGCATTGTTCCGGTGCTGGTGGACGGTTTCTGGCGGCGAGCCTATTGGAAGCTGTGGAACTTATGGGATGCTCGCGCCAGGCCAATCCTGAACCAGAGGAGAAAAGAAAGCGACCTTTACTATTTCCGGATGTACGACTTTGACAATAACCCCGGTTGGCGGAAAATTCGCAAGGACGCATTGGCTTCCGCCGCGGAACAGGAACTCTTCCATCCTGCTGTTTTGCGTCAGGAACTCGATTACGGCGGGCGCGAACAATGGAAAGATGACCGGATCCAGAAGTCGAACGGCCCCAAAACCCTTTGTGGGCTCGTACGCTGGCACAAACTGCAGGGGGCCATCGGTTGATTCTCGTTTTTCCCCAAGCCGCCTGGGAAGGCGGAGTCCGGTCCAAAAACCCAGGCCGATTTTGTTACCTTGAATAGCAGTGTCTTCGCTTTCGGTCGTCATGCCCGCTTATAACGAGGAAGCCACGCTGGAAAAAGTTGTCCGCCTGGTGCTTTCCGTTGTCCCCCACCTGCTGGAGCTCATCATTGTAAACGATGGTTCCCGCGATCGTACCGCCGAGTTGGCCAATGGGCTGGCCGCGGCGGACCCGCGCGTGCGCGTCATCCACCAGCCCCGCAACATGGGCAAGACCCAGGCCCTGATCACCGGCTTTGCCGCCAGCCGCGGCGAGGTTGTCATTGTGCAGGACGCCGATCTGGAGTACGACCCCGCGGAAATTGTAGAAGTTATCCAACCCATCCTCGATGGCAAGGCCGACGTGGTTTACGGCTCCCGCTTTCTGGTGCGCAAGGCCGCACGGGTGCTGTACTTCTACCATTACCTTGCCAACAAGTTCCTTACCTTTTACTCGAACCTGCTGACGAACATCAACCTTACGGACGTGGAAACCTGCTACAAAGCCTTCCGCGGCGAAATCATCCGCAACATGATCATCACCAGCACCGGCTTTGGCTTTGAAATTGAGGTGACGGCGAAGGTGGCCAAGCTCCGCTGCCGCATCTACGAGGTGCCCATCAGTTACTACGGCCGCACCTACGAAGAAGGCAAGAAAATCGGCATGATCGACGGTATCCACGCCCTCTGGTACATCCTGAAGTACAACGCCTTTTGCCCCCTCGGCAAAAGTTTCACCCGCATTCCCGATCTGACTCAGGCAAAATAACGATATGGCTTCTACCGGTCCGCTCGACACCCTCGACCAATGGGACGACCACGTCCGCTCCCGCTACCAGGAGGGCAGGGAACAGTCCCAATTCCGTGTTTTCGATGAAAATTCGCCCCAAGTGGTGAAGGATTTCTATCTGCTCAACCACCGGCACCAAACCCACGCCTTCGCCAAGGCCAAGCAAGCCGAATACAGCGCGCTGAACAAAGGCGAGCGCGGCATTTGGGAAATGATGGAGTTCCTCAATACCGTTGTCGATGATTCGGACCCCGATACGGACTTAAGCCAGATCGAGCACAACCTCCAAACCGCCGAAGCCATTCGCGCCGATGGCCACCCGCGCTGGATGCAGTTGACGGGCCTAATCCACGATCTCGGCAAAGTGCTGGTCACCTACGGCGAACCGCAATGGGCCGTTGTCGGCGATACCTTCCCCACGGGCTGCGCCTGGGACAAGTCGATTGTCTTCCACCAATACTTTTCCTGGAACCCGGACGCGGCGATTCCGGAATACCAGACCGAGTGCGGCGTTTACGAACCGCATTGCGGCCTGGACAAAGTGGTTCTCAGCTTCGGCCACGACGAATACCTTTACCACGTCGTGAAGCCTTACCTGCCGGACGAAGCGCTGGCCATGATCCGCTACCATTCCTGCTACCCCATCCACCGCGAAGGCGCCTACACGCACCTCATGAACGAACGCGACCACGAGTTAATGGCTTGGGTACGGAAGTTCAACCCCTACGACTTATACTCCAAGGGCCACGCCAAGCCCAGCGTAACGGAGCTGAAGCCCTACTACGAAGAACTCATCGCCGAATACTTCCCGGCTACGATTCGCTGGTAGGGGGCCGGGACTGACCCATAACCACGTAAGCCGACGTTCCGCTTACGCATCATACCTTGTCTGCTATAGAACGACGCACTCTGCCAGTACCTGACTCCGGATTGCGGGATGTAGCCAAGTGCTTTCGACGATATCTACCCTTAGGCGCAAGAGCTCTTCGAATTCCGCTTGTAGAGTCCCGAGGTCAAACAAGTCGCGGCCTTTATCGAGGTCCACCAGAAAGTCCACATCGCTCATTTCGCCAGCCTCGCCCTTGGCCACCGAGTCAAATACCCGAACGTTGCTGGCCCCATGCCTATGGGCAATTGCGATCAAGCGATCAGGCATCTGGTTCTGTAGAGTCTTGAGATCCATGGTTCTCTAGTCCCATTGTGCAGAATAGTAAGTTTACTTGTATAGCCCTCTGCTATCCTCCCCTCATGCGGATCCTTCTTCTCGGTGCAACGGGCTCCCTGGGGACACACATTCTGGCGCAGGCCCGGGAGCGCGGCCATCTCGTCACAGCGCTGCTGCGCGACAAAACAAAGCTCTCCGCCGCCCCGGATTTGCGCCTGATCGAGGGCGATGCCCGCAACGAAGCGGCGCTCAGCGAAGCCGTTGCCGGGCAGGAGGCCGTCATCCACTCCCTGGGCCAGTCGCGCTTGAACCAGCCCACAACGTTTTTCTCCGAGACCACGCGCCTGCTCTTGGCGCAGATGAACCGGCAGGGTGTTCGTCGCCTGGTGGCCGTAACGGGCATCGGGGCGGGGGATAGCCGGGGCCACGGGGGTTGGCTCTATAACAACGTGATCTTTCCGCTCTTTACGCGCCTAGGCTACGAGGACAAGGACCGTATGGAGGCTCTGATCCGTGCCTCCGCGCTCGATTGGGTCATCGTACGGCCCGCTTCCTTTGCCGATGGTCCGCGCCGCGGCAACCTGCGCGCCTTAACGGACCTTGCCGGCGTGCAGATTTCCAAAATCGGCCGCGCCGATGCGGCAAGTTTCATCCTCGACCAGCTCCAAGCCAACGATTTCCTGCACCAAAGCCCGCTAGTGGGCTACTAAGCTGCGCGGGTTTTAAGAAGCTCCCACCAATTCCGCGGCTTCGGCGGCAGTGAAGTAAGCGGCGTCGGGGTGGTGGAATACCAGGGCGCTCACGCTCGCCTCGGGCTCCATCATGAAGCCTTCGGTAAGTGTAATGCCGATCTCGCCAGGGTTCAGCAAATGGAAGAGCCCCAACTGGTCTTCCATGTTCGGGCACGCGCCGTAGCCAAAGCTATAGCGCTTGCCCTGGTAGCGGCTGGTCCAGCGTTGTTGCATGGTCATATCAGCGGCGTCGGGGAAGCCCCAATCCTCGCGGATGCGGCGGTGTAGCCATTCGGCGGTGGCTTCGGCGGTTTCGGTGGCCAGCGCCAAGAGAGCCACGCTCTTGAAGTATTCGCCCTTGGCCTTTGCCTCTTCGGCATGCTCGCGGAAGCCTTCGCCGGCGGTCACGGCAAACATCGCAATGGCATCGCGCTGGCCTTCACGCGGGTCCAGAATGTAGTCGCTCAGGCAAAGCCCGTTGTCCATGCCCTGGCGCAAAAAGTGGAAGCTGTGCAGTGGCGAAGTTCCGCCCGGTGCGAAGAGGTGGATCGAGTTGCCATCGCGCTCGGCCTCGAAAAACTGCCATACGGCCTTGGGCTTTAGGAAGCCGCTGGCCCAAGCCTTCACTTCTTCCACGTTGTGGAACATCTCCAGCGCCTTGGGGTCGCGCTCGGCGTAGAGTTTTTCAAAATTACCCTTAAAGCCCAAGTTTTTGCCATAGAGCATGAAGGGGTTGATGTATTCCCAAACTTCCTTCAACTGCGGCACCACGCGGATCTTACGGTCCCAATAGGGCACCTTCGGCAGCGGTACATCCAAGCGCACTTTCGTGCTGCGGTCGGCCACCTTCGAAACCGCCGGCGCTTCCGGCGCGGCCGTGTCCAGGGCCACATTCAACTGCGTATCCAAGAGGGAGGCGCGCGTGGCCGGGTCCATCAATTCGTTCATCAGGCGCAGGCCCGTCATGGCGTCCTTCGCGTAAAGCGTTAAGCCGCCGTAGGCCGGAGCAATTTTCGTGCGCGTGAACTTGTCGCTCAACGCGGCTCCACCCACCAGCAGCGGCACTTGAATGCCCGCCGCGCGCAGGTCCGTGCCGGTAATCACCATCTGCTGCGTGCTCTTCACCAACAAGCCCGACAGGCCAATGGCATCCGGCTTGTGCTGTTGGTAGGCGCGGATCAATTCCTCCGGGGGCACCTTGATGCCCAAGTTGACCACCTCGTAGCCGTTGTTGGAAAGAATGATCTCCACCAGATTCTTCCCAATGTCGTGCACGTCGCCCTTCACCGTGGCCAGCAGCAGCTTGCCCTTGTTGGAGGACTCGGTCTTTTCCATGAACTGCTCCAGGTGCGTTACCCCGGCCTTCATGGCTTCCGCGCTTTGCAATACCTCGGCCACAATCAGTTCGTTGTTGTTGAACAGGCGGCCCACTTCCGACATGCCGGCCATCAGCGGACCGTTGATGATATCGAGCGGCGCGGCGCCCTCGGCGCGCTTGCGGTCCAGGTCTTCCACCAAGCCGTCCTTGGTGCCCTGGATGATGTAATTGGCTAAGCGTTCGTCGAGCGGCAGGTCCTTGGCGGAAACCTTTTCGCGCTTGGTGGCGGTGCGGAAATGCGCCGTGATGGCCTCAATGTGGTGGCGGTTCACCGCTGCGCGCTGTTCCTTGGATTGCTCGCGCCAATCCGCAGGTTCGCCGTTGACGGGAGTGTTGAACAAAAGATTTTCGGCCAATACACGCTCTTCCGGAGGGATGGCGGCAAAGCGCTCCAGCTTCTCGGTATTCACAATCGCCAGGTCCAGGCCCGCTTTCGTGCAGTAGTAAAGGAAAACGCTATTCACCACTTCGCGCGCCGCTGCGGGCAGGCCAAAGCTAATGTTCGAAACGCCCAGAACGGTTTTGACAAAGGGGATATTTTCCTTGATCAGCCGCAGGCTTTCGATGGTTTCCACCGCGCCGCCAATGTAGTTTTCGTCGCCCGTGGCGCAGGGGAAAACCAGCGGATCGATGATGATGTCCTCCGGTTGCATGCCGAACTTCGTGGTCAACAAGTCCACACTGCGTTGGGCAATGGCCAACTTGCGTTCGCGCGTGAAGGCTTGGGCCTGCACGGGGTCTTCGTCGATCGTGCCCACCACCACCGCCGCGCCGTATTCGCGCAGGATGGGGCACATCACTTCCAGCTTTTCCTCGCCATCTTCCAGGTTGATGGAGTTCACAATCGCCTTGCCCTGGCAATAGGTAAGGGAGAGTTCCACCGCCGCGGGGTCCGTGGTGTCCACCATGATGGGCGCTTTAATCTTGCGGATCAGCTTTTCATAAAAGGGCGGGATGTCGTTGATTTCTTCGCGGTCGCTCGATTGCAGACAAACGTCCACAATGTGGGCCCCGCCGCGCACCTGCCGCCGCGCGATTTCGGTGGCTTCTTCCCACTTTTCGTCGGCGATCATGTTCTTGAACAAACGGCTGCCGATGACGTTGGTGCGTTCGCCCACCAGCAGCGGGCGCGTCGTTTCGTTCGCCTCCACCAGTTCAATGCCGGAATAGTAGGCGCGGTGGGCCAGCGGCTTGGGCGCGCGCGGGCGGCGGCCCTTGGCCATGTTGGCAATAGCGGCAATGTGCTGTGGCGTGGTGCCGCAACATCCGCCCACGATGTTCAGCCAGCCGTGCTCGACAAACTTTTCCAACTGCGCGGCCAGGCTTTCCGGACCCTCGCCATAGCTGCCATCTTCCAGCGGCAAGCCAGCGTTCGGATAGCAGGAAATGTGGTGGTGGCTAAGCTCGTGCAGGCTGCGCACGTGGTCGGTCATCAGTTCCGGGCCCGTGGCGCAATTCAAACCAATGCTCAAAAGGTTGGCATGGGCCAAGGAGGCGTAGAACGCCTCGGCATCCTGCCCGGCCAGCATGGTGCCATTCATTTCAATGGTGCCGCTCACCATCACCGGCAGCGGATAACCCAGTTCGCGGCCCAGTTTGTTAATGCCCAACAGCGCCGCTTTAATGTTGCGCGTATCCTGCGCTGTTTCCACCAGCAGAATGTCGGCGCCCCCGTCCACCAGGCCCTTGGCCTGCAAGTAGTAGCCTTCCTTCAGTTCGTCAAAGGTGGTGCCGCCGGTGACGGTAATGGCCTTCGTGGTGGGGCCCATACTGCCAGCCACAAAGCGCGGGCGGCCATCGGCCTTTTCAAACGGTTCGGCAGCGCGGCGCGCCAACTCGGCGGCCTTGGCGTTTACCTCGTGGATGCGGTCTCGCAGGTCAAATTCAGCCAGCGTAATGGTGTGGCCGCCAAAGCTATCGGTTTCCACAATGTCCGAGCCCGCGGCGTAGTATTGGCGGTGAATGTCTTCAATCCAATGGGGCCGCGTGTAGAGCAGATTTTCCGGGCAGTTTTCAAACGCCGGGCCGCCCCAATCTTCAATGGTCGGGTTCAACTGCTGGAGCATGGTGCCCATGGCGCCATCCAGAATCAAAATGCGTTCTTGGATAGCTTGACGGAGCGCTTCATAACGCTCTTGACGGGTAAAGGACATTCACCCTCTAGTGTAAAGCCAACGCTATTGCTGGTACTTCAGCCAGTTCGCCCAGGAATGCTTTGAGTTTCCGGTATACGGAATGGTGTCGAAAAACTCTTCGTTGCCCAGCATGCGGGGGTCCTCTTCCTGGCGCAGCATCAGCTCCATGCGCTCGCGTAGTTTGCGCTTGGTATCGAGCAAGGTGCGGTCGTCGGCCAGGTTCTTTAAGCAGTCGGGGTCTTTGCTGATGTCATAAAGCTCTTCGGGCGGCCGCTTGCCGAAGCTCAGCTTGTAATATTCGTCGAAAGTGTTGAGAAGAAAACTCTTCGAGGGCGAGTCGTCCACGTTGCGATAGCCGGTTTCCGGGTTGCCCGCAGGCCAGCGCTCCGGGTGGTAGTTGCGCACATATAGATATTGCCGCGTGCGTATGGCGCGCACCGGGTAGCCTGCGTCGCCGGGTCGGCCAATATCGTGGCGCTCCTTGCCCACCAGCATCACATCGCGGGATTCGTCAATCCAACCGCTCTTTTCGCTGCGTAGTAGGTCTAGGAAGCTGCGGCCCGTCATGGTGCCCGCCTTGGGCAAGCCCGCCAGGTCCAGGAACGTCGGGCCAAAATCCCGTGTGTTCACAAAATCGTCTACCGTGCGCCCGGGCTTGATCACTCCTGGAAGGCGCGCGAACAGCGGCAAGTGGAAGCCCTCTTCGTAAATCTGGCCCTTCACGCGTGGGAAGGGCATGCCGTGGTCGCTGGTCACCACCACCAGGGTGTTGTCGAGTTCTCCGCGTTGCTCCAGCGCCGCCAGCGCGCGGCCAATGTGATGGTCGTTCGATTCCACCTCGAGCGCGTAGTCCAGATAATCGCTCTTGATGGTGTTGTGGTTGGGGTAATAGCCGGCCACCTGTACATCTTCCAGACGTTTTCCGGCGCGCAGGCCGGAACCTTCTTCATAGAAGCGATGCGGCTCGGTAAAGCCCATCCAGAAACAGAAGGGCTGGTTAGCGGGGCGGTCTTTCAGGAAAAGTTCGAAGTTGGTGGAGTAATCGTTCGTATTGATGCCTTTATACTTGGGCTTCAGTTTGGCCTGGTCCCAACTCTTGCCCGCGGGGTTATGCGCAAAGCCCATGGAACGAAATTCGCCTGGTCCCCAACCCTTGCCCGTTAAGCCAACAAAGTAGCCAGATTGTTCCAGCAGCGTTGTGTAGACCGGAAACTCGTTAGGGAAAAAGCTGAAGTGGCTGACCGCCTCCTTGGTTTGCCAACTGTTGCGGCCCGTCAGAATGGTGGCGCGGCAAGGAGAGCACTTCGGGTTCGAGGTGAAGCAATTGGTGAACGTCACGCCCTCTTTGGCCACGCGGTCGATGTTCGGCGTGTTCAACCACTTGTGGCCGTACATGGAGGCATGGCGGTGACTCCAATCATCGGCAATCGCGAACAGGATATTCGGGCGTTTGCCGGATTGCGCATAGGCCATACCGGCCGCGCCAAAGGCGCTCATCAAAAAATTGCGGCGGTTCATAACCCCCTAAGTTCTATCGCACCTAGCGCCGCCGGGGCAATGGTTTTCGAAACAGAGGTTGAAAGCCGGCGGGTTTATTGCGCAACCATTCGGCAAAAGCCGCAATGCCAGGGTGAGCCCGCAGAGCCTCTACCGTGTGATAGCTCTGCTCGAGTTCTTTTTCCGAAAGCGAACCGTGCACGCAGGAGTGGCAAGAGCGGCAGAGCAGGGCAATGGCTTCCAACCCTTCTTCGCGGGTGTGCAGGCGTTGGAAGCGGGCTTTGCGATGGCGGGAACGGGGAAGCAGATGGTGGCGGGTGAGGGGCGTGCCTTGGCGGCCGCAAATCTCGCAAACGTCCATTGTCTCTAAGGATGAAAAAAGAGGCCAACCGGATGGCTGGCCTCTTTCTTTTTTCCAATTGCTTGGAAGTTGTGCTTACGGGCGGATGTCTTGTTCCTGATGGAAGGTGGTCCACTCTTCCGTCCAGTTCACTTCACCCATGCCGCCGATCCAGTTGGCCCATTGGTCAAAGAAGCCGTTGTCCGGCGGTTGGCTCCAGATGGGGCTGAACACGGGCGAACCAACGCGGGGACGCACGTCGGGGTCGCTGGGGGCCAGCGGGTTGCGCAGCATCGGGTCCATGATCATGTACTGGGCACCGGTGCGGGACATATGGGGACGGAAGGCAGAGTTCGTCTGTCCGTCGAAGGTGTTGGGAACAGGCGTTGCGGCGCGGGAGCCATTGTCCCAGGCCAACACGCCGGTGATGCTGAAGTTGCCGGCATCGATGTTCGGCTGGATGGAGGCGAAGTCAGCGCCGCCAATGGCGCCGGTGGTCCAGTTGTAGCAGAGCGAATTCCGCCAGCTGCCGCCGGAGCCGCGACGGAAGTACAAGCAGGGCGAGGTGGATTCGTCAAAGCCGCGGGCGTTCGAACCAATGAAGGTCAGGTTCCACACGCGGGGGTTGCCGAGCGGGCGAGCCGCGAAGTCGCGCTCGTAGTTGTCGGATTCCACACCACGATTGGAGAGGTCGGCATTGGCCACGAATACGCCGTGTTGAATCATGCCGCTCCAGCCTACTTGCACGTCCACGTAGTCGTCAGCGCCGTAGGTGCCAACCAGGAACTTGTTGCTGTTGGTGCCGCCGAACCATTCAAAGCTATCATCGAAGGCGTAGTGGGCTTGCAGGTATTCGCCCGTGGTGGCCGTTCCGCAAGCGCCCCAAGTGAAGCTGTTCACTTCTTCGTTCGGGCGGATGAGCGAACCGGCAAATTCCACGCGGACATACTTCAGCGCGCCGCAGTTATGCGCTGCATCGGTGCCGCCGTAGCGGGTGTCTTCATTTTCCGGCAGACCTTCAATAGTCAGTGCGCCGCTGGCGTCGTTCAGCGGGGCGCGGCCCAGCATGATCAAACCACCCCAATCGCCGCGGTTGCGCGAACCGTGCGGCTGTTGGCTGGTCATGATGATGGGGCGGCTGCGGGTGCCTTCGGCAACCAGGCGGCCGTCGGTGCCTACCAGCAACACGCTGGTGGCGGGGAAGCTACCAGGTGCGCCCATGATTACCGTGCCGGGGTTAATGGTCAACACTGCGCCATTGCGAACCTGCGTAATGCCGGAAACGCGATAGGCGCGGTCGTTGGTGAGGGTGCGGCTGGTGTTGATGTCCTGCGGCAGGTTTTCCACCGCGAGCACCACCGAGATCTTCCAGTAGGCGCTCTTGATTACGCGGGTGCCCGTATAGTCGCGCAATTGCACCACGATGGTGTGCATGCCGATTTCATCAGGAATCGCGACGGAGGTGTTCACCACCGCACCACCGTTGCCAACCAGCAATTGCTTGTTCCAGGTGGGCAGCTTGATGATGTTCAGGCCTTGGGAAGGCGTGCGGCCGAAGATATCGGTCACTTCTTCCGTGTTGCCGGGCAGATAAAACTTACGGCCGTTCTGGTTGTTTTGGCGGAATGCCACAACCGTGTAAGGCAGGATGTCGCCGTTCGGGTTCAGCGTCGCGCGGACCGTCAATTGGTCCCCCACGCGGTACACATACTCCGATTCGTTAGCGCGACGGTTCAGGTTGTTTGCCCAGATGTACAAGGACGCCGGGCTTTCTTGTGGGCCAACGGCGGCAAGAGCACGTTCGGCCTCAGCGGCGCTCACGAACTCAAAACCGGACGATTTGCCCGCGGCAAACGCGCTCATGGCGGCTAGGCCGAGAGCAGCGGTCGAGAGAAGAAGCTTCTTCATGGTCAACTCCGTAGGGTTAGATTCAAAAAACTAGAAAAACGAGTAGCTTGTGCCAATAGTGAAGGTCCGGCCAATTCGGAAGGACCGCACCAAAAAATCTGCTTGTGTATAGCGATAGTTGTTGTCAGAGAGGTTTTCGGCAGAGAAGCGTAATGTCCACTTACCGTCCTCCCGGAGGTTGTATTGGTATACGAAGTCCAGGAAGGTATTGCGTTCCTGGTAAATGTCAGGCAATTGGAAAGTGCCAACGTCCGTGATGCGGCGGGAAACCGAGTTCACGAAAAAGCGGGCCGAACTGCGCCACGTAGGCTTATTCCAATCCGTGATGATGTTATAGATGAAACGGCTTTGGCCCACCAGTGGGCGTTCGCGCGACGTAAGTTGCGGGAAGCGATCCACCGGAATGCCGACGCTGGAACTCACAAAGGTAAAGTTGGTCTGAACGGTGAAGTCTTTGAAGCGGTCAAAGTTCTTCAGGTTGCCCAGGTTGTAACGCCACTCCAGTTCCACGCCCTGGTTGGTGGCGCTATCCACATTCAGGAAGCTTTGGCGCAATTCGCTGGCCGTCGGACGGTAAATTTGCTCGATCGGATCGGAGAAGCGCTTGTAGAAGTAGCTCGCTGCCACCACTTGGTTGCCGCCGGGGAAAAATTCCCAACGGGCGTCAAAGTTGTCGATAAGTGCCCGCTGGAGTTCCGGGTTACCCACCGTCGTAAAGCCACCCACAATGTTGGTGAATTCAAAAGGCGAGAGTTCGCGGAAGTCCGGGCGGTTCACCGTGCGGGAGTAACCGAAGCGGATATTTTGCCGGGGACGTACAGCATAAATCAGGTTGAAGCCCGGTAAGATGTCGCGGTTGGCCAGTTGGGTCAACACCGGAGTAATGACGGGGGAAAGCGGGTCAATCGAATTCACGTTGATCACGGCGTCTTCCACGCGGAAGCCCATCACCGCGCGCCATTTCGCGCCTAGGTTCAGGTCCACCATTGCGTAACCGGCGTATACCTTCATGTCGGCGTCGTAGGTATCCGTACCGCGCGTTACTTCGCGGATCTGGAAGCCTTCCGGGCCGATGTTCGGCAAGCCCAGCACCACATCATTGGGCGCGGCGAGATCGATGTTCGCCAAGCGGATGCCCTGGAAGCGGAAGCGGCGGGCATCGAAGTTACGGTCGCGGAAGGTACCGCGGAAACCTACTTTGAACAAACCGGAGATGCTGCCCTTGAAGAAGGGAATGCCCCAATCGGCCTGCGGTTCGTAGATTTTGTCGCGCAGTTCGTTGAAGAAACGGAAGCCCGAATCGCCCAGGTTGAGGAAGGCGTAAGGATCTTGCGGGGTTTCGCGTCCGCGAATCACTTGGCGAAGATCCGGTTCATCGCGGCCCGAAGCCGAATACGTCATCTGCCAGTGGAAGATCGAATTCTTCAGCTTGGCAAAAACATGATCGCCTTCGAGGCTGGTGGAAACCAGGCTGCGCTCCACGTAGCGGAGGCGGGTGTCTTCTACTTCCACACCGATGCCGCCATTCAAACCGCGGAAGACACGCGCTTCTTTGTCGGAGTCGCGCGTCAATGTGGTGCGGAAAACCAGCTTTTGCGCCGCCGTCAACCGGTAAGCCGCATTGAAGGCCGCGCCAATTCTGGCGGATTCGTTGTCTACGTTGAAATCGTCGTATTGCGAGAAAATGCCTGCCTGCCCGCCACCCTGGTTGGCCAGGAAGCGATAAAGCTGCGGCGTGCGGGATTGGGTGTTGTTGAAGGAAAGTGCCCCAACCACCCCTAACTTGCCGTAAGTGTTGCCCGCGACCACGGAATAGGTTTGTTGCGGCCGGCCAGTTCTCTTAACTGGCGTGTACTCCACAGGAAAAGAGCGGCCAAATTGCTGGAACTCTTCCTCCGTAAAGCGGCCCACAATCAGGCGCTCATCGCGCGGAATAATACCCGGCAGTTCGCGGTTGCTGCGGCCAAAGCCAAAGAAGTCCCGCGTACCACCCGAGAAGCCATTGAAGTCCTCCCCAATTACCTGGGTGTTAAAGCCGTAGCTGACTCCCACTTGAAAAATTTTCTGCGTGGGAAATTCCACGGTGTTCATTTGCACCAGGCCACCGGAGAACTCGCCCGGCAAATCTGCCGAGTAAGTCTTCAATACCTTGATGTTATCAACCAGGTTTGCAGGGAAAAGGTCCAAAGGTACCACGCGGCGTTCCGGTTCGGTGGTAGGAATAATGGAGCCGTTTAACATAGTCGCGGAGTAGCGTTCCCCCAAACCGCGCACGTAAACGTAGCCATTGTCCACAACCGAGATACCGGTTACTTTTTCCAGAGCACCTGCGGCGTCTGAGGCCGTCGAGTTTTTGATGTCGTCCTTGGAAATGGAGTCGGAAACCGTGACGGCCAGCTTGCGCTCTGTCAAAATCGATTCGGCATTCGATTCCAGAGTGCCCACTTTTTCTACAACGTCAACGCTGGTGACAGCACCTTTTTGTTGCATGACGGTGGAGGCGTCGATAGTCTCTTCTGCCTTTACGACTACATCGGCAATCGTAGTTTCTATATATTCCGCCGCTGTGTAAGAAAGCTTGTAAGTGCCGGGGCTCAATTTCAAGGTGAAGCGTCCGTCGGTATCCGTTTGGATGCGGGCATCAGCGACACCATCCACTGCCACCTGGACCAACGGAATCGGCCGGCCGCTGGTGGCGTCAAATACGGTCCCCGTGACCGTACCTTGGCTTTGTGAATACGTATTCTGTGCCGAAGTGACAAACAGAATTGCCACCAGGGCCCAGAGGCGAAGAGAGAAAGTCATAAGAGTAACTTGGTTGGAGAGCTAAAAACTACTCAACCCAAACGCTGACCGGGTTGGAGGCAATGCCGCCAACGTTGATCAACACCACGGATTGGCCGGTGATGAAGGCTTGGTTCGGCACCGTGATGTTCACCTGGCAGATGCCAGGGAATTGCGGGTGCGCACCAGCGAATTGCACCGTGGCGGTGACGCCGCTAATGGTGGCCGTAACGGGCAGAACCGTGGGTGAGAGTCCCGCAGGCGGACGGCCATCGGTTACTGCGGGGTTCGTGGCGCCGCAACCCGTGGCATAGAGTTGGATGATTTCGCCGCGACGAGCGCGAGCCGATTGGCTGTTGATGGCGAAGTCCTGGTTTTGGATGATGCCTTGGCTGGTGAGCGTGGTATCGCTCGCGGCCAGAGCCGGGAAAGCTTCCCAGAAGTTGATATCGCCGCGGGCAATCACCGTGGCGCCGCTCAGAACTTCCACAACTTGGCGGCCAACGGGGGTCGCCACAGGAACTACAAAGTTAATCTGACCGGCAGAAACGAAATACAAAGGAGCGGTTACGTTGTTTACGCGAACCGAAATCGCCGCCAAGGTGGTGGGCAGCGGATTCACGCTGGGGGCTACCGTGGTGGCAACAGTACCAAAATTGCCATAGGCACTCGCGATCGAGCCGGGCGCCAAGGGAGCCTGCGGATTGAATCCGGAGTAGTTGATCACTGCCAGCGGACCCACTTGCGCAAATGCGCCAACGGAGAGGGCTAAGGCAGCTACAGTAGAGAAGAATACGGATTTCATGGAAACCTCGTCAGGGAGTGTGTTTTGGAGGAACGTTTACGAGGTTACCCGCCGGTCGTGTCATCGGCATGAATTGTGAATTACAACTTGGCAACAAAATTACCTGAATTGTTAGCAAGAGCAAGGGGCGAAGAAACGGGATGGTTACGGTTATCGGTTGCGGAATCATTGGCTTGGCCGTTGGCCTCAGAATTACCCAGCGATTTCCTCATGTTTCAGTAGCGTTAATTGACAAGGAAAGTATAGTTTGCCGGCACCAAAGTGGACACAATAGTGGCGTTTTGCACGCCGGCCTGTACTACAAACCCGGTAGCCTGAAAGCCCGCCTCGCCGTCTCAGGTATTCGCCGTATGCTCGCCTTTTGCCAAGAACAGCAGGTGGCCCACGAAATTTGCGGCAAACTTGTAGTCGCAGTTGAGGAAAGCGAGGTTTCCCGGCTGAGGGAATTGCATGAGCGCGGCGTTGCCAATGGGTTGAGTGGCCTGCGTTGGCTAGGGCCCGGCGAAATTCGGGAGCGCGAACCGCACGTGGCGGGAGTGGCGGCAGTAGAGGTCCCGGAAGAAGGCATTGTGGATTATCCCGGTGTATGCCGCGCCATGCAACAGGAGATTGAAACCCGCGGGGGAACTTTCCACTTGGGCGAAGCCGTGGAAGTCCTGAAACGCCGCCAAAGCCAATGGCACGTCAATGGCCGCCCAGCAGATTATGTATTTAATTGCGCCGGTCTCCATTGCGACCGTGTCATGGCGCTTACCGGCGAAGCCCCGCCCGTAAAGATCGTTCCCTTTCGCGGCGAGTACTTCACGCTCCGGCCGCAGGCCCAACACCTGGTGCGACATCTAATCTACCCGGTGCCAGACCCCGCCTTCCCCTTCCTGGGCGTCCACTATACGCGCATGATCCACGGCGGCGTGGAGTGTGGCCCCAATGCCGTGTTGGCCCTTGCGCGCGAGGCCTATGGCTGGAACACCTTTTCCTTGCGCGATACGCTGGACGCCGTCACTTACTCCGGCCTCTGGAAATTTATGGCCAAATATCCCGGCATGAGCTGGTACGAGGTGAAGCGCAGCTTAAGCAAAGCCGAGTTCACCCGCAGCCTGCAACGCCTGGTGCCGGCCGTTCAGGCGGCAGACCTATCCCCCGGCGGCGCGGGAGTACGCGCGCAGGCCATGGCCCCCGATGGCACCCTGCTGCAGGATTTTTCCGTGGAACAACGCGAAGGCATCCTGCACCTATTGAACGCCCCCAGCCCCGGCGCCACCGCCAGCCTAGCCATTGCCGACTATTTGATCGATGTGTCTCCCCTGGCCGCCAGCCTCTAAAGTAGCGCTCAAAAGGAGCGGTCGCCGGAATGACCACTGCGAAAGTCCTCGTCAATCAATCGCCGCCCTTGGTAGCCTTCCTGCTCGGCATGCCAATAGGCAATTTCCTTTTCCCCCACCTTGTAGCACAAGTAAACCGTTTCTCCCCGGTAGCGCGTGGGGAAGTCCACCAAACCTTGGTCCAGGTCCCGCACCTCCAGGCCAATGTCTTCCAGGGCATTCAAGGCACGGCTCAGCCTCTGGTGCGCCAGTTTCGCTTGGTCTTCAAAAGCGCCCATCCGGTTGGCGTTCGGAATCACTCCGCCTGAAAGGATCAGGCGGCGGCGGTAGTTCTGTAAACCTGCTTCAGCGTGTTCGCGCTCGCTGCGTGCCTTCCTCGCCGTAGTGAAATGGTCGACCACGCTCGGCAATAGGCCGTTGGCCTCGTCCAGCGTAAAATGCCTGCGCTGACTCTGCATAGGAAGCCTCTAGGGTACATCGAGATCCAGGAGAAAACGCGGCGCGCGCGGCTCCAATCCCAATCGCCGCAGCTCTTCATGGTCGTCGAGACCCGTCATTTCCCAATACTTCAGCCTCTCAGTAGCCACCAATTCGCCTTTTTCGCCGCTGGTGAATTGCCAGCGCAATAAGCGGTGCGGCGCCTCCTGCTCGACATAGAACAAATAGCTGCGGCCATTCGGCAATTGCGCGGCCCAGGTTTCGGCTAAGAATTCGCCCGCGGGCACTTCGATGTTCGTCAACGTAGCCAACCGCGTCAGATTGATCTGCGAATAGGCCAGCCGCGTGTGCGCGTCGCGGGCGCTACGCAAGCCGGTCAGGAAGGGCACTGCTTTCGTCTCGCCCGGCTTCAACCAAGGCCCGCTCATCTGCCTTGCCCAGAGCGCCAGCCCATCTTCGCTCACGGCTTCCGGCTTGGTTTCGAGCGTCTGGCTCAAATCGCTTTCCCCCTCAAAGTAGCTGGCCCCGGAAACGCGAATCTCTTGCGGGTGGAACACGGCTTTGGTGAAAGACTGGCCGCACCATTCCTGCCGGCTGAACATCAGCGCGGAGAGTTCACCGGGCTGGCGCCGCCCGCTGGGGGCCAAGCCTAGAAAGGCCGTCAACATTTCCGAGTAGTCGTAAATCCCAGTTTGGAAATTCCGCTGCCAGATCACCTTCATTGCCGAAAACACATCCCCGGGCCGCGGCCGGGGATTCTCATTCTTTACGCGTGTGGCTTCCAGGTGCGTTTCCGGTACGAAAATGAGAATCGATTCTCCTTGGCGCGGCTCCCCGTAGCGGGGAATCACCAACTCATACGTCGAAATTTCGGCGTGCCCATCGCTCCACGTCTCCCAAAAGTCTTTGCCAAAGGCGTTGGGCGCGGTGAGCAAGGCGGAATTTGGTGCCTTCGCACACCCCGCCAAAAAAAGAATTGCGGCCAGCGCCGCGGGAAAACGCATGATAGTCCTGATATTCACTACAATAAAGGTTCCCAATGACAAACGCTTTGAAAGCCACGGTCCTGGTGGCTTGTTTTTTTGCCACTGCCTGCAATCGTTCGCTGCCCGCCGATGTGGCGGCCAGTGTGAACGATAAGCCCATCACCTACGCGGACCTGGATAAACAATTTGCCTTCCAGTTTGCTGATGCCGCCCAGCGGGCCAGCGATGACCAATTGACCTTCCAAAAACTCGAATTCCTGCGCGTGCTCATCGACAACGAGATCATGCTGCAGAAAGCAGAAAAGTTGAGCCTACTGGCCACCGACGCCGACGTGGAAGCCAAGCTCAATGAAATGAAGGCCCCCTATACCCAAGAGGAATTCCAAAAACAGCTCACCGCGCGCAAAATGACCGTGGACGATCTGAAGGCCCAGATCCGCCGCGAACTGTCCATCGAAAAGCTCTTTAACAAAGAAATCCGCAGCCTGATCAACATTACTGACCAAGACATCAAAGATTACTACAACGCCAACAAGAGCAACTTCAATCTGCCCCAGCCGCAATACCATCTGGCGCAAATCCTCGTCACCCCCTTTGAAGACCCCAATGTCCGCAACCTGAAGAACGACCAGGCGAAGAACGACGAGCAGGCCCGCCGCAAGATCATGATGATCGACCAGGCCATCAAGAGCGGCCAGGACTTTGGCGCTTTAGCCAGCAACTACAGCGAAGACCCCAACACTTCCGCCAACGGCGGCGACCTCGGCTTCATCAGCGAAGCAGACCTTGAAAAGGCCAACCCCGAATTGCGCAAGCTAATCGTTTCGCTGCCCGCCGGTGGCGTCAGCCAGATCATCAAGACGCAGGAAGGCTACCGGATTCTGAAGGTTCTCAGCAAAGAGCCAGCCGGCCAGCGCGACCTCGGCGACCCGCGTGTCCAGCAAGGCATTCGCGAGGCCCTGGTAACCCGCAAGGACCAACTGGCCAAGAGCGCTTTTTACGAAGCGGCCCGCAACGACGCAAAAGTAGTAAATGCCTTCGCGGAAAAAATCCTCGCCAACCTCGCAGCCAAGAAATAGGGAGATTTTTCCCGTCCCGGGGCCACTACGCGGTTAGCCGCGATGCTGCCCGTCTTGCGCTCCATCTTCTGTCTGCTTTTCTGTAGCTTACTCTTGGGCGCAGCCGACGATGCCGCCATTGCCAAAGATTTATCCGCCCGCTTGCGGCGCTCGAAACTTGCCGCCGATGGGGTCAGCTTCACCGTTAAAGATGGCGTAGTGAACTGGCAGGGGCAAGTTGCCATACCGCAGCGCAAGGGTGCCGCCACGCGCATGGCCAAAGCCGCGGGCGCAAAAGCAGTGAGGAACCAGATTCGCGTTGGGGCAATTGCGCATACGAAAGCGGACCCCAAAACATTCCCCGCGCCCAAGCAGTCCCCAGCCCCCAAAAAGTTCACCGTCAAATACCGGCCAAGGGCCCACTAATTCCTGCTAGGCTCACTAGTTCGTGGGCACTTTGCAACCATATCGTCTGGCCCTGGCGGGGTGGCTTTTGTTGCTACCCCTGCTGGTCTTGGTCTATTTTCCCGCCTTCGAGGGGCCTTTCCTGCTCGACGACCATACGGCCGTGGTGATGAATTCGGAAATCCGCGAAGTGACGCCGGCCAACGTCCTCAGCCTTTTCCGTTCGCATCGCGATGTCCGCGCCCTGGACCACCATCCCGTGCCGGCCCTCACGTTTCTCTTCGATTTTCAATGGGCCGGCTTTGAGCCTTGGGCCTATCGCATATCCAATCTGCTGTTGCACTGGCTTACGGCGGGCGCGGCGCTGTGGCTGTTGCTTTGGGCGGCGCCCTTGCTTTTGCCCACCACCTCCAACACCTCCGCTGCAGCACTCGGCGTTGTGGCCCTTTGGGCCTTCCACCCCTTTGCCACCATGCCTGTCGCCTACATTACCTGCCGCCAGGAAACACTTATGGTCCTCGGCAGCCTTTTGAGCCTGGTGTTTTTGGCCAAAGGCTGGGAGATCGCCAGCCTGCTAGCGGCGGTGGCGGCTTTTCTTTCCAAGGAAGTGGCCGTTACGCTGCCCTTCGTGCTTTTCGCCCTGGAATGGCTGAAGAGCGGGGCGGGTTTCTGGCAAACCTTTCGGCTGCGTCCGCGCTACTTTGCTGCCTTAACCATTGCCTGGGGCTTCCTTTGCTATTGGCATTTGAAGGGCGGCCGCCGCAGCCACATCACCGCCGACGGCATGCCGCTGGCGAAAACGCTCGATTACTTCCAGGCCCAATGCGGCGTGATTGTGGGCTATCTGGCCAAATTCCTTGCCCCCCTTGATTTGCAGTTTTATCCTTGGGTGCGCAAAGTCGGCCCTTGGACAGATTGGTTGCCGCAGGGCATTTTCCTCGCCGGCCTTTTCGCGCTGGGCCTGTGGCTCATGTTGCGGAAGCAGGGCCGCGTACGCTGGATGGGCTTCGCGCTCCTTTGGCCCTTCTTCGTTTTGGGGCCTACGTCAAGCTTTATCCCCATTCCTTACGAGCCCGCCATGGAGTATCGCTTTTACCTTCCCGCTTTGCCGGTCTTCGCGCTCCTGGTATGGGGCGGGCTGGCATACTTCGAGCGGCGCAGTTGGCCGGACCGCTGGCTTTATGCCGGCGTCGCAGTCTGGGCTTTGGCCTTGGCGGGGCTTAGCCACTTGCGCGCCCGAGATTACCAAAGCAGCGAGCGGCTCTACGAGCAGCAGGTGAGCGTAGACCCCCAAAGCCTGTTTGGCTGGGATGCGCTGAATAGCTCTTACTTCGCCCAAGGGCTCTACGACAAGGCCCGCGCCGGCGCCTGGAAGACCATCGATCTCGCTCTCGTCGAAAAAGCTCCCGATTTTCTCGGCCGCAGCTACCACACGCTGGCTCTGATGGAGATGGAGCGCAAGAACGACGAAGCCGCCATCGACTTCCTGCGCCGCGCCATTGCCGCCGCCGACACCACCAACGCCAAACCCGCGCTGGCGGGCCTCTTGATGAAGCGCGGAGAATTTGCCGAGGCCGAGAAATTAGTGAAGCAAGTGCTGGCATACATTCCCGACCGCATGGACGCACTGTTCCTCGACTACGAGCTCAAGCTGCGCCGGGGCGACCTTGCCGCCGCCGAGCAAGTCCTGAACACCCTCGAGCGCTACCACCCCGGCCACCCATCGATTGAGGACCAACAACTGCGCCTACTGCGCATAAAAAGCGGTAAGAGCACAGTTGAGGGCCTGCGCTAAGCCTTGGGCCGGGGGCTAATGTTAGTCTGAAGGGTGAATGTTTGTCACCCTACTCTGCGCGGCCTTGCTGGCGCAAACCCCTGCTGCCACGCCGGCGAAAAAGACCGCGCCCGTTGCCGCCAAAAAACCGGTTGCGAAGAAAAGCACTCCCGCCAAAACCACTAAGACGGCTCCCAAAAAGACGGTGGCCAAGAAAGCAAGCACCCCTGTGACCCCAACCAAACCCCTGGCCACTGACGACGAAAAAACGCTCTACGCGCTTGGCCTTTCCATCCATCGCTCCCTGGGCCCCTTCAGCCTTTCCGCCGAGGAATTGGAGATTGTGAAGCGCGGTTTGACCGACGCCTCCCAGCAGAAGAGCGAAGTGGATATCACCGTCTACGGCCCGAAAATTCAAGACCTCGCGCAAGCCCGCCGCGCTCTCGCCATTGAGCGGGAAAAGTCTGTGGCTGCGGAATTTCTTGCCAAAGCTGCTGCGGCTCCCGGAGCCTCCAAGACCGAATCCGGCCTGGTTTACCGCAAGGTTTCTGATGGCACGGGCGAAAGCCCCAAGGCTACCGATACCGTGAAAGTAAACTACCGCGGTACGCTCACCGATGGTACAGAATTCGATTCCAGCTACAAGCGCGGCGTGCCCGCAAGCTTCCCCTTGAATGGCGTCATCAAGTGCTGGACCGAAGGCGTGCAACTGATGAAAGTGGGCGAAAAGGCCGTACTGACTTGCCCCTCCAATCTGGCTTACGGCGAAAATGGCACGGGCCCCATTCCCGGCGGCGCCACGCTTACCTTTGAAATTGAACTGCTCGAAATTGTGACGAACAAGGAGTAGGCACCCTTTATGAACGAACTCAAGAGCCTGATTCGCGAAGTGCAGGACTTTCCCAAGCCGGGAATCAATTTTTACGACATTACAACCCTGCTTAAGGATTCGCGCGGCCTGAAGCTGACCCTCGATGCTTTGAAGGAACGCTACAAAGGCGCGGCCATCGATACCGTTGTTGGCATTGAAGCGCGGGGTTTCTTTTTCGCGCCCGCCGTAGCCTATTCCCTTGGCGCGGGCTTTGTACCGGTGCGCAAGCCCGGCAAATTGCCCTACCGGACGCAACAAGTAGAGTACGCCCTAGAGTACGGCACCGATAAGCTCGAAATCCACGAAGACGCCATTGGCGAAGGCCAGCGCGTGTTGATCGTGGACGATGTGCTCGCCACGGGTGGCACGGCGAAAGCCGTGTCGGAGTTGGTGACAAATCTTGGCGGCTCGCTCGCCGGCTTAAGCTTTGTGATTGAGCTGGACTTTCTGAATGGCCGCGAAAAGCTGCAAGGCCACGATATCTTCAGCCTGCTGCATTACTAAGTGAAGCTCGTCCGCGTTCCCGCTTTCGCCAAGATCAATCTCACGCTCGAAGTACTTTGGAAGCGCGAAGATGGCTTTCACGACATTGCTACCGTATTCCAGACCATCGACCTATGCGACTGGCTGGAAATCGCCTACGTGCCTAGGCCAAGTACCGAGATCGCCGTCTCCGCGACACTTCCCATCCCAGGGGAAAACATAGCCGCCAAGGCCGCGCGCAAAGTGCTGGATGCCACGGGGCGCACGGGCCATATCAAGATCCACATTGAAAAGCACATCCCCTTGGGCGGTGGCTTAGGTGGCTCTTCCACTGATGGTTCGTCAGTTCTACTGGCGCTTCCAAAGATGCTGGGTGTTTCTTTGGCGATAGAGGACCGGGAGCGCATTGGCGCTGAGTTAGGCAGCGACGTCAATTTCTTTCTGCACGGCGGAACTGCCGCCGCCTTCGGACGCGGCGACCAACTGGATTTACTCCCCGACTTAGCCACTTATCACGGCTACTTAGTAACTCCCGGTTTCCCTATCGATAGTGGTGCCGCGTACCGCGCGCTGAATCGCGGCAGGGAAGTTGAGGACAACAACGCACGGGCGCGCTTTCGGGAATTGCTCTCCGAAATTGAAAGTGCGCCGCTGTCCGCTTGGGCTACCAAGTGTGGGAACGATTTTGAAACCGTTGCCTTCTCCCAATACCCGGCCTTGGGCGAGCAATTGCAGCAGTTGGCGGCTCAGGGCGCAACTTTGGCACGTATGTCGGGCAGCGGCTCCAGCTTGTTCGCCCTCTATGAGGACACTCCGCCCGCTTTGCCCCATCGCCCTTTCCAGACGCTTTCGCGCCGGAAATTTGCGGAAGCCTGGCAGAATGCCCTTGCTTCCCTTGCCTAGTTCCCTTTAGATAGTAGGGTGCAAGATATATATCTGCTCCCCCAGTACGCTTATTACCTACGCTTTCATCTGTTGTTAACGGCGCTTTGGTTTCTCTTGGTATTTCTCAGCGGGCCTGGGAAAGCCCTGGCACCGATGCTGGGCGGTATTTTTTGCTTAACGCCCAAGCGCTTGGCAGGCGCGAGTGCTGCGGCCACGCTGTTACTTTTCTCTTTCGTGGCCACGGCGGACTTGATCTTCCGGCACGGACCGGAGCGTTTTGGCGTGCGCGGGCTGGAAATGGAAGGCGAAACGTACCTGTTCGCGCTTCTGCCCTTTGCCGCTTGGTTGGTGACGCAACTTCGTCTACTGGGGGCGAGTGGTTGGGTTCGTTTGCCCTATGCCAGCGCCGGGGCCCTGGGGGCCGCAGTCGTTGCGTGGGTGGCGCTGGAAGCAAAAGGCACGGTCCCCACGGCGAACCGCATTGCTCGCTTTTTCTTCGCCTGGACGCCCGAAGGCTATTTCGACCCCGCCAGCGACTACCAATCCCTCTACCCCGGCCACTTCGCCGCCATGGCCGTGCTTGCGTTGTCGCTGCTGCTTTACTTGTCGGCTGGCTTTTGGACCGGCACGCGCATCAAAAGCAAAGCCAAGCAAAGCGCCACCGCACCGCGCGATTTGCCCATCTGCACCCTGGTTTGGATACTCGCACTCCTGCTATTGGGAACTTGGGCGCTCAGCGGGTTTTCCTTTTTCAGCGACCGCTTCCCCTATTCTGTGCTGGTGAACTTTGCTTTGCTGCTGGCGGTGGTGGGTTTCACCATCGGCCGCTTTGTGGCCGAACCACATACCTATCGCGGTTGGCCTTTGAAGAGCAAAACCCCGCCGCCGAAGCCGGGCGAGCTGCTACGCCGTGTGCCGCGCGGCAAAGCGATTCTAGTTTGCGCATCGGGCGGCGGCATACATGCCGGGGCCTGGGCCGCTGCGCTGCTCGATAAACTCAGCGAATCTGTACCCGGTTTCCGGGACCATGTGGTGCTCACCAGTACCGTCTCTGGAGGCAGCGTGGGTTGCTATTACTTCCTCGCCAGCTATGGGCAACCGCAACCCGAAGTCTTTCGCTTGGCCGCTGCCAGTTCGCTCGATTACGCCGCTTGGGGCTACGCGTTTGGCGACCTCTTGCGCTACTTTTTCCCCATTGGCGCGGTCTTCAAATGGGGCAACCGCTCCTGGGCCATTGAGCGCGCCTGGCGGCGCTTCAACGATTTTGATACACCCGGTGATGAACCCCTGAACACTTGGCTCGACCGTTGGGCCGAAGACGCCGCTCAAGGCCGCCGCCCCGCCGCCGTCTTCAACACCACGCTGGTTGAGACCGGGGAACGCTTCCCCATTGCCACGGTCGACCTTGGCACCGCGGGCAAGACCTTCCACAAGCTCTACCCCGAACACACGCTGCGCGCCGCCACGGCAGCAAACCTTTCCGCGGCCTTCCCTTACGTCACTCCCGCGGCTCGTATCTGGACGCAGCCAGGTACGCCGGGGGTGCCGCCTGGCACGGCCTATCACATTGTGGATGGCGGCTATTACGATAACTACGGCGTTCTTTCGGCGCTGGAGTTTCTCGAAGCGGGTTTTGGCGAACTGGGCGAAGCCGCTCCGGATGTTCTGCTGTTGCGCATTGAAGGCCACCAGGATGCCCCCGCTGCGCCGAAACAAAAAACGGGCTTTTTGTTTCAAGCCTCGGCGCCCTTGAAAACCATGTTTACCATGCGTTCGGATTCGCAACGGGCGCGCAACCAATTTGACCTGCGCCTGACGAAAGCGCGCTGGGCCGCGGAACTGGGCCGGGGCGACATCCTTCGCGAAGTGAAATTCGCCTACCCCTTCGCCAACGCGCCCCTTACCTGGCACTTGACCGAGGCGCAGCAGCAGGAAATCCTTTCCGCGCTCAACGAAGCCGAAACCGCCGCCGGCCTGCGCCAAGTGGCCGATTTTCTGTTAACCTAAAAGTTACGGAAGCTTCCGGGCTTCCGTTGTTTTTTGTCGGAACGTGAATAGAGGGAAGGAGGTGACATTGATATGGCTGAGATTGTAATCCAGGACGGCGAAACGCTCGAATCGGCACTGCGCCGCTTTAAGCGCAAAGTCCAACAGGAAGACATCATCAAGGAAATCAAGAAGCACTCCTTCTACCTGAAGCCCGGCGAAAAGAAGCGGGTGAAGGCGGCGATGGCGCGCAAGCGCAACCGCAAGAAGCGTCGTCCTTCCGATGGCGAATAAGCCCCTTGCTGAAATGTTTTCGATGAAGCCGCTACCCCCGGGTGGCGGCTTTTGCTTTTAGGCTGGAAGGATGCAACTGGTTTTGCCGGAAGTCCTTTTGGGCGACGAGAAAAGCTTGGAACTCATTGCCATGCTCTTGGCGCACACCGCGGCGCCCTTCAGCCGCGCCCAGTTTGCCCCCGGGCACATTACCGCAACGGGCTTGGTGATGGACGAAGACCAGCGTTTGGCCATGGTGCTGCATGGCCGTTTGCACCGCTGGCTGTTGCCGGGTGGGCACGTTGAGCCGGGCGATGCTTCCATCGAGGCCGCCGCCGCGCGCGAAGTGCAAGAGGAAACCGGCCTGGTGGTGGAGGGCGGGGTAGTGATTGGCGCGGATGTTCATGGCATCCCGCCCAAGGCCCGCGATGGCGTCGTGGTGGAGCCGTACCACCAGCACCACGACATCCTGGTTGCGTTCCGTGTCGCGCATCAAGCGCTGGTGTTAAGCGAGGAAAGCAAAGCTGTGTGCTGGGTGGCGGCGGAGGAGTTTGACGCCTATGGCGTGCCGGCCAATGTGCGCCGGGCCTACAGCCGCGCGCAACAGCTATAGCCGCGTACGTTGTCTACAAGAGCGCGCAGCGCCTACAACAGCGCGCAGCGGGCACTGCAGTACTCGCTTAGATATTCCTGGAATGCTCCGGCCAGGCGCGCGCGCACCTGGTCGTCCGTATGGATTTCCAGCCCCTCAATAGCCGCCACGGGCAATAGGTCCCGCGTGGAGGAAGTAATGAAGAGCCCGTCGGCGCGCTCGAGGTCTTCCGGGCGCATTGTCGCCTCGCGAACGGTAATGCCGGGCACGCGAATTTCTTCGAGCAGGAGTGCGCGGGTGATGCCCGGCAGGCAGCCGGAAGAGGCCAGCGGCGGCGTCAAGACATTGTTCCCATAAACGGCAAAGAGGTTGGCGGAGGTTAACTCGCTTACCTCGCCGCGCTCGTTCAGCAGCACCACTTCGTCGAAGCCGCGCTCGTGGGCTTCCTCGTACATCGCCAGATTAAAGCTCCAGGAGAGCATCTTCGTGCCGGCGAACATATTGGCGGCGTGGCGGGCTTGGGGAACCAGCCCCAGGCGCACGCTTTGGCCCCAGTCCTTCAAGTCGGTGGTGAAGGCGATCAGGTCATAAGGCCGTTCAATGCCGGGGCCTTCCCACATGCCGCCGCGGTTGCGCAGCACAATCACGCGGAGCGTAGCTTCCTCGGCATGGTTTGCATCGATCAGGCGCACCAGCGGCTGCAGCAATTCCTCCGGGTCCGCGGGGAAGGGAACACGCAGCAGCGCCGCGTCCTTGGCCATGCGCGCAAAGTGCCGCTCCCAGGCAAAGAGCACTCCTTTGTGGATTCGCAGTGTGGAAAACACCCCCCACCCGTTCACCGCGCCCACCTGACCGGGCGTCATGGTTAGAGAGGTGGCGGGAACCAGTTCGCCGCCCGAGAGCATGAATGCGTGCATGCCCTTAGTTTCCCAAAATCGGGCTTCGTCGGGGCAAGCTTGGCTTTACGCTTCGGCGTCTTCTTTCCCGGCTGACTTCAGATGAACCACGCGCTGCGGGTAGGGCATGGTTATGTTGTGGGCCCGGAAAGAGTCAAGAATGGCAAAGTTTAAATCGCTGACAAGTTTCCCCTTGCGCTGAACCAGACTGCTGGACCAAACCCGCAGTTCGAATCGGAGACCGCTGTCGCCAAATTCGACAAAGCGCACCACCGGGGCAGGCTCACGCAGGACATCCTCATTGCGTTCCCCTACGCTGAGCAGGAGACGCTCCACTTGGCGAACATCGCTGTCATAACCAACCATCACCGGAACCCGGAACCGCACCTTGGTGTCACTGTAGCTCCAGTTAATTACTTCTTCGGTAATAAAACGCGAATTGGGAATGAGGATGGCAATATTGTCATTGGTCAGCACGGTAGTGGCGCGGGCGTGAATTTCTACAACCTGTCCCTCGGTGCCCGCCACCTCTATGCGATCGCCTACCTTAATGGGCCGTTCGAGAAGAACCACAAAGCCGCTGACAAAGTTGTTGGCAATGCTTTGCAAGCCGAAGCCAATGCCAATGCCCAAGCCGCCAGCCGCTACACTTAGAGCCGTCAGGTCTATTCCCGCCGTCTGTAGCACTACCATGGACCCAATCAAGAGCATCAGATAGTAAAAAATGGCGCCTATGGTTTGCCGGGTGCCCACGTTCAGCGCGGTGCGGGACAGCAAATTGTAAACAAACCATTGGCGAATGCGGGTGGAAGCATAAAACAGAAAAAACAGCAAAAGCGATAGCTGCAGTACCACGGCAAGCGACAGCTTGACGGAGCCGAGCGGCAGGATGGGATAGTTCAGGATCCCCAACAGGCGATCCCACCATTGATTTGTCATGCTTACTCGTTGAGTCTACTTGTAGAAAGGCCAGAATAGGGGGATGGCATATGTGGCCAGCAGCCAAAACAAGAGATTCAAGGGAGTGCCCACTCGCAAGAAATCACTGAAACTGTATTGGCCCGGCCCATAAATCAAAGTATTGGTCTGGTAACCCACGGGGGTCATGAAACTGGAAGAGGCGGCCAGCGTGACTGCTACCAGGAAGGGGCGGGCGTCTACCCCCATAGCGGCGGCGGCGCTGATGGCGACCGGCGCAAGCAATACGGCGGTGGCCGAGTTTGACATCACTTCCGTAAGCAGAGAGGTGAATAAAAACAGTGCCGACATCAATACCCACGGACCCAAGCCACTAAATGCCCAGAATAGGAAATCGGCAAACAGTTTGGCCGCACCGGTGGTTTCCAGGGCGAGGCCCAGCGGCAACAACCCGCCTAGCATAAAGACAACCTTCCAATCCACGGAACTGTAGACCTCCTCACCCTTCAAGCAGCCGGTCAGCACCATGGCGGCACACCCCGCCAACGCGGCCACCACAATCGGCAGCAAGTTCAAGGCGCTGGTCAGCACCACCAAACCCAATATAAGCAGGGCAATCAACGTTTTTCCTGGCCGCAACTGCGGACCGCGCCGCGGAGAAATCAGGACAAATGCGGGATTCTCGGCCAATGCCGCGATTTGGTCGTTGCGTACTCGCAGCAACAAGGTGTCGCCCGCGTACAATGCCGTGTCGTCGAGTTTGTCCTGGGCGGTTTGTCCGCGGTGCCGTAGCGCCAAGACCTTTGCTTGAAACTGCTCGTAGAAACGCAAGCTCTTTAGCGTGTGCCCAATTAGAGGAGAGCGTGGAGCGATGACGGCCTCTACCAACTCCACCTCTTGTTGTGAGGAGGCGCCGCCTAAATCGGAGATCAGACTTACATGCGTCCTGCCGTGCAGTTTCTCGAGCTTTTCCGCGTCGCAAGCTAAGCGGACAACATCGCCCGCCAGCAGCACAATCTGTTCAGGCGGCATTTCAATCCGCTTGCCCTGACGAAATACCGCGAGGATCTGTACATCCAGATCTTTGGCCAGCGGAGAAGATGCCGCAATGGTGCCCACCGATTTCGCCTCAGCAGACAGCACGACGTCGGTAACGTAATTGGCAACCCCATAAGCATCGTTTACATTTGCGGATGGGCGGCGGTCAGGAATCAACCGCATGCCGATGACAAACATGTAGACAAATCCGGTGCCAAAAAACAACAGTCCGATACGGGACAATTCAAACATCCCGAAGGGTGCCAGACCGTTCTTCTCGGCAATCGAACTGATCAGGATGTTGGTGGACGTGCCAATTAAGGTGCAAACTCCGCCGAACATGGAGGCGAAGGAAAGCGGCATGAGCAGGCGGGAAGGGCTCAGCCCGGTTGCTTTGGCCATGCCAAGCAAATTAGGCATCAATATGGCCACTACCGCAGTATTGTTGATGAACGCGCTTGCCACTCCGCTTACCAGCATGATGATCAAGGTGGCGAGCCAGGAAAATTTCTTGGCGATGCGAGTCAAAAGGTCTGTGGTTGCATTCAAAGCGCCCGTTTTTGCCAGTCCCGCGCTCAGCACGAACATCGCCGCGACGGTCACCGTGGCGGGGTGCCCGAATCCGGATAGTCCCTGCTCCGGCGTCAGTATGCGCGTTAGGATCAGCGCGATCGACACGAAGATGGCCGTCAGATCAACCGGAAGCTTCTCCGTTGCCAGCGCATAGACGCAGGCGGCGCAAAGGATCAGGACAATTGCAATTTGCATAGCTGCAATCTTAAAGTAGCACCCCCCTCCCGCTACACTGAAGGAATGCCAAGCAAGCAATACGCGGCTCCGCCGCCGATGACCATTGATGCCGCCAAGCATTACACGGCCACCTTTGAAACTTCCAAGGGCACCATCGTGTGCGAACTCTTCCCGGCCGATGCGCCGCTCGCCGTGAACAACTTCGTGTTCCTGGCCGGCGAAGGTTTTTATGACGGCACCACCTTCCACCGCGTCATCAACGACTTTATGGTGCAGGGCGGCGACCCGACCGGCTCCGGTCGTGGCGGCCCGGGCTACCGCTTTGAAGATGAATTCAAGGGCCCGAAGAGCAAGACCCACCAGCGCGGCTCCCTCTCCATGGCCAATGCTGGACCGAACACCAACGGCAGCCAGTTCTTCATCACCCACATTGTTACGGATTGGTTAGACGGCAAGCACGTCGTTTTCGGCCAAGTGCTGAGCGGCCAGGAAGTGGTAGACAAAATCGCGCAAGGCGATACGCTGACCAAGCTGACGATTACCGCCGCCTAATCGGAACTGCCGCCTAGTGGTGGCCCGTTGACGCCGCCTTGGGGTCGCGACCCTTCACCCGGTCATACAGGTGCTTTTGGTTCGTGGTCCCCAGGCTGGTATTGTAAAGACTGATGTGACCCAAGCCCTCGCGCAGGTCTTCGAGAAATTCGTGGAGTTCCGCCAATTGCTCGGCCAGCGCGGGGCTTTTTTCGCCACTGGGCGTCAGGAAAAACATCTGGTAGCCACCGTGCGTCAATTCGCCAATCTCGTGGCCAATGACAATGCCGGCGTTTTCGATCTCCGCCGAATCGCCCTTCTCAACCAAAATGGCGGCGCAGCCCTTGCGCATGACGGCCGCCTTGGCGGAGCCTTTCCGGGCCACGGCCATGCCGCGCCCCTGTAAGTCGGCCAGACGGTCTTCAAAAGTCAAAACGCGCGGTTTTTCACGGCGAAAGAACATAAAAATAGTGTAGCGTGGGGTATGGGTTTTCTCGACAACTTGGAGAACAATCTAAAGGCGTTGGAAGCCCGTGAGGAAGTTTCCACCGATGCCGCGGACCGCCGCAAGGCCGAGCGCCAAAATGCACTCGCCGTCCAGCCGCATGCCGAAGCGCTGAAGAAATCTCCCTTTACCGAAAAGCTGCTCGTGGCAGCGCGTACGCTTGGCCACCAGAAGCGGATGCTGGTGCGCTTCACCTGGCTGGATACCACGCTGCGGCTGGAAGCCGGAGACCGCAAGCTCGACCTAAAACCCACCAGCAAAGGCATTGTCGCCGTGGTGACCAAAGACGGCGAAGCACAGGCGCCCAAGCCTGTGAAGCTGGAAAGCGACCCCGAAAAGCTCCTTCAAGCTTGGCTCAAGTAAGCATTCGCTAAACTAGGGCTAAAGCCCCAAACTGCTGTGACCCTCCAAAATCAGTTCGAACAGAACGTCATCACCACCAGCGTGGATTATGTCTTCAATTGGGCCCGCAAGAGCGCCCTTTGGCCCTTGAGCTTTGGCTTGGCTTGCTGCGCCATTGAGATGATCGCCAGCACCACTTCGCGCTTCGATATGGCCCGCTTCGGCGCGGAGGTCTTTCGCCCCTCCCCGCGGCAGGCCGACCTGATGATTGTGGCCGGCACGGTAAGCCTGAAGATGGCGCCGGTGCTGAAGCGCCTATACGATCAAATGCCCGAACCGAAGTGGGTGATCTCCATGGGCGCGTGCTCCAGCGTTGGCGGCCCCTTCAATACCTACAGCGTCCTGCAGGGAGTAGACCACGTGGTGCCCGTCGATGTTTACATCACCGGTTGCCCGCCACGTCCGGAAAACCTCTTCTACGGCCTGATGAAGTTGCAGGATAAGATTGACCAGATGAAAACGCTGGTGAAGAGGCCTACCGATGTGCGCCTGACCGAGGATATGCTGGAGGAGTTCAAAAAGCAGATCCGGATTGCGCAAATTAGCGGCGAGCGCGCCCAGGACCAGCTGATCTCCATTTCGTAACTCAGGCGGATGATCCACGCTCCCCCATTAAAAGAGCTACCCAACGTTGAACACGGCTTCGGCACGCGCGACGAAGAACTGTGGCTCGGCGCGGACGAACACGCCTTTGCGCAACAGGTACACGGCGACGCGATTCTCGAACCCAAGGATGTTGGCCTGGCCGGGGAAGGCGATGCGCTCATCACCACCGCCCCCGAACTTTGGGTGGCCGTTCGTACCGCCGATTGCATCCCCATTCTGTTGGCCGACCCGGTGGCTCAAGTTGTGGCCGCGGTGCATGCCGGTTGGCGCGGCACCGCGGAAAACATCGTGGCCAAGACGCTGCGCCGCATGGAGGAACTGGGCGCGCAACTTATGGATATCCGTGCCGCCATTGGCCCGGGCATTGGCGAATGCTGCTACGAAGTAGGGGCTGACGTGGCCGCCCGCTTTGGCCTGGAGGTGGACGAATCCGGCAAAGCACATCTGGACCTGGCACTCGAAAACGAGCGCCAATTGCGCGAAGCCGGTTTGGAGATAGAACAAATCTGGACCGCGAAGCATTGCACGAAATGCGATGCCGAAACATTCCATAGCTTTCGTCGCGACGGCGAAGCCGCTGGCCGCTTATTAAGCGCCATCCGGCTGGTGTAAGGCAAGTTAGCCTTCAATCGTTCCCGGCCTTCATGGGTACGTAATCTCTTCCACCGTCAGCCCCGCAATGGGTGCCCCGTTCGGACCAAAAAACACCGCATTGTCGCCGCGCTCGTAAATAGAGCGTTCGCTGAAGCGCATGGTGGGCACAATCAAGCCGCGGGCGAAACCGGATTGCGCAATCGCCAACCCAATGCCACGGGGAATGGAGCAATCATCCGCCCCCAGGGCACGCTGGATCTGCAGAGCATTGGTGTGGGGAAAAGCGCCGCGCGGAGGCTTGATGCTGCCGCTGGCCACCATCGCCAACAGCACCGCCAGAAAGTCCTTCGCCGTGGGGTTCGCGGCCGAAAGGTCCACCAGTAGGCGCGCTTGGTTGAGGCGGATCTTCACAATCGCTTTGTTGGCGAAGCTGGCAGGGTCAAAGGCTCCCACGGGGCCTTTCTGGCCTTTGTGGTAGTGCATTACTTCGTTTACCAGCGCCTGCTGCTGCAACACGCAATAGAGGCCACCCGAGGCCGGAATGCCGCCCGTGGGCGAAGCGCCGCTCCAACGGTTGCGGTCCGCACCCTCGTCAAAGGGAGACAACGCGGCGTTCTGCTGTGCCTGGTTGGGAAAGCCGCCCGCGGCAGGGCGGGGAAGATACTGCGCCGCCACGCTGCGGAAGACGTGCTGGTTGCCGTAAAGCTGGCGCGTGGGCACACGGCGATCGTCCAAGAGGGCGCGCATGGCCTGGTAGGCGGCGGCGAAAACGGCGGGTTGCATGACGCTGGGCATAGCTACTGTTCGAAGAGCGGCACGGGGGCACATTTTGGGTCAGGCAGCAGGCACGCGGTACGCGTGCGTTAAGCTTAACGCAGAGGCTGGCTGCAACGGTGAGCTCGAAAACTCTCATGACCGTGGAAGACTTCGCGCAACTGAAGTTGGGCGAAACGGAAGACTATGAGCTCGTGGAAGGAGAATTGGTCCCCTTGTCGAGCGGAACGCCAAAACATGCAGAGATTCGCGGTTTCGTGGAATTTCTACTGAGAATCTATTTTCAACAGCACAAATCGGGCCGCGTCCTTGCGGAGGTGGATTGCCAACTGGACCAAAGCACTGTCCGCCGTCCCGATGTCTCGATCTTCCTCGCGCCCCGCTCGCGGCAATTTGACGCGCGCCGCATCCCCATCCCCTTCCCTCCGGATATTGCCATCGAGGTCCTTTCACCCAACGAACTTGCCGTCGATGTCAACCGCAAGGTGCGCGACTACCTTTCCGCAGGCACGGCAGAGGTTTGGCAATTGGATGAGGCCAACGGCGAAATCTTCGTCCACACTGCCGACGCCATCCGCTTGCTGCGCAACGAGGACGCGCTCACTTCGCCCTTGCTGCCCGGTTTCGCCGCCACGGCAAAAGATCTGCTGGCCGGCTCCCTCAATCTCCAATAATCTTGATCAGCACCCGCTTCGGGCGGCGGCCGTCAAATTCGCCATAGAAGATTTGTTCCCAAGGGCCAAAGTCCAGGCGCCCGTTCGTCACCGCCACCACCACTTCGCGCCCCATCACGCTGCGTTTCAGGTGCGCGTCGGCATTGTCCTCGCCCGTATTGTTGTGTGCGTATTGGCGTGTCGGTTCGTGCGGCGCTAACCCTTCCAGCCATTTCTCGAAATCCGCGTGCAGGCCGCGCTCGTCATCGTTGATGAAAACGCTGGCGGTAATGTGCATGGCGTTCACCAGGCAAAGCCCCTCGCGAATCCCGCTCGCCTCTAATGCCGCCTCCACTTGCGGCGTAATGTTCACGAAGGCCCGGCGCGTGGGGGTATGAAAAGAGAGTTCCTGTCGGTGGGAGCGCATGTTCGGGATGATAGCGCCCGGGAGGGCTCATTGGCACACAAGCTCGTGATAGCTTACTCTTCGTGAAGTTCCTTGCCCTTTTTGCGCTGTTGCTACCGCTTCCTGCTGCCGAACTGCTACCCCCCGGCGCGGGAATTGAACGCACCATGGGACGCTTGGCCGCCTGCAAGGCCAACAATCCCGACACCGTACGCATCCTCTTCTACGGCCAATCCATTACCAAGCAAGCCTGGTGGCGCACGGTGGCCGATTACCTGCGCCAGCGCTTCCCCGCCTGCAAGCTGGTCATTGAAAATCGTGCCATTGGCGGCTATTCCACGCCCCGCCTCGTTCGCACCATGGAGGCTGACATTCTGCCCTTCCACCCGGATTTGGTCATCTTCCACGATTACGGCCCAGAGGACCTCTATGAGCAGATCATCCTCTGGGTGCGCGCGCACACCACGGCCGACATCCTGCTGCAATCGGACCACGATACGGGCCGCAACGTTGAGGCCCAAGACAAGCACAGCTTTGCATGGATGCCCGCATTGGCCAGAAAATACGGACTTGGTCTGGTGGATATCCGTGGCGGCTGGCAGCGGCACCTGCGCGAAACGGGCAAAGCGCCGAAAGACCTGCTGCGCGACAACGTCCACCTGAATGCCGATGGCGAAGCGCTCTACGCGCAGCTTACGATTGCCGCCCTGGTCGACAATGGCCAGCGCCCCGCACCTTACTTCGAAGAGTTTCCGATTGGCCCGGACCGCATGAGCCGGAGCGATGAATTGACGCTCGATTTTGTCGGCACTCGGGTCGAATTGCTGGATGGCATTGGCGGCCCCTTGCAGGTATTTGTGGACGGCAAGCCCCCGGCGGTGAACCCCGCGCTGTACTACCATTCCCGGCCCACCAACACCTGGGATGCGGATTGGCCCGGCATCATGCACATTGGCCGCACACCCAACGCCTTCCCCTACATCGAAGAGTGGACGCTAAAGGTAACGGCCAAGAAAGAGCCCAATGGCTTGAAGCACGATTTTGAACTTTACGGCAGCCGCACCGGCCCCGACGGCAAGGGCAACAACAAACAACCCTTCCGCTCAATTTCCGGCCGCGTCACCATTGCCCCGGAAGACTACGACATTGAGCGCGCCTACGGCCTGCGCAAAATCGACATGCCCAACAGTTGGCAAGTGCGCTGGGCCACTTTGCCGCGCTTCGTCGACCCTTACCTGCCCGTCGCCGGACCCACCACGGTGGTTTATGGCTTGAAGCCTGGCAAGCACCGCCTGGTGTTGCGCGGACCGGGCCGCGTTGCGCGCATCCGCATTTACAATCCCCCCCTCGCCAAAAAGGAGAACCCAAAGCCATGATCACCCGCCGCATCCTCTTGAGCGCCGCCTTCCAGCGCAAGCGCCGTCCGAACATCATCTGGTTTATGCCGGACCAATGGCGCGGCCAAGCCTTGGGTTCCCTGGGCGACCCCAACGCCATTACACCTCACCTGGACCGTCTCGCCAAAGAAGGCGTGCAGTTCACCAACACCATCGCCAATACACCGGTCTGTTGTCCGGCGCGCGCCATTCTGCAAACCGGCCAATATGTGCACCGCAACGGTATGGTGGCCAACGATTTGCGACTGCGCGAAAACCACACCACCATAGCCAAAGTGCTGGGAGCGGCGGGCTATCGCACGGCGTTTATTGGCAAGTGGCACCTCGATGGGGGGCCCCGCCAACCCGGCTTCATTCCTCCCGGACCGCGCCGCCAAGGCTTCCAATACTGGGCGGCAAATTCCTGCAGCCACAACCACTTTAACGCCACTTATTTTCGGGACGACGCAACAGTGCGCCCCCTGGGTAAGTTTGAAGCCGAAGGCTGGACCGACCTCGCCCTCGAATTTCTGGATAGCCACAAAAACAACGACCAGCCTTACTTCCTGATGGTGGCCCCTGGTCCTCCGCACGACCCCTATGGCGCCCCGCCGGAATACGAAAAGCGCTTCGACCCCGCGAAATTGCAATTGCGGAAGAACTACAGGGGTGGAGGTCCGCGCGTGCCGGACCGTGCCGCCATTGCGAAATACTATGCCGCTTGCACCGCCATCGACGACCAAATCGCCCGCCTGCGCCAAACGCTCGCCCGTCGCAGTGATGGCGAGGACACGGCCACCTTCTTTTTCTCGGACCATGGCGACATGTTGGGTAGCCACGGTCTGCGCCTGAAGCGCAAGCCACACGAGGAATCGATTCGCGTTCCGGGTATCGTGCACTATCCGCGGGGCATCCGCCAGGCCCATGTCGAAAAGGGGCTGTTTAGCCACCTCGATATTCCGGCCACCACCCTGGGGCTTTGTGGTGTCCCCTTGCCTGGCACCTTCCAAGGCCGCGACTTTAGCGCCAATATCACCGGCACCAAGCAAGGCACGCAAGCCGAAGTGCTTTGCCAGATCTTTGGCCCCTACCAGGGCGATGGCACCGACGCCGGTTGGCGCGGATTGCGCACCGACCGCTACATGTACGCCCGCTACGAGAACAAGCCCTACGTTCTGTTTGACCTCGAAAAAGACCCCGACCAATTAGAGAATCTGGCCGGGAAAAATACGCCGCTCGAACGGGAAATGGACCGCCGCCTCGCCGCCCGCATGCAGGCCGTGGGCGATAGCTGGAAGTACAATTGGACGGCCTTGGTGGAAGACGCAGGACGCTTGTACAAAAGCAAAACCTACTACACGGTGGAGGAGTATTTGCGGGAGAACTCAGCGGACGTTCAGCGGTAGTTCGCCAGGGCTCCAATAAAGGCCCGTCGAGAAAAACCAACTATTGCGCCGGAAGTTGTTCACCGTGCCGCTCAAGAAGCTGCGGGTGCCAATGTTGAAGCCCCAGTGGAAATCGCCGGTCAAGCGCGGCGCCACGGAAAGGTACGTGCCAACGGTCTCAAACTTGCGGCGGTCTTCTGTGAAGGAGCTGATGTTGTTGTAGAAAACGCCGCCCGACAAGCCTACCCGCCGCAACCCGGTATAGGAATAACTGGCGCCGGCATTCCAATTCCGGCTGGTGGTGATTACACCGTTGCCGGGAGTGGCAAAAAGCCCGGCCGAAACAGAAAAGCTCGATCGCCGGGTGACGGGTCCGGAAAAAGAGATCGCCCCGGTGGGAACGTAGAGGCTGCGATTGGCCACCTGCGTGGTTTGGCTAATGCCCACAATGGCGGCAATGACGGGGTCTACATCAACCTGTTGCAGAAACAGATTCTGCATCCGCAGACCGCCGAAGCGCATGCTCAAGTCGTACTTGCGGGCCAATTTTGTTGCGTATCCCACAAACATTCCGTGTCCCTGGCTGTTGCCAAAACCACGGGTGAAATTGAAGTACAAAAAGTTGTAGCCGATGTTGATGGTCTGATTGCGCGAAAGGCGGTAGGCATAGTCCGCGCTGGCGTTAGCGCCGTTTACCCCGAACAACACATTGCCGGTCCGGCGTGTAGCAAAGCCTGCTCCGGAAAAGCTCACCGAACTCCGCGCCGTCCGTTGCCAAATGTAGTTTACGGAACCGGAGCCGTAATAAATTCGGTTGTCAAAGACTTCCGCCGTGGGTAGGCCCAAGCCTACAAAGTTCGGATCCACGAAACCCGCCAATGACCCAATGCCAAAAGCACGGTTCGTGGTACCGGCGTTCACCCCAATTCCCACAGCCTGCCGCGCGTTCACTTGTTTGCTGTATTGGAGCGTGATGTTTTGGTCGGTGCCGTTGAAACCCCGGAGGTTGTTGTATTGGCGGTAACCGGCCTGGTAATTCAAATTGATGTAGCTGCGCCGGTTGCGCTTGGCACCGTATATACCGGCAACGCCCTCCACCCCCTGGGCGGCACTGTTCAGGACATTCCCATTCGTATCCAGCCCAAAGCCAGTCAGGCCCGTATCGTAGAGGTAATTCACGCCTGCGTAAACACGGAAGCCAAATTCGCCGGCGCGTGCACCAGCACCCGACGATCCCCGGCCCAATACGGCGGGTCCGCCAAATCCGCCCACCCCGGCGCCGCCGCCAATTTGCGCCGCCAATGGCAGGGCCGCGCAGCCCAGCACCAAAAGCGCCAAGCTCCGCGCAGCGAAGGCCATCCTATTCTTTTTCAGCATTTTGCGAGATTTCGTAATCCAGGTGTATGACCACCCAGACCCCTCCTGTGAGTGTGACGGGCAAGCTATAGCCGTGTCAAGCCAAAGCTCGCTTCCCCCAAGGACTATCGACCAAGGTAAGGTGTTGCTTTATTCCCAAAAATTGGGGGACTATACCTTAGCAGGGTCAGGGTGTACCCAGGGCTTACGATAAGGCCGCCGCAACAGCTCTGTAGCCTTGGCATCGCCCGTAATGATCCGCTTCGCGGGGTCGTAGGAGAGCGGACGGCCATTTAGTTTCATAGAGATGTTGGCCAAATGACAGGCAGTGGTTGAGATATGCGCCTGTTCAATATCCGCAACAGGCCGGCTACGCTTATCCACCGCCGCCAGCCAATCCTTCATGTGCCCACGGATGGCGGGGGCAACGTGGCGCTCAAGTTCGGGTTCCGTACGGTCCTCGGGGTATTGCTCAAACTCGTAGGCAACGTCCTTGTGCTCCGGCTTCTGGTCCTTTCCAAGGGGCAGAAAGTCGTAGCTCATGACGCTCGCCTTTAACGTTCCTTTTTCCCCGTAAAAGGTTGCACCCCAAGGATATTTTGGATCGTTCGGGTGCCCCCAGGAACGGTGGGTCCAGATCATGTTCAGGTTGTCAAATTCAAAGGTCGCCAACTGGGTATCGGCGATATTTGCCTTCGAATCGGGGTTGACAAAAATGCCGCCCGTGGAAGTCACTTTCTTCGGCCAACCCAGGCCCAGCATCCAGCGCGCCATATCCAGCATGTGCACACACATGTCACCCATAATGCCGTTGCCGTATTCCATGAAGGCGCGCCAACGCCGCGGATGGACGAGGGGATTATACGGGCGCATCGGTGCCGGGCCGGTCCACATCTCGTAGTCGAAGGTGGCGGGGGGTGTGGTGTCGGGCGGATTTTCTTTGGCGCGCATGTGGTAATAGCAATAAAGCTCTACGTGAGAAATCTTTCCTAATCGCCCAGAATCAAGGAACTTCTGCTTTGCCTCAATCAAGTGGGGCGTGGAGCGGCGTTGGGTTCCTACCTGCACCACGCGATTGTACTTCCGCGCCGCGGCCAGCATGGCTTCCCCTTCGATGACGTCCACGCCAATCGGCTTCTGCACATAGATATCCAAACCCTTTTGGCAAGCTTCAATCATGGGCAAGGCGTGCCAGTGGTCCGGCGTGGCAATCAGAACCAGGTCCAGATCCTTCTCGGCCAGCAGCTTGCGGTAATCGGCATAGGTGCGGGGCCGTTTCTTCGAGGCTTGGCGCTCGGCTACCAGATTGGCAGCTTTATCCAGCATCACGCTGTCCACATCGCACAGGCTCACCACTTCGACGGGCGAAACCTGCACCAAGCGCAGCAAATCGCTTTTGCCGTACCAACCGGAGCCAATCAGCCCCACGCGGCGCTTTTTGTTGGTGTCGTATTCTTGGGCCGCTAGCAGGGCGGCAGAGGAACCTAGGAATTGGCGGCGTAGCATGCTCGCTATTTTATGCAATTTAGGGCCGCAAATTGGGGCTGGTTTGCGGGGGACCGAAGCAACAGGCTATGCTTAGAGGGTTTGTTTTACCCTCAGTTCCTTCTCCTCGCGCTGCCCGTGCTGGCGCAGCAAGAGCCGGCCCCGGCGCCCCCCGCTCCTGAGCCCGCCTACAATGCCACGAACATCAATTTCGGAGTGGGGGCCACGCTGCCGGGCAACGTGGCATGGAAGCCGCTCACGCCGAAGGAGCGCAAGGGGCTCTTCGTCAACGATACGTTTTTGAACCCCCGCACCATTGGCGCGAACACCCTTTGGGCCGCCTTTGACCTTTCGAAAGGCGAACCCCGGGAATGGCGGCAAGGGGTGCTGGGCTATGGCATGCGCCTTGGCTCGCGGCAACTGCGCTCCACAGTGGGCAATTTCATCCACCACGGCGCGGCGGCTGGTCTGGGCTACGATGTCCGCTACATCGGTTCCCGTTCGCAAAACCCCTGGGCCCGTCTCGGCAATGCCGTCCTGTTGCGTTTTGCCACGAAAAACCGCGAGGGTAAATGGCGTTTCGACATTGCTGGCGTGGGAGCTACCTACTCGCAGGAAATTCTGGCCACCTACTGGATTCCCGGCCAAACCGTAACCGGCTACGCTCTGCGTTCGGCCAACCAGCAGATGGTGACGGGCATTATTACCAATGTGGTGCGGGAATTTCTGCCCGATATTAAGCGCGTGTTCCGCCGGAAGAAGACAACGGCTCAGCCAACCCTTCTGCCAAGCGATCCTCCTCCTTCGCCTCGGCCAGGCGGCCTGTAGAACGGAAATAAGCCGCCAACATGCGGTGCGGTTCCGGGTCCTGCGGCGCAATGCGCAACGCTTCGTGGCACCAGTTCTGAAAGGCCCGCACTTCGTTGATCGAAAGGTTCAAGCGCGCCAGTTGCTTAGTTACCGCGGCATCGTCCTCGCAACGCTCCACGGCCTGCTCTAAAACCAGAATGGCCTCCCCCACTTGGCCCGCCCCGGCAAGTTGGCCCGCCCGCGCAAGGTATTCGCTAGTGCCGGCCATCGCGCTCCAGCGTCGCGCTGCCATAAATTCGCACATAGGGGTCGGCGTTGCGCAGCGCGTGCGCCCCTTCCAGCACCCCCTCCCGCAGCACAAACTTGTATTGCTCGTTCCATTGCCGCGGATCGCGCGTGAAGAAACTCAGCGTATTGTTTTCAAGCTTGCAATCGGCCAACGGGTAGGCCAAGGCCAAGCCCCGCGCCGCCTGCTCCAGGTGCAAACGGCCACTACATTTCGTACCGTTTACGTTTAAATCAATTCGCATGTCGAATGTTCCATCATAAACCTGCGCTTTGCCGCGCCAGCGGGATTCGCCCTCCGGCAGAGCGGCGGTGGCCTCCGGCAAGGCGCGTTCGCCGGGATAGCCCGGGCGGGGCAAATTCCACAAGGCGCCCATGCGCACCTGCTCCACGGCGAAGTGCGCGGCCTCGCCCACCAGGCGCCAATCCTCGGCATTCACTTTGATGGGTGCTTCCGCGATGGCCGTACACGCTTGGCCCGTCAGTGTTTCCAAAAACACACATGCCGTCAACGTGGTGCCCAGCGGCGAGGGGTGCGATCCATCGGCCACAAAGAGTTCCAACTGCGGCGCCGTTGCACGCAATTTTTGCCAAGCCAATCCCGCCGGGGCGAGTACGGCTCCGGTTTCCCGGGCCGATTCCGCGTAGGCATAGTTCAAGGCGTCTTGAAACTCGGGCCGCGCCTTCCGCGCCCACGTCAAATAGAGCATCGTGCGCGCCCCCGCCCGGGTAATCTCTTCATGCCAAAAGCGCACCCAGCGCAGGTGGGCTGTCGGCTCGTTTACCATCCACTTGCCGTTCACATAGCGGTGGCCGAGCGTGGAAAAATCCTGCAGCACCACCACATCCCATTTGCCCTCGCGCAGAGTTTCGAGCGCCGGCGTCAGCGCCCAAACTTCGCTCAAGTTCGACCCTCCTCGCGTCACCCCTTTGGTGGCCAAGGGCCGCCCGCCCACCGCCTCTGCCAAGCGCGCCACCGTGGCCGGCAGGTCGTTGTAGTAGGTGTAGGAATTCCCCAGGAACAACACGCGCAGGGGCTCCGGATTCGTAGCGATGGGAGGAGTTTGCGCAAACACTGCTGACACCGCCAACAGGACGAGAAGCACAGGCATGGCTGCTATTGTGCCACGGGAGCTTGCGATGAGTTGCGATCCCGATACCCCCCTCCCACCCGCTACCCTACCGAATAGATGCAGCTTCCCGTTCACACTCGCCCCGTGCAGCCGGGCTTCCTGGATGTTGACCCCCGTTTGCGCTTCTCGCCCGCGGCCTATTGGCGCGTCTTTCAGGATGCGGCGGCGGAACACGCTCGCCTATTGGGCGCCGCCACGGAGGACCTTCGGCGCGCCGGGCAAACTTGGATGCTCTCGCGCATGGTGCTCGAGGTGGAGCGCCCTCCGCTGTTGGGCGAAAACTTACGCGTGGAAACCTGGCCGTCCACGCAGTTGCGGGGCGTGCGCGCGGTACGCGATTTCGCGCTGTTCCACGAGTCGGGCGAACGCCTAGCCAGCGCCACCAGCCTTTGGGTGATTGTCGACCTTGCCACTCGCCGCCCCCAACGTATCCCGGATAAGATTGTCGCTTTGCGGCACGACCCCGGCTACCCCGTTCCCACCTTCTCGCCCGAACTGCCGTCCATCGCCCAACCCACGCACACCCGCACCTTCCGCGCCGAGTGGAGCGACGTGGACCAGAACGAGCACTTGAACAACGTCGCCTACGTCCGCTGGGCCGTGGATTCGCTGCCCGTACCGTTTCTGGAGGCCCACGCGCTGCGCCGCGTTGAAGTTCATTACCTGGCGGAAATCCCGCTGGGCGCAAGTGCAGAGATGCGCACATCGCTCGCGGACAATCGTGCCGAACAGGAACTTTGGCTGGGGGACAAGCTCGCCGCGCGGATCGCCTTGGCGGCCTAGCGCAATCTAGCCGCGCCGCAGCATCAGAATCGTCGCGTCGTCGTGCGGTTCCACCGGACCCAGAAATTCGCGCAAGGCTTGGCGCAGGCCTGCGTGCATGGCCTCCAAGTCCGCGGTGGCATGGCTGGCCAACGTTGCCGCAATGCGCTTGCGGCCAAAAAATTCCTTCGCGCTCCGCCGCGCCTCTTCCACGCCGTCGCTGAACAGCACTAGCGTTTCCCCTGGCGCCAATTGCATGGTTTCCACGGAAAAAGTCGCTTGGTCCAGCAGACCCACGGGAAAGCCGTTCGATTCCAGCACCGTAATCTCCGGACCCGCCGCGCCCAAAGGCTTCACCACAAAGGGCCGCGAATGGCCCGCGTTCGCATAGCGCACTTGCCCCTCGCAATTCACTTCGCACGCAAAAACCGTGCAGTACTTTTCTCCCGCCGTGCGCTCCAGCAGAAAGCGATTCAAGCGCGGCAACCATTCCTCAATCTGCGTGCCCGCCGCCGCTGCTTCCATCAATACCCCCTGCAACAGGCTTGCCAGCAATGCTGCCGCCACGCCTTTGCCGCTAACGTCCGCCACCGTCACCAGGTAGCCTCCGCCCGGCCGCGCCAGAACGTCATAAAAATCACCACCCACCTGGTGGGTGGGAATGGAACTGCCCACCGCCCGCCACCCTCCCGCCGAGGGAAGCGCCCGTGGCAAGAGGCTTTCCTGAATGGTGCGCGCCAGTTCCAATTCTTTTTCCAGGCGCTGCCGATGGCGTTCCTCTTCCAAGAGCCTTGCGTTTTCGAGGATCGAACTCGCTTCCAGCGCCAGCGTCTGCAACAGTTCGCGGCTGCCCGCTTCGTTGGTGGCCACGTCGCTGCGCGAATCCATGTAGAGCACGCCAATGGTGTCGTCCAAGGTGGCGGCCATCGTCTCGCCGGCCTCTGCGCGCCCGCGTAGGCGAATCAGCGGAACGCACAGCACCATGCGCAGGTCCAAGCCGCCGAGGGAATCGTTGAAGCGTCCACTCCAATCGGCTAGGGGGTCGAAGTGGAAGCTCAGCAAGTCCTTGCGCTCGTTCAGTGCCCGGCGGATCAGGTGCGTCGGCACGGGCAGGTCGGCGGCGCTTAGCTTGCGGCTCTCTTTGTCGCGACCCAGTTCAAAGTGCAGCGCGCCATCTTTTTCGAGCAGCAGAAAGCCGCGCTCCATTTCCGTCACCGTCAGCGCTCCCTCAATAACCGTGGCCAGCACTTCCGTTGTGCTAAGCGAATGTTCGAGGCTGCGCGCCACCTCCGTCAGCGCCCGCAGGCGCGCCAACTCGCCCGATTTTTTACCATCCACGCCCGGCATCCGGGTCAACAGCTTGCGGATCTCCTGCTCATCCCGCTCGGCTACAATCACCCGGTAGCCGTCCTCCAGGCCAAAATCAATTTCGTCGCCCAATTGCAATTGCGCGGTCGCCACCTTTAGCCCGTTCACGCGCAGACCATGCAGGCTCTCCAGGTCCTCAATGGTCAGGTGACCATCCAGCAATTGGATGAGGGCGTGTTTGCGGGAAACGCGGCTATCGCGCAGGATCAGTTGGTTTTCCGAATGGCGCCCAATGGAAAATGGAAAACGCTCGAGTGGCACCCGGCTTTGGTGCCCGCTCGGATTGATGACTGTAAGTTCGTAAGCCAAGCCTGTTTCTTAGGCTAAGCGACTTCGGCCTTCTCCGGGCTATCGACGGGCTTGTTCTTGCCCATGGCCACACAGTGCGCGCAGTAGCCGCCCACTTCCGTGCGTTGAATGGCAATCTGGAAACCAAAGGTTTCTTCAATTTCTTTGCGCAACTTCGCCAATGGTTCGCCGAAATACTCTTCCACCTTGCCGCAGCCCAAACAAATAACGTGCGCGTGCTCGCGCTTCATTTTCGTTTCGTAATAGTGCTGGTCGCCATCCTTGTGCAGCAGGTCGAGTTCGTCCACCAGCCCCGATTCCTTCAGCATTTTCAGCGTCCGGTAAACGGTAACGCGGTTCAGCTTGGAATCCTGCGCCCGCGCCAGGTTGTAAAGAGTTTCGGCGTCCAGGTGCTGACCGCTTCTGTCGATCAGGTCCAAGAGCACCTGCCGCTGCTTGGTCATCCGCACGCCCCGTTCCTTCAAAGTTTGTGAGGTTTCCATAAGGCCTTTCCTCTATTATGCTCTCACTATGGACGCGCTCGCCGCGCTGCGTGAAAGGATTTTCGCCTACGCGGCATCTCGTTATGGGAGGACGCTGGCCGAAGACGTGGCGCAAGATGTGCTTTTGGTCATCCACGAAAAATACGCGCATGTCACGGCGCTGGGCGAACTTGTGCCCTTGGCGCTGAAAATCGCCCGCTTCAAGCTGATGGCCCATGCCCGCAAGGCCGGCCGCCGCGGCGAGGGCAGGGAAGCCGACGTGGCCGAGTTGCCGCTGGCCGACCCGCAGGTAAATCTAGCACTCGATGCGGAACGCCGCGAACTGGTCGGGCGGCTCGAAGACGCGCTGCCCCGCCTGGGTGAACGTTGCCGCGAGATCTTCCGCTTGAAGCTCGAGGGCATGAGCTTTCCCGAAATCCAGCAGGTGCTGGGCGCGGCTAGCATCAACACGGTTTATACCTGGGAGGCGCGCTGCCGCGAGGAACTGAAGCGCCTATTGGGCGAAACAAGGAGGCCGCAATAATGGACATCCACGATCCCGAATTCCAAGCCCTCCTTGGCGCCTATGCCGCCGGCACGCTCACCGAAGGCGAACGCAAGCGTCTTTTTGAAAAGGCCCTCGGCAACCAGGAACTCTTCGACCAGCTTATGGACGAAGAATCCATGCGGGAGGCCCTGGACAGCCCCTTTGTGAAACGGGCGCTGGCGCACGCCATTGAAAAAGCGGGCATCCCCACCCCCGTGTCGCAGGCCGCCGCGGCTGCCCCTCCCGTGCCCATTCGTCGCACCCCGTGGTGGGTTTACGGGGCGCTGGCTGCTTCCCTTGTCTTTGCCACCACCGGACTCTATTTGTGGCTGAACCGCCCCTTGGAGCAGGTGGCTCAAGTGCCGCCAGCAAAGCAAGAAGTGTTTACCGCACCGCAGTCGCCAGCTCCAAAGGAAGAGCCGAAGGTGTCCGCGCCAGTTCCGGCTCGGGAAGAACCCGCACCGCTTCCTTTGCGGAAGAGGGTTGCCCCTCCTGCGGCGGCTGCGCCTCCTTCCACCGTGCCAGCGCCACCTTCCGCGAAATTAGAAGTGGCGGAACAGGCGGCGAGTCCTCCCGCGCCTGCTGCGGCGGAATTGCGCAACGAGTTCCGGGCCAGTGGCCGGTCTGCTCCCGGCGCCATGGCGGACCGCATCGCCCCGCCGCCTACCTTCCGCATTAGCCAGCGCATCCTTAGCGTGCCTGCCGCCGCCCGGGGTTATGTTTACTTGCTCAAGCCCGACGGTGATGGCTTTGCCAAAGTAGAAGGCTTTGCGCCCCTGGCCCTGACGGGCGAGACGGCCATCTCCTTCCCCCTTCCCGCTGGCCTAAGTGGCGAAGTCCGCTTGTTCTTTGCTGTTGCTCGCGATGCCGAACTTGACGCCTCCCCCCGCTTTGCCTCCTTGCCCCCTCGCAATTGGCAAGTTTTAAAAATCGAATAACAATTTCTTGAAAGGGCCTTTCCCACCACGGCATTTCCCCGTTGAAGGAGTGAACCCTTGAACCACTTACCCAACCTCATCACCGCCGCAACCCTGCTGTTGCCCTTTGGCCTTTCCGCCGACCCCGGCACGCTTTCGCGCACCGTGGATGGCAAACGCATTGATTGCCCCTTGAAGCACACCGATGTCCGCGCAAAAATTTCCGGCCCCTTGGCCACCGTCACCGTGCGCCAGGACTTTGTCAACAATTCTCCCCACGCCATTGAAGCTCTTTATACTTTCCCCTTGCCCGACCAAAGCGCCGTCTACGGCTACACCATGTTGATTGGCGAGCGCCAGGTGCGGGGCAAAATCGCTACACGCGAAGACGCGCAAAAGGCCTACGAAGATGCCCGCCGCCAAGGCAAAAGCGCTGGCCTCTTGGACCAGGAGCGCCCCAACGTCTTCCGCCAGGCGCTGGCCAACATCCCCGCCGGCGCCAAGATTAGCGTGGAGATCCACTATGTCGAAATCGTTCCCTACGAGAACCAGACCTACGAGTTTGTGTTTCCCATGGTGGTGGGTCCGCGTTACTTTCCCCAAGGTGCCGCCGGTGCGGAGCGCGTGAATGCTCCCGTTGCGGCGAAGGGCACGCGCGCCGGGCATGATATCTCGCTATCGGTGCTGCTCGAATCGCCCCATGCACCTGCGGAGATCACCAGCCCCACGCACGCCATTAAGACCGAGGGCGCGAAGCTGGTGAAGCTTCTAAGCACTGCGGAAATTCCCAACAAAGACTTTGTGCTGCGCTACCGCGTGGGGGCGCGCGACGTTGCTCCGACGGTCCTTACGCACGCCAAGAACGGCCAGGGCTACTTCAGCCTCGTGCTCGATCCGCCCTCGCCTAGTAGTGCAGTTCGAACGCTCGAAATGAACATTACGCCCAAAGAATTAGTCTTCGTCATCGACACTTCGGGCTCCATGAACGGCTTCCCGCTCGACAAAGCGAAAGAAGCCATGCTGCTGGCCATGGACGGGTTGAACCCGCGCGACACCTTTAACCTCATCACCTTTGCCGGCGATACGCACGTGCTCTGGCCCTCCCCACAGCCCGCCACGGAGCAAAACGTAAACACGGCAAAACGGTTTCTCGAATCCCGCCAGGGCGGTGGCGGCACGGAGATGATGAAAGCCATCCGCGCCGCCTTTGCGGGCATGGAATCGCAAGAACATTTACGCGTCATTTGTTTTATGACCGATGGCTATATCGGCAACGAAAGCCAGATCCTGGAGGAAATCCGCCGCCATCCCCAGGCCCGCGTCTTCAGCTTCGGCATCGGCGACAGTGTGAATCGCCACTTGCTCAACCAAATGGCCGAAGCCGGACGTGGCGAAGTGGAACACGTGCTGCTCAATTCCGATGGTTCTGCCGCGGCGCGCCGCTTCCACGAGCGGGTGCGCAACCCTTTGCTTACGGACATCACGGTGGAGTTCATCGGCTTGAACGTGCAGGACCTCAGCCCGGCGCGCGTTCCCGACCTCTTTAGCGCGAAGCCCGTCATCCTGAGCGGCCGTTACACAGGAGCCGCCAGCGGTATTGTGCGCCTCCGCGGAAAGCGTGGGGGAAAGCCTTATGTGCGAGACATCCCGGTCACCCTACCGGCAGCGGAGAGCAAACACGCTGCCGTACCGCTCGTGTGGGCGCGCCGCCAGATTCAGGCGCTTAGCGCCAACTCCCGCGAAAACCAAGCCGCCATCACCCGCCTTGGCCTGGAATATGGCTTAATGACCGAGTTCACCAGCTACGTGGCCGTGGAGGACAAAGTGGTGAACGAAGGCGGCAAGATGCAAACCATAGAAGTGCCCGTCGAGATGCCGAATGGCGTCAGCCACGAGGGCGTATTTGGGATGGGTGCAGGCCGGTCCGGCATGGCCAAGCTGTCCGTTGCGCAGACCTTCCTGCAAGTGGATCGAGCCGACCCCCTTCCTGCCGCAATTGAGGAAGGCAGAAATGAAACCCCAACCACGTTCCCTCTTAACCGCGTGAATATCAAAATCCTGCTCAAGCGCGCGGATGCCGCGGCGGTGAAGCAACTCATAGCCCTGGGCTTCGTCGCCAAAGAGGGCCAACCTGCCGGAGCGCTCTTCCTCGAAGGCAGCATCGATAGCGCCAAGCTTGCCGCCCTCAAGCAATTGCCGTTTGTCACGCGTGTAGAGGTGTTGCAGCTGTAAGAGGGGATGGGTAGCGCCATGTGCGCTAGGCTTGGGCCATGACCGCAGCGCTGCTCCTCCTGCTCCTGGCCCAATCCGCCGCCCCCCAATTGGAAGTGGCCACCACGGTCAGCTTCACCGAGGGGCCCGCCGTAGATTCCCAAGGAAATGTTTACTTCACCGACATCACCAATAGCCGCATCTGGAAGCTCACCCCCGCAGGTGGGCTTTCTCTTTATCGCGACAATGCCAACGGCGCCAATGGGCTGGTGGTGGATTTGCAGGATCGTCTCATTGCCTGCGAAGGCGCGGGCGGGCGCAAGCCGCGCGTAACCCGCACCACGCTGCGCAGCGGCGAACTCGAAGTGCTTGCCGAAGAGTACGCGGGCGAACCCTTCGACACCCCCAACGACGTCACCTACGATTCCCAAGGCCGCCTCTACTTCACCGACCTACCCGGCGGCGCCGTTTACCGCATCGATGCCCCGGGCAAGTTGGAACGGCTGCTGGCGCGCCCCGAGATCCAAAGCCCCAATGGGCTCCAAATCTCGCCCGATGGCAAGACTTTTTATTTGATCGAAGCCAACCAAAAGGCCGGGGGCGCCCGCTTAATTCGCGCCTATGACATCAGCCAAGAGGGCCGCTTAACCAACATGCGCGTCCACTATAATTTCTTTCCGGGCCGCTCGGGCGACGGTATGTCCATTGACGAGCAAGGCAACTTATATGTCAGTGCCGGCTTGAACCGCTCCCGCGGTACCAGCGAAACCTTGGATAACAATGCGGGCATCTATGTTATCTCCCCGGCGGGCAAGTTACTAAGTTTCCACCCCGTCCCGGAAGATACGATAACAAACAATACTTTTGGTGGGCCCGACCGGAAAACGCTCTATATTACCGCTGGGAAGACGCTCTACAAACTGCGCTTCTCCATTCCAGGTTTGCTGCGTTAGGCTAACTCACGCCACGAGCTTATCCTACGGTACCTACGCGGCCGCTTGGAAAAACAGTCCTTGACAAGGATGAAAGGCTATGTAATAATGTCGCCAGGAGGTGAGCGCATGCAGTTTCACAAATGCTACTCTTTCCTGCTATTTTTAGTAATACAATTTTGGCCTTTTGAGCTTTATTCGTGGCAAGGATCACTGGGTCCCTGCGGCATGACGGCCAATTGTGGACCCGCTCAAGCGCAAACAGCCTCGATCAATTGTTCTTCTTGTAACTCTGGGTCTTTTGTCCTGCAGTGCACTTGCTGTGAAGGAGCGACGGGCAGTCCGCCAATGGTTCCGTGTCAAAAGACCAATCTATGCACTGTAAATAATGGCGATTGCCATAGCAGAGTCTGCGCGAAATGCTGTAGCCAGTCTCCACCCGCAACCGGTTCAACCTCCTGCGTTTGCTTCCCTTGTACGGGATTTAGCTGCGGAAATGATCCGAGTTGTCCTGTTGCCGGCGGTGGCGGGGGATTCCAATCGAGCAAGAGACTCACTCGGCAAGTTTCCTCTGAGGCGGGGGAACTACGGGCCTATGTAAGTGATGATCAGCCAACTTCGCTCCGTATCCTCGACCTTGTCTTAGCCACTGACGGAGAGCATGTACTTATCAGCGGTTTCAAAATTAACGCACCTCCCAGGCCAGTAGCCATCGCGGAGTTTATCTATGAGATACGCTCCGATGATGGTCAAGTCCAAGAGTTCGGTTATCGAATCGATCAAACGACGGGACCAGAACCGCTTAGCGATCAACGCAAAATGTGCCCGGTAAGGATTTCAAAGACTAAGCAGTCGAACCTACAATTGACGGCTAGGGCGAGCTATGTTCTTTTCTCCGACGGCACAAGTGACGGAGACGCGAATCGAGATGTGGCGGACCAGCGCAACCGGAAGATGATTCGGGAGCGGCTGGAAGCCTTGAAAGCTGTAGCGCAAAGAATGAATTCAGTTGGTGCCCAGGATTTCAAGGAACAGCTTCGAAGAGCGGAACCGGAAGGTATGCTTTTACATGCTTTCGAAACCGATGGGCGAGTGGGCCTCGAAACACGGTTGGCCCAACGAATTGCAGTCTACGAGAGAATGTTAAAGCAGTAGTCGTAAATTTGACTGTATCCTTGGACCAGCTTTCGAGATATCAATAGCGCTCTGAGGTTGTTAGGGTAAGTCCAGCACTGGGTCCGGACCGCTACCAGCTGGGGTTTTCAGGTAGCTCATAACCTTCTTCCCCACCACATCCACAATGGCAATTTGGTCTTCGTCCTGAATGCCCAAGTAGGCTTGGCGGCCATCTTTCGCTAGCAGCATCGACAAAGGCCGCCCGGGTAGCTCTGCGCGGGCGACTTCCTTGCCAACGGTTAAGTCTGTCCACGCCACACCCGTGATGGTGTTATAAATCAAGCCCTTCTCGTTGTTATAAAAAGCCAGCCGGGCGGGGAAGTTGCCCGTCGGAATACTGCGCATAATTCTGCCCCGGGCAATCTCAATTTCATGAATCACATTCGATTCACTTACCGTGAGATACAGAAACTTACCATCCTTCCGCATTACCGACTGCTGCGGATTCTTACCCGCTTCAATTAGCTTTACCTCGCCGGTACTCAGATTCACCCCCGCCAAGGTGCCCGATCCGGAATTGCTGACCCAAGCCACCTCGCCCGCTGGATCGAGCGTCACCATGTGCGGCGCCTGGCCCTTGGTGTCGTAGCGCTTCAGCACCTTGCGCGCCACCGGGTCCACCAGCAGCAGTCCCGCCGGACCTTCCACCGTCACCACCAGGTGCCCCGTCCGCGGGTGAATGTCCATGCCGTGCGGGCGGTAGTTGTCGCCCAAATCAATCCGCCCCGCGAGCTTCCGCGCCGCCAGGTCGACAATTGCAATCGAATTGCCGCCCTTGCCCGGGTCGGTCATCCAAAGCATGCCGTTCTCAGTGACGTAAGCGAATTTCTTGTCCCGCGAATACAACAATTCATGGGGATGCTGTTTCAATGCCACACCGCCCTGCCGCACGCCGTCGCGGGAGTAAAAGCCCAGCGCGTGGCCTTTTTTCTCAACCACAACCAGATCCTGCGCCAAGCCCAGAACCAGGACGAAGAAAAAAGTCAGAATTTTCATGCGCCGATTCTATCAACTGTGGCATCCTGACACCTAGACGGCTACCTGTAGACAGCTAGCCGTAGCAGTCTATAGGTAGAAAACTAGGTATGCAGAAATCCCCCAAGAACGATTCGCTCCAGGGCGCGCTCACCCTGTTGGTCTTGAAATCCCTCGCCGCTGGGCCTCTGCACGGCTACGCGATTTCCAGCCACATCCAGCGCATCAGCGAAGAGATCCTGCGCGTGGAGGAAGGCAGCCTTTATCCCGCCCTCCACCGAATGGAGCAGGATGGGTTCATTAGCAGCGATTGGGGCCTGACAGAAACCAATCGCCGTGCCCGCTTCTATAAGCTCACCGCTTCGGGCCGCAAGCGCCTGAAGGAAGAAATGGAACAATACCAGCGCATCCAGCACGGCATCCGCCTTGTTTTAGGCACCGCTTAAGAGGTCCTCCCCATGGCAATTTGGCAACGCTTTCGCAATACTCTATTTCCCCAAACAACCTCCCGCGCCGCTGCCGAAGAAGAAGCCCGCTTCCACATCGCCATGCGCACGGAAGAGCTTCTCGCGCAGGGGCTATCGCCCGAGGATGCTGCCGCGCAAGCACGGCGCGCCTTTGGCAATGTGCTCGCTTACCAGGAAGCCGCCGGCGATCGTGATGTTTTCGTTTGGCTGGAGCATTGGTTGCTCGATCTTCGCGTCGCCTGGCGCCGCTTGCGGCGTTCGCCCCTCTTCCTCGTCACGTCCGTATTTTTGCTGGCCGTAGGCTTGGGGGCCAATGCCGCAGTGTTTAGTATTGTCGATCAGCTTTTCCTGCAACCGCTGCCTTTGCCCAACCCGGAACGCCTTTTTGTGATCCAGGAAACTTTCAAGGGGGAGCGGGCCAATTCGAATCCGGAACGCATTGCCGATTGGGCCCGCCGCGTCCCCGCCATTGAGAGCGCCATGGGCTATTACGGCGAAATGGTGCCGCTCGAAACCAAGGATGGCAAGCGCGGTATCTCTACCTATCGTGTTGCCGGCGATTACCTTGGCGTTCTTGGCCTACAGCTTCTCGAGGGCCGCAAGTTCTCCCCCGATGAACTGCGGGGAGAACCCCTGGCCATGTTAACGCCCAAGGGTAAAGCCCTGGGCCGCGTGGGCGATTCCTTATCGCTTGGCGGGGTTTCGTATCGCATTGTGGGGGTCCTTGCGCCCAATCGCATGCTCGGCCCAGAGGTTGAATTGGTCACGCCCGCCGCGCGCGATGTTCTTGCGGCTCCCCGCATTGCCGGTTTCCTTCCCGTTGTGGTGCGTTTACGCTCATCCCTCGATCCCAACGTTCTGGCCGCCCAAGTTGACGCCGCCGCGCGGCAAATGGCCGAGGCCTTTCCCGCGACCGACAAAGAGCGGGGCGCCTATGTCCTGCCTGCCCAAAGTGCCTGGACTGAGGAAGCGGCCGATTCCGCACGAATGCTGCAAGCTGCTACCTTGCTGCTGCTCGTCATTACGCTGCTGAACCTGGCGTCGTTGCTGGCGGCACGCACGGCAGCGCGGGAACGCGAGAGCGCGATTCGGAGTTTTTTGGGGGCCAGCCGTGGCTCTATACTGCGCCTTCATTTTGCGGAGGCCGGCATTCTTGTTTCCCTTGGTTGCATTGCCGCTTTTCTGGTGGCCACTTGGACCCTGGCTCTGCTGCAGGAAATTTTCGGCTCCGATTTTCCGCCCGTCCGCGAGGTCTCGCTCGACCTTCGCGCTATGGCTGCTTTGCTGCTGGTTGGCTTGGCGGCCTGCCTCTTGCTTACCTTTGTCATGTCTTGGCAATCAGCCTCCTCCCAACGCACGCAGCGCCGTTCCCGGCCCTTGCTGCGTGGCGCTTTGGTGGTGGGCGAGGCGGCTTTGGGCGTGCTTTTGATCAGTGCCGCCTTTTCGCTCGCTTCTGCCTTTGCGGAGCGCCAGAGTCGCCCCTTGGGCTTTGTGCCCCAAAACATCCTCATCGCTCGAATAGACCTGCCCTGGAGCGCCAGCCAAGCTACGCTGGTATCCGCCATGGACCGTGCCTTGGAAGAGATTGCGGCCCTGCCGGGCGTCTCTCGCGTAGGCGTGACGGACCGCGTTCCGCTGACCGGTGGCACCCAATCCGGCGAAGTGCTTATTCAGGGCGCGGCAAAGGCTCCCGGTGGCCTGGCTCCCCGCGGCCTGGCTCCCCGCGGCGAGGTAGGCTTTCGCATGGCCAGCGCCAGTTTCTTTTCCACGCTCCAAATTCCGCTGCTCCAAGGCGATACTCTCGGCCAACCCGGCGCCGTAGTGGTGAACGAGACCTTCGCCCGCCGCTACCTTGGTTCCCAAGCCATCGGCCGTTACGTTGCCCGCAAGGGCGAAGCGCCCCGTTGGTGGCGAGTGGTGGGCGTAGTGGGTAGCGTCCGCGCGGATGTGGGCGAAGCCGAAGCGCGCCCGGAAATTTATCTGCCCTACCGCGAGTTCACCTGGCCGAAGCTGGAGTTTGTCATTGCGACTAGCCAACCTGCGGCAAATCTTGCTCCCGTGCTGCGCCGGCTCTCGGGCCGCCTCTCCCCGGATGCCCTGCTCAATGAAGTGCTCCCCTATGAAAGCGATCTCGCCTCTCTCAATCGCCAACCGCGCCAACAGCGGGACCTTGTCCTCAGCTTCGGCTTCGTTGCGCTGGTGCTGGTGGTGGCGGGTGTCTATGCCCTTATCCGCGCGGAACTTGAGCGCCGCACTCGCGAAATTGGCGTTCGCCTTGCAATCGGAGCGCAACCCTTTGCAGTGGCCGCGCTCTTGCTGCGGCAAGCAGGCGGGCTAGCCCTGGCGGTGCTTCTGCTTAGCTTGCCGTTGGCGCTTTTTGCCTTGCCGGAACTTCTGTCGCCCCGTGCCAGCGTGGCGGCGGGTTTGCTGGTGGCCTTCAGCATGGCCATGGCCGCTCTCCCGGCTGCCTGGCGCGCCTCCCGCATTGCGCCCACCCAAGCCCTCCGCGTGGAATGATGCGCCGCCCGCTTACATGCCCGGCAAGCGGATAATTGCGAGCACTTCCTTGCGGTCTTCCAGCTTAAACTTCTTCCCATCAAAGCCCAGGTGCAGGATGTTCGATTGCGGTCCGCCAAACACCATGTGCCGTGTTTTCGATTCGCAAAACACCACCATGGCGGAGCTGCCCAACTGTACTAACACCTTGCTGATTACCCCAATGTGCCCGGGGAAAATCACAATGTCGTCCGCCGCTACTTCCTCAATCGACTTGCGGATGACGCCGCCCTTTTTCTTCGCCTTGTTGTGGAACACCTCTTCGGGGTTGTTCGGGTCCACATCCACCATCGGGTATTTGTACTTGATGTAATTGCCCACAAAACCATTGCAATCCGTCCCCAGGTATTGCTCCACAATCAGTTCCAACTTATCCATCTTCTTGCCCTTGATGTACTCCTCGTGGCAGCGCCAATAGTTCAAGAATTGAATAAATTGTGCCATTTCTTTAGGCGACCCCTTGCCCCCAATCACGCGTTGAAACACCTTCGCCGGCATTTCGTCGATGGGCGCCCAACTGGTCAGCAAGCGGTAGCCGGAGCCAATCTTCACAATGCCCGTATCCGGGTCTTTCGCCATCTTTGGAAGAAATGTGTAGAGCAGTAGGTTCTTCAGCTTCACCCGCTCGTCGTAACTGATGCCATGGCGGCTCTTGTACTGCACATTCGAATACTCCCGCACCGGCGCCGGGTGGGCGCTTGCTCCAAATAAGGGATGAACCGGGTGCCCAGGGTAAAACTCGGGAACCACAATCTGGTGGTAATGCTTTACAAACTCATCCGCGTACATGGCGTTGATCTTCTCCTTTCCTAGTCGCGTCAATTGCGCCCGCTGCGGGTCACTAAATCCCACAAGCGGACACTTCGCTCTTCCGTCCGCTCCCTGCTGCATCGGCCTTTTTGTTGAAAACAAAAGCTCCTATTTGTGGTTTCGGGCTTTGGCCCGGTGCTTGCAGTACAAGGAAGCACGATATGGATATTCAACGCGAAGGCGTCGGGCGCCGCAAGTTCATTCGCAATGCTGCGCTGGTCTTTTTTGCTGTGGCCGCCATTGCCGCCAGCACCTACGGGCTCAGCAAGCTGAAGCCGGCCGCTCCCAGCGTGGAATGGGCCACACTGTGGCCGGATACCGTGAAGCGCGGTTCCATGGTGCGCCAGGTACGCGGCCTGGGCACCTTGGTCCCCGAAGAAATCCTTTTCGTCCCCGCCAACAGTGAGGGCCGGGTGGACCGCCGCCTGATGCTGCCCGGCACCAACGTCACCGCGAACACCATCATCGTGGAACTTTCCAATCCCGAACTCATGAACGCCATGAGCGAAGCCGAATGGGCCGTGAAGGCTGCCGAAGCCGAATTGATGGATTTGAAAGTGCGGCTTGAACGCGACAGGCTCCAACAAAAAGCGGAAGCCGCCCGGGTGCAAAGCGAACAGGTGCAAGCACAACTTACTTTTGAGCGCGACGAAAAGCTCTTTAAGGAAGGCTTGACGCCGGACCTCACCCTGAAGCTCTCCCGCGCCAAGGCGGATGAGCTGGGCAACCGCCTGGGCCTCGAACGCGAACGCCTCCGCATTGCCGATGACATGATCCGCGCCCAAATTGAAGCCAAGCGCGTGGGCATCGAAAAACTGCGCGCCGCCTACGAATTGAAAAAGAAGCAAGTTGAGGACCTGCGCGTCCGAGCCGGCGTCGACGGGGTCCTTCAGGATTTGCCTGTGCAAGTGGGCCAGCGCGTCACGCTCGGCACGGTGCTGGCCAAAGTAAGCCAGCCTTGGCGATTGAAGGCGGAGATCAAAATTCCGGAAACGCAGGTGAACGAAATCCGTATTGGAATGAAAGCCGACGTGGATACTCGCAATGGCATTGTGCCTGGCCAGGTGGCACGTATCGATCCGGCAGCCGTGAATGGCACGGTTACGGTGGATGTGCGGTTGCTCGGCGAATTGCCGCAAGGCGCGCGGCCAGACTTGAGCGTGGATGGCACCATTGAAATCGAAAAACTCGACAACGTACTCTATGTGGGCCGCCCGGTGATTGGCCAGGCCAACGCCACGGTGGGCCTCTTCCGCCTCTCGGCGGACGGCAAGGAAGCCGAGCGCGTGCAAGTGCAACTTGGCCGTAGTTCCGTGAACACCATCGAAATTTTGAGAGGTTTGCAATTGGGCGACCAGGTCATCCTCTCGGACATGAGCCAGTGGGATAGTTACAACCGCATCCGCTTCAGCGGCAAATAGGAGAAACCAATGAGCGAATACACCGAAGACCTGATCACCATGGAAGGCGTTACAAAAGTCTTCCTCACCGACGAAGTGGAAACCCACGCCCTGAGCGGCATCCATTTGAACATCAAGAAGGGCGAGTACGTGGCCATCTCGGGCCCCTCCGGCTGTGGCAAGTCCACCCTGCTGGCCATTCTTGGCCTGCTCGATTCGCCCAGCGCGGGCACGCACATGCTGAACGGCCGTCCCGTGCAGAGCCTGAAGATGAGCGAACGCGCCCGCATCCGCAACCGCGAAATCGGCTTCATCTTCCAAGCCTTTAACCTCATTGGCGACCTGAACGTGTATGAGAATGTGGAACTGCCGCTAACCTACCGCGGCATGAGCGGCGCGGAACGCAAGCGCCGCGTGCACGAAGCCTTGGAGCGCGTGGGCATGGGCCACCGCGTGAAGCATTACCCCTCGCAGCTTTCCGGCGGCCAACAGCAACGTGTGGCCGTGGCGCGCGCCCTCGCCGGCGACCCTGCCATCCTGCTCGCCGACGAACCCACCGGCAACCTCGACTCCGCCAATGGCGAAGCCGTCATGACTCTGCTGCAGGATCTCCATCGCGGCGGCGCCACCATCTGCATGGTTACCCACGACCCCCGCTACGCCCGCCACGCGGACCGCACCATCCACCTCTTCGACGGCCGTATTGTCGAAGAAACCAGCGAACTGGCCACGGCGGGATAAGGGGCATGTCATGAAGCGGCCCAAGAGCGATTATTTCGAATTGCTTCCGCTGCTGGTGCTGGTTCTCTTGCTGGTGCTGGCCGATGCCGCGCAACAGCGTACCCAAGCCGATGCGCTTTGGCGCACGCGGGACAATGTTCTAAATCTCGAACCTCCTCGGATTCTCTTGCGCTAACTTTGCTCGAACAAGTATGACCAAACAACTCCGCTCTCTCGCTTCTTCGCCGCTCAGCCTTGCCGCGGCCCTGCTCGCCTTTGCCTTAGGCATTGGCGCCAACACGGCGATGTACTCCATCTGCAGCGCTTTGCTGTTCCGCCCTGTTGAGTTAGGGCACCTGGAGCGCTTGGTCGTGTTCGAATCCTTTCTCCGCGGCGACCACCAAGGCTTGTTCGATGTTTCGCCCGCGGACTTTACCGATTTGCGTGGCCAGCTTCAGTCGCTCGAAGATCTCGGCTTTGCCGAAGAATGGTCCGCCACGATTACGCGCGATGGCGAGCCCGAGCAAGTAAGCGCCGCGCGGGTTAGCGCCAATTGGTTTGGCTTAACGGGTGCGCCGTTGGTGGCAGGCCGCGCTTTCCTGCCTGGCGAAAACGCCCCCGGGCGCACGCGCATTGCGGTCGTTACCGAGGGCCTTGCCCTGCGCCGCTTCGGCGCGCAAAAGACCACGGCTTCCGTTGTGGGGCAGCAAATTCGCCTCGATGGGGAAGACCATATGATTGTCGGCGTTCTGCGCGAAACCGCCCGTCTTCCCAATTTCGCGCGTGTCTATGTGCCCTATTCCCAAGCGGCTGATTTCGCCCACCAACGCACGGCGTTTGAACTTTACACCGTTGGCCGCCTGCGCGGAGGCGCTTCCCTAAGCACCGCGCAAGCTGAGCTCGGCGCCGCCTTCCGCCGCCTTGCCGAGCAGTTTCCCGCGAGCCACCAGGGCCGCAGCCTCGTCCTTGTCTCTTTGAAAGAACGCATTGCCGGCACCAATGATCTTGCCGCCAGCTACGTGCGTCTGCTCCTTTTCGCCACGGGTTTCGTGTTGCTCATCGCTTGCGCCAACGTCACCAATTTGCAGTTGGCACGCATCACAGGCCGCGCCCGGGAGTTTGCCATTCGCTCCGCCCTGGGTGCCAATCCCTGGCGCATTGCCGGGTTGGTGTTGAGCGAAAGCCTGCTCTTAGCGCTGCTGGGCTCTCTGGTCGGCATTCCCTTCGCCATGTGGGCCGTGGAGGGCATGAAGCGCATGTTGCCCTCGGAAATCTGGCAATACATTCCCATGTGGCCCGAACTCAGTGTGAATTGGACCGCCCTAGGCGTTACGCTCGGTCTTAGTGTTCTGGCCGGCTTTGCCACTGCCTTCTGGCCGGCTTGGCAATCCACTCGCTCCGATGCGCAGGAATCGCTGCGCGAGGGCGGCCGTAGCATGAGTAGCTCCCGTTCTCGCCAGTGGTTTCGTGGCGCCATGATTGGCGTGCAAATGATGCTCGCTCTGGTGCTGCTCATCGGTGCGGGCCTGATGGTGCGCGGCACGCAGGTGCTGTTTGAGCGCTTCGCCGCCTGGCAACCAGAGAAGGTAGGCACCCTGCAACTCGTTCTGCCGCGAACAAAGTATCCGGACCCCCCGCTCCGCGGCAACTTTATTCGCAAACTGGAAGAACAACTTGCCGCCTTGCCCGCCCGCCAGGATTTTGGCCTGGTCAACTTTATCCCCTTGGGCGACAGCATGAGCATTGTTCCCTTTGCCGTGGAAGGGCGGCCCGAAGCCCGCGCCGCCGAACAACTCGCCGCCAACAACCTCATCGTTAGCCCGGGCTACTTTGCCGCCATGCAAGTGCAGTTGCGCTCCGGCCGCCTGCTCGCCTCCACCGATGGCGCGGAGACCGACCCCGTCTGCGTAGTGGACGAGCGCTTTGCCGCCGATGTCTTCCCCAACGAGCCCGCTCTTGGCCGCCGCATCAGCCCCTTGCTCGACGACTCGCGCCCCTGGTGCCGCATCGTCGGCATTGTTGCTAACAAAGACCATAACCCCTGGGAACGTTCAAGCCGCCGTACCCTTTACCGCGCCATGGCCCAGGTGCAACCGCGCCTGCTGAGCGTTGTCGTCCGCACCGATGCGCCCATGGAAACGATGCTGCCAGCCCTCAAACAGGCCGTCTATGCCGTCGATCCCGAACAACCGGTGCGCATGCTCTATTCCCAGCAGGACCTCTTGGACCAGGCTCTGGCCGGCATGAAATTGGTGGCGCTCATGATGTCCGTTCTTGGCCTCATCGCCCTCCTGCTCAGCGCCGTGGGCATCTTCAGCGTGGTCAGCTATGTCGTCAGCGAACGCACCTCCGAAATTGGTATGCGCATGGCCATGGGCGCCAGCGAATGGGATATCTTGCGGCTCGTCAGCCACCAAACGCTCCTCATGCTGGGGCTTGGCCTTGCCTTGGGTCTTGGTCTGGGCTTCGCTCTCGCGCAGCTCTTCCGTGGCTTAATATGGGGCGTTTCCAGCCGGGACTTCCTTAGCCTCGCCTCGGTATCCTTGTTGTTGGCCTTGGTCGGCGGCTTGGCTATGTATCTCCCCGCCCGCCGCGCCTTGCGGCTGGACCCCATGCAGGCCCTCCGTCACGACTAAACAAACATGATCGACCTTCGTAACGTTGAAAAGTATTACCAGCACGGCCCCGCGAAATCCTTCGTCCTCCGCCGCGTCAATGTAGAGATCAAGGAGGGCGAGTTCGTCTCCATCATGGGCCCCAGCGGGGCGGGGAAGTCCACCTTGCTCTATGTCATCGGCATGCACGATACCGATTGGACCGGCGAATACTACCTGATGGGCCAAGCTATCCATAAGTTAGGCCGCAAGGAGCGCAACGAGTTATACAAAGCGAACTTCGGCTTCGTTTTCCAAAGCTATCACTTACTCGATAACCTAACCGTCGCCGAAAATATCGAAATGCCGCTCACTTATCGCAACATCAAAAAGAGTGAGCGCGAAGCCATTGTCGCCGACATCCTCGACCGCTTCCAAATCGTCGGCAAAAAGGACCTGTTCCCCAACCAGCTTTCCGGCGGCCAGCAACAATTGGTGGGCGTAGCGCGCGCCATGGTGGCCAACCCGAAGGTAATCCTCGCCGACGAACCCACCGGCAACCTACACTCCAGCCAGGGCAAGGAAATTATGGAGATGTTCAAACGCCTGAACGACCAGGGCACCACCATCATCCAGGTTACCCATTCAGAGGCCAACGCCGCCTACGGCAACCGCGTCATCGAAATCCGTGATGGCTGGATTGAAGGCGCAAGTTAATCCTCTCTCCAATCCCCCAAACGCAACTTTGTTCCCCGCCAATGTAGCTCCCCGTCCCTCGCTTCCTTGGCTTCGTGCCCAAAGTAAATCCAGGTTCGCAAGCTCTGCGGGTCAATTACCCATACCTCCGGCACTCCCCTTCGCAAGTAATCGTCAATCCGATCTTGCACGTTGTAAACCGTATCCCGCGGACTTAGAATTTCAATTACCAACGCCGCAATCGCCGTCTGCAAGTTCGCGTGGTCATACTCGCCCAGATTTCTCTCCAACAGTTGCCCGTTCACATATTCCCGGTCCGGACGGTACACCGTGGCCAGATATTCCGCTTCGGAAACCATAACTGCCGCCCTCATGCCTTTAGCTTAATCGAAGCCCAACCCATAGAATAGTGATTTGCCCGTGCCTGCCGCCAAACCTCGCATCCTGATTGCCGACGATCAATCCGACGTCCTCGAAGCCCTTCGCCTCTTGCTGAAACCCGAGGGCTACGAGATTGAAACGGTCACCAGTCCCGCCGATTGCCTCCGGTCGCTCGAAAAGCGCGAGTACGACTTGGTCATCATCGACCTTAACTACACACGCGACACCACGAGCGGCGAAGAGGGCATGGAGCTGCTCACCAAGATCCAGGACATTGATAGCCTACTTCCCGTGATCGTGATGACGGCTTGGGGCAGCGTCCCCTTAGCTGTCGAGGCCATGCGCCGCGGTGCGCGCGACTTCCTCACCAAGCCCTGGGAAAACGAGCGCATTCTTCCCTTGGTGCGCACCCAACTGGATCTCTCAAAGGCCCTCAAGCGCCAGCAACGCCTCGAAGCCGAAAACCTGCTGCTGCGCGACGACTCCGGCATTGTCATGATCGCCAAGTCCCCCGCCATGGCCCCGGTCATTGAAATTCTCGCCCGCGTGGGCCCGGCCGATGCCAACGTCCTGATCACGGGCGAACCGGGCGTGGGCAAGGAAGTGGTGGCCCGCAAGCTCCACGCGCTTTCGCCCCGCGCTGTCAAGGCCATGGTCAGCGTCAATGCCGGCGGCCTGGCGGAAGGTGTTTTTGAAAGCGAGCTCTTTGGCCACGTTAAGGGTGCCTTCACCGATGCTAAAACCGACCGCGTCGGCCGCTTCGAACTGGCCGACACCGGCACTCTCTTCCTCGACGAAATTGGCAACCTCTCCCCAGCCATGCAAGCCAAGCTATTGCGTGTTCTCGAAACCGGTGAAATGGAACGCGTCGGCAGTTCGCGCACCAAGAAAGTCGATGTCCGCGTCATCAGCGCCACCAACGCCAACCTCGACCAGGACGTCGCCCAAGGCCGCTTTCGCCAGGATCTTCTCTTCCGCTTAAACACCATCGAGATTCACATTCCGCCTTTGCGCGACCGCCGCGACGACATCCTTCCCCTCGCGGATTTCTTCCTCGACAAACACGCCACCCGCTACCGCAAAGCCCTGGCCGGTTTTGACCACGGCGCCCAGCAAGCCCTGCTGGACCACAAGTGGCCCGGCAACGTCCGCGAATTGAACCACGTTGTCGAGCGCGGCGTCCTAATGGCCGGCGGCACCCTCATCCGTGCCCAAGACCTTGTGCTTCGCGCTGTCCCCGCTGCCGCCCAACGCCTGGAGGATATGAGCCTCGAGGACGTGGAAGCGCACCTTATCAAGAAAGCCCTCGATCGTTACAAGGGCAACGTTTCCGCCGCCGCAGAAGCCCTGGGCCTTAGCCGCAGCGCGCTGTATCGCCGCTTGCAGCGCTACAACCTCCACCGCTACACCATCTGAAGCCCTGCCCCCATCCCCGGCCATGTTTTCCTCGCTCGAATCCCGCGTCCAGTTCACTGCCGCCCTTGCCGTGGCTCTGCCCTTTGCGGTGGCTGTTTGGGCTATCTTCACGGGCGAGGTCTCCTTCAAACTCCGCTGGACTCTGCTTGCCTTCATGGTCTTGGCTGCCGGCTTCCTGTTGGTGCAAATCCGCGAGCAAGTCGTCTCGCCTTTGCGCACGCTGGCCAACCTGCTCGAAGCCATGCGCGAAGGCGATTATTCTATTCGCGCCCGCACCACCAAGTCCGGCAGCCCGCTCGACGAAGTTCATGAACAGATCAACGCCATGGGCGCCACCTTGCAGCAGCAACGTCTGGGCGCCGTTGAAGCCACCGCGCTTCTGCGCAAGGTGATGGAGGAAATCAACGTCGCCATCTTTGCCTTTGATTACCTTGGCCGCGTTCGTTTGGCCAACAAAGCCGCGGCGGACCTGATGCGCCGTCCTTTAGAGCGCCTGGAGGGTTCCAGCGCCAAAGACCTCGGCCTCGATGATTTTCTCTCCGGCCAAAGCCAAACCCTTACTCGCAGCTTCCCCGGCGGCAGTGGCCGTTGGGGCATTTCCACCTCCAGCTTTCGCGAAGGCGGCGTGCCCCACCAATTGCTGGTCCTCACTGACCTTACCCGCCCCCTGCGCGAAGAAGAGCTGCAAGCCTGGCAGCGCATCGTCCGCGTGCTGGGCCATGAGTTGAACAATTCTCTGGCTCCCATCAAGTCCATCGCCGGCAGCTTGCATAGCCTGCTGGAGCGCGATCCGCTTCCCGAGGATTGGCGAGAAGACATGCTCCACGGCCTGCAAATCGTCGCCTCCCGTTCGGAAAGCTTGCAACGTTTTCTCAACGCCTACACTCGCCTAGCCAAGCTCCCGCGCCCTAACCTGCAGCCCACTCCCATTAGTCCAATCGTTGCGCGCGCCGCCGAACTCGAGCGCCGCGAAAGCGTCCGCGTCCTGCCTGGCCCCGATGTTGCCACTGATGCCGACGCCGACCAGATTGAACAGGCTCTCATCAACCTCATCAAAAATGCCGTCGAAGCGGGGCCGCCCGTCGAAGTCTCTTGGCAATTGGCGCCCATCGCCGGTGGCCAACACTTGCACATCCTCGTCCGCGACCACGGCCCCGGCCTCTCCAACACTGCCAACCTTTTCGTCCCTTTCTTCACCACCAAACCCGGCGGCAGCGGCATTGGTCTGGTCCTGTGCCGGCAAATTGCAGAAGCCCATGGCGGTACCTTGGAATTAAGGAACGTCGAAGGCGGCCCGGGTTGCCTGGCGCGCTTGGCGCTCCCCTTGGCCTACCATGTGGACTTGCCTCCTTCTCGTCTTTAGCCAATTCCCCACGGCCGACCCGCCCCCCCGCAGCTACCAGGAGGGCAACGCCGCCTTCCTGAAACAGGACTTCCCTCGCGCCCTCTCGCTTTACCAACAAGCCCTCGCCACCAACCCCAACAATGGCGAGTTTCTCCGCTCCATCGGCGCCGTTTATGCCGCGCAAAAGCAACTTCCCGAGGCCCGCCTTTGGTTCCACCGTGCCTGCCACGCCTCCCAGCCCAACGCCCTGGCTTGCTTCCAGGCCGGCCGCACTTGGCAAATCGAACAGGACTATACGCGCGCCCTGGCCCTCTACGAGCGTGCCACCACTCTGCAGGAACTTGGCCCCCGCCTTACCCTTGCCACCGCCCAAGTGCTCGATCGTCTGGGCCGGGCTCTCGATGCCGAACGCGCTTACCGCAAGGCGATTTCCCAAGCCGCCCTCCGCCCCTCCGAAAGTGGCGACGCGCAAATCTTCTACGCGAATTTCCTCGCCCGCCAAGGCCGCTTCACCGCCGCCCTCTGGCAGTTGGAACAAGCCGAGGGAAAACTTCCCGCTGACCCTCGCCTGGTCGAAGAACGCGCGAAGATCGCCCGCGCCCAAGCCGCTTCCGCCCCCTAATCCAATCTCCCTCGTTGTACGATCCTTAGCTGTGCCCCATTTTTGCGCCCTTGTGGATTCGCATCCGGACCACCATGCTTCTTTCCGCGCCGCCCTGCCACAACTCTTCGCCGACCTGCGGGAAACGCCCGTCTTCGTTGCAGCTGGCAATTTACTGCTGGCCCACAATGCACGCGAAACGCTTCCTCGCCACATCTTCCCTGGCGCCGACCTTTTTAGCTTTCACTGCACCAACAACGCCCATTTCCCCGCCGCGGCCAGAGCTGGCTCTACCAGCTACTCCGGCGACGATCTAACCTACGGCGCCAGCTTCCACTACTGCTCTACCTCCTCCACGCTCAGTGCCGAAACCGAGCGGCTCGGTATTTTCCCTCTTTATTATTGGGGCGACTCCGAGCGCGCCATGCTCGCCACCAGCCCCTCGCTCTTCGCCGCCCATCCTGCCTTCCGCCGCCAATTGGATTGGGAAGCCTTGGCGCAAATCCTGCTCTTCACTTACCCCGTGGACAACCGCACGCTTTGGCAAGGCGTCCGCCGCGCTCCGCAAAGCAGCCGTCTGCATTGGCGCGCCGGTCAGGGTTGGGACGTGGAGAAGATCTCGTGGCCGGAGCCAAGCTGGTATTTCCGCTCTGCCCCGGAAGCAGCGGAAGCCCTTCTGCCGCCCTTGCGCGCAGCTATGGATGTTGCGCCCGCGCAACCCGTTGTCCAACTGCTCAGCGGGGGCCTCGATTCACGCCTTCTCACCGGCTTGCTCGCCGACCGCTACGGCCATGATTTTTCCGCCCTGACCTTTGGCGACGAGGCCGACCAGGAATACCAAATCGCCCACGCCGTCGCCCGCTCGCTTGGCATTCCCCACCGCCGCCTTGCCTATCACGAAGATCTGTTCACCGCTGGCTTCCAACTCCAAATCGCCAATTGCCAGGGCGCTCAAGGTCTGACCAGCGCTGGCAATTGGATTCTGCGCCTGCTCGGCGAGCCCGACCACGCCGCCCTTAGCACCGGCGTGGTTGCCGACCATTTCCTCTCCACTTCCTACCGCGCCGCCAGCTGGTTGCCCGGCGAGCAAAAGACCGACCGCGCCCACCTGCTTGCCTCCCGCCGCCTCTACGGCTTGCCCAAACCCACGGTAAAAGCTCTCCTTCGCCACCCCTCCTCCGAAGATCTGGTTGAGGCCGCCGAAGCCGCTTACCTCGCTTTCCACGACCAAACCGAAGGCTCCGGCTATCACCAACTCCGCCTCTTCAGTTGGCACACCCGCCCCCGCCACCACTTGGGCAAAGAAGCCTGGCGCTTCGCCTCAAGCGGCACTTTGCACGTCCCTTTCCTGGCGGCCCCGGTCCTCAACCAGTTCCTCCACCTTCCCCATGAACTGCTCGCCAGCCGCGAAGTGGAATACCATCTTGTCAATCACTACTTCCCCAAACTGGCCCGCCTTCCGCTCGATCGTAACTCGCTCTTCATTCGCCCCACTCTTGTCGATGGACTCCCGCGCAAAGCCTATTGGGCCGTCCGCCAGCGGCTCTACATCCGCCAGCACCTGCGCAAGCTGCAATCCGGTCAGGATCCGCGCACCCCTTACCGCATCACCAGCGTGAACCACTTTCCCGGCTGGCTGCGCATCCGGGAACTCGCGCGCGCGGCCGCCCCCGCCGTGGCCGACATCTTCTCCCCCGACGCCATCGACACAGCCCTCCCCGCCGCCCCTACCCCCATCCCCCAAGGCGACGCCATCGAAGGCTCCGCGGGCCCGAAGACCCTCATGGGCCTTCTGCTGTGCTTGGCGCGTTACCGGTAAGTAAAAAAACTATTAACTACTGAAACATTGGCGAAATAGAAAATTCATTTGAATCAGAGTATCGAAAATGATATTTTCAGGCCATGCGAAAGCTTGTGCTTATTTTCGCTTTCCTCGCGGCCCCGAATCCCTTTATATTCGCAGAGACCGTAAGTCTAAACCACACAAAATTCACCAATCTTCCCTACGTGGGTCCCGGCCCACTCCGCCTTGCCGCTTCCGGAGAAGGTGGAAATTACTTCTTAAGTCAACCTGCCACCCCAGGTGCTCCTTGGAATCTTACAACCCCCAATGGTCCAAAGGCCGTTCCCATACCCGCCAATATGCCAGTTGCCATGGGCGATCAACACTTGGTCTGGGTCGAACGATCCCCCCTCGATACAACTCTTCGCTACTGCGTACTTCCGTCCTGTGATCATTACCAGGCGGAGCGCGCCGAACTGCGCGGCATCCTAACCATGAAACCGATTGGCCCCTATGTTTTTACAATTCACAAGGATGCTATGGGGATATTTCTTTCAAGAATAGAATTGACTAGCGGTAAAGTCACAAAGCTGGAGTCTTTGCCGGAAGATCAATTTGCCTATCGCTTTGGGCAATGCTCAACGGAGCGCATCGTCCTGGTTGATCCCAGCGCTTTACGCTACAAAGTGTTTACGCCCAATCAGCCTTCGTCAAGTTCCTACTGGACCGAACTCCGTTCGGACCTCGCAGATGCCCTGAAGGCCAAAAAGCCGGACTTTCAAACGTTCGGGACCGCGAAAGTAGTACCAATGCACGTCCGCGCACACTGGCTTTCCGCAGAAGGTACCGATGTCTTCCTGCTAGCGAAAAGCCAGAAAGGCGTGGGACTCTACGCGATTGAGGTTGATGGTGACGGGCGGGAAGCAAAACGCTACCTCTTAAGGTGGCCGGAGGGAAAGTCAGTGAATCTCAGCGCTACTTTTGATCTTGTAACGACCAACGGTGATCAAGTCTCGTTTTATATGAGTGGCGGTGCCGAGGCTACTTTTAGGGGGCTGCTTTGAGCGCAAAAGTTTCTACTTCCCCTTCAAGCTCTTATCCGGATATGCCGGCACGGGCGGCACTGCCGGATTGGCCTTTTTAATTTCCGCTTCGAGATGAGCGATGGCTGCTTCCAATTGCGCATCGCCGCCGTTGAAGGTAGCGTTGGGCAAGTTATCCACTTCGATATCCGGCACCACACCGATCCCTTCCACTAACCACTCCTGCGTACCTTTTGCGTTCGGCCCAAATACGCCCAATTCCGCCGCCGTCGCCACGCCGTTATCCGCCAGGCGGTTCGAGGAGGTCAGCCAAATCTCGCCGCCCCACGTGCGCGTGCCAATCACCTTGCCCAGCCCCAGACGCCGGAAGCCTTCGGCAAACGCTTCGCCATCGCTCGCCGTCCGCTCGTCCACCAGCACCACCAGCGGACCCCGGAACGCATACTGCATGTTCCAACTCGTCCGGCCCACCCGCGGTTGCCAGTACATCCACGCCTTGCGCAACAAACGGCCCAATAGCCAGCTGTCGATGTTGCCGCCATTGTTGTGGCGCACGTCGATAATCAGCCCCTCGCGGTCGAAAACCGGGTAATAATTTTCTGCCCATTGTGCAATATCGCCCGCGCCCATAGCCCGCAAATGCACATACCCAAAGCGCCCCTTGGTCTTTTCTTCCACCGCCAGCCGCCGCGTATATTCCCACTCGTGGTATCGCAAGGAAGCCTCCGCCGCCCCGCTCACCGGCTTCACAATCACTTGCCGCTTCGCGCCGCCGCTTTCCAATTCCAACAGCACCTGCTTGTTCACCTGGTTCTTCAGCGCTTCGTACGGGTGCGCCAGGTTCGCCACCGCCATGCCGTTCAAAGACAGGATGCGGTCGCCCTCCTTCGCCTTTACTTCCGGCCGCGCCAGCGGGCCCGCTAGATCTGGCCGGTCCGGATCGTGCCGGTAAATGTGCGCAATCTTCCACGTCCCATCGGCTTCGCGCGTCAGTTCCGCGCCCAAGCGGGCAACGGCAATACTGTCGGGTGCGCTTCGTTGATCGCCGCCACGCACGGCGTTGTGCATCACATTCAGCTCGCTAATCATCTGCGCAATCAAATCGCTCAGTTCGGAGCGATCCCGCACACGCGCCAAAAACTCGCCATACTTATCGCGCATCAGCTTCCAATCCACGCCGTGCATCTTGCGGTCGTAGAAGTAGTCCCGGTGCAAGCGCCACGCGTCGAAGAACGCTTCCTTAAACTCCTCCTGCGGCACCACCGTAAAGCTCCAATCGCTCAAGTTCAACTTCGCTTCCGCCAGCGCCGTGGGCGCCAGGGTTTTCGCTGCGGCATCCACCACAAAGAAATCGCCGCCGCGCCGCAAGAGCATCTTCTTGCCGTTGCCCGCCACCTGCAAATCGGCCACGCCCTCCAGCACCGTCGCCGGCTTGGCGGGCTTGTTGTTGATGTCCTTGCAGCGCAATTGGCTACCGGGCGTCTCGCCCCCGGGGTTCGCTACATAGCAAAGCCGCTTGCCCGCCACCGCCAAACTACGATAGTCGCCCGCCGGAATCGGAACCTCGGCCAAGCGCTCGGTAATGCCCTCCCAATCGATCTCCACCTTCACGCCCGCAGGCTTTTTCGCATCCTTCTCGTCTTTCCGCTCAGGCTCTTTCTTTTCCCCCTCTTTCTTTTCTTCTCCGCTCTTCTCCAACTCGTCCTTCGGCGAAAACGGCGAACGCAAATCCTTCTTCAGCGCAATCTCATAAACCTTATCCGGATACGCAAAATGCGGCTCCGGCGCCCTTGGCCCCCATGGCGAGCCCACAGTGCTGCGTAGCGCGCGGTCGCTGATCAAGTACAACCACTTACCGTCCTCGCTCCAGGCAGGGTTGCCCGAGTTGAAACGGTCCGTCGTCACCGCCCGCAGTTTCCCGTCCATCGTATCCGCAATCCAAACCTGTTCAAACTCGTTCGCCGCTGGCGTGGAATAGGCAAAGTAGCGCCCATCGGGGCTCCAGCGAATCCCCCGGTAAGCTGGGTTCGAATTGCCGCGCGGAAATTCGGTTTTCGCCAGTAGCTTGTTTTCTTTCGTCGTCAGGTCCAACAGCCAAAGCTGGTTGTTCTTGTCCTGGTGCACGGCCTTCTTGCCATCAGGAGAAACACTCGCGCCCCAACGCAACACATTCCCATCCTGCGTCAACCGCTCGCCCGCCCCCACGCCATTGGCCGGCACCCGCCACCATTCCAATTCGCCCGTCTCGCTCGACAGCACCAGCAAATCCTTGCTCTTCGGAATTACATAAGCATCCCGGTAGCGCGCCTTGGGCGAAGTCGGCGCCACAAATCGCCCTTGTTCCACCGGCGCCACAAACACCCGCCCGCGCGACACCAACGCCACTTGGTCCCCTTCGTGCGAAAGGGAGTAGCTGGTTAGGTAATCCATCGGCTTCTTCACCCACCTCTCGCGCAGGTGGTCAAAGTCGCTGGCCAGGCTAATTTCCACGCGCCGGTCGCTGCCCTTCGCAATGTCAAACAGGTGCAGGTCCGCCCCCATCTGGTAGGCAATCACCCCCTCGCGCAAGCTCGCCTGCCGCACATCAAAGCCCATGTGCCGCGTGTGCTGCTTCAGGCCCTTGCCATTTGCATCCATGCTCCATAGGTTCATGCTGCCGTCGCGGTCGCTCAGGAAATACAAGCGTCCCTTCCAGGGCATGGGGTTCTCGCTGGTGCCCGCATAGTCCGCGGTCAAGGCCACCGCCTCGCTTCCCGGCGTCCATTTGTACAAGGTTTGCGCCAAGCCGCCCTGGTAGCGCTTCGCCACCGAAAAATTCCGCGGCCGCCGCGCAAAGTAGAGCGTCTTGCCGTCCTCCGTCCACCGCCCCTCCAGCGCTTGGGCCAGCGGTACCCGTTGCATCGCCCCGCTCAGGTCCAGTTCCGTCAATTGCGGCGAGGGCAAGCCTGCAAACATTGCCGAGCTAAAGAGAATCTTTCCCGTTGGTGTCCAACTCACCACCGTCGCGCCGCCAAAGGTGCGCCGCTTCGGCACTCCTCCTTCCAAGGGCATTGTGTACACTTCTGGCGTCCCTTCGTAGTTCGCCGTAAATGCGACCGTCTTTCCATCCGGACTTACCCGCGGACCCAATTCCTCTGCCGGGTGCGTCGTCAATCGCCGCGCCACCCCGCCCTCCGGGCTCACCACCCACAGGTCCCCCTCCGCCATAAACAGCAAACCCAACGGACTTAGCTCCGGCGTCCGGTAATATCCTTTTTGGCCCTGGGCCAGCAAGCAGATTGTGCAAAGAGCGAGAAGGAGCAAAGAGCGAACCATGCCCTCCATCATACTTCGCTAACTTCCCGTAATCTCCTTCACAAAGCCAAAAAATGCCTTCTTGCGCTCCGTGTTGATGCCCCAGGCCACCGGCGGACACTGGTACCCATCCCGGTAGTTACTTTCCCCCGGGTCAAAGTACCCCCAACTTACATAGTTCTTCACCGCCGCCCAACAGTTATTCTCCGGCTGCTCAAAGTCAAAGTGGTCATCTTCGTTAAACAAAATCGGCTGCCCCGCGTAGCCCGCCACCGCCCTCGTTTGCTTGCACATTTCTTCAATCCGCGCCGGCACCTTCACACCATTTCCGTGCACTAACAAGAAGTCCGAACTCCGCACCACGTTCTCTGTCGGAATCGCCCCGCCCCCGTAGCTTGTCCCCACCAATAAGCGCCGTTTGTCCATCTCCAACCCCTTGGCGTACTCAATCAATTCGTGCACCCGCGCCGGCCTCAAGATCTCGTGCTCGTACTTCTTCACATTGCACTCGTTATTGATCTCCAGCAGGATATTCCGGTAGCCCTGCCGCAACAGCCAAAAGACGGTCTCCCTCACTCCCCGCCGCACCGCCGCTTCGTCCCTTACTTCCTGATCCTGGCCAAAGTAATAAATCCCCACAATCGGCGCCATGCCCAGCCGGTCCGCCTCATCCAGTATCATCTTCAGCCGCGCCAGAGAATCGCCTCGCAAAGTGCCATTCCCGCGCAGCGCCCCCGTGATCCAAGGTTGGTCCTTTGAATACCCTTGCGGGCTCCCCCCTTGTAAGTTAATCGTGAAGCTCAACAATCCGTGCCGCCGCCATTCCGGCATCGCCGCCACAAACTCCCGCGTGTTTCGCATTGCGTCCCAACGCCCCGTATCCGGATACGCCCACCGCCCTTCGGTCTGCCGGTTGCGGTCATCGAAGATGCCTTGCACCATGCGCGAGTTCATTAGCAATCCTTCCACCTTTGCGCCCCGGAAGCTTCTCCCCTCGTAAGTCGGCCGGCCGTTTATTTTGAAGCCATCCTTCTCAATCTCCACCACCGTGCGCGATTGTGGGGCCAGCGCGCCCATCAGAAAAGTTCGGCGTTGCATGTCATATATAATCTGAAGACCTTGCTCATGAATGTCAAGCAAATTGCGCTTCTCCCCGGCGATGGCATTGGCCCCGATGTCACCTTCGCTGCCGTCTCGGTGCTCCAGGCTCTTGGGCTTCCTTTCGCCTTCACGGAGCACCCTTGCGGCGCGGGAGCCTTTCTCTCTCAAGGCGACCCTCTGCCCGCCGCCACGCTTGCCGCTTGCCGCGCCGCCGATGCCATCCTCCTTGGCGCCATGGGCATCCCCGGCATTCGTTGGCCCGATGGCCGCGAAATGGCCCCGCAAATCGACATCCGCGAAGAGCTCCAACTCTATGCCGGAATCCGCCCCATCAAGCTCTATCACCCTCGCTTAAGCCCCCTCAAGCAAGCCAACATCGACTATGTCCTCGTCCGCGAATCCACCGAGGGGCTTTTCTCCACCCGCCTGCGCCCCCGCGACCTCAACGCCGATGCCGTTCGCGATGAAATGCTCGTCACCCGCGCCGGCTCCGAGCGCCTCTTCCACGCCGCCTTTCGCCTGGCGCAAAAACGCCGCCGCCATGTCACCCTCGTCGACAAGGCCAACGTTCTGCCCAGCATGGCCTTCTTCCGCCAAGTCTTCCAGGAAATTGCCGCGACTTACCCCGATGTCGAAACCTCCGTGGTCTATGTGGATGCCTGCGCTCTCTACTTAGTCACCCACCCCCATCGTTACGATGTCTTAGTTACCGAGAACATGTTCGGCGATATTCTCAGCGACTTAGCCGCCGCTACCGTTGGCGGCATGGGACTCGCCCCCTCGGGCGATATTGGCGATCAGCACGCCGTCTTCCAACCCTCCCACGGCAGCGCCCCCGATATTGCGGGGAAGGGCATTGCCAATCCCCTCGCCACGATTCTCTCCGCCGGCATGATGTGCGAATGGCTCGGCTTCCCCGAAGCGCACCAGCGCATTGAGGCCGCCGTAAGTCACGTACTTTCTACCCTCGACAACTTATCGCCAGACTTAGGCGGCACCGCCCGCACCGAAGAACTTACCGCCGCCGTTATCTCCCACTTATAACTCTCCCCATGCGGAACGACTTCCCCGTTTTTGATACCCACACCCACCTTGGCCTGGCCGCCCACTCCGGCCGCGAAATGCGGCTCCACGCCATGCTCGCCCACATGGAGCGTTGCGGCATCGATCGCTCGGTGCTCATTCCCTGGCCCGCCGTCGCCAGCGAGAGCGAAGCCCACAATGAAATCGGCGCGGCCATACGTGTCTACCCCCAACTCTTCGTCGGCGCCGCTTGCCTCCATCCCTTCCAGCCCCGCGAGCAATTCCTGGCCGAACTCGATCGCGCCGTGGAAGTATGCGGCCTGCGCGCCCTCAAACTCCAGCCCCAATTCCAGCCCCTAAACCCCCTCAACCGCCGCCACGATTGGTATTGGGAAGCTGCCCTTCGCCATCGCCTTCCTGTCATTGTCCACACCGGCAACGGCGCCCCCCTCGCGCTTCCTTCTCTCTACATTTCCGCCGCCCGCCGCTTCCCCGAACTCACCCTCATCCTGGCCCATTCCGGCGGCTCTGTCTATTACCCCGAAGCCATCCTGGCCGCGGAAATCTGTCCCAACATCTATCTCGATCTATCCACTCTTCCCGCGCACAATGCCGGCGACGTGCTTCGCCAAGTCCCCTCTTCGCGCATCATGATTGGCTCTGATCTTCCCGAGTCCGCTCCCACGGAAATCGACAAAGTCTTCCATCTCGGCCTCCCGCCGGAGCAAATGCACGACGTGCTACACCGCACGGCCAGCCGCGTATTCGCTTAGCGTCACCAGCCGCCCGCTGCGCACACTTTCGTAGGCCGCTTCAATAGCGAGAACGCTTTCCCAATAATCCATCAAGTTCGTTTCAAACTCCTTGCCTTCGCGCAAACACTCCACAAAGTGTTCCTGCGTCGCCTTCACGCTGTCGCCCTTATATCCCGCCTCTACCGTGTTGCGCCAAACCAACTCGCTCCCGCGGTAGAGGTGCCCGTTCGCCCACACCCGCAAATGCCCCTCTTCGCCCTCCACCAAGGCATGCCCCATGGCCGGTCCCGGCGGCTCCGGCAGGGCGAAGCGGTGTCCCTCCACTACGCCTTCGAGCGCCGCATGAACAAGCGTAACCACCGCCCGGTCCTCCCCGGCAATCCCCGGATTGCGCCGCCGCGCCACGGCAAACACCTTTTCAATTGCGCCAAACCAAAACCGCGCCACATCCACCGGATGGATCAGGCTCTCAAACATCAGCAACCGCGGCATGTCCTTGAAATAGGGCTGGTTTGGATAAGGCGTTGGCCCAAAACCATCGTTGCTGGTCATTGTTAAGTGGTAAGCCACCGGCGCCCCAATGTCCCCCGCCGCCAAGCGCCGCTTCATCTCCCGGTGCCATGGCTGCCAGCGCCAGTTTTCGTGCGCCATCACGCGCCGCCCCTGCGCCAATTTCACCATCTCCCACGCCTCGCCCAGGCTGGGCGCCAGAGGCTTTTGCACAATTACTGCCAAGTTCTTTGTGAGCGCCAACTCGAGCAAGGGCAGGTGCGTGTCCGGCCGCGTGGCAATGTCCACAAAGTCCAATTCCTCCCGTTCCAGCATTTCTTCCGCCGTCGCGTAGCCGCGCAGCGCACTGGTTTGGGCCCGCTCCTGGTTGCTATCCGCGGCAGCCACAATCTCCACCCCCTCCATGCGTCGCCATGCCTCCAATTGAATCTGGCCGAAAAAGCCGCAACCAATCAATCCACCCCGCAATGTTCTCTTCTCCATAGCCTTCTCATTACATACTGCCCCTGCCACGCCATTCAAGCCGCGAGACAAAATACTCTTCCTTTGTTTTCATCGCGTTCTGCTTGGGCCTCCGCTTTTCGCCGCTCCCCTTCCTTCCATATTCAAAACGCAGGGCACTCTCCCCCAAAGGAAAGGCCCACTTGGAATTCAATCCGCCCTGATGGTGAACATGGACCCCATTGTTGAAATCGAAGACATTCCGCCGCCGCCCGTACAGCCGCCCACAGATCTGCCCGCGCCCCGCCGCCGTCGCCGCCTCATCAGCCCCACGCGCGTCACCCTCGTCGAAAGCCAGCAAGCCTACGACAAGTTGCTCGAGCGCGTCGACAAAGAGTGCGCTCCCCGCGATGTGCAACAGGAGAGCGATGCCCTGGCCCATGTCCAAATGCGTTGGCGCGCTGAACGCCTCGACAGCATTCAGAACCAGCGCCTCAATTGGATGCTGGTCCACAACACCTTCCCCGGCGACACCCGCACCAACGAAGAGCGCTTGATGTTCGCCTACTACGCCTGTGCCGCCGACCCCGCCTTTGCCTTCACCGAAAAGCAGCACCTTGCTTTGCTCAAAAGCTTGCACAGCCTCAATGCGCGTATTGAGAAATGGAAATCAACAAGCACCTCTCGCAGGAAATCCGATGCCTAAAAAAACGCCAATCAATAAAGTCCACGAACGCTACTCGGGCCACATGCTCCATTCCGTGGCCCCCACCGCCGCACCCCCTTCCGCCAACGCCAACAAACAGGACATTCGCTGGGCCGATGTGCGCTCGCTGCTCGTGCGCGCACTTGACGATCATCCCGAGGCTCGCGCCCGCTTGGTCGAAACGCTCGAAAGCCACCTCCGCCTGACCCCGGAAACCAGGATCCAACTCTAATGTCTGCCTCCCTCATCGCGCGCGACCTTCTCGCCGCCCTCAAGCCCAGCCGCTTCGCGGAAATGTACCTTGGCATCCAACCCGACACGCGCCAAGCCGAGGTGCTCGACTCTCGCAATCGACAAGTCATTCTCAATTGTTCGCGCCAGTGGGGCAAGTCCACCGTCTCGAGCATTCTCGCGCTACACCAGGCCTTTTATATTCCGAAAAGCCTGGTGCTGGTCGTTAGTCCCACCTTGCGCCAATCCGGTGAACTGGTGCGCAAAGTAGAGCAATATCTGCCCCACTTGGGCCTCAAAAAAAAGTCCGACGGCGTCAATGCTTTGTCGATCCAATTACCCAACCGTTCGCGCATCGTCGGCCTACCCGGGCAGGAGGCCACCATTCGCGGCTTCTCCGGCACGAACTTACTCATCATCGACGAAGCCAGCCAAGTATCCGATACTCTCTACCGTTCCTGCCGTCCTTTCTTAGCCGCCAACCGCCACGGCCGCTTGGTAATGGTTTCTACGCCGTATGGCACCCGCGGCTTCTTTTGGGACGAGTGGGAGCGGGGCCGCGATTGGCACCGCGTCATGACGCCCGCCACCGAGTGCCCCCGTATTCTGCCCGAGTTTCTCGAGCGCGAGCGGCACTCCATGGGCGAATCCTGGTTCCGCCAGGAGTACCTTTGTGAGTTCCTTGAAAGTGAAAATACTTACTTACCCCGCGCTTGGGTAGAAGCAGCGTTTACGCGGGAAGAGACGGCTTACTCCTTATGAGCAACTTACCCGTCCGCAACGAATACTTTCTTGGTTTGGACTTAGGCCGCCGCCAGGATTTTTCCGCCCTCGTGGTCCTCGAACGCCGCCTCTTTGCCCGCAATACCCGCTATGTGGATTCCCTCACCAAATGGGAACAATCCCTCATCGTGCGCTATGCCCGCCAATTCAAACTCGGCACCGCGTATGGCGAAGTGGCAGCGGAAACGGCCCGCATTTATCGCGCTGTCGAGCAAAAAGGCCCCGCCACCTTGGTCTTTGACCAAACCGGCGTGGGCGATGCGGTAGAAGAAATGATCCGCGAACACCTCCGCGGCGCGCGCACCGAAGGCGTCATCATCACCCAGGAAATCAAGCGCGATATCTACGCCTCGCTGGAAATGCTGCTCGAAAAGGGCGAATTGCGTATCCCCACCAATTGCCATTCTTCCAACGAACTAAAAGAAGAGTTATTAACGGTAGAAATCCGCCGCGTAGGTTTGGGTTATAAGTACGGCGCCTTTGAGAAAGATACCCACGACGACCTCGTCATGGCCCTAGGTCTCGCCGCTTGGCGCGAGCGCCTTGGCCGCAGCCGCGATCGCCAACCAATCCGCCTGCCGGGCTACTAGAAAAACCTAGGGCACAAAGTAGGCGTAGTCAATCCCCCGCGCGGCATCGCCTTCGCGCAAGCTGGCTTCGAACTTCGCTTCGCGCAAAATCGGCAGCTTCACCTGCTTCAGTTCCAACTTCGTTTGCCCCGGGGCAATCTCGTGCTTGCCGATCCAAGTGCCCTCCAGCGTACGCTTGGCTTCGGAAGGCGAAAAAAGCAAAGTCACCGTGTACGGCCCGGCAAAGGCCGTCTGTACCTCCCAGTGGCCTATCCCTTTGGTATCCCAGCTCGCCTGGGTCCCCCGCCAATCCTGCCGGGTCAACAAGGTCGGCGCCAATTTGCTGATCACAATCCGCGGCGGCGCATAGCCTTGTTGCCCCACGTCGGTGAACCAAAGCTCATAAGCCTGGCGCAAGTCTTTCACCACCTCCGGGTGCGCCGCGGCCACATCGCGGCTTTCCGCCGGGTCCGCCTCCAGGTCAAACAGTTCTTTGCCATCCACCAGCTTGTACTTTTGCGTCACCACCGCGGAGGCGCGAAAGGCCTCTGGCTGGTCTCCCCGGTGCCATTGCAAAAAAATCTTCCGGTCGGCCCATTCGCTTGCCTTGGACGGTTCCCGGAACAAAGGCAATAGGCTTTTCCCGTCCAGCTTCACATTGGTTTTCACTTGCGCGGCTTCGAGCAAGGTGGGCACCACGTCAATGTGCGCCGCCAGGCGGTCCATGCTTTGCTCCGGCGCAATCACGCCCGGCCACCGCACAAAACAAGGCACGCGCGTCCCCCCCTCATACACGCTTCCTTTGCGCCCCCGCATGCCGGCGTTGAAGCGCTGTTGTTGTGGTCCGTTGTCCGACAAAAACACAAGGAGGGTGTTTTGTTCCAGATTTTGCTCGCGCAAGAACGCCAACATCCGGCCCATGTTCTCGTCAATGTTTTCCACCATCGCGTAAACGCGCGCCGTGGTTTCGTCCAGCCCGCGGGCGAGAAAAGGCTTCACCTTTTCCTCGTCCACTTCGAGCGGCGTGTGCGGCGCGTTGGTGGCCAGATAACAAAAAAACGGCCGGCCCGCGCGCCTCACCATAAACCGCATGGCCTCGCGAAAGTAAACGTCCGTGCAATAGCCCTTCGTTTGTTCCCACTTCCCGTTGCGGCTCAACACGGGGTCAAAGTAGCTCGGCTTCTTGCCCGTCAAAGCTTCGGGCGGGTCTCCGGGTTGGCGAATCCCGCCGCCGTTCAACACCAGACTTTCGTCGAAGCCTTGGTCCACGGGCCGCAGCGGATAGTTGTCCCCCAAGTGCCACTTGCCAAAAATCCCGGTGCGGTATCCCGCTGGCCGCAACATTTCCGCGATTGTTGTTTCCGTCGGCCGCATCATGGAGCGCCCCAAAAAGGTGTCCACCACCCCCGTGCGGTAGTTGTATCGCCCGGTCAACAAGGACGACCGCGTAGGGCTGCAAACCGGCGAAACGTGGAAGCGAGTGCACTGCGCCCCCTGCTTGGCCAGCGCATCCAGGTTGGGCGTTTGCAGGTTCGCATTTCCGTGCAGGGATAAATCGCCGTAGCCCTGGTCGTCCGTCATCACCACAAGAATGTTGGGCCGCCGCGGCCGCGGGCCTTGCCCCAAAAGGAAATTCGCGCCCGTCAGCGCGGAAATTGCGGCTCTCCGGTTAAGCATGACCGGATTCTATCCGACAATGAACTTGTGAAGGACGAGGCGCTGCTGGCGCACATCAACCGCCTGCCCCATGGCCGCGCAAACTTAAAGCAACTCTTCCGCGAGTTTGGCGCCAAGGGTGTGCGCAAGGAAGAAGTGGAGCGGGCCTTGGAGCGCCTGACGCGCCGTGGCCAACTCATTGAAGTCCGCCCTCACCAATTCCAAGCGGCCGCCAAGAGCCGTGAACTTTTGGCCGGTGTGCTGCGCATGCACCGCGATGGCTTCGGCTTCGTCACTCCCGACGAAAAGCCCGAAGGGCTGGATGGCGATCTCTTTGTCGCTCCGGAATCGGCACAAAAGGCCATGCACGGCGATCGCGTGCTCGTGCGCATGGGGCGCATCAAAGAAGGCGGACGGGCGCATGCCGAAATTGTCCGGGTGCTCCACCGGGCCAATCAACGCCTGGTGGGCGAGTTCCGTCTGACGCGCCGCGGGCAATTCGTTGTGCCGTATGACCAGCGCATCGCGCAATGGATTGAGATACCCGAAGGGCTGGAGATTCCGCCCCGCCGCGTGAATCCCGATCGCGTGGGGCAAAGCGAAATTGTGATCGAGAAGGCGGCAGACCTCAATCGCCAAATGGTCACCGTGGAAGTGCTCGAGTTTCCCGATGAAGACCAGAACGGCGTGGGACGCATTGTGGAGGTGCTGGGCCATCCGGATGATTTCGGGGTCGACGTCGAAATCATGATCCGCAAGCACCACTTGCCGCACGAGTTCCCGCCGGATGTGCTCGAAGAGGCTACCTCTGTGAAGCGCGAGTTTGGCCCGCGTGAATGGGAAGGCCGCCGGGACTTCCGCGATTTCGACATCGTCACCATCGACGGCGAAACGGCGCGCGACTTTGACGACGCCGTTTGGGTCTCGCGCCTCGACAATGGCAACTACGCGCTGCACGTTCACATTGCGGATGTTAGTTGGTATGTGCGCCCCGGTTCGGCCATTGATCGTGAAGCGGCGATGCGCGGCACTAGTGTTTATTTCCCGGACCGCGCGGTGCCCATGTTGCCGCTCGAGCTGTCGACGGACGTTTGCAGCCTGCGGCCGAATGAAGAGCGTTTGGTGTCGAGTGTGCTGCTGGAGATCAATCCGCAAGGCGAGACCGTGGCGCAGGAGTTTACGCGTGGCGTCATCAAGAGCCGCGCGCGCATGACCTACACGCGTGTGCACGAGCTGCTCGAAGGCCCCTCGCCTCAGCCTGGCCGCTTTGGGTTGATGAAGGAACTGGCCCTTATCCTGAACCGCATGCGCACCAAGCGCGGCAGCATTGATTTTGATTTGCCTGAGCCTTTGATTGAGTTTGACCAGTTCGGCCAGATGACTGGCGTCACGCGCAGCCCGCGCAACATTGCCCACCGCATTATCGAGGAGTTCATGCTGGCGGCCAACGAGGCCGTGGCGGCGGAGTTGGTCCACCGTGGCCACGGTGGTATCTACCGCATTCACGAAACGCCGGACGCCAAACGTGTTTTGGAATTTGAAGAGACCGCCTCGCGCTTCGGCCACTCCTTGGGCTTGAGCGCCGTGCCCGTAAAGAAGTACATGAACATCAAGCGCACGCGCGATGGCCGCAAACTGCGCAAGGATGTTGTCGTCTCTGATCCGCAAGCCAGCGTCACTTCGTTCCACTACCAGAAATTAACGGCGCGCATCGAAGGCAAACCCGAAGAGCGCATTATGAGTTACCTGATGCTGCGCTCCTTGAAGCAGGCCAAGTACTCGCACGAAAACCTGGGCCACTTCGCGCTGGCTGCGGAAAACTACACGCATTTCACTTCGCCGATTCGTCGTTACCCCGACTTGATTGTCCACCGCCTCATGCACGGCGAAACCTACGACGAACAACAATTGGCCGACATTGCCACCGACACCAGCTTTACCGAGCGCCGCGCCGCGGAGGCCGAGCGCGAACTGGTGGAGTGGAAGAAAACGAAATTCATGCTCGACAAGGTAGGCGAGGAATTTTCCGCGCTTATCATCTCCATTACCAAGTACGGGCTTTTTGTGGAGCTGGCGGAACTTTTCATCGAAGGCTTGGTGCCCATCGATACTTTGCCCGGCGACCGCTTTGCTTATCAGGAAAACGCCCGCAAGTTGGTGGGCCAACGTACGCGGCGTACCTTTGGCCTGGGGGATCCCGTGCGCGTGGTGCTGGTGAAAGTAGACGAAGGCGAGAAGCGGCTTACCTTCCTGCTCAAGGAAGAAATCGAAAAGGGGAAAAAGAATGCAAAAAAACCGGCTCGCTCTTGAAAAGAGCCCCTACCTGCTGCAACACCAAGAGAACCCGGTGGATTGGTTCCCCTGGGGCGAGGAGGCCTTTGCGAAAGCCAAGGCCGAGGACAAGCCGATCTTTTTGAGCATTGGTTATTCCACCTGCCACTGGTGCCACGTGATGGAGCGAGAAAGTTTTGAGAACGACGCCATCGCGGAGCTCTTGAACCGCGACTTCGTTTCCATCAAAGTAGACCGCGAAGAGCGCCCCGACATTGACCGCATTTACATGATGTTCGTGCAGGCCACGACGGGCAGCGGCGGCTGGCCAATGAGCGTTTTTTTGACTCCCGAACGGGAGCCCTTTTTTGGCGGCACCTACTTTCCACCCACCAATCGCCACGGGCGTCCGGGCTTTCCGTTGATTCTCGAGCGCTTGGCCCAATCCTGGCGCACTGAACGCGGGCGCATTGTGGAATCCTCCGGAAACATCCTGGCGCAGTTGCGCCGCATTACTTCCGTGGAGGCGACGCCGAGCTTGCTGGATGATCGCGCGGCCGCCGAGAAGCTCTACTCCTACTTCCGGCGCAGTTTCGATACCGAGCGCGGCGGCTTTGGTTCCGCGCCCAAGTTCCCGCGCCCTTCCACGCTCAATTTTCTTCTGCGGCACCACTCGCTCACCCAAAACGAAGAGAGCCTGGAGATGGTGTTGAAGACGCTGGCCGAGATGGCCTTGGGCGGCATGAACGATCAGCTCGGCGGCGGCTTCCATCGCTACTCGGTCGACGCTTACTGGTTTGTGCCCCACTTCGAAAAAATGCTGTACGACCAAGCCCAATTGGCCATCAGCTATTTGGAGGCGCACCAGATCACGCAGAACGCGGCCTTGCTGTCCGTGGCCAAAGCCACGCTGGACTACGTGCTGCGCGACCTGCGCCACCCTGAGGGTGGCTTCTATTCCGCCGAGGATGCCGACAGCGCCCTCGATGCGGCCAACCCCAAAGAGAAGGCCGAGGGTGCTTTCTACGTATGGACTTGGGAGGAGTTGGAAGCTCTGGTGGGCGCGGAACGCATGCCTTGGTTTGCGAAGCGCTTCGGCGTCGAACGCGACGGCAATGTGCAGGAAGACCCGCATGGGGAATTTACCGGCAAGAACATCCTCTCCATCAGCAACCCCGATACGGAGCCTTTGGACGAGGAACTGCGTGCCCGCCTCCTGGCCGCGCGGGGCCAGAAACCGCGCCCGCACTTGGACGACAAAGTTTTGACCTCGTGGAATGGCTTAATGATTTCCGCTTTCGCCAAGGCCTACCAGGTGACCCGGGAAGAGCAATACCGCGAAGCTGCGGAAGCCGCGCTGGCTTTTGTGCAGAAATACCTCATCACCGGCGAAGGCCAATTGTTGCGCCGCTTTCGCGCGGGCGAAGCCGCCGTGGCGGGTTTCCTGGACGACTATGCCTGCTTGACACAAGCTCTGCTCGATACTTACGAGGCTACGGGCCGGTCCGCATACTTGGCCGAGGCCGACCGCTTGGCCGCGCTTATGCAGACGCAGTTTGAGGACCGCGAAAGCGGCGGTTTCTTTGCCACCAATACGCAGGACCCCAGTGTGCTGCTCCGCATCAAAGACGACTACGATGGCGCGGAGCCTTCGGGCAACAGCATTGCCGCGGATGTGCTGCATCGCCTGGGAATTTTGACGGGCAAAGCCGAGTATGCCGAAGCTGCCCAGCGCACCTTGCGTGCCTTTGCCGGGCGCCTGATGGAGCAAGGGCCCACCATGCCGCAAATGGCCTGCTCGATGATGCGCTTGCGGGAGGCACCGCGGCAAATCGTTTGGGCGGGCGATCTGCCGGAAGGTCTTTTCGCGGCAGCGGCGACGCGCTTTTTGCCTTTCCATACGCAGATCCATTTACGGGACGAAGCCCAACGGGCTGCCTTCCGCTGGAGCCCCGCACTTGGCGCGATGACGCAAGGCGTTTATGTTTGCGAAAACTTTACCTGTCAATTGCCGGCCGAAAACGAAGAGCAATTGCTGCCCTTGCTAAAGTAAGAGAACACTATGTCCGAACGATTCACAACATTCAAAGGCAATCCCCTGAAGCTGGTTGGTCCGGAATTGAAAGCGGGCGATCCGGCTCCTGACTTCTCCCTGACGGCGAAAGATTTGTCGACGGTGCAACTCGGCGAAGGCGGCAGTGTCCGCATCTTCAGCGTGGTGCCCAGTCTGGACACCCCTGTTTGTGATGCGCAAACCAAGCGCTTCAACGATGAAATTGCAAAGTTGGAAGGCGTGGAAGTGATTACCGTGTCGATGGACCTGCCCTTTGCGCAAAGCCGCTGGTGCGGGGCCTTTGGCGTGGAAAACGTCAAGATGCTGAGCGACCACAAGACCGCCAGCTTTGGCGCCAACTACGGCACGCTGATTGAAGACTGGCGCATTGAATCTCGCGCAATTTTTGTGGTGGGCAAGGACAATGTGCTGAAGCACGTGGAGTACGTGCCCGAAGTGGCCGAGCATCCCAATTACGATGCCGCGCTTGAGGCTGCCAAGGCCGCAGTATAGCCCGCGTTTAACCATTCATTCGAAAATCCTCTCCCGGGAGCAATGCTGCCTGGGAGAGGATCTTGTGTTTCTTTCTTTATGGCAAACAACCAGCGCATCAAGCGCGTGCAAACAAACCTAGCCGCCTGGAAGGTGGACGGGGTGGTGGTGAGCAGTCCGGCGAATATCCGCTACCTGAGCGGCTTTACCGGCTCCAACGGCTTGCTTTGGATTGGCGAAAAGGAAGCGCGTTTGTTGACGGATGGACGCTACACCACACAGGCCAAAACCGAGTGCGCCGGCCGCGGCGTGAAGGTGCAGGTTGTGCAACGCAGCGGGGAAGCGGGCATGGACCAATACAAGGGCATGCGGATGGGTTTCGAAGACCAGCGCATTTCCTTTCTGCTGGCCGAGCGCTTACGCAACCTGGGCAAATTGGTTGCCTTGGGCGATGCGCTGGACCGTTTGCGACTGGTGAAGGACGCTGCCGAAATCGCTGCCATTCGCGCCAGTGTAGACCTAAATGCCCGCGCGCTGAAGCAAGTGCTGCGCAAGTTTCGCGCCGAGCAGACCGAGGCGGAACTCGCCGCCAAGATCGATTACACCCAGCGCACCTTGGGCGCCGAAGGCACGGCCTTCTCCACCATTGTGGCCAGCGGGGCCCACAGTGCCTTGCCGCACGCGCAGCCGCGCACCGTGGCTTTGGAGCGCAATGGATTTCTGCTGATTGACATGGGTGCTTGCCGCGAGGGTTACATGAGCGACATGACACGCACCTACGGGCTTGGCCGCGTGGAGCGCGAACAGCAGGATATTTATGCTTTTGTACTGGAAGCGCAGCTTGCGGCGATTGACCGCGTGGCGCCCGGCGTGGCGGTGAGCGAAGTGCACGCCGCGGCCGTGGGGGTGTTGAAGCGCGCCAAGCTCGATAAGCTTTTCGTGCACAGTACGGGCCACGGTTTGGGTTTGGAAATCCACGAAGCCCCGCGTATTGCCGATGGCGAAACGACGGTGCTGGAGCCGGGCATGGTGATTACCATCGAGCCCGGAGTGTACCGTCCAGGCAAGGGTGGGGTGCGCATTGAAGACACCGTGCTGGTGGGCCCGAGGGGCGCCGAAATTCTGACCCCGCTGACAATCGCGCCAAAACAATGGACAATAGTGAGTTAACCCCGAATGACCTTTGACGAAATTAAGGAATTGATCCGCCTGGTGAACGAGAGCGGAATTGCTGAGTTGGAATTGGAGCGCGGGGACGCGCGTGTGCGAATTCAGCGCACGGGCACCGAGACGATCCGCGAGGTGCTGAGCGGAGCGCATATGGCTGCTCCGGCGGCGGTGGCGGCGCCTGTGGCTGCAGCGCCAACTGCCACCGCAGCCGCGCCCGCCGCACTCAACGAAAAGCTCTACACCGTGAAGAGCCCGATTGTCGGCACCTATTATGCAGCCAGCTCTCCGGATGCAGCGCCCTTTGTGAAGCCAGGGGATGTGGTTACGTCGAAGTCCACCGTGTGCATCATTGAATCGATGAAGTTGATGAACGAGATTGAAGCTGAGCAAGCGGGCACGATTGTGGCGTGTTTGGTGGAGAACGGCAAGCCGGTGGAGTACGGGGAAGCGTTGTTCACGATTCGCCCCCACTAAGCCTGATGCCACTCTTAATGCTGCTGTTAATGCCACGGTTAATGCCACTGTCAAAGAAGCTCCATGTTTGAGAAGATCCTCATAGCCAACCGCGGGGAAATTGCCATGCGCGTAATTTGCGCAGCCAAGGAATTGGGCATCCGCACGGTGGCGGTTTATTCGGAAGCCGACCGCCATAGTTTGCACGTACGCTTTGCCGACGAGGCCGTTTGCATTGGTCCCGCGAAGAGTTCGCGCAGCTACTTGGACATTGCCAGCGTGATCAGCGCGGCGGAAATAACCAACGCGCAGGCCATCCACCCGGGCTACGGATTTCTGAGCGAGAACGCCGACTTTGCGGAAGTGTGCAAGATGTCGGGCATAAAGTTCATTGGTCCGCCGCCGGATGTGACGCGGCAGATGGGATTGAAGCAAAAGGCGCGGCAGGCGATGGAAGAGGCCGGAGTGCCGGTATTACCGGGTTCGCGCGAAGCCTTGAAAGATGCCGACGAGGCTTTGGAGTTTGCCCGCAAGATTGGTTTTCCGGTGATCTTGAAAGCCGCGGCAGGCGGGGGCGGGCGCGGCATGCGCGTGGTGGAAAGCGAAGCGGCACTGCCCGGATTGTTATCGCAAGCGCAGGCGGAAGCGGGCGCGGCGTTCAGCGTGCCGGACATCTATCTCGAAAAATACATTGGCGCGCCACGGCACATTGAGTTTCAAGTGTTGGCGGATGAGCACGGAAATGTGGAAGTGTTGGGCGAGCGCGAGTGTTCGATCCAACGGCGGCACCAGAAGCTGATTGAAGAGGCGCCCTCGCCGGCGGTGACGCCGGAATTGCGCGAGAAGACGAGTGCGGCATTGCGCGAGGCCTTGAAAAGAATTGGTTACCAAAACGCAGGCACGGTCGAATTCCTGATGGATGAGAACGGCGCGCTCTACTTTATTGAGGTGAACGCCCGCATCCAAGTGGAACATCCGGTGACGGAGATGGTGACGGGCATTGATTTGGTGAAGGCGCAAATTCGCATTGCGGCCGGGGAACGGCTGAGCGACATTCTGGAAGGGCCGGTGGTGATGAAAGGCCATGCCATGGAATGCCGCATCAATGCGGAAAACCCCGATACCTTCGCGCCCTCGCCGGGCAAGATCACGGGATTGAATGTTCCGGGCGGGATTGGTGTGCGCGTCGATACGGCCGCCTACACGGACGGCGTGATTCCGCCTTACTACGATTCGTTGGTGGCGAAGTTGATTACGCACGGGCGCGACCGCAACGAAGCTGTGCAGCGGATGCGGCGGGCCTTGGAAATGTTTGTGGTGGAAGGGATTCATACTTCCATCCCCCTGCAAAAGAAGATTATGGCCGACGAGGATTTCCTGGCCGGACGCATGGACACAACCTACATTGCTCGAAAACTGCCAAATTGGCAGACCCCAAAATAGGAGGCGCAAAGCGCATGGGCATCACTTTTGATCCGCGGAATTTGATGGACCGCATGGTGGGCAAGGAGAACGGGCTAAGCGAAGCGGATGTGGAAGGGGCGCAAGCCACCGCCCTCGCCGCGGTGCGCGGTTTTCGCAAGCTGTACGAGGAAGGGCACTACGGCTTTCCTGACCTGCCAGCCAACAAGGCGCTGGTGAAAGAGATTGAAGCCCTGGCCAAGAAATTGGCCGGAACATTTGACACGGTTTGTGTAGTGGGAATTGGGGGCAGCGCGCTGGGTTGTTGGGCGTTGGATTGCGGGTTGCGAGGGCCGCACCCGGTGCAGGCGGAATTCTCGGTGAAGAATCCGCGTCTGGTGATTCTGGACAACGTGGACCCGGACTTTGTGGAGCAGGCCTTGGCGAGCATGCGCCCGAAGAAGACGGTGGTGGTGGTAATTGCCAAGAGCGGTTCGACGGCAGAGACCATGAGCACCTTCCTGATCGTGCGCGAATGGTTGATGGCGGCGATGGGCAAGAAGGCCAGCGACCGCATTATCGCGGTAACCAGCGAGGGCCGGGGAGACCTGAAGGTTTTGGCGACGCAGGAAAACTACGCCACGTTCCACATACCGGAAAACGTGGGCGGACGCTTTAGCGTGTTTTCCGCTGTGGGTTTGGTGCCGGCGGCGTTGACGGGTGTGAACCTGAAGAAACTGTTGCGCGGCGCGGCGGAGATGACGGAAGCGTGCTGGAGGGAAGACCTGGAAGAGAACATTGCGCTGAACGCGGCGCTGCACCATTGGTTGGTTTGGACGAAGAAGGGCAAGTCGATCCAGGTGGCCTTCCCGTATTCAAACTACCTGTGGGGAACGGCGTTCTGGTTCCGTCAATTGTGGGCGGAGAGCCTGGGCAAGAAGAAGAACCGGCAGGGCCAGGTGGTGCACGTGGGGCAAACCCCGGTGGCCGCATTGGGCACGACGGACCAGCACAGCCAGGTGCAGTTGTACATGGAAGGTCCGAACGACAAGGTGTTCAGCTTTTGGACCGTGAACAAGACCAAGGGCCAGGGGAAAATTCCCAAAACAAAACTGGGCCTGGATGGTTTTGATTATTTGGGCGGCAAAACGCTGGGCAAATTGATTGACGCGGAGCGCCGGGCAACGGAAGCCGCGCTGGCCACCGAGGGCCGGCCGAATTGCACGTTCACTTTGGACAAAGTGGACGAGGAGCACTTGGGCGCTTTCCTGCAGATGATGGAGTTTGAAACCGCGTTCCTGGGCGAGATGCTGGACATCAATGCCTTTGACCAGGAAGGCGTGGAATTGGGCAAGAAGTTCACCTACGCGCTGATGGGCCGTTCGGGTTGGGACGAGTTCAAAGAGCGCTTTGCGGCTTACGAAGCAAAGCGGAGTTAAGGCCGGCGTGGCGGAGTTAAGCGCAATCCGGTATCGGGGAGTGCCCGGGGGGAGGAAAGTAGTCTTCCTCCACGGGCTCTCGCGCGGGGCCGCCAGCGCGGAGCCTTTAGTGGACGCCTTTGGGGAAACCTGGGCGGTGGACCACGCGGGGCACGGGGGCAGTGAACGCTTGGAGCGCTACCGGGCCGTGGATTACGCGCCGCCGTTAATCGACTGGGTAGCCCAAAACATAAACGAGCCATTTTGGTTTTATGGTCATTCGCTGGGAGCCATGATGGCTCCTTTGGTGGCGGCGGCCTTGCCGGAGCGAGTGGCAGGATTGATCCTCGAGGATCCGCCATTTTCCTTCATGGGGCCGCGAGTGAAGGATACAGATTGGTATCCGTATTTTGCGGCGGTGGCGCAACGGGCGGGAACTTGGATGCGCCCGGAGGAATTGGGCGAAATCAGCTACCAATTGCGGGACGGGCGGGAAGTGAAGCTGAAGGATTCACGTAGCGCGGCGATGCTGGAAAAGATGGCGCGCTTCTTTGGCATGTTGGACCCGAAGATTTTCGATGAGGTGCTGGCCGGGCGGTGGATGGACGGATATGAGTGGCCGGGCTTACAGCATCCCTGCCTAGTATTGCAGGCGGACGCCGCGCAAGGCGGCATGTTGGCCGACGCTGATATTCCCGCCGGGGCGCGCGTGGTGAAGATGGACGGGGTGGGGCACTTGATGCACTGGCAGGCGCCGGAACGCGTGCTGGCCGCGATTGCCGCGCAGGGCTGGTAGGTAAGGTGCGCGCACGGCTCTTAGAAATCGGGGTCGTATGGTTGCTGGCGATCGCGGCGGCGACCGAAACATTTTCTTACTTTCATGTTTTGGAATTTTGGCCCGTGCTGCTGGTGTGGCTGGGCTTGGCGGGCTTTGCGGTTTGGCGCTTGCGGGGGGTGGAGTTCCGGCTGGAAAGCGATGGCGTGGTTCAGGTTTGTTTGGCCGTTTGCGCGGGCTTGTGGACGCTGGAAGGGATTGCGGCCTTGGCCAGCGCCCCGAATTCGTCGGACGCGATGGCTTATCACATGCCTCGGGTGGTGTATTGGATCCAACACAAGAGCGTGGAAAACTACGCCACGGAGTACCTGAACCAGATTATGCTGCAGCCGCTGGCCGAGTATGTGGTGCTGCACTTGCAGTTGTTGACGGGCGGGGACCGCCTGGCAAATCTGGGTGCTTGGCTGGCGACAGGCGGGAGCATGTTGGCGGCGAGTTTGGTGGCGGAGAAGATGGGCGCAGGTGTACATGGGCAAGCCTTGGCCGCGGTGTTGGTGGCGACGATTCCGAACGGAGTGCTGCAGGCGAGCGGCGTGAAAAACGAGGCGTTGTTGTCGTTTTTGCTGCTGGCCGCGTTGTACTTCGCTCTTGCGAAGCGGAGCCTGGCATTGAGCGTGGCGGTAGGGTTATCGTGTTTGACGAAGGGAACGGCGTACCTGTTTGCCGGGCCTTTGGTGCTGTTCTTTGCGCCGCGCGCGGTGCCGGCGGTGGCCTTGGGCGTGCTACTGGTGAACGGGCCATTCTTTACGCGCAACATCGAGCTGAGCGGGTCGCCGTTGGGCTTTTCTTCCGCAAGCGCCGACGGAAAGTATGTTTGGAAGAATGAGCCAATCTCGGTGCGTGGCGCGGGGAGCAACCTGGTGCGGCACGTGGCGGACCAAATGGGTGAGCGCAGCGAGGCGTGGAACCAATGGGTGTATTGGAAGGTGGAAGGCTTGCACAAGCGGCTAGGGTGGAGCTTAGACGACCCTTGTTGCACTTGGCCCTATACGAAGTTTGCGCCGCCGAAGAACACCAGCCACGAAGCGGACCGAAACAATCGTTGGCATTTTGTTTTGGCTTTGTTGGCGGCGGTTTATTTTGTGTGGAAGCGGGAGTTCGCGCCAGCGGCATTATTGGTGGCGGCGGGATTGGGGGTGTTGGCGGTGGCGGGCTATTTGAAATGGCAGCCGTTTATGGGGCGCATGTTCTTGCCTTTGTTCGCGCTGGCGTGCGTGCCGGTGGCGTTGTGGGTGGGCCGGTGGAAATGGCCACTACAAATTGTGCTGATTTTGTTTTTGGCGGACCATGTGCGGTTGATGGCGCTGCAGAACGCAACGCGGCCTTTGCGCGGCGAAAAGAGCCTTTTCTTGCAGGCGCGCGAGGATACCTACTTCAACGATATGGTGACGTGGGAAGTGAACGATGTATACAAGAAGGCCATCGCGGAGGTGGCCGCGACGGGCTGCAAGATGGTTGCCGTGGACATTACGTGGTTCCAGTTGGAGTATCCGTTGCAGGCGCAATTGCTGGCGCGGGATAAGGGCTACCGCTTTGTGCATGTGAACACGAAAAACCCTTCGCGCAAATACGAGCGGCGGTGGAAAGACCTGGAGCCTTGTGTGCTGGTGTGTTTGGCTTGCGACCGGTGGGTAGAGCCGCTAGCGGATTAGCACGGTATCCGGAAACTGCGTGATCCAACCGAACCAGAAGGCGCGGTGGGCGGGGTACGTTTCGCCGTTCACCTTCACGATCTGCATGCCAGCGGGCGAGGTTTCGACGACGATTGTCTGCCCCGCGTGCTGGAGTTCCAGGCGGGGATGTTTGCGCAGGTGGCGGTCCGGGCGTGAGACCTCGAATATCAGCTCGTCGTTGGCGAAGTAATTGCGAGAGGCAAAGCCTTCGCCATAGTCGCGCCGGTGGCCCGTTTCGAGGGACAGCACGGTGGTGTGCGGGTGCGCTTCGCGCCATTCCTTCCAGGTGGTAGTGACGAGGTTGGCAAAGCGCAACTGGATGCCGGAGTTTGCCAGCGGACCGATGAGGGGCTGGCCCTGGAGTGTGGACCAAAGGGACTTGGTGGTGGCATCAAACATGAGCTTGCTGGATTCGTAGAGCAGGCCGGAGGTGCCGAATTGGTGTTTGCCGGCGAAGTACGGGATGACGGTGCCGCACAAAGTACAATACACAAGACAAATGTTTTGGCCGCCGCCGCTTTGGCCACCTACAGTATCATTCGCCATTGCGCTGCCAGGCGGCGAGATTCGTGAAGAAGCGCTGGCGGGTTTGCTGGTCGAGAAAGTGGAGGAGGCGGTCGCGGGTGATGGGGTCGCGGTTGAGCAGCGAGGCGGTTTCGAGCAGCATGGGAGCGTAGGCCGGGCGCCAGTGGGCCTTGATTTGGGCGAGAGCGGGCTTGGCGATTTTATCTTCGGGAGAAGCTGCGGCGGCGAGAGTGGTTAAGGGAAGAAAATCTTCTGCGAGCAAGCGCGGAGCGAGGAGGAGGGGCAAACTATGGCGGCGCAGCATGGAGGCTTGGATGCGGGGCAAGGGCGATTGGTTGCGCGTGATAATGTGTTGGCGATTGGCGCGAGAGGAGGCAGGAACGGAATGTTGAACGCGATGGTAAGCGGAATTGTACTGTGCGCGGGCCTTTGGGCGGCGGACTTTGAGGTGAACAACGAAGCGCGTTTTCGCAAGTTGTTTCCTAAGGGGGCGAAGGTGGAGAAGCTGGCCACGGGCATGAAGTTTGTGGAAGGGCCGGTGTGGGTGGAGAAAGAGAAAAAGCTGATTTTTAGCGACATTCCGGCCAATGAGTTGAAGGTGTGGACGCGGGAGCGCGGGGTGGAAGTTTTTCGCGCGGGCAGCAATAATGCGAACGGCAACACGCTGGACCGCAAGGGCAATCTGGTGACGGCGGAACACGGGGCGCACCGGATTTCGCGCACCGAAGGGACGCAGGCCGGAGCGGCGGAAACCGTGGTGGCCGAGCACGCGGGCAAGGCATTGAACTCGCCAAACGATGTGGTGGTGAAGCGGGACGGGACGTTGTGGTTCACGGACCCGGACTACGGACTAAGCGGCAGGAAGAAGGAGCAAGCCGGGAACTACGTTTACCGCTACGACGAGCGGACGCGGGAATTGACGCCCGTGGCGAAGGATTTTGATAAGCCAAACGGGTTGTGCTTTTCCGCGGACGAGCGGAAGCTGTACGTGGCGGACTCGGGCGCGCCAAAACATATTCGGGTGTTTACGTTGTCGGCGGATGGGCGCTCGCTGGCGGGCGGCGAGGTCTTCGCCAAGATCGACAAGGGGGGGCCGGATGGCATTCGTTGCGACCGGGCGGGGAATGTCTGGTCGAGCACGGGCGATGGGGTTCAGGTGTTTGCGCCGGACGGAGAAAGGATTGCGCGGGTGCTGTTGCCGGAAGCGGGGGCGAATGTGGAGTTGGGCGGTGGCATGTTGTTTGTGACGGCGCGGACGAGTTTGTATGCGGTGCCGGTGAAGGTGAAGCGCTAAGGGCTGCGCTGTCCTCTGGGACAATAAGAGGACGTGGAAGAAAAGGTTCAGGGCAAGATTTACGACGGCCGTATTCTGCGCCGGTTGCTGCCCTATGCATGGCCCTATCGGGGTGTCATTGGCCTGAGCATTTTTCTGCTGGTGTTGCAGACGATGGCGCAGGTGGCCACGCCGCTGCTGACGCAGGTGGCTATTGATAAATATATTGCGCGCAAGGTGGAGGGTTTTAGCGGGTGGCTGGCCTTCCTGAACCCCTATCTGCCGCAGGACACCTGGCAGGGCATTAGCTTCATCAGCATGTTGTTCGGGGTGGCGTTGGGATTGAAGCTGGTGCTCGAATACGCGCAACAAATCTCCATGCAGTGGACGGGGCAGAAGATTATGTTTGATCTGCGCCGCGAGGTTTATTCGCATCTGCAAAAGCTGGACGTGGCCTATTTTGACCGCAACCCCGTGGGGCGGGTGTTGACGCGCGTGACGAGCGATGTGGACCAACTGAACGAGTTTTTCGCCGCCGCGCTGGTGACGATGTTGGGCGATGTGATGATCCTGGGCGCGGTGCTGGCGGCAATGCTGCAACTGGATTGGAAGCTGACGTTGGTAATGCTTTCCGCGCTGCCGCTGGTGGCGGTGACGACGATGATTTTCCGCCGGCAGGTGTCGAAGGGTTACCGTGAGCAGCGGGTGGCGATTGCGAAGCTGAACGCGTTCTTGAGTGAGTATTTGAACGGAATGAGCGTGGTGCAGCTTTTCAACCGGGAAGCGCGAGCGCAGCAGGATTTTGAAGCGGTGAACCGCGAAAACATGAACGCCTGGAAGGGCTCGATTGTGGCCTACGGGTGGTTTTACCCCGTGGTGGAGTTCCAGGGTTTTTTGGCGATGGGGGGATTGCTGGTGTGGGGCGGCCTGGAGATTGAACGCGGCAATTTGACGGTGGGCGTGCTGGTGGCTTTCCTGCAATACGCGATGCGCTTCTTTGGGCCGATTCAGGACTTGAGCGAAAAATACAACACGCTGCAGAGTTCCGTGGCGGCGAGCGAACGTTTTTTGCAATTGCTGGATGAGCAACCGAAAGTGGTGGCGCCGACGCACCGGGCGCTGGTGGGCAGCGAGGCGAGCATTGCGTTTGAAGACGTCACTTTCCACTACAAAGAAGGCGAAAATGTTTTGGAGAATTTGAGTTTTCAGGTGGCGCCCGGAAGCACTGTGGCCATTGTTGGCCACACGGGGGCGGGGAAGACAACCATCACCAATCTGGTACTGCGCTTTTACGATGTGCAGCGGGGCACGGTGCGGGTGGCGGGGCGCGATGTGCGGGACTATGCGCCGCGCGAGTTGCGGGCGCGCTTCGGCGTGGTGCTGCAGGACCCTTTCTTGTTTACCGGAACGCTGCGCGAAAACATCAGGCTGGGCGACACCACGATTACCGATGCGCAGATTGAGCAAGCGGCGCGGCGTGTGAACCTTTGGGACTTTATCGCGAGCCGCCCGGAGGGCTTGGATTTAAAAGTGGAGGAGCGCGGGGCAGGCCTATCGACGGGGCAAAAGCAATTGGTGAGTTTTGCGCGGGCGCTGGTGCGGGAGCCACAGTTTTTGATTCTCGACGAGGCTACCTCAAGCGTGGACACGGAAACGGAGCAACGCATTCAAGCCGCGCTCGAAGAGATGTTGCGCGGGCGCACGGCGATTGTGATTGCGCACCGTTTGAGTACCATACAACGCGCGGACCAGATCCTGGTGCTGCACAAGGGGCACCTGAAGGAAGCGGGCGCGCACCAGGAACTTTTGCGGCAGCGGGGGCTGTATTGGAAGCTGTACCAACTGCAGTACAAGGAGCAGGAAGGGCAACTGCAGCCGGTAGGGAAAGCGGAAAACTAAGCGGCCACTTAGAATGCCAGGCGTGCTTCGATGAGGCAAGCCGGAGAGGGCGAAGGCTGAATACCGACCAGCGTGAAGCCGGCGTGCTCGAAAAGGGCGGCAAATTCGGCTTCGGTGCGCTCTTTGCCGCCGCCGGTCATGGCCAGCATTTCAATATCGAGGAACTTGGCGGGGTGCGGTTCAGGGGAGGAAGGCATGACCATCTCCACCAGAAAGACGCGCCCATGGGAGAGAGCGTGCGCAGCCAGTTGTTCGCGGATGAGGCGCAGCACGGTAAGGCAGCGGGCATCGTCCCAATCGTGGATGATGTGCTTCAGGATGTAGGCGTCGCAAGCGGCGGGAACCTGGAGGAACATATTGCCGGATTCGAAGCGAAGGCGCTGGGCCAAGCCCAAGCTGGCTGGCGTGGGGGCGTGGGCAATCACTTCCGGCAGGTCGAAGAGAATGCCTTCGAGATGGGGATTCTGGTGCAGGATTTGGGCTAATAGGGAGCCATGGCCGCCAGCGACGTCGGCCAAACGCTGAAAGCCGGAGAAATTCAGCAAAGGGGCCAGCGCGGAGCCTTCCATGGCGGAATAGTTGCTCATGGCGGCTTGGAAGTTTTCAAGGTGCACGGGGTTGCGCGAGATGGCCTCGAAGGTGGGTATACCCGTGGCGGCGGCCAGGCCAGATTCGCCGGTGCGCAAGGCATGGTCGAGGAACTCGTAACCTTGCATCTGCCAGGTGTCGGTGATCATCATGGCGACGCCGTGGAGCGAGGTGGGCGAATCGGCGCGCAGGCACTGGCCAAGGGGGGTAAGCGTGAAACGCTCGCCAGGATGTTCGGCGAAGACGCCCAAACTGGCCAACATGCGCAGCACGCGGTAGAGGCTAGGTGCATGGGCATGGGTAGCGGCGGCGAGGGCTTCGGCGCTGCGGGGTTCGGTGGGGTGCATTTGATCGGGCACACCGAGTTTGGCCAAAGCGGAAAGCGAAGTGGATACGGCCTTGCCCCAGAGCAGGTTCATGAGCTGGGCGGAAGGGGGAAGTTCGGGTTGGGACACAGCAGACAAGTATATAGCCGAGGGAGGGGCGAACTAAGGGCCAGCAGGGAGTTTGCGCTCCAGGCTTTGGCGCGCTTCTTCCTCGGTGGTGGGTTGGCCGGATTTTGTGCGCAGAGCAGCGTAGTATTCCACGGTTTCGCGGATTTCCGCGGCGGGATACTTTTCGGTGACAACGATGCGGTACGTGGCTTCCACGTGGGGCAGGGCGCCGAGGTAATCGCCCAGGCGATCGAGGCATTGGGCGAGGTTCCAATGGCCACCCATCACCTCGCCATGATTGGCGCCGAGAATGCGCTGGCGCATGGCCAAACCGAACTCAAGGGCTTTTACAGCGGCGAGGCGCTGGGCATCGTCTTTGCAGGCGAGGTGGCCCCAAACGGTGTGCGCGTAGGCGCGGTCTTTGTGGTCGTTGGGCCAGGTGAGGTCGCTGAGGGACTTCGCTTCGGCGGCGGTGATGAGGGCTTGCTCGTGGCTGGTGGCTTGGGATTGCATGACGGCTAGAGAGACCAGCGCTTGCACCACGGCGGGGTGTTGGGGGCCGAGGCGGGCTTTGTAGAAAGCAACGGCTTCCTCTTGTGTGGAAAGGGCGCGGTTGTAGTTGCGAATTTTGTGCAGGGCGTGGGCGAGATTGGCGAGGGCCGCACCGTGGTTGAGCGAGGGGGCGGGCAAGGTGCGGCGCAGCGCGACGGCCTCTTCGAGAATGCGCAGGTAATCCTCATTGCGGTTGAGGGCGTTATAGACAAAGGCCAGTTGCACCATGGCGTAGGCGCGGTCTTCCAGGTCGCCGGTGCGGCTTTGGGTTAAGCGTAGGGCTTTCTCAGCAAAAGGCAGGGCCTCGGTGGCGCGGCCCAGGTTTACCAAAGTGCCGGCGTAACTGGAGAGGGCCTTTTCGTAGCCATTGTGTAAGGGAGCGAGAGCTTCGTACAGCGAGAGGACTTGCTGTTGGAGCGGCGCGGCGAGGGCGTACTGGCTGGCGGCTTTTTTCGCGCTGGCCAAAGATTCCAAGGCCACAAGATACTCCCAGGAATCGTTGCCAAAACCGGATTGCGCCAAAGCCAAAGCGGTGCGTGCCTGGATTTCGGCCTTCTCGTATTGGCCCAGCCCCTTATAGCCGCCGGCAATGGCAGAGCGGACGCTGACGGCGACGGAGGGCGCGGATTTTTCGAGTGTGGCGGCTTGGGCGGCACTGGCATCGAGCAAGTCCACAACGCGGAGGGCGAGGCCCTTTTCGGGCGAAATGGTTTGCTGGGTGGGGTCAGCGTTGGCTAGCATCTGTTCCAGGAAGCCAGCTACAGCAACAGCGCGGGCGCGCTCGGTTTCGGCCTTACGGTATTGGACAAAACTATAGACGGAACTGGCGGCAAGGCCGAAGGCAAAGATGGCGGCAAGGCCAACGGCGGTGCGGTGGCGGCGGATGTATTTGCTGGCGCGATAGGAGAAGGTTTGGCGGCGGGCGAGAATTGGCTGGCCGGCCTGGTAACGGCGCAGGTCTTCGGCAAATTCGTTGACGGTGCGATAGCGTTGCGCGGGTTCGGAGGCAAGGGCTTTTTCGAGGACGATGGCCAAGTCGCCATCCGTAAGGCCGCGCACGCGGCGCATGGTGACCGAGCCTTCCAGGCGGCCCGCGACGGAGAGGAAGCTGCCTTTTTCGCCAAAGGGCCAAGCGCCGGTGAGGAGCTCGTAAAGGATGAGGCCGAGGGAGTAAACATCGGCGGCGGTATTGAGAGGGTCGCCGCGGAGCTGTTCGGGACTGGCGTAGAGGGGGGTGAGCTGGCGGGTGGTGGTCCAAGTGCTTTCGGCATCGAGGAGTTTGGCGGTGCCAAAATCGAGCAGCTTCGCGTGGCCTTGTTTGTTGACGAAGATGTTGGAGGGTTTGAGGTCCAAGTGGAGGACCAGGTTGCGATGGGCCTCGGCCACGGCCTCGCAAACTTCGAGCATGAGAAGGAGAATTGCTTCGGGGCTGAGCTTGCGCTCGCGCACGTAGGCATCGATGGGTTTGCCGTCTACGCGCTCCATGACGAGGAAGGGTTGGCCATCGGCAGTGAAGCCGGAATCGAGCCAGCGGATGATGGAGGGGTGGGCCAGGCGGGCGAGGATTTGTTGTTCGCGGCGGAAGCGGGATTGGGATTCTTCGTTGTTGAAGGCCTGGTGGAGGACCTTGAGGGCAAGAGGCTGAGCCTGGCCGTGGACCTCGCGCGTGACGGCGTAAACGGTGCCGGTGCCGCCTTGGCCAAGCAAGGATTCGACGCGGTAGTGGGAAATTGATTCCGGCAAAGTCGCGGTGTTTTTCGCTTGGCTAGGCTCTGGCGGGGCGGCGAGGGGCTCCTGCGCAAGAGCGAACAGCAGGGATTGGACTTCGGCGCGAATACTGGCATCGGGTTCGAGAGCGGCCAGCATTTCCTGCCGCACGTGCGGGGCGAGAGGTTCGAGGCGGTCGGCCAGTTCTTGCACGCGCTGCCAACGCTGGCTGGGGTTGAGAGAGCTCACAAGGAAGATGGCGCGGCGGGCGGGGAATTTGTGTCATACGCGCCGGCGGGAGAAAGCCGCTGGAAGAGCCAGGCGCGGGCGGTACGCATCTTGCGGTCCACGGTGGCTTTGGAAACATTGAGCAATTCGGCGGTTTCCTCCGCGGTGGCGCCGAGGAAGATGCGGGTTTCAAAGATGCGGGCCTGTTGGGCGTCCAGGGCTTCGAGTTCGCGGAGGGCTTGGTCGAAGTCGAGCATCTCGGCGCCAGCGGCATTGAACCAGGCCATCTCTTCGTGCAAGGGAACGAAGTCCTGGCCGGAGCCGCGTTTCTCGGCGGTGGAGGCGCGGGCGTGGTCAATTAAGGCCAAACGCATGAGCTTGGCGCAGGCATTATAAAAATGCTGGCGGTTTTCGAAATTTGGGCTGCGGCGGGAGAAGAGCTTAAGGAAGAGTTCGTTGACCAGCACGGTTGGCTGCCAAGTATGGCCTTGGCGCTCGCGGCGAAAGTAAGAGCCGGCCATTTGCTGCAGGTGGGGGTAAACGAGCGGGGCGAGACGATCGAGGGCGCCGGGCGCACCGGCGGCCCATTCCTCGAGAAGCTGCGTGACGTCGTGATCGGCGGGAGGCGTGGAGGACATGGGGGCAGCATTTCGAGTTTACTTCGTTTTCGGAAAAGGACATGCTAACCTGACGGATAAACCATGATCCGGGCATTGCGTGGCGTAGAGCCACAAATTGCCTCGTCCTGCTTCATCGATCCCAGCGCACAGGTGATAGGCCGTGTGGAGATCGGCGAGCGCTCCAGCGTTTGGCCATTGGTCTCGATTCGCGGGGATGTCCATTACATTCGCATCGGCGAGGAAACAAACATACAGGACAACAGTGTGCTTCACGTGGAAGCGCCAGACTACCCGTTGGTGATTGGGAACCGCGTGACGGTGGGGCATATGGTTTGTCTGCACGGGTGCACGGTGGAAGACGATGCGTTGATCGGCATTGGCGCCATTGTGTTGAACGGAGCGCGGATTGGCCAAGGGGCGGTGATTGCCGCGGGAACGCTGGTGCCGGAGGGCAAAGAGATTCCGGCGGGGATGTTGGCCATGGGGGTGCCGGCGAAAGTGGTGCGGGCGGTGTCGCCCGAAGAGGCAGCGCGCTTTCGCGCCAATTGCCAGCGCTACGTGGAAGGCCGGGAGATTTACCGGCAGGAAAACTACACATGATCAAAGCCATCCGCGGCACCCGCGATTTGCTGCCGCCCTCGACAAGTGTTTGGAACTTTGTAGAGGCGACGGCGCGGGAAGTGTTCCGCACGTACAACTACCAGGAAATCCGCACGCCGATTTTTGAAGAGACAGCGTTGTTCGCGCGCGGCGTGGGCGCGGAGACCGATATCGTAACGAAGGAAATGTACACCTTCGAAGACCGCGACGAGGCCAAGACGAGCCTGACATTGCGGCCCGAAAACACGGCGGGCGTGATTCGCGCGTACATCGAAAACAACCTAAGCCAGCGGCCGGGCTTGACGAAGCTCTTTTACATGGGCCCGATGTTCCGGCGCGAAAGGCCGCAGAAGGGGCGCTACCGGCAGTTCTACCAGATTGGGGCGGAAGTGATTGGCGCGGATTCCCCGGCCGTGGATGCGGAAGTGATTGAGATGGTTTGCCGCTTGCTGGATGCCTGCGGCGTGAAGGACTACGAGTTGCTGATCAACTCGGTGGGGACGCCGGAAAGCCGGCCGCGCTTTGTGGAAGCGCTGCGCGAAAAATTGCTGCCCATGGGGGAACGGCTGAGCGCGGATAGCCAGCGACGCTTGGAGACGAACCCGCTGCGCATTCTGGATTCCAAGGCCGAGCAGGACCAGGAGTATATTGAGGCGTTGCCCTCCATCCACGAGTATTTGGATGAGGAATCGAAGGCGCACTTTGCCCGCGTGTGCGAGTATTTGAGCGACCGCGGCATTGCCTATACGATTAACCCGCGTATGGTGCGGGGCTTGGACTATTACACGCGGACGACGTTTGAGATTGTGCACCGCGGCGCTTTGGGCAGCCAAAATTCTGTACTGGGCGGCGGGCGCTACGATGGCTTGGCCGAGACCCTGGGCGCGAAGACGCCGGCGCCGGGCATTGGTTTTTCAATTGGCGAAGACCGCTTGGTGATGATCCTTGAGGAAACGCAACCGGGCGCGCACCAAGCGGTATTGGACCTTTATGTGGCGCCAATGGACGAGGCAAGCTTCCGGCACGCGAGCCAACTGGTGGGCCCTTGGCGGGCGGCGGGGGCGGCGGTGGAATTGGCGGCGGCGGGCAAGTTGAAGCGGGCCCTCGAGTTGGCCAGCAAGTTGGGCGCGCGTTACGCGCTGCTGGTGGGGGAAAGCGAAGTGGCCACGGGCCAATATACCTTGAAGAATTTAGCGACTGGCGAGCAAAGAGCGGCCAGCGCGGCGGAGATCCAAAAAGAATTATGTCCGAAGGCTTGAAACTCGATTTTCTGGGCGATTTGCAGCGCACGCACGATTGCGGCACGTTGCGGCTGAGCGACGAAGGCCAGCGCGTATTGCTGATGGGCTGGGTGCACCGCCGGCGGGACTTGGGCGGCGTCATCTTCATTCATTTGCGCGACCGCGCGGGCGTGACGCAAGCGGTGTTCCGCATGGAGGCGGATTCGGCCGTGCACGCGCGGGCCGAAGAGATCCGGCCGGAGTACGTGGTGGCCGTGGAAGGCGTGGTGGAAAAGCGCAGCGCCGATACGATTAACCCCACGATTCCGACGGGCGAGGTGGAAGTGGTGGTGGACAAGGTGTGGATTCTGAACGAATCGAAGCCCGCGCCCTTCCCGATGGAAGACACCGTGGAGGTGAGCGAAGAGGCGCGCCTGAAATACCGCTACATGGACCTGCGGCGGCCGCGCATGCAATCGAACATCATCCTGCGCTCGAAGATTGCCCTGGCCGCGCGCCAAGCCATGTACGAACAGGGCTTTCTCGAAATCGAAACGCCGTTTTTGACGAAATCAACGCCCGAGGGCTCGCGAGACTTTCTGGTGCCTTCGCGGCTGCATCCGGGGCACTTTTACGCTTTGCCGCAGAGCCCGCAAATCTTCAAGCAGATCCTGATGGTGTCAGGCTTTGACAAGTATTTCCAAGTGGTGCGTTGCTTCCGCGACGAAGACTTGCGCGCGGACCGGCAGTACGAATTTACGCAGATCGACATTGAGATGAGCTTTCCGCAACAGGAGACCATCTTTGCCACAGTGGAGAAGCTGGTGGCGGCAATTTGGGCAGCGGCAGGGCGCGAGATTGTTACGCCCTTCCCGCGCATGACCTACCGGCAGGCCATGCAGCAATACGGCATTGATAAACCGGACACGCGCCTGCCGGCCTTTACGGACGTCACGGACTTGCTGGAAGGCCAGGGCCTGGGAACGCCGGGGCTACCGATGGTGGCGATTCGCATTCCGAACTGCGGCACCGTTTCGCGCAAAGAGCGGGACGAAGTGAAGGCCTTTGGCGTGGAGCGGGGACTGCGGGTGCTGGACGACATGAAGCGCCTGGAGCGGGACATGCCGGAGGTGATGGCCGAAGTGCGGCGGCGGACGGGCGTGGGCGACGAGGATTTCCTGGTGATTGCGACTTGGCCCACGGAGCCGAAGGGGCATCGTCCGGAAGACACCTTCTATGCCGCGGCGGGGCAATTGCGTTTGCATGCGGCGCAGAAGTTCAACGACCGGCATAAGCTGCTGGATCCGGCAGATCTGCGACTGTTGTGGGTGACCGACTTCCCGATGTTCGAATACAGCGAAGAGGACGACCGTTGGGTGGCTGCGCACCATCCCTTTACTTCGCCGTTTGATGAGGACCTGCCGCTGTTGGGCACAGACCCGGCAAAGGTGCGTTCGCGGGCCTACGACCTGGTGATCAGCGGTATTGAGATCGCCAGCGGCTCGATCCGGATCCATCGCGGCGACGTGCAGTCGCAGGTGTTTTCGGCGCTAGGCTTTTCGCTCGAAGAAGCGAAGGCGCGCTTCGGCTTTTTGCTCGAAGCGTTGAGCTACGGGGCACCGCCGCACGGGGGCATCGCGTTGGGCTTTGACCGCTTGGTGATGTTGCTGGCGGGCGAGCCGAGCATCCGCGAAGTGATTCCTTTCCCGAAGACGGCGAAGGGCATTGACCTGATGAGCGAAGCGCCCTCTTTGGTGGACGATAAGCAGTTGCGCGAGTTGCACGTGCAGCAAAGGGTGAAGCGGTAGGCGGCGAAGGGAGCGCTTACTTGCGGGCTTTTTTTGCGCTTCGAAGCCCAGAGAGCACCAAACGCAGGCCTAGGAAAATGATGAACGCGTAAGCGATGTACATTCCTATCTTCTCTTCGAGGTTTTCCACTTTGAACACTCCGGATGCTGGAATCAGAATCAATCGCAACTGACTAAGCACTAAGATTGCACCCAGGCCAACGCGCCACCAACTCGGACTGCTGGCTGGCGCTTTCTCTTCTTGTTCCGGAGATCCGCTAACGATTTTCAAGCCCCAATCTACCTCAATTATTGCTAACCGCGGACCGTGAAGGCAAGGAAGTCTGCTCATGAGGGTGTTCTGCTGGTCTCTTAAGCCGCTTCCGGCATGGGCAGGTTGGGGCAGAGTTGGGCGAGCCAGTCGGCACCTGGCAGCCCACAATGTTTCCCCGACGGAGTTCGAAGAGGTGCTGGACAACGAACCTATTGACTTAACTTTCGATCAAATGGAAGGTGAAGAACGGTACCGCTCGGTTGGTCTAACGAATGGTGGGCGATTGCTGACAATTGTCTGGACAATCCGCGACGGCAAAGTGAGAGCCATTAGTGGCTTTCCGTCAGGCGTATCCGATAGGAAGGCATTTTTGGAGAGACCCCAATGAAAAAGCAATTGGAGAAGAAAACCAAGCGGAGTTTGCCTGCCTTTGCCACGGAGGCCGAGGAGGCTGCGTGGTGGAGGGAAAACAAAGAGCAGCATGGGAAAGCTATGCTTGCCGCCGCAAGTAGCGGCGAAGCACAGGTGTTGACCAAAACGAAGCTGCAGGAGAGGATTGCTGCGTCAAAGAAAACGGCCGCGCCGGTAGTGGCTCTTCGGATTCCGGCAGCAGATCTGGCTCTCGCCCGGAAGCAAGCGGAGCAGAAAGGACTACCCTACCAGACCTACATCAAATCGCTCTTGCACGAAACACTCACCGAACGGGAGAAGCAGAACGCAAAGAGGTAGGTGAGGTGATTCCGCAAGGTTCGGCATGCACGGGATAGAAGGGGGAAGGGAGCGCGAGGCGGTGGCCTAGGTAGCGGGTACAACGTCCGTGGGGAGCTTCCGCCGTTCCGGATAGGCGCGCATGGCGAACATCAGCAAGGCTGCCAGCAAAGTGATTGCGGCAGCAAACTGAAGGACAACTGTATAGTTGCGGGATAAGTCGAATACTCGTCCAAACAAGACGGGCCCCAATGCTCCGCCAATGGCGTAGAAGGTCCAAGTAATTCCGTACAAGGCGGAAAAGGAATTTAGTTTGAAGTAGCGGCTCAAGAGGTAGGGGGTAATATCTGCTTCGCCGCCCAAGCCCAAGCCGATCAGCACGCTACCGAAAACCGCAATGGGCAAGGAATCGGCAATGGTCAGCAAGGCAAAGCCGAGAGCCATTAGCAGGAGCAAGAAAAACGATAAGCGGGGGCCGAACAAGCGGTCGAGCAGCCATCCTGTGGCCAACCTTCCGACCAGGTTCGCCCCGCCAAGCAAAGCGGCCGCCAGAGCGGCGTGGCCAGTGGAAAAACCACGGTCGGTCAGATGAGCTGCCAGGTGGGTAAGCGTTCCATTGGCGGCAATCGAACCGAGAAAGAGAACCAAGACAAGCAACCAAAATTCCCTGGTCAGTAGGGCGTTTCGGAAGCCTTTTTCCGGTTGATCAAGGGACGGAGCGGGAAGCACTTTCCGCTTCACCCAAAGGGCGGTGGGGGGCAAGCCCAAAAGCAGAGCGAGGCAGCCCATAGCGACGTAGGCTTGGCGCCAACCGAAGCGGCTGATGCACCATTCCGCGAGCAAGGGATGCACGATGGAGCCAATGCCGACGCCCGTAATGACGAGCGCCAGAGCCATGCCTCGTTTGCGCGTAAACCAACTGGCCACCGCACCGCTGTAGCCCATTTGGGTGGTGCCGTTGCCCCCAATCCCCAACAAGAAGAAAATGGCGTACAACTGCCAGAGTTGTCCGTTCAGCTGGCTAAGCGCCAGTAAGCCTGCGGCAAACAGAAGGAAACAGGGCAAGATAATTCTTCGTGGGCCAAAGCGGTCCAGGGCATAACCGAGGAAAGGAGAAACCGCTGCCACCGTCATGGCTCCGATGGCGAAGGCGCGGGACACCTCTTCGCGGCTCCAACCGAACTCGGCCGTCAATGGCTTTAGAAAAATGCCAAAGGTAAAAACGAGCAAGGAGCCGAAGCTTACCATGGTGCCCAAATGGGCGGCCAGGACCACGCGCCAGCCCCGGTAGGCAAGCGAAGCTTCGTCTATGGCACCCTGCTCACTTGCGGACATAGCCGGTCTTGGCGCTCCTTATTCCACCTTCCCGATGGGCTTCGTCGGAGAGGGCATGCACTCCCGTTGCATCAATCCAACGATTGTAAAAATTGAACAACGCGCAAACTGTAATGGCGTAGAAAATCTGCTCGTCGGTCCAGGCGTGCAGGCGAAGGGCTGCGAGGTCTTGTGGGGAGATATTGGGAGAGTCGTGATTGACTTTGTCGACAAAGCGCAACAGTGCTTTCTCGGCTTCAGAAAGCTGTGAGGTTTCGAGGTCCGTCAGCACGGATTCGACCAAGGGTTCATTCTCCAACAGTACTGCCGCGACCGCGGCATGGGATTTCAGTCAAAAGGGGCAGTGATTCTTGCGGGAAGTGTAGGCGGCGATGAGTTCCCGGAATCCAGGGGTCAGCGGTGCATCGTCCCGCAGAATTGCCTGGGTGAACTTTGCAAGGTGCTCGGTCGCTTCTGGTTTATAGGCGAAGAGATGCCAGATCTGGGGATACTCTCCCCCAGCTGCCCGGAGGGAAGCAATGGCGTGAGACCAAGGCGAAGGTTTCGGATTGGCTTCAAGATCCGGCAGGTACATGGGGTCCATTTGGGAAGTGTATCGCAGGCGATTTTTCTGGCCGCAATGCGAAAGGAAGGACAGTAGATTGTGGTAGCAGGATGCACTGTGTCGGAAAAAGCGGAAACACGGAGGCTGTCACTAGTTTCCCTAGTTTCCTAGTTTCCTCACTCAAGCCGCTTCCGGCATGGGCAGGTTGGGGGAGAGTTGGGAGAGCCAGGTGTGGCGGACGTCGGCGAGGGTGAAGCCGCTGTGGGCGAGGGTGGCTTCGTAGGCGGTGCGGAGGTCGGCGAAAGCTTGTTTGCGGCGGCCGAGGTACATGGCTTGGCGGGTGGCCTGATCTTCGACATAGCGCCAGGTTTCGCGGAGTTGGGCGACGGCGGGGTCGCTTTCGTTGGCAACTTTGGCGGCGCGGTAGGTACGGCGGGCAGCGGCGGAGCGGCTCTTCCAATGGCGCAGCAGCCAGGCCCCCAGAAGGATGTCGTTGGTTAGGCGCAATTCATCGTCCGTGGCGGGGGCATAGCGGGCAAACACCAAATTGGCGAGTTCGTTGTAGCGACGTTCCTGTTCGGGTTCGTTGAGGGTGCGGGCCGGAGGCGGCACGGCGAGACTAGGCCGCGGTGGCGAATTCATGGGTTTCCTCGGAAGGTAGGCGCAGGCGTTTGAGGGCAGAGCGGCAGCCGGAGATATGGCGGCGCTGGTTGCGGTATTCGCGATTGAAGCGAACCAGATTGCGGGAGTACTGGACGACGCGGGAGGGAGGAGTTTGCGGATTGGCCTGGGCGTCGTGGAGTTGGCGGAGGGCGTAGTGCATGGCGGCGGCGTAGCGGCGGCGCAACCAAGTGGAGATGGCGATGTGGTTGACAAGTTCGGCTTCCGCGGGGTTGGCGGGAAGATATTTGGCGAAAACGCTGGCGCGCGTGGCAGTGTAATCGTGGGGGTTTTCGACGGAATAGAGGAATTCGATTTCGGGGTGCATGGCGGGGTTAGTTCTCCGGGTTGAGGCAGCGTTCGTTTTGGGCAAGGGCGGCGGAGAGGCGCCGGATCAGGCCCTGGAGTTCGGCGACGCGTTGGCGGGTGAGCCGGAGATTTTCATGAAATTCCTGCTGCTGTTGGGGGCTGGCTTGGCGCCAAGCAGGGGAAGCAAGGGTTTGTTCCGCGCGTTGGAGCAAGGCCGCGCAGGCGTCGCGACGTTCGATGGCGCGGGCGAGTTTTTCGCGGAGGGGACGGGCGAAACCGGTGGCGCGGGGAAAGCGCTCCGCCAGGAGTTGGAGAAGGGAGGCATCGGGGATTGGGGGCAAGGACTTCGTTTCCTTTCAAGGGGGCCTTTCAGCGGGAGCGAGCGCCGGGGAGGACGCCCGATTGGAGTTTGGCGCACAGCAGAGTGGGAAATAAGGGAAGGGAAAGGAGAAGCTGAAGAAAACAGAGGAGATAAAAAGTTTGCCGGAGTGTGAACCGGGCGGGGTCCACTAAAACCCGAAGTGGGCCCCGGAGCCGGAAAACTGTTCGCGGTGCAGGTCTTTGAGGGCAAGTTCGAGGTCTGCGGTGAGAATTGGCGACTCGGCGTCGTCGCCACCGCGAGTCCAAACGAGTTGCGCGGCGGCGAGCCAGAGTTCGCGGAGTTGCGCAAAGCTGTAGCGATCGGTGGCGCGGACGAGGAACTGAAGGTCCTCCGCCTCCGGACAGAGTTTGCGCAGGTACTTTTCGCGCAGGCCAGCATCGGGTAGGGGGAAGTGCACGACGCGGTCGAAGCGGCCGGGGCGGCGCAGAATGGCTTTGTCCAGCCGCTCGGGGTGGTTGGCGGTGGCGACAACAATGACGCCCTCGGCCGAGAACAATCCGTCCAAGCAATTGAGCAGATGGGAGAGCGTGACGTTGACCTTTTTCTCTTCGCCCTCGAAGTGAAAGACACGGTCCAGGTCTTCCAAGACGATTAGCGAAGGGGCAAAGGAGGCTGCCTGGCTGAAGAGCATGCTGATTTCGTTGTCGTAAATGTCCTCTCCGGCGAAGTTAAGAGAGAAGACGCTGATTTGCGGATGGGACGCCATGGCTCGCACGGCGCTGGTCTTCCCGTTGCCGGGAGGACCGTGGAACAGATAGCCGCGCCGCCACGGAACTCTCCGTGCGGCGAACCATTCCCGCCGTGCGAGAAAGTGCTCGAAATCCTGGCGCACCAAATGCTGGTTGGCCTCATCGAGCATGACGTCATCCCAACCGTAAGCGCTATGGGGGTGCGGTACGGCTAGGGTGTAATCGTTGCCACCAACTACCTGCACCCGTTTGCGGCCCTGGGTGGAAAGGCGGTGGAGGAAGGAGGCGGCGGTGGGCAAATGCTGCTTGGCAGCGATGAGCCATTGGAAGCCCATGATTTGCGAGCCGCCATAGGTGGGGATGGGGTACTCGTCCAAAACAACCACCATGGGAAAGGGCAAGTCCCGCAATTCGAAGGCGAAGGCCGCCTCGCGAAAACGGCCGGACCAAGCGCAACTGCGAATATCGCTTTGGTCGACGGTGTTCAATTCGAGGTGGGTAAAGCCCGGCGCCAAGCTAAGACGAGCAAGGCCGTCAGCCAGGGAAGGCCAGACTGCACCTTGCTGGCGGAACAGATGTTCCCCCAGCAAGGAATGCAATCCCAGGTCTCCCAGGGAAAGCTTCATCTCGACGATGGCCCACGATTCCGGGGGGACACCCAACTGGCCCTGGACCCACGGGGAGTATTGGGACAGCTTGGTGCGCAATCGTTCGGCGGGTGACAGATGCATGGCTTTCTCCTAAGTGGGGCTATTCGGTTTCGCCAGCCTGGCCAATGGGCACCAGACCGCGGAGGACGGCATCGAAGCCGCCGTAGAGATGGATCTTTTCCACCTTGCCGGCGATCTTCTCGAGCGCTTCCAGTTCCTTCATGCGAACCAGCAAAGGGTGCTCGGCCATCAAGCGCGCCGTGTTCAACAAGCTGCGGGTGGCAGCCGTCTCTTCGCGGCGATGAATGAGGTTGGCCTGCGCCTTGCGCTCGGCGGCGACCACTTGTTCGAGCATGGTGCGGACCTCACCCGGGGGGATGATGTCCTTGATGGCCATGGCGCCAACACGGTAGCCAAACTGCGCACCGGCGGCGCGGACCTCCGCCGCCACGGCTTCGTCCAAGTCGGTACGCGCTTCAAGAACCGCATCGAGGGTGCGCTTGGCCAAGGACTGGCGGACGGCCATTTGCACAACCTTGTACAAGTGATCGGCCGGACGCACGACGCTTTGGCGCGCCAGCAAGGGATCGGTGATCTGGTATTCCACCCAGATGTTGACACGGAGGCTGACCTTGTCGGACGTCAGGATCTCCTGACCGGTGACCTCCAAGGACTGCACGCGCAGGTCTACCAGCTCCACGCTTACCGAGCCCCAGTGGGGAAAGGAAGCGTACTGACCCGGGGGCAGAGTTTCGCGGTACTTGCCCTCAACGAGCAACAAGCCAACGCTGCCATCGGGCACCTGGAAATACTGCGCGCCCGCGGCGCGGCCCAAGCGGCCGAGTTCCGCCACCTTGGCCGAGGGGGCCAAGGGACGTTCGGCCACACGAAACAGTTCTACGCGGAAGTTGGCCAGCGTCTTCCAATAGAGGGTGCGAGTGGACGGCGCTTCGACAGCGATGAGGCGCTCGTTTTTGTAAACGAAAGCGACTTCGTCGGCCTTCGTTTCGACGCGGTGGAAGAAGGCCAAGGCTTCCGGGGATTGGCCGTTCAACAACAAATCTGACCAAGCGCCCCGGTAGGGCAGGCCCTCGGCCGGCAACTTCTCCGCGCTGTGGCCAAAGCCAAAACGCCAATAAATGCCCGGACCGGCAATGCCACGGAAACGTCCGTGGCGGCTGAAGATTACGCGCTCGTGGTCGCCCACGACAAGGCGCAAAACGGGTGACATAAAGAGATCACCACCTTTCTAGTTTTCTAAGTCACGACTAACTAGTGGATAAGTTGCCTCTTCCCACACCTAGCCCCGACTTAGGACGGACTTATCCCTTCACTTAGCCGAGGAAGGTTTCCCGGGGGAAACAGTCCGAAGGCGAAGCGGCAGGAGAGTACGAAGTCTCAAAGCCGGTGTAAGGCATTCTCTAGCGCGGCGCCCGGAGGCGCAGCGATAGCGAAGCATTACTGGTTTGGCACGGGAAAAGGCTGGGGTTGCAGTGGTTGAGAGCCGGAGTCGAACCGGCGACCGACAGCGTGAACGGCTGTTGCTCTACCCTCTGAGCTATCTCAAGTCCAGTAGTTGAAACTGGAGAGAGGAGATAAATCGCGTGTGCGACGGAATACGTTCCAAGCAGAGCTTGGCCGCACCAGCAAGATTGGGGAATACTTGGCTATTGGCGTACATGCGTTAACTACCTCCAGGAGTAAGTATGCACGAAGTTACTAAGTTCCGTCAAGCATTTCTTTTTGCCGGTTTGCGCATTCGGTTTACGGTTGCAGTTTGCGGATACAGAGCGGGTGTGTTTCAATTGAGAGGCAAACGTTATGCGCCTCGGAGAGTTTTCCATTTCCCTTGCCGTGAAGGACATTAAGAAGTCCTTGGCCTTTTATGAGAAGTTGGGCTTTGAAGTCATGGATGGCGACGTGAAACAGAAATGGGTCATGTTGCAGAACGGGCAGGCCAAGATTGGGCTGTTCCAGGACATGTTCGAAGACAACGTCATTACATTCAATCCGCCGGACGTGCGCGAGATCGAAGACCAATTGAAGGCGCAGGGTGTGAAGCTGGTGAAGGCGAGCGAAGGCGAGGAAGGCCCGGCGCACATTGTGGTGAAGGATCCGGACGGCAATAGCATTCTGTTGGACCAGTTTTAGGGCCGCGCTTCGAGCAACATGGCTTACCGCACAAACTGGTCGACGAAGTCTGCGCCGAGGCCGCAGGCAAGGTAATGTTTGCGACACATGTCGAGCTTGCTGAAGACGTCTTCGAAGTGGGTGACCTGCCCGGCTTCGTCCAGGTAAATCATGGCGCCGGTGATATGGAAAAGGGTGATCATTTCCGGAACATCGGCCGGCACGGTGAGGGTGTGGGTTTCGCCCGGGGGTTCGAAAACATAGCCGCCCTGTTCGGCCATCCAATCGTGTTCCAAATAGTGCCAGCGGCCTTTGATGACGTAGCCGTGCACGGGAGCAGGGTGGCGATGGCGGCTCAAGATGCCGCTTTTGCGCACGCGCAACAGGTTTACCCAATAACCTTGGCGGGTGGCAAGACAAAGGGGGCGGAACCAAACGTCCGGGGCTTGCGGCACCCAGACACGCTCGTCTTCGGGCAGCACGCTGCTAATTACAATGTCTTGCGCCATTTCGTAAGGATTGCGGATCATGGCCCTCAAGCTATCAAATAACCGCCATCCACGGGCAGGATGGCGCCGGTGACAAAGGCGGCCAGCGGGGAGGCAAGAAATAGCACGGGTCCGGTAACGTCTGCGGGCTTGCCCCAGCGGCCCATGGGTGTGCGGGCGCGGAGAGCTTCGTGCTTGGCCGCGTCTTCGCGCAAGGGGGCTGTGAGGGGCGTTTCAATCCACCCGGGCGCAACGGCGTTGACGCGGATGCCGAGCGGGGCCCAACTGAGGGCGAGGCTTTTGGTTAATTGCGCCAAGCCACCTTTCGAAGCGCTGTAGGCCGGCGCGGGGCCGCTGCCAAAGAAGCTGAGCATGGAGGCGATGTTGACCACGGCCGGGGCAGAGGATTGGCCGAGCAGGGATTTAAGCAGCAGAGGCTTGGCCGCCTGGCAGGCGCGCATGGCGCCATTGAGATTGATATCCACGACTTCGGCGAAGACTTCCGGCAAGTGCTCTTCGCCCCGGCGAATGACGCCCGCGGCATTCACCAGCACATCCAAGTGGGGCAGGGAGGAAAGCCACGCCGCAAGGGACGCTTCGCTGCGCACATCGAGGCCGGTTTCGAGGCCCCCGGCGAGGACCGTAGCACCCGCGCCGAGAAAGGCTTCTGCCAGGGCGAGGCCTATGCCGGAGGTGCCGCCGGTAATGGCGACATGTTTGCCTGTGAAGTATTGGCCTGTAAAGTCGAGGGCCGCGAGATCTGGCATCCTCGCAGCTTAGCGCGAGTAATCGCCGGAGAGGGATTCTAGGAAAAGTACAAGGGCGCGTTTGCTTTTCGGATCCAGGCGCGCGGTGTCGCCGTGGGCGTCCACCACTTCGGCGAGGGAGCAGTAGCGGCCATCATGGAAGTAAGGCGCGGTGTAGACCAGTTCGCGCAAGCTGGGCACTTTCCAGCGCTTCCCTTCGGCATCGGTAATCAGTGCGTCGTTGGTAAAGTTCGGACCATTGTGGCAAGCCGAGCAGCCGCCGGGGCCGGTAAAGATCGTTCGGCCAAGCTCATGGTCCGCAGTCCAGCCTTGGCGGCGCCCGCGGAGGTAATCGTCGTAGAGGCTACTGCGGGAGCGGAGCGTTTTTTCGTACGCTGCCAGGGCGCGGGCGATACGGGGCAGCGTAACCTCCGGGCTGGAAAAGGCGCGGGCAAAACGAAGGCGGTAAGCGGCCATGCGGTTCAACTTAGCCTCCAGGGTTTCGCGCGTGTTGCCCATTTCTTTGGGGTTCAGCAAGGGGCCGAGGGCTTGTTCTTCGAGCGATGTGGCGCGGCCATCCCAGAAGTGGCGCTTGGCCTTGGCGCGGTTGAGTACGGTGGGGGCGTTGTAATCGCCCTGGCGTTGGGCAATGCCGAGGGATTTCGCTTGGCCATCGGTGAAGGCGCGGTCCGGGCGGTGGCAAGTGGCACAACTGAGGCTGTCATCCGCGCTGAGGCGCTTGTCGAAGAAGAGCTGGCGGCCAAGCGTGGCAAGTTCGCCCGCGGCAAGCGGGAGGGCGCCGATATTGCTGGCAAGCCAAAGCGCGGCGGCAAGAAAGAGAGAGCGTTTCATTCCGGCTACACAATTTCGCGGAATTGTGACCGGGCGGAGGCTCATGGTTTATACTAAAAAGGTTGTAGGAATCGGGCTGTAGCGCAGCCTGGCTAGCGCGCTTGCTTGGGGTGCAAGAGGTCGTGGGTTCGAATCCCGCCAGCCCGACCATTCAACGGAATCCCTTCCCTGTTACATCTTTTTTAGGCTCTTCTTTTGCGCTTCCTGCTTACCAATGACGATGGCTATTTCGCTCCCGGTTTAGCGGCGTTGGCGGAAGTGGCGGCTAGATTGGTGGGAGAAGCGGGCGAGGTGTATGTGGTGGCGCCGGAGACCGAGCAATCCTACATGGGCCACCGGGTGACGACGGGTTCGCCGCTGCGGGCGACGGCTTATGCGCCGCGGGCGTGGCACGTGAACGGGACGCCGGCGGATTGTGTGCGGGTAGCGTTGCGGGTCTTGGACCTTAAGGTGGATTGGGTGTTGAGCGGCATCAATCGCGGGGGAAATTTGGGCGTGGATGTGTACACCTCGGGAACGGTGGCGGCAGCCCGGGAAGCGGCGATTTTGGGAGTGCCGGCGGTGGCGTTTTCGCAATACGTGAAGGCAGGGATGGCACTGGATTGGAAGCTCTCGCAGGCCTTGGCGCGGCTGGCGTTCGAACAGATTCTAAGCGGCGGGAGCGCACCAGAGACTTATTGGAACGTAAATTTGCCCCATGTGGAGCAGGCTAGCGTGGTGGAGTGTCCGCTGGACCCCAGCCCCCAGGACGTGCGTTTTGAACTGGAGGGCGAAGCAATTCGTTATGCGGGGCGCTACGCCGAACGCCCTGCGCGGGCGGGGCATGACGTGGCGCTGTGCTTTGCCGGAGCGATTACGGTTACGAAACTGGCCGTCTAGTCGGCGGCTGCAAAGCGGCTGAGTTGCTTGCCCCGGTAGGTTTCGCCGCTGGGGAGAAGCGTGCGGAACTGCACCTCCAGTTCCACCAGCGTGCCTTCGGAATAGCGATAGGTGACGCGCGAACCGGCTTCCAGGCCTTTTTCCGGTGCAAGCAGTTCGTAGCCTTCTTCGAGGAGATCCCCCGTGGGGTTGCGCGTTTCAAAGTAGCAGCGGGCGGGGCTATCGAGCTTTTGGAGGGCGGGCGTGCGATTTGCGGGGCGCGCCGAAAGGGCTTGCTCGGCCGCGTCCAGGGCATAGCCATCCTGCGCAACCTGCACCTTGACGCGCTGCCCGTTGCGGGATTCGTAGCGGAAAAGCTTGGTGCGTTCACTACCGGCAATGGGCAAACCGCGCTCGTCGAGGCGCCAATTGTGCTGGCTTTCGAAGGTGGGGGGAGCGAAGACTTGCGCCAGCAAGAGCAGAACACTAAGGGAAAACATCTATGCCCTTAAGCATTGCACCGGGGTGGGGGCGGCGGAAGATGCTGGATTACCTATCCGGTTCGGTATAGTCATCTACATGCAATACGGAATAGATCTGCTGCCCGCGGGGCGGACCTTGGGCATTGTGGGGGCGGGCGTAATGGGGCGGGCCTTGGTGAAGGGGTTACTGGGGGCGGGGGCGGGCGGGGCAAAGGTGGAGCGGCGGCAGGTTTGGGCCTCAACCAAGACGGAGGAAAGCGCGCGCGAGGTGGAGGCGGAATTGGGCATCAGCGTCAGCCGGGATTACCGGGCGGAAGTGCCGGCGGCGGGGCTGTTAATCCTGGCGGTGAAGCCGAACCAGGTGGCCAATGTGGTGGCTTATTTGCGGGCGGCAGGGTTGCGCGAGGACGCCCTGGTGATCAGCGTTTTGGCAGGAGTATCGACGGCGCGGCTGGAGGCTTTGCTGGGACAAGCGAACCCGGTGGTGCGGGCCATGCCGAATACGCCCTGCCTGGTGGGCCAAGGGGTGACGGTGTATTGCGCGGGGCGTGCGGCGGGGCCCGATCATTTGGCCCAAGCGGGGGCGGTGTTTGCGAGCGTGGGGCGAGCGCTGGAGGTGGAAGAGCACTACTTTAATGCCATTACGGCGCTAAGCGGATCCGGGCCTGCCTACATGTATCTGGTGATGGAGGCGCTGGCCGATGCGGGGGTGCGGGTGGGCTTGCCGCGGGATTTGGCGCTGGAATTGGTGGCGCAGACAATGCTGGGCTCGGCGCGCATGGTGCAGGAAAGCGGGCGTCATCCGGCGGCGTTGCGCGACGATGTAACCACACCGGCGGGCTGCACCATTGGGGGACTTTTGATGCTCGAGGACGGCAAGATTCGCAGTGTGCTGGCGCGAGCGGTGGAAGAAGCGACGCGCATTGTGGCAACGCTGGGCGCGCCGGCGGAGGCGGCGGCAAACGTGCCGAGTGAGCCCAAGGCTTAGCTTTCGTTGTTCCGCAGGACAGGGACGCGGACCTCAAGTTGCGCGGCGCACTGCCGCAGCAGGGCCAGAAAATACCAGAAGCAACTGGGCGCGATGACGATGCGTTGGCCAAAGGCGTCGACGTGCAGGAAGTGGCAATGGGCGCAATCGTAGACCGAGCCGACGCTGTCCAGCGTACTGAAAACGATTTGCTCGCCACCGGAATCTTCGCAACCAGCGCAAGTTTCCGCATAGGCGCGAAAGGGCTTTTCGGCATCGAGCGCAAGGACAACAAAACGGTAGAAGTCCGGGCGAGTGAAATGGAGGCGCACCGAGCCAGCCACGAGCAGCAGTTGTTCGGTTTCGCCCTCGGGGCCGCGAAAATAGAGGCCGTCGGCGCTGGGGGTTTCGGAATTGGTCACCGTTGGGCGTCTCCTGTGGAAATTGCGAATGACTTGCGGATAGCGGAATCTTCCTGAATTTGCGGTGCGGGCCAGTGATCGGTGAACCAAGCGGCCAAGAAGGCCTGGAACCCAATGGTGGCGGCACAAAGCAGGAGAAAGCGCAGGGAGGCGAACGGGTTTGTAGTGCAACTGACTTGCATATTTGTTGCGAGTATAGCATCATGGACTCAATTGGTCGCACTCTATGACGAAACCAAAAGAGAATTATTTGCTTGGCGCGCTGCTGTGCCTGGATGGGCTGTTGATCCTCGTGATTCTGGTGTCGTTCTGGTGGTTGCCGGTTTTTCCTTAAGGGGAGCAATCGGGATACATTAGCAGGATGGCGAAACAGATTACAGAAATGAGCCGCGAGGAGTTACAAGCGGCAGCGAAGACTTTATCGGCGCTGGTCTACACGGTGGCGGGGATTGGGACGGTGATTGCCGCATATATTCTTTACGCGATTGTGAGCGGTCAATGGAGCCCAAGCAAAGTATTCGGATCCATCAGCATCACAACGCTCGTGGTGTCGACCTTGCCGGCCATCATGCGCCTGGGGCAAATCAAGAAGCGGCTGAAGGAGTTGGGCGAGTAGGGTAATCTGCTCGTATGATCCAATACGATCCGCATAAGTGGCTGGACCACTTCTTTGATGTGCGGGGTTCGCTGGTGAAGGAAATCAGCGGCCGGTTGCTGGCGGCGGTGGTGTGGAGTGTGGCGGTGGTGTGGGTGGACGGGCGGTGGATGGATTTGGGCATTTCGTCGCTGATTCACCAGTTGGTGGGCTTTGCGCTGGGCCTGTTGTTGGTGTTTCGCACCAATGCCAGCTACGACCGTTTTTGGGAGGGGCGAAAGCTGTGGGGCGGGATGGTGAACGAATGCCGCAATCTGGTGCGCCTGGCTTTGGTGCATTTTGAGGGCGACCGGGACCGGGACCTGCTGTTGCGCCTGACGCGGCTAACGGCGCTGTTTCCCTATTCTGCAATGCATCAATTGCGCGGCACACAGGCGCGCTACGAGAAGGCGGAAAGTGACCATGAAGATTTCGACCGCCTCTTGAAGGCCCAACACGCCCCGCTAGCCGTGGCGACGGAGATGACCACCGTACTGCGGCGGGCGCACGAGCGCGGCGCTTTTGGCGAGATGGTGTTGAACAGCCTGGACCAGAACGTGCAATTGCTGATGGGCTACGTGGGCGGCTGTGAGCGCATCCGCAAAACGCCCTTACCCTTTGCCTATGTGGTGCACTTGCGGCGCGCGCTGTTTGTTTACTGCTTCACGCTGCCCTTTGCGCTGGTGAACACGTTTTGGTGGGGGACGGTGCTGGATGTGCTGGTGGTGAGCTATGTGTTTTTTGGCATTGAAGAGATTGGCGTGGAAATCGAGGGTCCGTTTGGGACGGATGACAATGACCTGCCGCTCGAAGATATTTGCGTGACGATTGAGCATAACGTTTTGAGCTTGGTGGGGTTGGAGGCGGGAGAGCGCGAAGTGTTGGCGCGAGAGGGCTAATGCGGCTGCTGCCCGTGCTGGAAACACGCGCGCAAAGGGCGCTCAGCGAGGTGAGCGGCTTTCTGCGGGAGGCGGGCTTTACGCACTCGTTGACGCCGGCGCGCAATTGCACCTTCGGCTGCACGTATTGCTATGTGCCCACGATGCGGGTGCGCGCGGGGCTGCGGCGCGAGGATTGGGAGCATTGGGGCGACTATACGGTGCGAAAGAAGAATCTACCGGAGCTCTTGAAGAAGGAACTGCGGGAAGAGCAGATTATCTATTGTTCGCCGCTGGTGGACCCCTATCAGCCGGCGGAGATGATGATGGAAATGATGCCGCTGGTGCTGGAGCAGGTTTACATCCGGCCGCCGCGGCGCTTTGTTCTGCAGACGCGATCGAGCTATATCCTGCGGGACTTGCACTTATTGCGGGCGGTGGCCGAACATACCGACCTGCGGATTAGCTTTTCCATCACGACGGAAAACGACACCGTGCGGCGGAAGTTTGAACCGCGCTGTGAAACCATTGCCCAGCGCGTGGAAGCCGTGGAGCAACTGGTGGCGGCGGGTTTGGATGTCTACATTACGCTTGCTCCGATTCTGCCCTGCGAACCGGCTGCGCTGGCCGAACTGCTGGCGGGCTTGACGCCCAACCCGATTATTGGCGACCCGCTGCACATTCGCGCCACCAAACCGGGCGGCGCGACGACTCGGGCGGTGGCGCTGGAAATCCTGGCGAAGTATGAGAGCCCGGAATGGGCGGAGGTGGCCTTTCAGGCGCGCCTAGTGGAGGAATTGACAAAGGAATTTGCGGCCCGGGGGCGGGGCTTTGCCACGGGTCCGGAGGCTTTTCGATGGTTAACGCAAGCGAAGGCGGGAAGTTGATATGCTGTTTGCATGGGAGCAACGCTCCAACGAGTGCCGGAATTTGGGGTTCTGCGAGCCGCTCTTCCGATTGTGGCGCACGCTTTTGCTGTATTTGGCGATGAAGAAAAAGCCAAGCATTGGCTGACGACGCCGCTGGAGCTGTTTGGGGATCGGGAGCCTATCGACTTACTTGCAACCGAAGAGGGCCGCGAGCAGGTGGAGAATGTACTAATTCGCATCGAGCACAATATCCATAGCTAATGCTTACGGTGTATCGCGTCTGCCGATCTATATACGCGGACAGGTTAGACGGGCAGGGGGCAAAGGGATCTGGAGGCAGGTGGAACGAACCGGGTTTGCCGGTCGTCTATACAGCCGCATCGATTGCCCTTGCAGTTTTGGAGAATTTGGTTCACATGGAGCGGCAGGACTATCCGGTTGGTTATTCAGCAGTCAGCATCGAAATTCCCGGTGGAGTGTCGATCATCCAGGGCCAATCAAGTCTTCTCAGCAGGCCAGGTGATAAGCCGACACAGATAGGAAGCAGGTGGCTGCGATCGCTTGAAAGCGCTGTGTTGGAAGTAGCGTCCGCAGTATCTCCATTAGAAAAAAACTACTTGCTGAATCCTCTTCACCCGGAGTTTGAATTGATTCGAATTGTGGGAATCGAGCCTTATCTGTTCGATCCAAGGCTGTTTCCTAGGCGATAGACCTAGCCGCTGTGCAGACGTTGGGGGCAGCCCAAGCTCCGGTGTATGAGAGGCTGTAGGGGAAGGGAGCGAAGGCAGAGATGAGCGCTAGCGAAGAGTATCTTCTGAGCGAAAACCCGGCGACGGGGGAAGAAATTGGGCGGGTAAAGAAGGCACGGCGTGCCGATTACGAAGCGGCGGTGGAGCGCAGCCAGGAAACATTTCTGCGCTGGCGGCAAGTGCCGGCGCCGGTGCGCGGGCAGCTGGTGCGCGAAGTGGCCGAAGCCCTCCGGGCGCACAAGGACGAATTGGGACGCCTGGTGACGCGCGAGATGGGCAAGATTTACCAGGAAGGCCTGGGCGAAGTGCAGGAAATGATCGATGTGGCGGATTTCGCCGTCGGCCTTTCGCGGCAGCTCTACGGGATGACGACGCACTCGGAGCGGCCCGGGCACCGGCTGTACGAGCAATGGCACCCGCTGGGTCCGGTGGCGGTGATTACGGCGTTTAACTTCCCGGTGGCGGTGTGGGCCTGGAACGCGCTGTTGGCGGCGGTGTGCGGCGATACGGTGATTTGGAAGCCCAGCGAGCTGACGCCGCTCTGCGCGGAAGCGGTGGCGAAGATTGTGGAACCGGTGGCGGCGCGACACGGCTTTCCGTACCTATTCCAAACCCTGATTGGCGATGTGGCGGAGGTGGGCGAGCCGATGCTGGATGACCGGCGCATTCCGCTGGTTTCGGCCACGGGAAGCTGCCGCATGGGAAAAATTGTGGCCGAACGCGTGGGGCGGCGGTTGGGGCGGACGCTGTTGGAACTAGGCGGCAACAATGCGATTGTGGTGATGCCGGATGCGGACCTGGACCTGGCGCTGCGCGCGTGTGTCTTTGCGGCGGTGGGCACGGCGGGGCAACGCTGCACAAGTTTGCGGCGGCTTTACGTGCACGAGGCGATTGCGGCCGAATTTCGGGCGCGCTTGGTTTTGGCCTACGCGCAGGTGAAGGTGGGGGATCCGCTGGAGGCGGGAACGCTGATGGGTCCGCTGGTGAACGAAAAGGCGGTGCAGATGTTCCGGGCGGCGGTCGATCGGGTGGGGCACGAGGGGGGAGTGGTGTTGACTGGTGGTGGGGTGAAGGCAGGCAACTTCGTCGAGCCGACCATTACGGGCATGCCTCCGGGTGCGCCACTGCTCCAGGAAGAAGTTTTTGCGCCGCTGCTGCACACGATTGAGTTCCGCACGCTGGAGGAAGCGATTGCGTATAACAACCAGGTTCCGCAAGGACTTTCGAGCGCAATCTTCACGACAAACTTGAAGAGTGCGGAGCAATTCTTGAGCGCGCAAGGCAGCGATTGCGGCATTGCGAATGTGAACATCGGCACGAGTGGCGCGGAGATTGGGGGGGCCTTTGGGGGCGAGAAGGAAACCGGCGGGGGAAGGGAATCGGGCAGCGATTCCTGGAAGGCGTATATGCGCAGGCAGACGGTGACCATTAACTACTCCAATGCGCTGCCGCTGGCGCAGGGAATCCAGTTTGACATTTCGAGTGGCAAATGAAGTTTCTTTGCTTACTGTTTGTAGCGATTCGGCTTAGCGCGCAAATGCCAATTGTCTTTGTGCATGGCAACGGTGACGATGCGGCCAAGTGGATGGGAATCCAGTGGCTCTTCGAATCGAATGGCTACCCCCGGGAGCGGCTGTATGCCCTGCGCTTGACGCATCCGGCGGCGCGTAACAACGACGCGGTGGCGATGGAAAACCGGAGTTCCACGACGGACCAGGCGGCGGAATTGGCTGCGGCGGTGACGCGGGCACTGATTGAGAGCGGAGCCGAAAAGGTTGCGCTGGTGGGTTCGAGCCGGGGCGGGAATACGATTCGGAACTTTCTGAAATTCGGAGGCGGCAAAGCCGTGGTGAGCCACGCCATTCTTTGTGGCACGCCGAACCACGGCGTGTTTCGGATGGATGCGAACAAGGGGAACGAATTCAATGGCCTCGGAGACTTCTTGCAAAAGATGAATTTCGGTGGCGAAGTAGTTGAGGGAGTTCGGTTTCTCACGATTCGTAGCGATCGCTTTGACAAATACGCACAACCCGTGGGAGCAGGTTTTGAAAGTCCGGCTTTGGAGGGGGCGAAGAACGTTGTGTTGCCGGGAATGGACCACCGTGAAGTGGCCTTTCGCCCGGAGGCCTTCCGGGAAATGTACGAATTTCTGACGGGAAAACCACCGGCGAAGCTGACGGTGGAGCAGGAGGAGGAAGTGACTCTGGCGGGTCTGGTGACGGGTTGGGCGGCTGGGGCAGCGACCAATTTGCCGGAGCCGGGTGTAAAGCTGGAGGTGCGCGAATACAGTAGTGGCACCGTGCTGTGGGCGGGATTGCCAGGGGAAAAGGGTTGGGGCCCACTGAAGGTGAAGGGCGGAACGTTGCTGGAGTTTCGTCTGGAAAGGGAAGGGCGGCGGATTCGGTATTTGAAAAGCGCTTTCCTGCGCAGTTTTGCCCAGGTGAATTTGCGCTGGACGCCGGAAGGCAAAGCAGGCAGCGTAGTGGTGGTGCGGCCGCAGGGTTACTGGTCCAAGGGGCGGGACGAATTGAAGCGGGATGGGGAGTTGGTGGCCGAGGTGCCGCCGGGCTTGCCGACGCTCGACCGCTTTGTGTTGCCGGTGAAGGAGGCGGGCTGGCTGGAATTACGCGGAGAGCGGGTGCCCGTGGCGCCGGCTGAGGAGGACGAAGTGGTGGTGGCGGAGTTTTTGTGGGAATAGCGCAGTGGGAATAAGATAGAGGGCGATGAATCGCCGACTCTTTTCTTCGAACCTCCTGGCCACGACCGCAGCCCTTGCGCAAACGAGCGAGGCCAAAAAGGATTTGGGTAACCGCTTGGCCGCGGCCCGCAAGGCTCCGGTATTGCGCCGGGAAAAGTGTAAGGCTCCGGTAATGGTGGAAGCCATTGAACTGGTCCGGGCGGGGAATAGTTATGTGGTGAAGGCGCGATCCAAGAACGGGGCCGTAGGCTACGCCGACGCGCACTCAAGCGTAATGAGCGTGGCTTACCCGATTCTCTTGAAAAAGGTGGCGCCGGTTTATCGAAACAAAGACGCGCGGGACCTGGAGCAAACGCTGACAGATGTCTACCTGGCAAGTTCCAACTACAAGTGGCAGGGCTTGCCGTTTTGGGTGAGTGTGGCAGTAGTAGAGATGGCGATTCTGGACCTGTTGGGGCAGGAGACGGGACTGCCCTTGGGCGAACTGGTGGGGGAGGTGCGGCGGCGGCAGATTCCGGTTTACCGGGCGAGCGGCAACCGCGGCAATCGCCCGGAAGCGGAGATGGAATTTCTGCAGAAGGTGGTGGCGGAAACGGGAGCGGGAGCCATTAAGTTTCGCCTGGGGGCGCGGATGCGCTATGACGAAGCATCGACGAAGCGAGACTTGGCCATGATCCCGCTTACGCGCAAAACCTTCGGCGATGATTTCACCATCTATGCCGATGCCAACGGCAGTTACGATGTGCCGATGGCCGTGCGCATCGGGCGCTTGATGGAAGAGGCGAAGATGGGTTTTTTTGAAGAGCCAGTGCCCTTTGACCATTACGAGGAAACCAAGCAGATTGCCGATGCTCTGCAAATCCCTATTGCGCTGGGCGAAGAAGAGATGAGCCTGCGTGGGTTTCAAAGCATTATCGAGCACGGCGTGGCGCAGGTAATCCAGCCGGACTTGCTTTACTTTGGTGGCATGCTGCGCTCGCTGAAAGTAGCGAAGATGTGCGAAGTGGCAGGCTTGCCCTGTACGCCACACATGTCGGGCGGGGGCTTGGGCTTCCTTTACGTGGCGCACTTTGCGAGCGTGGTGAAGGACCCGGGGGCGCACCAGGAGTTCAAGGGTACGGACGACACGCTGCCGGTGACGTCGAAAACGTCGAGCCTAAAAAGCGAAAAGGGCCAGTTGGTGGTGCCAACGGGCCCGGGATTGGGAATCGAGATTGCGAAGGAAGTTCTGGCGAAAGCCGAACCGATCAAGGTTTAGTGAGCGGGAGCGCCGCCGTGTTCGCCCTCGCCATGCGGTTTGGCGCCAGGGGCCTTGCGAGGATCCACTTGCGGCGCAAAGACCGGAGCTTCGCTGTTGAGCAAAGGCATGGCCTTGGCATCGACAGGCCCCTTGTAAGTGGCCGGGCGAATGTCGTCGCGCGAATCGGCGTCGATTAAGCAGAAGCCAAGGAAGACACCCAGGAAGAGCAGGGTGGAAACGAAGATGAGGCCATTGATGGCTTTGTCGTCCTTCAAGTGCATGAAGAACAGCGCCACGAGAGAGGCCTTGATGGTGGCGATGGTCATGGCGATGACAACGTTAGCGGCAGGGGAGCCGAAATTGATGCGGGAGGCGCCGACGGTGATGACCGTAAGAACAAGCAAGGCGAGAAGGATATAGAGATACCCTTTCCAGCCGTGGGCATGGTCATGGCCGTGATCGTGGCCGTGGGCATTGTGTTCAGCGTGGGCGTGAGAAGTGCTCATGTCGGTAAATATCTCCAGAAACTTAGCTGATCAAGTAGAGCAGCGGGAAGAGGTAGATCCAGATCAAGTCCACCAAGTGCCAGTACAAGCCGACCAGGTCGACCGGGGTGTAGTAGGAACTTGTGTAATCGCCCTTGGCGGCGCGAAACATGAGGAAGGCGATGGCACCCATGCCACCGAGCACGTGGAAGCCGTGCAGACCGGTCATCATGAAATAGAAGCTGAAGAACATGAACATGTTCGGCACTACATCCGGACCGGTATAAGAGAAGAACTTGCCGGGCAATAGGCCATCGTGGAACTTGTGCTCGTATTCGAAGTACTTCACCACCATGAAGCCAGCGGCGCAGAGCAGCGTCAGGCCGAGATAGCCGAGAATTTGACCCTTCTTCTCGCCCGCCTTGTTGGTGGACGAGGCCCAAACAGCCATCACCATCGTGAAGCTGGAGATGAGCAGGAAGCAGGTGTTAACTGCTCCCATCTTCCAATCCAGGTGGTGGTGGCCGGCGAAGAAGGCTTCGCCGTGCTTGGCCTGCATGATGCCATAACCCACGAAGAGGCCCCCGAAGAGGAGGATTTCCGTGGCCAGGAACAACCACATGCCAATCTTGGAAGCGTCAAACTGCTGCTCCATGGTGGCAAAGTGGTGCTGGTGAAAGGGATGGTGTTCGTGGTGTTCGCCGTGTTCAGCGAGGGCCGCGTCGTGGGATTGGCTCATGCGTTCGTTCCTCAGAAAAAATAGGGAAGGGGACGCGGCGGATTAAACCGCGTCCGCCGGGATCTTGAATTTACGGTAATCGTAGGGGTTGGCTTCAATGGCGGGCTGGCCAACGAAATTGTGGGTGATGGGGGGCGATTGGGTCTGCCATTCGAGCGTGGTGCCCGCCCAGGGATTCTGCGGAGCCGTCTTCGGCAGGCGGAAGCTGGCCACCAGGTTGAAGGCGGCAATCAAAAGGCCCGCGCCGAGGATCCAGCTTCCGTAGGTGGAGAAAGCGTGGAGCGGCTGGAATTGGTCAAGGTAAGTGTAGTAGCGGCGCGGCATGCCTTGGCTACCCATGAAGAACTGGGTCATGAAGGTCATGTTGAAGCCGATGAAGACAATGACGCAGGCGATTTGGCCCAAGCGCTCGTTGTACATGCGGCCAAACATCTTTGGCCACCAGTAGTGCACGCCACCGAGGAAGGCGATGACCGTGCCGCCCATCATGACGTAGTGGAAGTGGGCCACGACAAAGTAGGTGTCGTGCAAGTGGATGTCGACGCTCAGGGCGCCAAGGAAGATGCCCGTCAAGCCGCCAATGCCAAAGAGCAAGAGGAAGCTGATGGCGTAGAGCATCGGGGTTTGAAGGCCAATGGACGCCTTGTACATGGTGGACATCCAGTTGAAGACCTTAATGCCGGAGGGGATGGCGACCAGGAAGGTAAGGAAGCTGAAGATGCCGGCAGCCAACTGGCTTTGGCCGGAGGTGAACATGTGGTGGCCCCAGACCAGGAAGCCGATCAAGGCGATGGCCACCGAGCTCAGGGCGATGAGCTTATAGCCAAAGATGGTGCGGCGCGAGAAGGTGGGGATGATTTCCGAAATAATCGCCATGCCGGGCAGAATCATGATGTAGACGGCCGGGTGCGAATAGAACCAGAAGAAGTGCTGGAAGAGCACGGGGTCGCCACCGAGTTGGGCATCAAAGATGCCGATTTGGAAGGCCTTTTCCATGACGAGCAGCACCATGGTGATGCCGAGCACGGGGGTGGCCAGCACCTGGATAATTGCTGTAGCGTAGATGCCCCACACGAAGAGCGGCAACTGGAACCAGCCCATACCGGGGGCGCGCAGCTTGTGCACCGTGGCAATGAAGTTGATGCCGGTGAAGATGGAGCTGAAGCCCAGCACGAAGACGGCCATGGTCATCAAGGTGACGGGGCCGGTGGTGGTGGTGGAGTAGGGCGTGTAGAAAGTCCAACCGGTGTCGACGCCGCCGAAGGCGATGGCGCTAACCGCCATGAGCGAACCGGCAACATAGACCCAGAAGCTCGCGAGATTTAGCCGCGGGAAGGCAACGTCCTTGGCGCCCAACATCAGGGGCAGCACGAAGTTGCCCAAGGCGGCGGGAATGGACGGAATGATGAACAGGAACACCATGATGGCGCCGTGCAGCGTGAAGGCGAGATTGTATTGCTCGGCGGTGATGAAATCCGTACCCGGACGCATCAGCTCCAGGCGGACAAGCAGGGCAAAGAGACCGCCCACAAAAAAGGCGGCCAGCACGGCCCACAAGTACATAACGCCCAGGCGCTTGTGGTCTACGGTGGTCATCCAGCTCCATATGCCCTGGTGCTGCGGGTCTGTCAAATAGTCAGCGTCGTGCGGATGCTCAACTGTACTGGCGGCAGGGGATGTGATTACGTCAGCCATGTAAGTACCTCAATCTTTATCTCTAATTCTATTGTCTCTATTCTCAAATGGCCTTTACTTGAGCGTCTTCATGTACGCAATGAGGGCTGCCAATTGGCGTTCGCGGATTTGGCCCTGGTAGGAGGGCATGATGCCACCGTAGCCAGAGACGATTTTCGCCTGGGGCTGGAGGATGGATTCGCGGATATAGTTTTCGTCGACCAGGATGTTGGCGCCATCGGTCATTTTGTGTTGCGCGCCATAAATGCCCTTCCAGGAAGGACCCTGGCCGGCGGCGCCGTCGATGGAGTGGCAAGTGGAGCAGCCAAGGTTCACATAGAGCAAAGAGCCCAACTGTTCCGGTGGTTTGCCCCTTTCATCGGGGTCGCCTTCTTCCAAATACTTTTCGTATTCCTGCGGCGTCAAGGCAATGACCTTGGCTTGCATTTCGGAGTGGCCCTTCCCGCAGTATTCCGTGCAGGGGACCACGTAGGTGCCGGGTGCGGTGGCCTGGAACCAAACCTCGGTGTAGCGGTTGGGGACCACGTCGCTCTTGATGCGGAATTCCGGCACGTAGAAGGCGTGCAATACGTCTTCGGAGTGCATGATCAGGCGCACCGGCTTATTCACCGGAACAAAGAGCTTGCCGATATTGCGCGAACCGTCGGGATATTCAAAGGTCCAGATCCACTTCTTCGCAGTGACTTGAATTTCCATGGAGTCGTCTGGGGCGACGTTGGCCTGCATGTAGTCGTTAAAGCCCCAGAAGAAGACAACAAGGCAGAGAATGAGGGGGATTACCGTCCAGGTAACCTCGAGCGCGTCGTTGTGCTCAATGTGGGCCGTCTTTTGGTTGTTCGATTTGCGGCGGTACTGCGCGACGAAGAGAAACACGACGCCGGCAATCAGCAGGAAGAAGGCAATGTTCAAGTACAGGATGAACATGAAGAGGTCGTCCACGGCCCCGGCCTTGACGTGCGATGCGTTCGGCAAAAAGAGATTTTGTAACCAGGTCATCTTTTTAAGTCCTATTCCCCACGGGATGAGATTCCGAGTCAGCGGCACCCGCGGGAGGGGCTTGCCGCAGCAGGTCGTTCCGCCACATGCGGAACAAGAAAAGGGCTAATACGATCATCACCACCAAGCCGCCGAGGCGCATGAAATTGGTGGCGAACATCACGTACGACTTGGAGTTGGGGTCGTAGTGATAACACATCAACAGAATCCGTTCGACCGTGAGGCCGAACTTCTCTTTGGCCGCTTCCGTAAGGGCCAGGCGCAGGTCGCGCTCGCGAAACTTAATGCCGTAAAGGTAGCGGCTGACCATACCTTCGGGCGACAGGACCATGATGGCCGAGGGATGGGCGTACTGCTCTTGCTTTTCGTCCAGGCGGTAGCGGAAGCCCACCTGATCGGCCAGTTTCTTCACGTTGCCCTGATGGTCGGTCAGGAAATGCCAGCCGGCACTGGCCGGCTTGTCAAAGTTGCTCAGATAAGCTTGTTTTTTGTTGCGGGCGATTTCGAAGGTTTCTGTTGGGTCAATCGAAATGGTGACGACAGTAAATTCCTTGCCCGGCGTCCAGGCTAATTCGCGCAGTACTGCCACCTGCCCGTTGAGCGTCAAATTGCACAACATGGGGCAGGTGTAATAGACGAGGTTTAGGATCACCGGGCGGCCGTCCGCGAAGTATTCCTTCAGCGGGTGCGGGTAGCCGTCTTCGCCAGTGAAGGTAAGGTTCAGGTCAATTTTCTGGCCAAGCTTTTCATCAACTCCTGTGCCTTCGGTTTCCTTAATGGCCGCCGTGGGCTTGTCGGCAAGAGCGCGTTCCCGTTCTTCGGCGTTTTTGGGCGTACCAATGACTTCGTTCTGGGCGTAAAGCACAGGGACACACAATGGCGCACCCACCGTGAAGATGGCGAAGAGCGCGGCAATGTGGGTGAAATGCTTCATGGAATTCCTAGTGGGCGGGCGCAGTTGGAGTGGTAGGAGCAACGGGAGCACCGGCCGCTGGTGCAGCTGCGGCTGGCGGCGCAACCGGCTTCCCAAGAGCGCGGTTCAACACGTCTTGAAGGCCCGGATCCGGCTCGTAGGGAACCAGAGCGGAGGCCTTTGAGTTGTGGAAAAACTTGCCTTCGGCGGCTTCGGCAGCGTAAATTTCCATGGCTTTGTCGATGGGGAGTTGCACGGCGCCTTTGGCTTTGTCGATGTACTTGTACTGGGTCAAGCGCTCGGTTTCGTAGGCGCGCACTTCTTTGGTGACTTCCCACACAGGAATGGCAAATTCCCGCTGGAAAGCGCGTTCACGCTCGAGCACATACCACCAGTAGACAAAGAAGCAGACGATGATGATCGTGACCACAATAGAAATGGTGAGCAGCGCGATTTTGCGCGAGTTCGGTTCGCTTCTCTCGTAGCCGATCAGTGCGGCTTCTTCGGGAGAGAGGGGTTCGAAATGGGTTTCACTCATGACGGTTCAAATGTCTCCCTTAGATATTGTGATGCGCGAGGCACTGGTGCAGACGTACATCTCCGACCGGAACAATGGCATGTTGCTTCAAACGGTTCCAAAAGAAGAAGCCGTAAAAGCTGACGCAGCATAGCGGGGCCGCCAAATCCATCCAGTGCGGGGTCCAGCCGCCTTTGTGCAGGCTTGGCATGATGTTCCAGTGAATGTCGAGGTAGTCCATCGCCAACATCCAGATGGCCATGGCGGCCAGGGTGGTGAGGTTCCGTTTGGTCTTCCGAGTAATCAGGAAGAACAGCGGGAACAGGAAGTGGCCCACGACCAGGAACTGGCTGACTGCTTTCCAGCTGCCCGCGAAACGGTCCTTGAAAAATACGGTTTCTTCCGGGATATTGGCGTACCAGTAGAGCATGTACTGGCTGAAGGCCGAATAGGTCCAAAAAACTGTGATGGCGAAGATCCACTTGCCGAGGTCATGGTAGTGCTCTTCGGTAATGGAGTTGGTCAAAACGCCCGCGCGACGGAAGCCGAGGCTGATGAGCGTAATGGTGCACATGCTAGCCAGCGCGCCGCCGGCATACATGTAAATTCCGTAGATTGTGGAGTACCAGTGCGGGTTCAGGCTCATCACCCAGTCGAACATGGCGAAGCTGGTGGCCAGGAAGACCAGCAACAGGCCCGGCGCCGAGTACTTCGAGCTGTTGTGCATGTGGCGGATATCGCGGTCCGTATCCATGGCGGTGGAATTTCGGTAGATACCCCAGGCGAAAAAGGTCCAGATGAGGAAGTAAATGCCCACGCGGATGAGGAAAAACTGCTCGTTTAGCCAGCCCGCCTTGCCCATCAGCACCTTGTCGCCCGCGACCACTTCTGGGTGGCTCCACTCGTAGAGTTCGTGGATGCCGAAGGCGAGCGGGATAAAGAGGAGAATGCCGTAGGGGATGGACGCCGAAAGCGTTTCCGAAAAACGGCGGATGGTGACCGACCAAGCTGCGCCGGTCATGTAGAAGGCCATCAGGAAGAAGAGCGCGCCGAGCAGGATGCGCGTCGACCAGACAAAGCCGGCGAGATAGCTATGGAAGAACTGCTTGGCATCGAGGAAATAGCCTGCGCCCATGGCAACGGCGCTCACCAGCAAAAGGAAGAGCAGGACGTTGCGGACCCGGGTATGCAGGCCAAGGTCGAGGTGGAAGTTATCGAGCGTTGTGTTGTGAGCGTGTTCAGCCATGGTTCGTGATTCCTTTTCCGCTTGCGCATTCCCGGGCGGGGCGCTAGCGGAGATCCCCCCTCAGTTCGGCCGGGACCTCAGCCAGAGTGCCGCGATCGCTCCGTTGCAGAGCGCGGACGTAGGCAACAATCGCCCAACGGTCTGCTTCGACGATTTGGTATTTGTAGCCGTGCATGGTGCGGCGGCCGTTGGAGATGACATCGTAGACTTCGCCGTCGCTCATGGCCACAATACGGTCTTCGTGCAGGTTGGTGGGCAGCCACAGCGTACGCTTCGGCACCACGCCCTGGCCGGAACCGGTGCGGTCGTGGCAAGGCGAACAGTAGGTATTGAACTTGGCTTGGCCGGTCTTGAGCAGCGCCGCGTCGATCTTCATCGGGTTGGTGCCGACGTACTGGCCATTGACAATGCCGCGCGTTTCGGCGTCGTTGTCTTTCAGGTAGCCAACAGCTACGGTGCCCGGAACCGGCATGCGGTTGGCGCGCGCATCGTCGAAAATGCCTTCGCCGCGATAGAGCGTTTGGGCCTTGTACTTTAGCTGCCGGTCCATGTCGTCGTGGAGTTCAATGGGCGGCGTGCGGGAAGGGAAGTTCGCGCAACCCGTGAGCGCCAGAGCCGCGAGAGCTAGAAAGAGAATGCGGGGGTTCAACATTAGTCCTCCACCACTTCGGCCGAGCTGGCGCCGAGCTTCATGAGCTGTTCGCGCGTTTCAACCGGAGAAAATTTGGGGTCGGTCTTTTCGACAATCAAAAGGAAGCCGTCGTCGGTGGCGCGGCCAAAGCGATTTGCCTTCATCGTGGGATGGAAGAGCTGCGGCAACCCGTTGAGCGCCAACATGCCAAACACACAGGCAAAGGCGCTGAACAGCACGCTGAGCTCGAACATGATGGGGAAGGCGAATTCAAAAGCAAACAAGGGCTTGCCGGCGATGACCAGCGGATAATCCACAGCCCCCGTCCACCACTGCAGCAATATCGCGGTCATGGTGCCCGTCAGGCCGACGCAGATGACGATAAAGCCTAGGATAGACCGGGGAATGCCGAGCGCGGCTTCAATGCCGTGGACCGGAAAGGGCGTCAGCGCGTCGAGCTTGGTGTAACCCAAGCCGTGGTGCATTTCGCGGCCGGCCTTGAGCAACGCCTCTTCGTCTTCGAATTCCGCAACGATGCCCCAAGGACGGGGTGTTTCGTTGCCGGAGAGTGCTTTGCGGAAGTCTTCAAAGAATCCCATACGTAGTCCTTTAAGCAACCACCTTCATGATTTCGTCGCGCTTGGCCTGCATTTGCGCTTCTACGTGTTCGGGCAGATTGCGATGCTTGTCCGCGGCAATCACACCCTTTACTTCCGAGATGGCGATCATCGGCACAAAGCGGACGAAGAGTAGGAACAGCGTCATGAACAGACCGAAGGTGCCGAAGAAGGTGAGAATATCCACCCAGGTGGGGCGGAAGTAACCCCAGCTGCCAGGCAGGAAGTCCCGGTGCAAGCTGGTGACGATGATGACGAAGCGCTCGAACCACATGCCGATGTTGACAAAGATCGAGATGACGAACATGAAAGGCACGTTCGTGCGCAGTTTCTTCGACCAGAAAAATTGCGGCGAGAGTACGTTGCAGCTAATCATCGACCAGTAGGCCCACCAGTAAGGACCGAAGGCGCGGTTGATAAAGGCGAAGCGTTCATAATCGTTGCCCGAGTACCAGGCAATGAAGAACTCCGTGCCGTAGGCGTAGCCGACGATGGTGCCTGTGGCCAGGATCACCTTGTTCATGTTTTCCAGGTGCTTGATGGTAACCAAGTGTTCGAGTTTGAACCACCAGCGGAAGACCACCATCAGCGTCATCACCATACCGAAGCCCGAGAAGATGGCGCCCGCGACGAAGTAAGGCGGGAAGATGGTGGTGTGCCAGCCGGGAATGATCGAGGTGGCGAAGTCGAAGCTAACGATGGTGTGCACGCTGAGCACGAGCGGCGTCGAAAGGCCGGCGAGCAACATGTAGGCCATTTCGTAGTTGTTCCAGTGCTTCGCGGAACCACGCCAACCCAGCGCAAGGGCGCCGTAGATCTTGGCGCGGATGCCGGTGGCGCGGTCGCGGATGGTGGCAAGGTCAGGAATCAAACCGACATACCAGAACAGGGCCGACACGGTTCCGTACGTCGAGATGGCGAACACGTCCCAGAGCAGCGGCGAACGGAAGTTTTGCCACATGGCGAGGTCGGTATTCGGAATCGGGAAGAGCCAGTAGGCGCGCCACACGCGCCCCACGTGGAAAACCGGGTAGAGGCCGGCGCAAGCCACGGCGAAGAGCGTCATGGCTTCGGCGGCGCGGTTAATCGAAGTGCGCCACTTTTGCCGGAAGAGGAAAAGAATGGCCGAGATGAGCGTACCAGCGTGGCCGATACCGATCCAGAACACGAAGTTCGTAATGTCCCAGGCCCAACCGATGGGTCCGTTATTGCCCCACACGCCGACGCCGGTAACGACTTGGTAGGCCAGCAGGCTGAAGAGCATGCACATGATGAGGAAGCTGATAATGAAGGCGATCCACCAACTGGTGGGCGTCTTCATTTCGACGATGTGCGCAACGTCTTCGGTGACTTCCTTGTAGCCGGTAGGGCGGCCATCCTTGTCCAGCACCAGGCGGGGCGAGATGGCGTCGAGATCGCTGACGGTTAAAGCTAAGTTCTGTTGTGCCATGTTCTAGGGTTCTCCTCGCTTAGTGCTTGGCCTCGGCTTCTTTGTGGGGGGCTTCCTTATGATCGCCCGCCTTATGATCGCCCGCCTTACGATCGCCCGCCTTATGGTCGCCAGCAGCATGATCGCCTTCGGCATGCCCGCCATGACCTTCGAGTGCTTTGTGCGGCACCAGCGCCGGGTTCGTGTTGCGAATGCGGGCGAGATAGGTGGTGCGCGGGCGGACGTTTAATTCCGCCAGCAGGGCATAGTTGCGGCTGTTGGCCTTTGCCTTGGCGACTTCCGAGTTCGGGTCTGCCACGTTGCCGAAGGTGATGGCGTCGGCGGGGCAGGTTTGCTGGCAAGCCGTTTTCACTTCGCCGTCGCGGACTTCGCGGCGGCCCGCCGGGTCAGTTTTGGCATTGATCTTGGCTTCCGAGATGCGCTGGGTGCAGTAGGTGCACTTTTCCATCACGCCGCGCATGCGGGTGCTGACGTCGGGGTTGGCGCCCAGCATTTCCACCTGCGTGCGGTTCTTTTGGTAATTGAGGTAGTTAAAGCGCCGCACCTTGTACGGGCAGTTGTTCATGCAGTAGCGGGTGCCGATGCAGCGGTTGTAGGCCATGTCGTTCAGGCCTTCGGGGGAGTGAACCGTGGCGGCCACGGGGCAAACGCTTTCGCAAGGAGCATTTTCGCACTGCTGGCAATTCACCGGTTGGATGACCACCGTGGGCTCGTCGCCCATGTCAGAGAAGTAGCGGTCCAGGCGAATCCAGTGCATTTCACGGCCGCGGTTGACGGCATCCTTGCCCACCATGGAAATGTTGTTTTCCTGGAAGCAGGCAATCAGGCAGGCATTGCAACCGATGCAGGAGTTGAGGTCAATGGCCATGCCCCACTGGTTGCCTTTCGAATAATCCCAGTCCGGGAAAAGGCTTTCCACCGGCGGGCCGTGTACGTGCTGAGCAAAGCTGGGCGCTTCCGTGAATTGCTGCAGAGTGGCTTCCTGGGCAATGGGACGGCCGTGTTGCGTGTCGCTTTCGGGGTCGTCATTGGTGCGCACCAGGAGGTAAGTACCGTTCGCTTTGGTGGCCGTAACACCCGTCGCGTAGCCGGGAGCGGCCGAAGTGCGCAAGGGGTATGCGTTGAAGCCCGCACCCTTGCCGAAACGCCCCACCTTTTCGCGACCGTAACCGAGCGTGATGGCAAGCACGCCATCGGCTTGGCCGGGAACGATGAGTGCGGCGGCTTCGATCGTCGCCCCGTTAACCGAAACACTGATCTTGCCGCCGGCGTCGCCGAGATAACCCATTTCAACGCCCAATTGCTTGGCCGTGGCGCTGGACATGGTAACGCAATTGTCCCAAACCACTTTGGTCATGGGGTCTGGAGCTTCGAGCAACATGGCATTGTTGGCGAAGCGGCCATCGTAAAGGCCAGGGGAAGGCAGGAACGCAATTTCAAGGCCCGTGGATGCGCTGGGCAGATTGAGGGCCGCCACCTTCTTGGTGTCCACGGTCAACTTCAGGGGCGTGAATCCGGTGCCTTCGAGCACACCGTCGTGGAGCGCCTTGCGCCAGGCTTTTTCCTTATCGCCCGCGAAGGTTTGTGTCCAGTAGCCCTTGGTGATGTCATAAGCGCTCTTGCCTTCGCCGAGCAATAGCGAGAGAACTTCCGAAGGCGTCTTGCCGCCATAAAGCGGCGCAATGACGGGTTGCTGCAGGGAAGCCGTGCCGCCAATGGTGCGGCCATCGCCCCACGCTTCGAGGTAATGCGCCTGCGGCAAGCACCAATTGGCAAGCGCGGCGGTTTCGTCGTGTTCGAGGCCTAAATGGATGATGGTTTTTGCTTTCTTGGCATTGGCGGCGAAGTTGAAATCCGCGTGCATGGTGTAGGCGGGGTTGCCGCCGAGAATCACCAGCGTTTGCACTTGGCCCGCAGAGAGGGCGGCTTTCAGTTTTTCGAGGCCCGTAAACTGCGGCTCGTACAGCGAGGGGTGAAATTCCACCGTCGTGCCCACGCTACCCAGCGCGGCATTGAGGGCCAGAGCCAGGGCGTGCACTTCGGGCAACTGCCGGGGACCGGCGCAAACGAGCGCCTTCGCACCGGCTTTCTTCAAGTCGGCGGCAACGGCGGCGGCGTATTTCTTGCGCCCTTCGCCTTCTAGCTTAATTTCGCCTTCGGTCTGGACCAGTTTCAAGACTTCCGCCGCGAAGCCCCCCACTTCGCTGGGCTTCAAGCGCAGGCGATGGTCCGCCATGCCGCCCGTGACGGAGTAAGCGGCTTCGACCACATAGAGGCGGTTCATGGGGTCGCCAGCTTTTTCGACCCGGCGCTTCTTCGAGAAGTGCTTTACGGGTTGGACCGTCAGGCCTTCGGCGCCGAGAAAGTCGTAGTCGAGGCTGAGAATAATGTCGGCTTGGTCAAACTTGTAATAGGTATCGGCTTTGGTGCCGGTGGCGATTTCGACGCCGAGGGTGGCGCAATCGCTGGCCAGCGGCTCGTATTCGGTAAAGATTGCCGCAGGCCACTTCTTCTTGGCCGTTTCCCAGGTGGCACGCCAACTGGGGCCGGCATTGCGCTCCGCGAGAATGGCCAAGCCAGCGCCGGTGGCCGTAGCCGGGAAAGCCGTTTTCACGAATTCCCCGAAAGCAGTCCAATTGGACGGAGCTTGGTCTTTCATCACCGTCTGGCAGCGGTCCGGATCATAAAGGCCCATGATGCTGCCCTGCGCGTAGCCATTGGCGGCGCCGAGCGAGGTGGGATGCAGGGGATTGCCTTCGGCCTTGGTGGGGCGGCCATCGTTGGCCTCGATGCGCAGGCCTTGGGCGACACCGCCCAAGTTCATTACCGTGTTGTAGTAAAGCGGCTTGCCGGGGATGAGATCCTCGACGCCTTTCGAAAAGCTGACAACCTTTTGGACCGGACGGCGGCAACTGACAGTGGCGGCAATGCCCGCACCGGCGGCCAGCAACTTCAAAGCGTCGCGGCGGCTGGCGGGGTCCAGCACTTCCGAAGTCTTGACGCGCTGCGGACCTTCGTCTAACCAATTCTGAAAGTCAGGCTCGTGGTGAAGTTGGTCGAGGGCAACGCGTTGGGGAGCATTCCGGTTTGCGGCTTGCGGATTCGTGATTTGAACGAGGCTCATGGGCAAATCTTTTCTCTTTCTCGCAAGATCTAGCGGTGGCAACCGCTGCAGTGGACGGGCGGTTGAATGCCCTTGGCCTTAATAATCTCGTTGCCGATGTCGGCGGCCGTCTTGCCCGTGGGGGGCTCCCAATCGAGCTTGGTGACAAATTCCGCCGGGCGCAGGTTTGGCGCGGGATTGCGATGGCACTCCAGGCACCAGCCCATATTCAGCGGCTGTACCTGTTGCACCTCTACCATCTGGTCTACCCGGCCGTGGCAGGAGACGCAGGAAACACCCGCCGTGACGTGTGCCGAGTGGTTGAAATAGGCGTAATCGGGCAGATTGTGAATCTTTACCCATTCCACCGGCTTTCCGGTGGCGTAGCTGGCGCGGACGGGCGCGAGCGCCGCGGAATTGGTCTTCACACGGGTGTGGCAGTTCATACACGTTTCTGTGGAAGGAATGGCCGCGTGCCCAGCCTTGGTGACCGTGTTGTGGCAGTAGTAGCAATCCATACCCAGGTTCCCGGCGTGCAGCTTATGGCTGTAGGGAACCGGTTGTTCGGGACGATAGCCGGTGTCTTGGACAATCGGGTGGGTGAAGTAGGTGTATGCGGCAACACCAGTAATGACACCCAAGCCCAAAAAGGCGCCGAGCGCCCGAAGGATGAAGTCGGTGGATTTTGGAAACAGTGGCTTCATGGAGTTTCGGTTTATTTTCTCCCTCCAACCGGAACAGTTCCGGTTGGTTTGGCAATACTACGCTCGGAGTTGGCTCCGGAAACTGAATTCGGACTGTTCAGGTCCGATCGGAGGCCTCCATTTTTGCAAGTAAGTTTCGTCTTTGGAGACACTTGCGTCAACAGTACCAAATAAAGAATATAGCGCCGTCGGCGGGCGGTGGTAAAGGGTTTTTACGCTCACAGCGCAAAAATTCTTGTTTGACAAGAATTCCTGTCACGCTCTTCACCTCGCTCTGCTTATCGGTTCTGGTGGCCCTCAACCCGAACTTTTCTCAAATTTTTCTTCAACTTATGGAAGACTGAGGCAAAATGGGATGGCAGAAAAGGAGGCGGCAAGCATTTTCGAGATGAATACAAACGAGTCCAGATTTGCGTTGGTGACGGGAGGCGGTAGCGGAATAGGGCAAGCCGTGGCGCTGCGCCTGGCAAGGGAAGGTTGGCAGGTGGCGATCACTGGCAGGCGGCCAGAGGCACTAGAAGAAACAGCGAACTTGGCCGGTGGCCGCATTGCCACCCAAACCGCGGATTTGACCGATCCCGCGCAGGTGAAAGCGCTCTTTGCCTGGCTTGATCAGATTTTTCCTCGCCTCGACCTGCTGTTCAACAACGCGGGAACAAACGTGCCGGCGATTCCCCTTGAAGAACTCAGCTTTGCGCAATGGCAAACGGTGGTGGGGGCCAACCTGACGGCTCCGTTCCTGTGCGCGCAACAGGCGATTGTGCGCATGAAGCGGCAGGATCCGCCGGGAGGCAGGATTATCAACAACGGCAGCATCAGCGCGCAGACGCCCCGTCCGCATTCGGCGCCCTATACGGCTACCAAACACGCCATGACGGGGCTGACAAAATCAATTGCCCTCGACGGGCGACCTTTCCGCGTTGCCTGCGGGCAGATTGACATTGGCAACGCGGCAACGAACATGACCGAGCGCATGACGGCCGGCGTGCTGCAGGCCGACGGCACTCTGCGCGCCGAGGCAAGGATGGACGTGGAGCATGTGGCCTCGGCGGTTTTGTATATGGCAAGCCTTCCCCTGGAAGCCAATGTGTTGACGATGACCGTGATGGCGACCGAGATGCCGCTCGTGGGCCGCGGTTAAGCTCTGCCGGACTCCTCCGGCGAAGCAAAGCGCTTGAGCGCCGCCGCGAGGTCTTCAAGCAAGACAGGTTTGGCGAGAAAACCGTCCATCCCGGCGCGCAGGCAGCGCTCCTGGTCTTCGGCCAAAGCGCTGGCCGTGAGCGCCAGCACCGGTATGCGGGACCAGGGCTCCGGCCGGGCCCGAAGGGCGGTGGTGGTTGCAAAGCCATCGAGACCGGGCATTTGGCAATCCATAAGGATGACGTCAAAGGCTGCGGCTTCGAGCGCGCGCAGGACGGCAAAGCCATCGGGCACGATGGTGGCTTGGCAACCGAGGCGATCGAGCATGCGCTCGATGATGGCTTGGTTCACGCGATTATCTTCGGCCACCAGAATGTGTAAGCCCACCGCAAGGGGCAAAGGCGCGGCCGAATGAGCGTTAGTTTCGGCGCGCATCTCCGGTATCGCCAAAGGCAGTTCGACCAAGAAGCGGCAGCCCTGGCCCGGGGAGCTTTCGACCGCTACCTTGCCCGCCATGGCGGCAACCAGGCGCTGCACGATGGCCAAGCCAAGGCCGCTGCCGCCGAAGCGGCGTGTCGTCGAAGAATCCGCCTGCACGAAGGGATCGAAAATGGAAGCGAGTTTTTCGGGCGCGATTCCAGGGCCGGTGTCGCTGACGGTACAGGTAAGCTTGTCGCCGTTGGTGGCAAAGAGTACCTCCACGCTGCCGGAAGACGTGAACTTCACAGCATTGCCCACAAGGTTCAACAAGATCTGCCGCAGGCGTTGGGGGTCTGACAAGATTAAGGCCGGTGTGCCCGGCGCAAGGCGGGCCGAGAGGGCCAGATCCTTTTCCTTCCCCTTTACCGCGAAGACTTCGAGCACGCCTTGGCACAGATCCGGCAAAGAGACGGGAATGCGTTCGAGGGTGACGCGGCCGGCCTCGAGCCGCGCGAGGTCGAGCACGTCGTTGACGAGGGAGAGCAAATGGCGGCCCGAATCCTCAATCATGCGCACCAAAGGCTTTTGCTCCGCATCCAGAGGGCCGAGCGAGAGCAATTGCACGGCGCCCAGCACACCGTTCATCGGTGTACGAATCTCATGGCTCATGGTGGCGAGGAACTCGCTCTTGGCGCGGTTGGCGGCCTCGGCGGCTAGCATGGCGGCGGAAAGTTTGGCGGTGCGCTCCTCCACTTTCGTTTCGAGCAAGCGGTTGCGCGCGACGAGTGCTCGGTGGCGGAGTTGGAAATAACCCGCTCCGATGGCTAGCAGCAGCAGAAATCCGGCGGCCTGGGTGTAGCCGGATTGCCACCAAGCGGCGGCTAGCTTGAGCGGGACTTTCAGCCGGGCAGCCTGTGACCAATCGTCCGGCGCGCTGGAAGCTTCCAGATGAAAGGTATAGGAGCCCGGCCGGAGATTCATGAACTGCGCCTGCCCGCTGCCTTCGCATGGGGACCAAAGATCGGATAGGCCCTCTAAGCGGTAACGGCAAAATACGCCGCCGAGGGTATCCCGCCGCAAGCCCTGAAAACGCAGCGCCAGCTTCGTAATGCCAGGGGGGATGGAAATGTGTGGTTGGGACATCTGACGCAGGTCGAGCGCTTGCTCGTCGGCGCTGACGGAAAGAAGAACGGGGTTGGGTTGCAAGGGTGTGCGTTCGAAACGGCTTGGCCGCAGCCCGACCAATCCTTGAATGCCCGGAAACCAAAGGGAACCGTCCGGCGAAGTGGCGCCCGTGGAACTGGTGACAAGGCCGAAATTGGAACTGGGCAGCCCCTGGCGGATGCCAAAACGCTCCGTGCGCAATACGGGTTGGCCGGGCAATTGATCGGTTACTTGGCGGGCGGCAAAGCGGAGGATGCCGTTGCGGGTGGCGCACCAAACCTTGCCGTGCCGGTCGTGGGCGATGTGGAAAACCTGTTCACCGGGCAAGAGATTCTGCTCGTGCAGAAAGCGGCGGGCAGCGGGGGAGTAAACAACGAAGCCGTTGGAGGTGCCAATCCAAAGCCGGCCCGCCTGGTCAGAGGTGACGCTGTACCAGCTTTGGGCGCGATCCGCTGGCGCGCCGGGAGCAGACATATAGCTTGTCCCTTGCAAGCGTTGCAATCCACTAAATTGCCCCACAGCCCAAACCTCGCCATTGGCATCGCGCACCCATTGGCGCAAACGGGTGGGTCCATGAAGGACTTCCACGTTCCAGGAGCGGGAATCCGTTTGCCAGGCGAGGCGGTAGTTGGCGCTGGCGTTGGAATAGAGAGCAGTACCGGGAAGCTCCCACGCGAGGGCACCCATGAAATCCAGCTGCAAATTTGGGGCCAAGGGCAAAGCGCGGCAAACAGTGGGCGAGGCTTCATATAGGCCGCGCGAGGCGGCGACAAGGGCCGATGGAGAAGCACGGCTGGGCGGATCCGCCAGTATGGCTTGGAGCACCCCGGGGTTCGGGCAAGGAATTTGGCGGGGGGCCAGCCCGGGGGATATGTACAAAACGCCTTCGCTGCGCAAGCTGCCCCAAAGCCCCCCTTGAGCGTCGGCCGCAATGCCCGTCAAATGGCTTTCGGGCAGTCCATCGTGCTTGGTATAAACCTCAAAGAGCGGCTCGCTTAAGCGAAACAAATTGCCCCAGCGGCCGCCGAACCAAAGACTGCCGTTGGGGTCTTCCGCAATGGTGGAGAGGATTTCTTCCTGCGCCTCGCCGAGCGGATAAATTTCGGGCGAGGGGTCTTGGCCGGAATTGAGACACAAACGGCCAATGGCTCGTGGCTGCCCGAACCAGAGGCAGGCGTGGGCATCTTCGTGAAGCGCCGCGACGTGCAAAGATGGAAGGCCGCTTTTGGTGTTGAAAGTCTGCCATCGCTTACCTTGCCAAACCAGCAAGCCGGAGGAAAAAGTACCGACGTACAGGCGGCCCTGCTTTCCAGAATGGAGCTTTGTGAGGGTGGCATCGGGCGGGAGCGGAAGGGGAGGCAGGTCCTCCCAAACATAGTCGCCATTCGGTTGGCGAAGGCCCAACCGGGGCTGGTTGGGGCGCAGAACAATAAAGAGGTTGCCGGCAGGGTCCTGGCTGCTGAAAACGCGCTCGGCCCCGGCGGGGTATGGCCAAGGCTGGCTGCGAGGAAAATGGAGCACACTGGCCTGCTCTGGTGGAGCGGCTAGGGGAACGGCCGCGAGGGGAAGATGGTTGATGCCCGTAGGCCGCAAGAATTCGATCGCCTGCCCATCCGGGCTGAGAGCAAGGCGGCGAATGGCACCGGTAGGTTCCTTCAGTTGTTCGGACAATGTGTAAGCGGCCAGCCGCGGACTGGCAAATTGTCCAAAGGCGTCCTTTTGGATGCGAAAAGCGCAGCCGCTGGCCGTGGTGGCCCAAAGATCGCCCTTCGGTGTTTGGAGCAGGGAATTGAAGTTATTGCTATTGCAGGGGTGCTGGCCGAGCGTTGCGAGCGGCGCGGCGGGAAAAAGCACCGTTCCGCGCTCGCCATCGAAGCGCACCAAGCCGTGGTTGGAGGCCAGCCAAAGGTAGCCATCGTTGGTGGGCAGCAGATCCGCAAAGGTTTCTTCGGGAAGGCCGTGCTCCGTTCCCCAATGCGAGAGCGTGGCCTTACGTAGGGAAAGGCCAGGGGGGTAGGTCCACGCCGGATTGCTGCACAGGAATCCGAGAGCCAGGAACAACGCCGGGGCGAAACGTGGGAGCCGCGATGTACAAAACTCGCGCAATCCTTCTTATCGTAATGAAAAATCGATTCGTGCAATTAGAGATGAAGAAATTTAGGAAGCAAAACCAAGCTAGGAGCAATCTGCACAGAACTCTCCATCCAGGCTTCCGGTGCTTGTTGGCCGCGATTCGCCCAGTAAGTGGGAAAGCCGAATCGGCTAGCGCCCGCCGCATCCCACGCCGCAAAGGCAACAAAAACAATGCTGCTTTTGGGCAGGCGCAAACGAGTGGGCGCGAGATTGTAGGCGCGCGGGTGGGGTTTAAAGACCGCGGCAAGGTCGGTACTAAGTAGCTTGGGAAAGTACTTTTCCAGGCGATTGTGGCGAAGGTTGGCGCGCAACATGGATTCCGTCATATTAGATAGAAAAGTAAGTTCCAAGCCGGAGGCGTGGAGTTCCGCAAGAATGGAGGCCGAGTCTGGCCACAACGGGAGGACTCTGTAAGTATCTAGTAACTCCTCCTGTTGCGGGGCCGATAGGACTAAGTTGTTCGAGCGCAAGGTATAAGCGAGAGATTCCCGTGTAACTTGCCAGAAATCGGCATATTGGTTGCTAAGGGTACGCAACCAAGTTGATTCAAATTGTTTCTGTCGCCATTGTTCGGCTAAGTTGGGCGCTTGGCCAGGCAACATCTGCATTAGCTTCGCCGCGACGGGACGGGGATCGAAAATTGCGAAGGCATCGAAGGCCACCGCGGCAATGGCGCGCGGGCGCGCCGGAGCCAAGGCGGGGAGAGTGAGCAATAAATTGCGGCGAGTAGGACGCATGCCTAGTACGCGGGAAAGCGAGGCCGCAAGATTCTACTTTCTGCGAAAAAGCAACTCGACTCCCCCTAAAATGCCGCGGGGTGGGTTGAGCACGCCGGGAATGTCCTGCCAAGCGGCGTTGGTTAGGTTGCTGAGCTGGAGAAAGGGGCGCCAAAGGCCCTGGCTGCGAGCGAGGAAGAGGTCGAGGTTGGGGTAATCTTGGCCTCCGCGACGCGAGTAGGCGCCGAGGCGGGTGCGGAAGACAACTTGGCGGCCGAGTTGGCCGGTGAAACCGAATTGGGCCGAGTGGCGGAGGTAGTTGAAGGCGTAGCGGGATTGGAGGCCAGGCAAAAGATCTTGGGAGGCCGTGAGTCCGGTGTAGCGGAGGTCCAGCACCGCGCCGCGGAGGCGGTTGCTGAAGGTGTAAGTGAAGGCAGTTTCGAGCCCTGTGAAGTTCAGGCTTTGCACGTTTTCGGCGCGCCAAATCAGGTCAGAGGGGGTGCGGGCGAAATCGATGACGTCGCGGTCGCGGCGATGAAACACAGTGGCGCTGGCCCGGAGTTGCGCGAGGGGATACACATCAAGGCCCCCTTCGTAGCTCCAACTGCGCTCGGGGCGCAAAGAAGGGTTGCCGACGTTGGCGGGGTCGCGATAGAAGAGGTCGGTAAAGGTGGGCAAGCGGAAGGCGCGGCTCAAGCTGGCGCGCAATTTCACTTGCGGTAGGAGGACGAAGCCCGCGGCGAGGGTGGGATTGAGTTGCCCGGGAAGGCCGCGCACCACTTCGTCGCGTAGGCCGGCGGAAAGCGATAGGCGGCTGGTGGGCCGGAGGTCGAGATTGGCATAGGCGGCGGCGCGGGCGCGATCGTGGTTGCCGAGGTTGTTGGAAACGATGTGGTCGCCAAAGGCTTCGGCGCCATAGTGAAGCAGGGCATGGGCACCCAGCGAGGAACGGCGGCGCAGGCTGGCTTGCCAGCTTTGGGAGGTGTGGTGGTTCATGTAGTCCTGCGGCCGGAAGCGGCGGAGGACGAAGACGTCCGTGTGGCGGCGGTAGGAGAAAGCGGCCTCCGTGGTTTCGCCCAGGCTTTGGCGCAGGGCAGCGTACCAGGCTTTGGTGCGCTCCCAACTGGGGAAATTGCCGTAGAATCCTTGAGCGCCAAAGGGCTTGTCGGTTAGGCCGAGGTCGAGGCCCGTAGTGCCGAAGCGCGATTTGAGCTGTGTGCCGGAAAAGAGGCTGAGGTTGCGGAAGTCGCGGTTTTCGGTGAAGCCGGTGCTGAAATCCCGCGAGAAGCTGAGCTGTTGCGAAAGGTTGCGCCAGCCGCCGGACAAGGAGCCGCGCTGTTGGTTGGTGCCAAAGTTGCCCAGGCCGGATTGGAGGCGCAGCTCTGGGCGGCTTCCTTCCCGTCCGGCTTTGGTGATTAGGTTGACCACGCCCCCCACGGCATCGGCCCCGTAAAGGGTAGAGCCAGCGCCGCTCAGCACCTCAACCTGCTCAATGGCTTCAAGCGGTAAGGGAAGGTTGAAGTTGTGATGGCCGGATTGGGCATCGTTCAAGCGGCGGCCGTTGAGCAGCACCAGCGTTTGGCCAAAGGTGCCGCCGCGGAGCGAGAGGTCCACCTGGGTGCCGTGGGGGCCCCGAGCGCGAATGTCCACCGAGGGGTTCAGCCGAAGCGCGTCGACGGCAGTGGTGAACAGCAGATTGCGGCCGCGAATTTGCTCTACGGTGAGCGAGCGGTTCACTTTGGCCAGCGGAGTTTCGTCATAGGTGCCCGTCACGACCAGGACTTGCTTGTTTGAAGGTGCCGAATTCGGCTGGGCAAAAAGGAGGGGGGCCGTAAGGAACCCGATCAAAACCCCGATCGATACAAGGATCGTGCGCAAAAAAATAGGATGGCACAGGTGGGCGATAATGCGCGGTGGGGGGGCGAAGTTTTGCAGCTATGGAAGTTTGGGAAAAAGACTCGTTGCGGTTGTCGCGCCTGGCGCTGGATTGCGCCGGAAGGTCGGAGCAGTGGCAGGTGTTTGTGGAGGAATTCCGGCAAGTGTTCCGGGCGACGGTGACGCACTTTGGGGTGTGGTCCAAGGAGGCGGCGTACGGGCAGATTAATCTGCTGTGCGGACTGAACGCGGAGGACCGCGAGCTTTGGCAGACCAAATGGCTGGTGCACGACCCTTGGATGGCGGGCACGAGTTTGAAAAGCATTCCTTTGGGCAAGGCTATGGGGAGCCAGCACCTCTGCGGCGATGCGGACCTGGAGGCGACGGAGATTTACCGCGAATTCATGGAGGCGCGGCGGATTCACCAAGGGGGCGGCATTCTCTACCTATCTGGGGAAGATGCGGTGGCCTTACACACCTGCGTGCGCCCCAAAGAGGTGGGCCACCTGAGCGAGCAGGAACTGGCGCTGTGGGATTCGCTGGTGCCGAGCGTGCAAACGGCGCTGCGCGTCACCTTCGCCATGAACCGCCTGGAGCTCGAAAACGCCATGATGGCCGCCAGCTTTGAGGCCAGCGGCACGGGTCTGCTTTTGTTGAATACCCTGGGGACGGTGTTGCGGATGAACGGGGCGGCGGAGGAATTGTTGGCCGCCTCGCCCCATGTGCGGGTGGAGGCCAAGCGGCTGGTGCTGCGGGACAAGGCGCAACAGGCGGCGCTCGAAGAGGCGCTGGAGCAATTCGCGCGGCCCCTGTTTTTTAAGCAACAGGCCGACCCTTGGAAGAAGATTGTGGTGTGCCGCGAGGTGGGCGAGGAGCAATCCCTGCTGTTGCTGTTGACGCGGCTGATGCCGGCGCAATTGCCGCTGATGGGCCCGGAGACGCCCGTGCTGGCGGCGTACCTGGTGGACCCGCGGCGGCCCTTTCCCATCAACCAAGCGGCGCTCGAGCAATTGTTCGGGCTGACGAAATCTGAACTGCGCCTGGCGGAAAAGATTGCTGAGGGCTTGAGTGTGAGCGAGGCCTGCGCGGGGCTGAAGATTTCGGAAAATACTGGGCGCACGCACCTGAAGCGCATCTTTGCCAAGACCGGCGTCGAGCGGCAGGGCGAACTGGTGGGCCTGTTGTTAAGGCTGAGTATGCGGAGCGGGGGCGGGTGAGGAGCCGCTTGCATCCAGGAAAGTAAGACGGTATCTTACAGAGGTGAAGACGCTAATTTCGACGAAAGGCCAAATCATCCTTCCAGCTGAATTCCGCCGCCTGGATGGAATTGAGCCGGGCCAGGAGTTCCTGATTGAGCGACTCGGGGAGGGGGAATACAAACTCGTGCGCCAAAGGCCCGCGCGCAACCACGGAGTGCTGGAGTGGTTGCTGGCTTGTCCGGTGAAGGGTTTTTTTGAGCCAATCGAGTCTGAAAGTACGGATACTTTGTGAAGTACTTAGTGGATGCCAACGTTTTGAGCGAGGCCACGCGCCCGGAACCGAGCCAAAAGGTCTTGCAGTGGCTTGCGAAACACTTACCGGAATCCGTTGTGGATCCCATTATCTTGGGCGAAGTTTGGTACGGAATCATCCGGATGCCTCTGGGAAAAAAGCGATCGCTGCTGGAACAATGGTTTCACTTTGGGGTTCGGAATCTTGCTTGCCTGGATTGGGATAGGAGCACTGGCCTGCGATGGGCAAGGTTATTAGCCCATCTTCGCTCCATCGGAAAGGCAATGCCCGTGAAGGATAGCCAAATTGCGGCGACGGCACTCCAGCACAACCTGATCCTGGTGACCCGCAACAAAGAGGATTTTCGGCACACCGGCGTTGCGGTAGTTGATCCGTTTGAGGGGTAGGGAGCGTTCACCCAAGCAAGCGGAAGGTGCGTCCTACTGGCCGTTTACGCAACGGCGGCTAAACCGTTTTTGGCAACTAGCGACAGAAGCTTGAGGGAAGCACCAGAGGGCTTTTTTTCGCCGCGTTCCCATTTGCTGACCAGACTGGCGGTGACATTCAGGTACGTGGCAAAAACGGATTGGCTCACATGCTCGCGCTCGCGGATCGCTCGGATCTCTTCCGGCTTCAGAGGCTGGATGGGCGTGAGACAAGCCTCATCAAAACGCCGCATCGTTTGTTTGTCGATTGCTCCCGAGTCGTGCAGCGCGGCCATGGTTTCATGGATGGCTGCCATTGCGTCACTCTTGTACTTCTTGCTCACCGGCTTGTACCTCCCAAAAATTCTACTTCCACAAAATCTCCCATTTCTACCAATACCGATAGCTGCCGATCGGTCAATGCTTAGCCGCCTCCTTGAACTGCTTTTCCTCCTCCGCGTTGATGTTGGCACGCTGGCTTTTGGAGAAGCCGTAGAGGAAGAATGCCCTCTCGCCCCGCCGGAACAAAATGATGGTTCGGTAGCCCTTCGATCGTCCCTTACCCGGTCGGGCAATCCGCTGCTTTATGACTTCGCCGCCAAGGTCGGCATCGATCTGACCTTTTTCGGCGCGTTCGACCGCCTTTTGCAGGTCTGCATCCGCAATCGCTTCCCTCCGGGCAAAGCGTTGGAACCATTTGGACAGGAAGATTCTCACAGTACGCCTGCATTTATTCTATGGTACCTAGTGCCATACTTCAAGGCTGAGGAACGGTGAGTGGGCAGCTTCTTTAAGATCTTCTCAACCTTGCCGCATCAGCACCATTGGAATGGGCGGTTCTTCACCGCGAAGAAATTCGTGAGGATTGGAAGAAGGCGCGCAACGGCGAACAGCCCCTCCCCATTGACCCATTAGACTGATTACGTAGGAGTGAAATGGCACTAGTTCGAATTTTGGAAGTGGAGCCCTTGGCTGGCTTTGTGGTTCGCCTCAAGCTGACCAATGGGGAAGAGGTGGAACGAAATCTAGGTCCCCTTTTGCATGGCCCAATCTTTGAGGCTCTTCGCTTGGATGAGTCTCGCTTGCGTCAGGTGCGGGCAATGGACGGCACACTTGTCTGGCCGGGAGGAGTGGACCTTTGCCCGGATACGGTAATTTGGGGCGGCTTGCCACCTTCGGATGCCGCAGCGAGCGCTGCTTAAGTAAAACTCGGTGGTTGGGAAGGCCGAGTTGATGCTCCCATCAAAAAATCCCGGAAAACGCCCTCAATACCAGTCAACTTATTGCCCGCTCACTTCACAGTTCACTTTTCATCAGACAACCGCACAATTAGGATCTGCGGGAAGTCCGTGTTTGAAAGCGCATGAACTTGATAATGACAGCGAATTCGTTGAGCGACCGGCGACGGGCAGACTTACAAATGTAATTGCGTTGTAACCAGAAACTTTGTGAAATACCCAATTTGGGTGATGGCAAGGCTTATGATTCGCTGTTAGGTTAACACAACATGTAAGCAAACAGTTCCAAACAACTGCACGGAACTTCCATGTACTGACTATTTTGCTTGTTGAACTTATGTCCCGTAATCTAGGCTGTTTGCCTTGATATGCGAGATACACTACTTTTCTCAAGAAACTGCGAAAGGCTCAAAAACGTTCATGAACTCCATAAGGTCTGTTCTGGTAGGGCTTCTGCTATCTATCTGCTATACGAAGCAGATTGTGTACGCTCAAGATGGTTGTGCCGACCTTCTTCGGTTTGGTATTTTTAATCAATACAGATACCTGCACAAGGGCGCTTCTTTCAACAATGATCGAGCCAATTTTTGCAGCGCATACGAAAGCTACAAAACAAATAAGAACGAAGCCGCGCTGTCCGCTAGCTATCAGATGTTCACAGGTTCGGCGCAAGGCAGCACGCAGCAAATGGAGGCACTGGCGACAAGCACCTGCAGCGGGTCGAGTTCAGAAACTTTTAGCGATTCGGAGATACAAATACTACAAACCACGGTCGATCCAAATATTGTAAACGGCTATAACGATTGCAAGAAACTTTCTAGTGCGGGACTGAAATACAAGATTGCGACTGACAATGAGAATCCCAATTGGGTGCAAATCTCGCTCTACTTTGCTCAAGGACCTGGCTCGGCAAAAGATGCACAGGTCCGACGTGTGGAAATCAACACTTCCGTTCCTGGTCAAAAGGCAAGTTGCAGCGGCGACCTGTACACAAAAGTTGCGGATGGACGGCCACTGCAGTTAACCAATGAAGTTGTCACCATGAACTGTACTAGGGCAATGGACCACAGTGCCGATAATCCATTGGCTTTCATGGGAGAGAAGGTCTTGGCTGCACCGGTGATCGTGACGGTTGACACCAACATTGGCCCAGTAAATGCTACATTTAGCAAGGTGCCTCTCAAAAAGCCTGCGCCAGACACTTCCATTGTTCCTATTGGCACCGTTATTTCTTTCGCGGGGCTTACGCCCCCTCCCCCGGGCTGGAAACTGTGTAATGGCGAATCGCTAAAAATTGCTGAGTACCCGGACCTTTTCAAGTCACTACAGAATACTTACGGAGGCAATGTTAGAGAAGGAACGTTTAACCTTCCGGACTACCGCGGCCGCTTTTTAAGAGGACTTGACGATGGAGCAAATCGAGATCAAGAGCGTGCTAATCTTTTAACACAAGCAGGGCTGCAAAGGGCACTAGGTCACGTCGAGGGAGAGTATATAGGAAAGCATAATCACGCCATCCGATATCAAGGTGAGGTTTTGACTGTTCTGCTCAAGAGTCAATTTTCTGAAACGGAAGATGATAATAGAACAATAGAAGGCCTTGCATTGGGAAAGGAATTCAGCAGAGGTCCATCTTTCGTTCGCGCTGTTACAAGTCCTAGCAGCCTTATGAGAGCGAGTGAGGAAAATCTTCCCTATGAGACTAGACCCATCAACTCAGCAGTACGATTTATTATCAGGGTGCAATAGCTCCCTCACTCCACCGTCCACCTCTGACTAAACAAGCCCGCGATTAGGATTTCCGGGAAGTCGGTGGTGGGGGTGATTTTGAGCAAGGCGTAGTCGCCGAGGCGGGGGAGTTGGTACTCGCCGGCGATTTCGCGTTCTTCGCTGGTTAGGCCGCTATTCACCACCAAATACTTCTTCGGGTTGAGGGGGTTGGGATAAACGAAGGCGGGGAGGGCTTCGGCAGGATTGCGCAAGTCGTTGCCGAAGCCGACTTGCTCGCGGGTCCAACGCAGCGGAAGTTTGGCGAGCGTGCGGGCCAGCAGGCGGTTGGAGCCCGGGTCGCCAAAGGCGATGATGTGGTAGTTGGCGAGGTCGGCGGCGGTGACGTCGCGGTCGAGTTTGGTGCGGGGGTGCGCGCGGAGGTGCTTTGCGTAGAGGCGCACGAAGCGGTTGTGGATGCGCAGGCTTTGCTCGTGGGCGGCTTGGTTCCAGGGCTTGCCGGAGGGGCGGACGAGGAGGAAGGGGTCGAGGAAGGCATCGTCGATGGGGCCTTGGAGGGCGTGGACTTTGCGCAGCCCGGCGGGGGGAGCGCTTTCCACTTCCCAACCTTGCGCCGTACGGGCAAAGGTGATTTGGGGGGCAGGTTGGACGGCAAGCTCTTGCGAATCCAACACAACGGTGCGGGCGCGCTCGAGTTCGCGCAGAGTGAGACGGGCAACGTTGCGGGTGCGGACTTCGATGCGGGAACCGCCCTCGGTTCGCGTGGCGTCAATTTCCGCGCGCTCGTAGAGGGTGTTTAACTCGTCGAGCGTGGCCCAGTGGCTGGTGTTGTAGCGCGTGGTGTAGGTAAGGAAACGCAGATGGTCCGGCGAGCGGCGGCCCCGTTCGCCAAAGTGTTCGAGGAAGGCGTTTAGCTTCTGGCGCACGAGGGGGCTGGTGGAGTGTCCGGTGTTTTTGGAGACGTAGAAGGTGGCGTCGGTGCCGAGGGCGCGCATTTCGTAGGAGTCGCCTTCAAGGGGAAAGCCTTCGCGCTGCAGTTGGGCGCGGACGCGCATGGAGCTTTCCAGTTGGCCGCGGGCGCTGATGCCGGGCGGGGGCGGGGGAATGGAGCTGGTGCCCTTTTCGTCTTCGCCACCGTGGGCGGCGAGGGGCAGGTTGAAGAAGTTCAGGCTCCACTCCAGAATGTTTTCCCAGATGCGGAGGGGGCCGGCCTGGTAGGGCGGGAAGCCGTCCATCATGGCGCGGCGGGGGTAGGTGCCTGCGCCAATTTCGGCACCGGCCCAGAGGCTGGGGTAGTGCATGGCAATGTGCCAGGCACCGCAGCCGCCCATGGAAAAGCCGCGGAGGAAGATCCGGTTTTCGTCGATTTTGTAGCGGCGCTTCACTTCTGCCAGGGCCTCCATCAGGTCGGCTTCGCCGGTGATGTGGTAGGCCATGCCGTTCCAACGACCGTAGACATCGAGTTGGAGCTGGCCCAAGTCGGCGGGGTCGGTGTGGCCTTTGCCGGCGCGCTCAAAGGTGTGGATGAAGTTGAGCTCGGAGTTTTTCTGGTTGCGGCCGTGGAGGAAGACGTAGAGGCGGGCGGGCTGGGCGGGGTTGTAGTTGGGGGGAATGCGCATGCCGTAGAGCTGCAGGCTGCCGTCAAGGCGGGAGCGGAAACCGTGGATGCGGCGAGGGGTAGCCGTGGTCCAAGGAGCTTGGCCTTGGGCAAGTTGGGCGGCGTGTTCCAGGCCTCGGTCGAGAACTTTTAGGAAGTTGGGGAGGTCCGCGTCGCTAAAGGTTTCCTGGGGAAATTCGAGCAGCATGAGGCCGGCCTTGTGGTAGATTTCCACGTCCGCCAAGTGGTCCGGGTTGAGGCGCATTTTCTGGAGGGCGGCCACGCGTTTGCCGAGCGCGGTGATTTTCTCGCGGGCCTCGGCGGGGATGGGGGGAGGCGTTGGCGCAGTTGGTGGCGGCGCAGGCGCCTGGAATCCAAGCAAGAGAAGCAGAACGGGGAGCAGGACAAAACCCATGAGTTTCGTTGTATCACTAACGCGGACTTCGATAGACTCCAAAGTTCACTTATGAGCGAAACAAGCGCGACCGCGAAGTTGGATGCCCTGTACGAATTTGACCGAGAACCGGTGAGCGAAGACCGGCTGCTGGGCGCGGGCTACTTTATTGGGGCCTTTGCGGGGGAACACGTGGCGGCGACGGAGTTTGTGATTGGGGCGCTGTTTGTGAGCTGGGGGGCGAGCCCACGAGATATCTTTCTGGGGCTGGCGCTGGGCAATTTATTCGCAGTACTGGCGTGGGCGCTGGTTTGCGCGCCGATTGCGGTGGAGACGCGGCTGACCTTTTATTGGTACTTGCGGCGCATTGGGGGGCCGGGGATGGCGCTGGTGTATAACCTGATCAACGCGCTGCTGTTCAGCGTGCTGGCGGGGTGCATGATTACGGTGTCGGCTTCGGCGGTGCGGATCCCCTTTGGCATTCCAGCGCAAGTGAACTGGTACCCCACCGACGCCCGCTTTGTGCTGGTAGTGCTGGGCGTAGGGGCGGTGGTGGTGCTGCTGGCCACGTTGGGTTTCAAGAGCCTGGCCGCGTTCTCGAGCGTATGCGCGCCGTGGATGTTCCTGATGTTCCTGGGCGGGGCGATGACCATGGCGCCCGTAATTGCCAAAACAAACGGGATAGAAAATGTTTTTTCGGCGGAAGGCTTCGCGCGGCTTTGCGCGGCGGTGTGGACGGGGCAGACGCCCGACGGCAGCGCACCGGTGGGCTTTGGCAAAGTGGCGGCCTTCGCGGCGATTGCGAATTTGGCGATGCACGCGGGGTTGAGCGATATGGCACTGTTCCGCTACGCGAAGAAAGCGAGCTACGGATTTGCTTCCGTTTTCGGCATGTTTTTGGGCCACTATTTGGCGTGGATTTGCGCGGGGCTGATGGGCGCGGGAGCGGCGTTGGTGGCGGCTACTCCGCTGGCGCAAATGGACGCGGGCGGCGTGGCGTACCGGGCCTTGGGCGTGGCGGGCATTCTGGCCGTGGTGGTGGCGGGTTGGACCACCTCGAACCCAACGCTCTACCGCGCGGGCCTGGCGCTGCAGGCTGTAACGCCGGATTGGTCGCGGACGCGAGTAACGATTTTCGTGGGCGTGGTGACGACCATCATTGCGTGCTTCCCTTTTGTGTTCACCAAGCTTTTGGACTTCGTCGGGCTTTACGGATTGTTGCTGAGCCCGGCGGGTGTAGTGGTATTGACAGAGCATTATCTGTTTCCCCGCCTGGGGCTGCCGCGCTACTGGTTGCAGGGGGTTTGGAATGGGCCGGCGCTGTTGGCCTGGGGCAGCGCGGTGGCCGGGGCGCTGTGGCTGGAGCAAAGCGGCGCGCTGCACCTTTTCTATTTGTTTGCCCCGACGGCGCTGTGGACGTGTGCGGTGTACACAGGCATGGTGTGGCTGCGGAAACCAGCTGCGCCGGCAGTGGAGGAGATGGTTGCTACACCAAACCGGCAAGCGCCTGCTGGAGCGCCGCCCGCCAAGCGAGAACAAAAGCTGGCCGGTGTGGTGGCCTTGGGATGCTTGGGGCTTTGCGTGTATTTTCCCGCCACGGTGCTTCTGGGGGCACCGCTTGAGCCGATCTTGCAGCCGCTGTTTGGCGCTACTTTGGGCTACTTGGCGGCGGGAACGATTTGGTATCAATCCAGATGAAAGACTTCTTCCAGGCGTAGCATCAGCTCGTCGGGACGGCGGCCGGGCAACCCTTCAAAGAAGGGCCGCATTTCGGCTTGCCAGCGGGTGTTCACCTCAAGGGCAGCCATGCGGGCGCGGGCCTGATCGAAATCGTCGGTCTCGAGGTAGCCGACAAGCAGGCCATCGTCGCGGAGATAGAGAGAATAGTTTCGCCAGCCGGTGTCGTGCAGAGCCTGGCGCATTTCCGGCCAAACTTCGCGGTGGCGGGCTTTATACTCGTCCAGACGGTCCTTTTTTACTTGCAGGCAGAAACAGACACGTTGCATGAAGCGTATTGTATGGCGGGTGGCGGCAGTCCTGCTAGCGGCAGCGCTGTTGGCCCAAAACAATGTGAATATTTTGCGTTTGAAACGCGAAACGGCAGAATTGTTCCTGGAACGGAACAAGGGCCGGGCGGAGGGGTGTGTGGTTTCCTGGCCGCCGCAGGCCAACGCGGAGGGCGAGTATCCGTTGGGCTACCAAGGGCAGACGCACGAAGATTTAACGCAACCGAACCCCGCCTACTTTCAACACGTGGAGTGGCTGGCGAAGCGGGCACGGCGCTGGGGTTCCGGATACGGGGGGGCGGGAAACGGGGGCGGGGAATTGCAATTGGCCCCGTTATGCCCCGAGGCAAAAGAGCGGCCGTGGGCCGAAGCAGACCTTGCTTTTTTCGGGCGATATTTGGGGCGGCGCTTTGCGAAAGTGAAGGGAATCCGGTGGGTGAAAAATGGGCCGCGCGCACTGGACGATGGGCTGGCGGAATTTGAAACAATAAGGCGATGATGAAACGCCGTGGCGCCCTGAAGGCGCTATCCACCATACCCGTTCTGCCCAAATTGTGGAGCGCCGAAAACACAAGAGCCTGGTTGGGGCCGGAATACTGGGCCAACCCGCTGCAAGATTGGCGCAAGCGCGGCGAGGGCAACCAGCCGGGTGGGGGGATGGAGTGCTTTGTGGCGGGGGGAGACCGCAACGTCTATTGGTTAACGAAAGAGATTCGCCCGGGCAACTTCACAATGAGCGTGAAGCTGTTGGCCCTGGCGGGCAACGAGGGCTGGGTGGGCTTTCGCGTGGGCATGCGAGGGCACTTTGACGATTACCGCGATACGGCGGTGCGCGGCCTGGGGCTGGAGTGTGGGTTGAAGGCGGATGGCACGTTGTTTGTGGGGCCGGGCGAGGACGGCACGAAGGCAGAGCTGAAGTTTCCCTTGGAGTTGAAGCTCGAATCCCGCGGCGGGGTTTTCCGCTTGAGCGCGGGCAACGCGACAATTGAAGTGCCGATGCCGGAGCAATACAGCCGGGGCGGGGTAGCGCTGGTTTGCCATAGTGGCGAGTTCGTCCAAAAATTCCCGGTGTGGAACGAGCCCGGCGGGGCCAATGCCGGCAAGCCGAACCAGGCGCGAGGCGGAACGATGTTGGCCACCTTTGCGGATTGGAAGCTGGAAGGCGAGGCCGTGCAGAACTTCCCCGAGCGGGCGTGGGGGCCAATCCTTTTTGCGCAGCACACGCTATCGCGCGGCGTGTTGAAGTTGACGGCGCAATTCGCGCCCCTCGAAGGCGACGAAGGGGAGGCGGAACTCTGGGTGGAAGGCAAGCGCGTGGCGGCGGTGAAGCCGGAGGTTTTCAGCTCGTCGGCGGCGTTCCGCGTGCCGGGTTGGGATGCAGCGAAAGCCCATAGCTACGAGGTGCGCTTGGGCGCGGCAAAGTTCACGGGAACCATCCGTCCGGACCCGCAAAGCAAGCCGCAGCTGGTGGTGGGTTCGTTAACCTGCCAAGGCGATTTTGGTTTTCCGCACACGCCCATTGCGAAGAACTTGGAAGTGTTGAAGCCGGACGTACTGTTCTTCACCGGCGATCAGCTCTACGAGGCCAATGCGGGCTATGGCGTTCAACGCGGTCCGCTGCCGGCGGCGCGGCTGGATTATCTGCGCAAGTGGTATTTGTTTGGCTGGGCTTGGGGCGGTTTAACGCGCAACATTCCCACCGTATGTTTGCCGGACGACCATGATGTGTACCACGGCAATTTGTGGGGCGCGAGCGGACGGCGGGCCGAGGGCAATGTGGGGCAAACGGACTATCCGATTGACATGGTGCAGCAGGATTCCGGCGGCTACAAGATGCCGGCCAATTGGGTGAACATGGTGCAGCGTACGCAAAGCTCGCACTTGCCGGACGCGGCGGACCCGGCGCTGGTGGAGCAGGACATTACCGTGCACTTTGGGCATTTGGTGTATGGCGGCGTGAGCTTTGCCTTGCTCGAAGACCGGAAGTTTAAGAGCGCGCCGAAGCTCTTGATGCCGGAGGCAAAAATTCGCAACGGTTGGCCGCAGAACCCGCAATGGAACGCGGCGAAGCAGGGCGACGTGCCGGGGGCGCAGCTCTTGGGCGAACGGCAGGAGAAATTCCTGGCCGCCTGGGCGCGGGATTGGGAGGGCGTGGAGATGAAGGCCGTGGTGAGCGCCACGATCTTTTGCAACCTGTGCACCTTGCCCAGGGAGGCGATGAGCGACAACGTAACGAGCAAGTTGGCCGTCTTGCGCCGCGACAAATACGCGCCCAATGAAAAGCTGACCATGGACCACGATTCCAACGCCTGGCCGCAAACGGCCCGCAACCGGGCCTTGCGTTTGTTGCGCGCAGGCGTGGCAGTGCACCTGGCCGGGGACCAGCACTTGGGCAGTACGTTGCAATACGGTGTGGACGCGCACGAGGACGCGAGCTTCGCCCTGTGCAGCCCCGCCATCAGCAACATTTTTCCCCGCCGCTGGTTTCCGCCCAATGCGGGCCGCAACCCAGACAAGATCAAGAGCGTGCCGCTGCACAACGCACAGGTGGGCGACTTTGAAGATGGCTTTGGCAACCGCATCACGGTGCATGCAGTGGCGAACCCGCAGCTCTATGACGTGCGGCCCATGGCGCTAAACGACCGAGCCCCGGGCTTTGGCGTGGTTGTTTTCGACAAAGCGAAGCGCACGATCGCGCTCACCAATTGGCCGCGCTGGGTGGATGTGACGCAGCCTTCCGCCAAGCCCTTCCAGGGTTGGCCAATTACGATTCGCGACGAAGACAACGGGCTGAACGGCGCGGGCTACGAGATTGTGCTGCGCGAGAGCGCGGAGGGCGTGGTGGAGTTGGTGGAAGAGGCGACCGGCGACTTGGCCTATGCCTGGCGCTTACCGGAAAAGCGCAAAGTACTGCGCGTTTGGAAGCCGGGGCGCTATACGGTGTCAGTGAAGGCAGCAGGTAAGCAGAGAACAGGTAAGCATAGAATCTGGCGCGGCCTGGTGGCCAAGCCCATCGCAAAGGCCTAAGGAAACCCTAAGGCTGCAGGCGCTGGCGGAACTTGGGCAGAATCACTTCTTGCGTGAAGCGGTCGTGTTCCTTGAGGGCGGCCATGGCGGCGGGGATATCGAGTTGCTCCACATGGCGGCGGACGATGGCTTCGCCCTCGCGAGCCCATTGTTCGCGCTCGGCGGCGGATTGCGGCAACGGGCCCGCGCCCCCGTGGGCCATTTCATCGGCAATCCAAGAGCCTACATGGAGACTTCCGCCCAAGCCCAGGCGCCCTAGCGCGGCCAAGCCTTTGTTCTGTGGAAAGCTATGCGGTGCCTCGGCGTAATCGCCGGCGAGCGGCAGGTCTTCGAGGCGATTGGTAATTTTGTGAGCTCCGTAGAGGGCGCGCTGGCGGTCTGCGGCGCTGATCTGGAGGCGCGTCCATTGGGTGTCGAGGTTGACGTAAAGAATCGGCACGCTGGTCTCTTCAAAGAATTCGCGGGCGAGGGTGCCGAGAGTGAGCGCGGCGGGGCCGTGGCTGCCGGAGACATATACCTGGCGGCGGAAACCTTGTTTGAGCAGGGAGTGCGCCAAAGCCTTTAAGCCGACAAGACTGCTTTGCGGTGTGATGTGGATGGTGGAAGGAGCGGGACGCGTGGTGCCCGGAAAGCTCCAGGCAATGCCCGGCAGATAGAGGCCGCCCGCGGCTTCGGCCATCACCATGGAATAGGCAAGGGGCCAAACATAGTCCCGTCCGGTGGGCTGGGTCCCGTTGGCCTCCACAGCGCCGACGGGAATGAAGATGACGTCCGCTTGCGCGAGTTGGGCGGCAATTTGCGGATGGCTGAGGCGCGTGAAATCCCGGGTGTGGAGCGGGCGGGTTTGCGGGTGAACTGGCGCGGCGAGCAGCAGGGTGAACAAGAGGGAGAGAGCGAGGCGCATAGGGAAAAGTCTCGCCGCCAGCATATCGCGGGGCGGGGTGGGGCCGCAGATTTGTCTTGTTGGGCTACACTGCCTCTAGGTTTGGCGCAACGCAATGGAAGCAAGTAAAACTTTCGAACTCGAAGTAGCAACCTTCGCAACCCCAACTAAGCGATGGTTTCACTTTCTGCTGGGGTCAGTCGGAGTAATTATTGCCCAAGGATGGTTAATTGGGATCTTGGTAAGAAAATGGGAGTCCGCACCGCAAAGTGTACTTCTCTCGGTATTCCTACTCATCTTTGGACTATTAGTAGCTTTTGTCCGAACCCTCATACGACAACGCCAATTTGAAGAGCTTTTCAAAGAAACCGATCTCACGAACGATTCTGCCTACACACGGGTTCTGGTTTCATCCCGACGGGATTTATCAGACCTGCAATCTCTATTATTCTTGCTTGCGGTTCCCCTACTGATATTGCTGGAGACTTTGCTTCGCTGAGGAATCTTCGAGATTGCGCGGTGCCTAACTTATGCGCGGTACCAGTCGGCTAACTGCAAGGCCCGGATGCGGGAAAATTCTTTGCGGTTGCGGGTAATGAAGGTTAGGCCATGGGCCATGGCGGTGCCGGCCAGAAGGAGGTCGTAAGGGCCGATGGGGGTGCCGAGGCTTTCCAATTGCGCACGGATTTTGCCGCTGGCTTCGGCAGAGGCGAAATCGAAAGATAGGGTCGAGATTGTTTGAATGAATTGCCGGGTGCGAAGAAGATTTGTTTTGTGGCGAGAGGCGCCGAGCAACTCCGCCTTCGCTAATCCAAATTGAAGCTCGTACACCGTAATGGAAGAGATGCAAAGATCTTCCGGGCCAGCGGCGGCAATGGCCGCATCGAGTGCTTGGGAGTATCCGCGAGCGAGGTCTGAAATAACGCAGGTATCGAGAAGATACCTCATAACTTAACGTCCGGCATGGGGAGCAAGTCTTTGCGATGGCTTTCAAAAGGAGGAATGCTCTTTGCCGCTTTTTGCCGGCCTTTCCGATCGTCCAGCCAGGCAAGCATCTCCGGCGGCCATTCCTTTTTTTGCTTCCCTTGCATGAAGGCATCCACGGCTTCGCGCACAAGGGCGTTGCGGCTTTTGCCGGTTTCTTTGGCCAGACGGTCGAGCCGCTTCACCATTTCGTCGGGCATTTGCACGGAGAAGTTCATGCTCTGGTTATAACATGTTATAACCAGAGCCCCCGGGCCTACTTTACTTCTACGCCCTTGCCTTCCTCCAGCACGTGGTAGGCGTCGGCGGCCAAGCCCGGGAAGCGCTCGCGGCGAGTGGAGGGTTGGGGCCAAGCGACTTCAACATACTCGCAGGTGCTTGCGCCGCCCAAGCCAAGAATTTCCCGGGGATCGTGGCTCGAAAGATAACTGCCGCCGGACGTCTTTAGGCGTCGGCGCACCTTGTCGCCGGTCTTTGGATCGGTGCCTTTCCAGGCGATGCGCGCCCCGATGGCATCGCGGTTGGCCGTCTTGCCCACTAGCCTTACGCCAAGCCAATGGTTTCCCGCGCCCGCTTCGTTGCGCAAAAGCACCGGGGCCGCGCCGTTGTTGGCGATCAAGGCGTCCAGGCGGCCACGATTCCAAAGGTCGCCTAGCGCCAAGCCGCGCGCCGTGAGAGGGCGGCCAAAAACCGCCCCGGCTTCGGCGGGCGAAAGCAGGCGAAGCCTGCCGTTTTCCTGGTGGAAGAGTTGCGGGGGCATGGCGTACTTGATGTTCTCGGAATACTGCTCGATCATGTCGTCGGGGTGGGAATTGGCCAGGAGCAAATCAAGGTTGCCGTCGTTGTCATAATCAAAGAATTTTAAGCCCCAGCCGCTCATCATGCGCGTGGCTTGGGCCACGCCCTGCCGGTGGGCAATGTCAGTGAAGGTTTCGTCTTTGTTGTTGCGGTAAAGCGAGTACATCTCCTGGTCGATGTTGGTGACGAAGAGGTCTTCCCAACCGTCCTGATCAAAATCGGCTGCATCAGCACCCATGCCGGAGCGGGCTTGGCCATTTTCCCCATAACCAACTTCGCTGGCCAAGCCGATTTCTTCCCATTGCGGCAAGCCGCGCGGACCCTTGCCCCGGTTTACGAAAAGGAAATTCTGCACCGTATCGTTGGCGACGAAAAGATCCATGCGGCCGTCGTTGTTGATGTCGGTGGCCACCACGCCCAGGGCCTTGCCCAAGGACTCCGCAATCGGGGTGCCAGCGGAAGCGTAGGTGAAGGTGCCATCGCCGTTATTCAGAAACAACATGCTGGCCATGCCCTTGAAGACCCGCGGAACACAGTAGAAATTGCGGCCCAGCCGGTTGTCGCCACAGGAAGCAAAGGGTGGCTTCGAGCCGAAGTCAACGTAGGCGCAGAGGAAGAGATCGAGGCGTCCGGAACCAGTCGAGTCGAACCAAGCCGCAGAGGTGGTCCAGTTGGAGATGAGTTTTGCTGGGCCAAGACCGGCCTGCTCGGTAATGTCCGTAAAGCTGCCATTGCGGTTGTTTTTGTACAGAGCCACGCGGCTGTAGCCCGTGACTAAGAGGTCTGGCCAGCCATCGTTGTCAAAATCGCCCACGGCACAACCCATGCCAAAGAAATTGGCTGCAATGCCGCTTTTGCCCGTCACATTGCTGAACGTGCCGTCGCGGTTGTTTTTGTATAGCGCGTGTTGCGGGGCCGTTTTGGGCTGGTAAAAGACACTGGGGCCGGAGTTGACGAAGAAGAGGTCCATCCAGCCGTCGTTGTCGAAATCGAAAACCGCGCAACCAGGGCCAATGGCTTCGGGCATATAGCGCTGCGGGCTGCGGGCGCTATCGTGCACCCAATGGATGCCGGATTTTTCCGGGGGAATCTCTTGAAAGACCGGAGTGGGAGCCTGGCCCACCAAGGGGACCGTGGCGAGCGCACCCAGGAAACTTCTACGCCTCATGCAAGCACTAATTTATCGCTTGCGCTGCTTGTCGAGGGTGGCAAAGATCTCGCGGTGCTTCTGCGCTTCCGCTTTGCGGCCCAGGCGGTTATATGCACTGGCAAGGTGGAAGTGGGCTTCGGGCGAATTGGGGGCCAACACAACGGCCTGTTCGAGCGCGCTGGCCGCCGCGGCATAGGCCTCGGTTTCGAGCAATAGGCGGCCGTGGATGTTGTGGGCGGTGAAATCTTTGGGCGCCAGTTTCGCGGCCTCGGCGGCGTAGGGCAATCCGCGGGCGGCTTCGCCTCGCTTCAGCCATTCGTATGCAATTTGGAGGCGGGCCTGGATGTGATTGGGGGAAACGGTGAGTTCTTCGGCGAAGTAGTCAATGCATTTGGGGTCCTGCTCCAGCAGAGCGAGGTATCCGCGCAAGTAGTGGGCATTGGGCAGCTTGGGATACTTTGCCAACAACTCTTCGGCCGGAGGCTTAGCCTCGCCCGGGCGGCGCTGAAACGCCAACAGGCAAGCACGCCCCGCCAGCGAAATGGGCTCGGCTTCGGCGGCGACAATTTCCATGGGAAGCTTTGACAAACGGAGCGTGGCGATGCCGCACATCTCGAGCAAAAAGGGCATTTCGGGGGTGGAGCGGGCGGCCTCGGCAAGCAGCCCCGCTGCCATTTCGAACTGGCCAATTTTGTTCAGCAGCATTAGGTAGTGGAAATGGGCAACCTTTTCGAGTTCGGTCTCAGCTACCAAGCCGGCCCGGCGGGCCAGGGCCAAATGGGAGAAGGCTTTCTCGTACTGGCCCAGGCGAAATTCGCATAGGCCCAGGAACGCTGCCGCGCCTCCGTTGTTGGCTTCGGCGGCGAAGACTTTTCCAAAGGCCTCGGCGCAGGCGGGAAAGTTATCGGCATCGTAGGCGTTTAGCCCTAGATACCACCAGGCCTCGTTGCTGCCGGGATTCGTAGCAAGGTGGCGACGCAGCAATTGGTTGGAAGAAGAAAGCTGGTTTGCCTCACGCGCCTGTTTGGCTTGCTCCAGGAGGTTCGGTTGCGCCAAGAGAGGGGCAAGCAAAAGTAGCAGCACTGTTCCAGCTTATCGCCGTGGGTGCTGGAACATGTGGGGCGAGTCGTCCAGGTCCTCCTCCTCTTGCGGCGGAGGCTCGTCCCAACTAAAGCGCAGGTTCCAAATGCTCATGCCCTGCACGTAAAGGCGGGAGACTTCTCCGCCCAAAGTATCGGTGCCGTTGGGGCCCAAGCCAAGAATTTGCGGGTAAAAGCCCGGCAGGTGGATGAGTTGGCCGCGCGCCAAAAGCAGACGGGGCGCTTGCCAGGCGGCGGGGCTATCCAGTTGCGGGGCAAAGCTTAGGTAGATGCCAGCCTGCGGCCACTCCGGAGCGCAGCAGGCACGATTGAGCAGCATGACCCAAACGCCGAGATGCTCGTTGAAGTGTACGGAGGGGCCCCAGAAGCTATCGGTATCAGCGCGGTCCCAGGTTTTGGTCGCCGGAAAGATGGCGGATAAGGGCCCGTCGAGGCCCGGACTTTCCCATGCCCCCTCGTGGAATTTTGCCACTCGCCCCACCGGACCGAAGCGATCCTCGTAGGCCAAGCGCGCCGCCACCACGCCTTGGCCGCTGGCGGGGCCGGCGTAGTTGGTGAAGTAGAAATAGAAGTAGCCGCTTGTGGGGTCGAGCACCACGGAAAAGTCTCCGTGGCCGGAAGCAAAGAAGCCGTTCTGGGCCTGGCAATTCGGCTCATCGCCAGCGCGCAAAACGATGCCGAGATCGTAAACCGTGTAGCCGCCATCGAGCGAAATGCCCGCGCCAATTTGCGGGGCAGCCAGACGGCCATCGCAGGCCCGCGGCTCTGTGTGATACCAGACAAGGATAGAGCCTTCGGGGTCGGCCCAGGCGGCTTCGATCCAAACGGTTTTGGGTTCGTCGGTGACAAAGTTGACGGGAATGGCGGGCGACAGGTTGAACTGGTCCGGACCGCGGCTAAGGGTGGGCCGGCTGTCGGAATGGAAGAGCACGAGTTCGCCTTGCCACCAGACGGCGGCAGAATTACCGTCGATGACCGGTGGGAGTTCGTGCTTGGGTTGGTATTCAATCCAGGCGTGTTGCGCGCCAAGCGGCAAGCACGCGAGCACCAAAATTGGGAAGATCCGCGCCCACATTTGCATACAGTAAGGATGGATGCCCGCCGCAGGGGGTTATCCGAAGACCTGTAAAGTTATGTAAGCTAGGGATTTTTAATTCGGGACCCGCTTGGGAGCCTGCGCGCTTGCCTGGGGCCAAAGCTTTCGATAGGCTCGGGTCAAGATACCATGCAATACTTCCGCCGACAGATTCTTGCGGGCGCCTCTTTGGTTGCCGGCCGCCTCTTGCTGGCGGCGCAGGAAGCCCCCAGCATTGTTTCCCCGTGGCAAACGCTCACGAGCCCACTGGACCTAGGCCGCTTTGCCACACCCCGGCAGGAAGCGGTGGACTTTGCCATATGGCAGGCGCTGGATGGCACTTGGCAGATCTGGTCCTGTATCCGCAACACCGCGGAACCGGGCAATGGCCGGCTCTTCCATCGCTGGCAGGGCAAAGCGCTTCATGAAAGCAACTGGGAAGCCATGGGCGTAGTGATGCGCGCGGATCCGGCCTTTGGCGAACGTCCCGGTTCGCTGCAAGCTCCCTTTGTCATGCGGCGGGGCGAGGAATTCCGGATGCACTATTCCAGCGGTGGCCGCTTCTTTGTCGCGCACAGCTACGATGGCAAAACCTTTGCTCGCTATCCGCGGCCGGGTGGCGGGTTCGGTTTATTTGCGAATTACCAGCAAGCCAACCCCGAGCAAGGCTTTGCCGGTGCGGGCGGGCGGGACATTATGCTGCTGCGCCACGAAAATCGCTGGTTGGCCTACTACACGGCGAGCGCGGACAACTTAGGCAAAGATTATGTCCGCACCAGCTCGGACCTTTGGAATTGGGACACACCGCGTGTGGTGGCCTTTGGCGGGGAAGCGGGCACCGGAGCAATCCATGCCGAATGCCCGTTCGTGTACCAAGCCGCCAAGGACCGCTTTTATCTGTTTCGTACGCAAAAATATAAAAACGAACCCATGACGCGCGTCTACCGGTCCGCCGACCCTTTCCAATTTGGCGTGGAGGACGATCGCTACCTAGTGGCGCGCCTACCCATTGCGGCGCCGGAGATTCTGACGCACGAAGGCGTAACCTATGTTGTGGCACTGCTTCCTGATTTATCCGGAATGCGCATTGCGCGCATCCACCTGCCCTAATAAGCGCCCAAAACCTTTAGGAAATCTGTAGCTTCTTCGAGGTGGCGCAAGGCGTTCTGCACACGTTCATCCTTTAGTTGGCCCTCGAAATCGACGTAGAACATATATTCCCAGGCCTTGCCCTTTAAGGGGCGGCTCTCGATTTTGGTCAAGCTCAGGTCGCGCAAAGCCAGGGCGGCAAGGGCGCGGAAGAGGCTGGCGGCTTCGTTCTTGGTGGAGAAGGCAAGCGAGACTTTCTTCGAGGGCGGCATCTTGCCCTTCACCTTGTCGCCGCGCCTTTGCAGCAGGAAGAACCGTGTGAAATTGGCGCGATCGTCTTCAATGCCGCGTTTCAGGATGCGTGCGCCATAGAGGTCGCTGGCCAGGTTGGAGGCAATGGCGGCGGCATCACGGCGCTTGGTTTCGGCCAGCATCTTGACGCTGCCGGCAGTGTCGTAAAAGGTTTTGCGCTCGAGTTGCGGATTGGTCTGGAAAAAGCGTAGGCACTGGTTCAAGGCCACGGGGTGGGAGTAAACCTCAGTAATGTCCTTGAAAGCCACGCCGGGCAGGGCGATGAGATTATGCACGATGCGCACACTGGTTTCACCCACCACTTCTACGTCGTAGGTCAGCAGGTGATCAAAGTTTTCGATGACGCTGCCGTGGAGCGTGTTTTCCATAGGAATAACAGCGGCTTCGATCTTCTTTTCCACCAGTGCGGCAAAGACTTGGTCGAAGCGCTCAAAGGGGACAGGATCGCTTTCGCTTCCCAATAGTTGCCGGACGGCAATTTCACTGAAGGCGCCGCGTTCTCCTTGAAAGCCGGCGCGCACATAATGCTTAGCTGTCTTCATCAGGCGTTTCCGATTGCCAACGTTTGGCTTGGGGGTCCGGCAGACCGATTAAATCCAACACGCGTTCCACCGAATGATCCACGATAGCAAGAACTGTTTCCGGCTTGTGATAAAAGGCCGGGACGGGCGGGGCAAGGATGGCTCCCATTTCGGCCAGCGCTGTCATGCTGCGCAGGTGGCCTAGGTGCAGGGGGCTTTCGCGGAGCATCAGGACCAGGCGGCGGCGCTCCTTCAACGTAACGTCAGCGGCGCGCACCAGCAAGTTATTGGTAATGCCGTGGGCCAGCGAACTCATGGACGTGATGGAACAGGGGGCAATCACCATGGCGTCCACCGGAAAGCTGCCGCTGGCGATGCGCGCGCCAATATCTTCGTGCGGATAGTGGAAGTGGGCCAACTCGCGCAAGGAGGCGGCCAACCTGCCGGTTTCCAGGAATAAAGTCCTTTCTCCACTGCGAGATAGGACCAGATGGATCTCTACGTCGGGGCGCGCGTGGAGTTTTTCCAGAAGGCGAACACCGTAAATGGAGCCAGAAGCCCCGCTTATGCCCACAATAATGCGCTTTTTCAACATGAAAAAGCTCCCACTGCGAACGCCAAAAACGCCTCTTGTTCGGATATCAGAACAGATCTAGGATTCTTCGCCCAGGCGAAAGCCGATTTCGCGGCGTGTTTGCCCAGGGCCAGGAATTCGACTATTCTAAGTACTGTAACAATGCCGGGCGAACCTCCAGGACGCGTGTATATCACCACGGAAGCAGCCGGGCAGAAGCTGCGCAAAGTGCGGGAGCGCTTAGGGTTGCGTTTTCGCGATGTTGAGGAGGCCAGCCAGAAGCTGGCACTACGGTATGGCAACGAAGAATTTGTCATTGGGTTAAGCCGCTTGAGTGAAATCGAGAATCGGGGCCTGTTGCCAACGATTTATCGCTTGTACTCTCTTTCCACAATATACCGGCTGGACTATGTGGAACTGCTTTCCTGGTATGGAATTACCTTGGGCGAGCAGGCGGCGGACAGCCAAATGATCCCCCTCAGCAACACGCACATTGTGGGCTTCCGGAGCACGCACGAAGACTCGGTGAAGGCACCCTTGTCGCTCGACCCGGGCATTGATTTACGGCAAACCACCTATCTGAACCGCTGGATTGAAACCTGGGGTCCCTTGCCGCTGACGCTATTCCGGGAAGAGGATTTGGAGAAGAAGAAGATCGGCTTCCTGGGCACGCAGGATTGGTCGATGTATCCGATTTTGCGCCCTGGTTCGCTGCTCTTGCTGGAGGAGGTCCGCAAGATTGCCACGAGTGGCTGGAAGACGGAATGGGAGCGGCCCATCTATTTCTTGATGCAGAGGGATGCGTATCTCGTGGGCTGGTGTTCGCTGGAGCGGGACCGCTTGGTGGTGTTGCCGCATCATAGTTCAAACCTGCCTCCGCGAGTCTTTTTGTACCCTGGCGAGGTGGATGTGTTGGGCGTGGTTAAGGGCGCAGCGATGTTGTTTGACCAAGGGGACCAGCGGCCGCAAAAATAGTGCGGGGTAGTGCTGCAAGTGGCGCCCTAGGGTACGCTTTCGCGTAGGCTTTCCAACAGCAATTGCAGACTGGCCCGGTAGGCAATTTGCTGGGCGGGTGCCGCCATCGGCGGCAGAAACAAAACGTAGGTTTCCTGCTCCAGCCAATTCTGGATGGTGCGACGCCGCGATTGCGGCAACGACTCTAAATACTCTTCCAAATCTTCCTTTTGCGAAGGCAAAGGGAGTGCCAACCATTCCTCCATCACGCGCAGGTGCGAATGCCGGAGGGCATCCTGCGCCGCCTCTTCCCCAAAGGCCGAAACCAAGCCGAAATGTTCGTAGCGGTCCGTTACGGCGTTGCGCAAGCGGGCCAGATAGGCCAGGCGGCCAAGCACCGTGGGGATGCGCTTGAGGGTTCTTTCCCAGAGGTCGAAATCCGGGCGATTTTGCCAGTAGTTTGGGGTGCTCATAGACAGCCACTTATTTGGTTTGCGGGGTGGAGCGTTCCGATGCCCGAAAAGCTTTCAGGCTATTCCCCTATGCGAAAAGAGAGGAATTACCTTTAGAACATAAAGGCTATACGTCCTGTAGCTACTAGGGCTATATATCCTCATTTCACCATCTCGAAAGGATTCGACCATGTTTAAGAAAGCTTCTCTTCTCGTTCTTTTGGCTGTTGCCTTGTTTGCCGCCCCTGCTCAGGTTCGTTTTGACGATCCGATGCCGTCCTGCGATCCCTGCCCCATCGACAGCCGTCGCTAAGTTTTAGATAGTTCAGTAATAAATTGCCAGAGAGGGGATTGGAAAATCCCCTCTCTTTTCTTATTCTAAAGACGATGTCATTGGAAGCGTTCGAAAAGTGGATCTGGGCATTGAACCAAGCCTCGGTCTTGGCGTTGGTCTTGCTTCTGGTTTTGCGGAAGCTGCAGATTGACTTTCGCTCCTTTGGGCTGTATCTCGGCGTGTCGGCAATTGTTTCAATGGTTTTAAGCTACTACAGGTTTGTTGGCAACAGCGATAATGCCTACGCTACAGTGTACCGATATTGGGCCTATATTGGCCCAATCTTCATGGTAATTGCCATCTCGGAATTGCTTCATCTGACCTTGGGAAAATTCGAGATTGTTTTGGCCGCCTCGCGCACATTGCTGCGCTCCGTTTGGGTGGGCTTGGCGATATTCGGGCTGATCTGGTATTTTTATCTCTCCTCCATTGCGAAGCTTCCGCAGCCCCGATTGGCTAGCACACTCAGTTACCAACAGGCTTCCACCATGGCCTTCGCCATTTTTATGCTGTTTCTTCTGTTGTTTATTTCTCTGATGAGCGTGCCTTTGCCCCCCAGCCGTTTGTGGCACTCCTTCCTGTTAGGAGGATGGTTTTTTTCTATTGCGATTTCCCGCTTGAGTTATCTCCTAAGCGGAGATGAATTCATTCGACAAGCCGGAAGCATATTCGCCATGCTTGCCAGTAGTGGCATATGCTGGCTCTGGATTTGGAAAGTGCGTCCTGACCGGGACGGGACGGATTTTGTTACGCCCCAGGGGACCCTCACCGAGGAGGAAGTGGAAGAAAATTTTGAGCGCCTGGAGGCGTTGAACCGGTCTCTCGGTCGCAGTTGGCCCCGATTCCTCCGCTAATTCTCGCTTCTTTTTCTAAAAAAAGAAAAAAGAATCCTTGCAAGCCCCTTAGCCTTGCATTAAGCTCGTATTATCTCTATGGTTCCGAGTACTCCTAGTATTGACCTAGTTGTAACGATTGCCATTTCCTCTGCAAGTTTTGCGGTGGCGTTGTGCCTTCTTTTCTGCCGAACACTGAACGCGGGACGTGGAAATACGGTGCGGCGGGGCTACCTCGAACACAAGTACCCCCATGGAACGCGCCAGCAAGCGGAGGGTATGGATCGCTGGTCTCTTGAAAACTATTACCGCCCGATGCTAACGCTGCTCGATGCAGATGAATTGGCAACAGCGAAGCACCTTCCGAACGTATCCCGGCAGGAATGGAGCGCTTTTCGGCGCGCCCGGGTGCAGGCATTTCGCCTATACCTGCAAGATTTGAAGCTCGATTTCCACCGCCTGGAGTTTAAACTGCGCTATCTGCTCTTGGCCAAGCCTGCTTCTCAACACCAGTTGCTTTCGCGATTGAACCAATTGAAACTGAGCTTCACGCTGCGGTGCTGGTTCCTAGAGGCACGCGTGATGCTGTTTGCCCTGGGTGTGGGAACGGTAGATGCTTCCGGCCTGATCCGGGAACTGAATTGGCTGGATGCCGCCATGGAAGCGTCGAACCCGACGGTGCGCGAAATGCAGGCTGTTTAAGGCGCCTCTGATTAGCCGGTAAGCTCGTTAGCGAATAACCTAGTTAGCTAACGACCTCGTTTAGCGACCAATCGTAATCGAAATACTTTACCTTCCAATTCACCGGGTCGATGTTCTGGCCGGGCAAATATTTGGCCAAAAAGCGGAGCACAGCTTCTTTGGAGCCCCCAAAATCCTTTTCAAACCATTTGAAGATTTCGCTCAGGGTGGCCGTGCGGTTCACTTTGTCGAGCGTGACATTGCGGCTTTGGTGCACAAAGCGATTGGCTTCTTCCTCTAATTTGCGCGCCAGGTTTTCGGCCGTATAAACCTCTTGGGAAAGCGAGGGGCAGCTCTTGCTGGCGCAAACGATGGTGAAGTGGATGCGAGGATCGCCAAAGCTGCGAATGGAGTTGTCTTCAATGTCGGCCAGCGTGCGTTCCTGCCCGGCGATGGGGAATTTGCGGGCGTAAAAATAGGCGGCCCGCTTGATGGGATTCTTCAGGCGGTTGCGCTCTTTGGGGTAGTCCTGAGCAAAGCTGGTGAGGATGAAGGTGTTGTAGACGTTGATCCAATGGGCTAGTTTCGCTTCGCGGGTGGGCAAGTTGGCGGGGTTAATAGTGGCCAAGGCGCGGGCAGTTTTCTCGAGCGGCGCAAGGTCGGCCTTGAGGCCACTATAGTTCACCGTGCCTTCGGCGGTGACGTACTTTTTCAGGGTGTAGGCGAGTCCGGACCAATCGAAGAGCGGCTTCGACGGCGCCGCAAAAAGGGGTGCGGCCAGGCAGGGGAGCAAGTGGCGACGCTTCATCATTTATGGCAACCTCCGCAGGGCTTCTTTAATTTCCGCGAAACGGGGGAAGGTTTTTTCCTCTTCCCGGAACGCGCGCGTGTGCACTCTCCTCTTCGCCGTAGGGCCCGCGCAGGTTTCGGTGGGATGTTTGATGTGCAACATTTCGTGAAACATGACGTACTCGACGACGAAAGCCGGCACGCCGGGCTGGTCTAATGCACGGCTTAGCACAATTGTGTGGTGGGCGGAGTCGTAGTGGCCAAGGATGGTGCGGCTGGCCGTGGGGCTCCAACTGAGCTTGGGGCGGGGTAGGGAATTGGCGAAGTACTTGGCGTTCACTTCATCGAACAGCGCCTCGAGATTGTAATGGCTGCCGGCCGGGGCAGAGAAGCGCTTGGTGCCCCGCTCGCGGCGCGTGGCGTCGATGGTGGCCTGCATGTCAGGACGGCGCAGATACTGACGGTATTGGTTCATGGCGCGGGCCGGAACATTTTGGCGGAAGAGCTTGGAAAGCAAAATGTAGGCCAGGGCCTCCTGCACGGGGGCGGGCGCTTTTTCAAGCAGGTCGCTGATGCCGACCGATAGTTTGCCTTGGCGGAAGCGGACCCGGGAGCTGGCAGAGGTGAAGCGGTGAAAGCGGACCTCGATTTCGGGCAGGCTTAACTGAGGACGCAGGGTGCGAAAGACGCGGGCGTAGATTTCCTCGACGGATTCGAAGAAGAGGGAGCTTTGCAGCGAGCCCTGCCAGTCTGTGCCCTGCCAGTCTGCGCCTTGCCAATCTGCGCCTTGCCAATCTGAGCCCTGCCGTGCCATCGCTTTCTTCGTTCCACAGGCTAACATAAGCGATACTATTGGTTAGCTAAATTGTTCAACGCAAAGATCTCTGCCTTGGGCGTCTACGTCCCGCCCCAGTTGTTAACCAACCAGGACCTGGAACGCCTGGTCGACACCACGGACGAATGGATATTAACGAGAACCGGTATTCGGGAGCGCCATATAGCGGCTCCGGACCAAGCCAGCTCTGACCTGGGTTTTGAAGCAGCAAAGCGCTGTTTGGCCGCGCGAGGCATTGCCGCTACGGACCTCGATGCCATTTTGGTGGCCACCGTTACGCCGGACAAATTCTTCCCTTCCACAGCCTGTCTGATTCAAGAGCGGCTGGGCGCCACAGGCGCTTGGGGCTTTGACATTAGTGCCGCTTGCTCTGCTTTTGTGTATGGCCTGACAACCGCGGCCAGCTTGGTGCGGAGCGGAGCGCACCGCAAGGTATTGGTGGTGGGCGCCGATACGATGAGCCGCATTATCGACTACCAGGACCGCGCCACCTGTGTACTGTTCGGGGACGGCGCGGGAGCGTTTCTGGTGGAAGCGACCGAAGAAGAAGATGTAGGCTTTGTGGCGCACCACAATGAGATCGATGGCTCGGGCGGCGATGCGCTGCAGATGCCCGCGGGCGGTAGCCGCTTGCCCTCCAGTTGCGAGACCGTGGAAAAGCGCCTGCACTATGTGAAGCAGGATGGCCAAGCGGTGTTCAAGTACGCTGTGCGCAAGATGGAAGAGGCCTCACTGGCGGTGTTGGAGAAGGCCGGCGTTAAGCCCGAGGAAATTAAGCTGATGATTCCCCACCAGGCGAACATGCGCATCATCCGGGCCACGGCGGAACGGTTGGGTTTGGACGAAAGCCGTTACATGCTCAACATCGACCGCTACGGCAACACGACGGCCGGCACGATTCCCTTGGCAACGGCCGATGCCGTGGCCGAGGGGCGTCTGCAAAAAGGCGACTTGGTGCTGTTTGTCAGCGTGGGCGCGGGTTTCACTGTGGGCGCGAACCTGTGGCGCTGGGGGATTTAATTGGGGCGACTCTCTGCATTATGAGATGCGAAAGTAATACCCTAAGGTGAGTTGATTCATGCCTAGCCTAACGATCAAGAATTTCAAACATTTTCAGTCGTTACAGATGCCGAGTGTCGGCTCACTGAACCTCATCACAGGAAAAAACAATCTAGGAAAAACAAGCCTTCTCGAAGCCCTTTCTCTCCTCGGTGCTGGTACTAACCCAAGGCGCTTGTTTGAACTCCTCCAGGTAAGACACCCCTTTAATGACTTTGTGGGGCTGAGTTCAGCGATCGAAAACTTTCTTCCGGAAGGTTCTTGTTCAATCCAGTTGGACAATCACTCTTGAACCGCCCCGGCTTTCCCGGAGGCTCCAACACATGAGAAGGTGGAGCCATGACGAAAGAGAAGACGAGAGCCTATTCACCTGAAGTGAGGGAACGGGCGGTGAGGATGGTGATGGAACACGCTGGGGAGTATCCATCC
>JANRIK010000055.1:0-16603 GCA_033765085.1 Bryobacter sp. | reverse complement strand
GACCTCAAGCGCTTCGTGCTCGCCCGCTTGCGCTCCCTGCAACGTCTGCCTTGGACCATCAAGATGTTCTTCCTCCATCCCGCCAACCGCTATGCCGCCGCTTAGCCCGCATGTCTACTTACCAGTGATCGGTTTAATAACTCCAACCAACTAAGTTTGTTGGAGTTGTTGCGAAAGCGATTGAAAACCAAACGTGAGCCGAATACAACGAGGGGCTCCATTGAGGCCTCGCGGATGGAATAACTTCGGGAAGTAGCTCCCGAAACTTCCACTCGCAGGTTTTTCTGGCCTCCAATGGCGGGAAGGGTATCTACAAAAACTGCGACATCTCGGTCTTGGTACTTTTGAAAAAGCAGGAGATGTTCGTTAGCTCGTGGCTTGGCGGACGTGGTGTTTATTGTACTTTGAGGAGGAATTAAGATTTGCGCCGCTAAGTCGCGGGGACTTTGGAACAGCAACGAGGTTGAGGCGATCGCAAGCACGGTGCTGCGAATGCTTATAGATCTGCTCATAGCCTTCCTTTCCGAACGGTTCTTTCTCTTGAATTCCCGTTCCTAGGCGGAAGACTACCACGGCTGCTTTTTTTTTTGCAAGCCCATTATTGATTGCGGAATATGGAACGTAAATTTGCAGGCATATGGGCAATGGCATTGGGAGTTATTCGCTGCCTTTAGCCTATTGAAAGTAGTGGCTTTACTTCGCCAAGTGGTGAGATACGATTTCGAGTTGGAAGTTTTCGCGGACAAAGAAGGTAACCAGGTCGGCGCGGTCGCCGGGGTTGAGGCCGCGTTGGCGGCCACCGATGCGGCCGGCGCGGGCGGGGTTGATGGTGGCGAGGGTGATGGCGTCGCGGAGGTTTAAGCCGGCAAGGCGCATAAGGTTCGCGACGCCGTCGTGCATTTTGAGGGCGGACCCAGCCAAGCGCTGGCCATCGCGTAGCGTTACTCGGTCGCCCGGCGGATGGAGCATCACTTCCACCTGGCCCAGCTTGTATTCGCCGGGAGGGCAGCCGGCGGGCATGACGGCATCGGTGACGAGTACGCTGCGCTCCAGGCCCTTGGCGCGGAGGGCGACGCGGAGAAAACTCTGCGGCAGGTGGATGCCATCGACGATGAAGCTGGCCACGAGGCGGTCTTCGGCCAATTGTTCCCAGATGTAGTTGGGGTGGCGGGGCAGAATGGCGTGGGCACCATTGCCGAGGTGGGGGCTCATGGTGGCGCCGGCGTCGACGGCCTCCTGGATTTGTTCGCGCGTGGCCTTGGTGTGGCCAAGGGAAACGACAACGCCTTCGCTGACAACTTCGCGGACGAAGGGACCAACGCCGGGGTATTCCGGCGAGAGGGTGAGTATGCGGATGTTGCCCTCGGCGGCGGCTTGCATTTCGCGCCAGAGCTTCAGGTCGTAAGGCTTCGCGCTTTCGCGGGGGTGGGCGCCGCGGGGGCCGTCTTCGGCGCTGATGAAGGGCCCCTCGGCATGGAAGGCTTCCATGGCGTGGCCGAAGGGCAGTTCGCGCTTGGCCTGGGCGAGCATGGCGAGGGCGGCGCACATGTTATCGTGGCTGCCGGTGATGACGGTGGGGAAAAGGCGCGTGACGCCGCAGGCGAATTGGGCTTCGAGGCTGCGGCCGATGTCTTCGACGGTGGCGCCGGGGCTACAGTAATCGACGCCGGCGAAGCCGTTCACCTGGAGGTCAATAAAGCCAGGAGCGATGTAGGGTAGTTCTTCCGCGGGCGGGTGGATGAGTTCTTCGACGGATTCGATGACGGAGCTATAGGTGACGAGGGTGGGGGCTCCGGTACGGTAATCTTTTCCAATACATTTTTGGGTCATTTTGATTTATGCACACCTTTTACGCGAAAGCATCGCCGCAACCCCTTGAAAGCAAACGAGAAGAAAGTTCTGGAAAAGTCGAGGAAAACGGCGCTTTTCCGTTGCCAAGCAAGCCGCCCGGTTGTTACAACAAGACCTAGATAGCCGCTGCGGAAAGCGAAACGAATTGGAGAATCTCGGGGGAGGTGGCCAATTCGCGGAGCTTTCCGCAGCGGTTTTCGTTTTAGGCGGAAACGGTTACAGGCACCGGGGTTAGCCAGCCGAAGCGGTCGTCGATGGCGCCTTCGACCAAGCCGAAGAACTCCTGTTGGAGGCGTTCGGTGATGGGTCCGCGGCGGCCGCTGCCGATGGTGATGCGGTCTACGCTGCGGATGGGCGAAATTTCGGCGGCGGTGCCGGTGAAGAAAATTTCGTCCGCAATGTAGAGCAGCTCGCGGGGGATGCCGGTTTCGATGACGGTGTAGCCGAGGTCGCGGGCCAGGGTAACGACGCTGTCGCGCGTGATGCCGGGCAGGACGCTGTAGCTGAGGCCGGGGGTATAAATTACGCCATCGCGGATGACAAAGAGGTTTTCGCCGGCGCCTTCGCTGACGTAGCCGTTGGTGTCGAGCGCGATGCCTTCGGAGTAACCGTTGGCGACGGCCTCCATGTTGATGAGCTGCGAATTGTTGTAATTGCCGGCGCTTTTCGAAAGGGCGGGGAGAGTATTGGCGGCCATGCGATTCCAACTGGAGATGCAGACATCCACGCCGTTGGCCAGCGCGTCATCGCCCAGATACTTGCCCCATTCCCAACAGGCAATGTAGACCTCGATGGGGTTGGCCGAGCCGTTGACGCCAATGCGCCCATAGCCACGCAGGGCGATGGGGCGGAAGTAGCAGCTCCGCATTTTGTTCACCTGCACGAGTTCGACCATGGCCTCTGAGACCTGGTCGATGGTGAAGGCGGACATGTCCATGCGATAAATTTTGGCGGAATCAAACATCCGGCGCACATGTTCTTTCAGGCGAAACACCGCCGGGCCGTTTTTCGTCTCATAACAACGTACGCCCTCAAATACGGCGCTCCCGTAGCTGATTACGTGGCTAAGGACGTGGACCTGCGCGTCCTGCCAATTAATCAGTTTTCCGTTGTGCCAGATTTTTTCAGTGGGCTTCATGCGAGTATTATAGCGATTAGCCGGAAGGAGACTTGCCCACCATGCTTAGAAGACATTTCGCCCTGGTTGCCCTGTGCTTATTCAGCTTGCCGCTGTCGCTGAGTTCGCAATCCCAGCCCAAGCTGAAAGAGATTAAGCCAGGTTGGAACTTTTTCTCAAAAGACCAAGATGTGCAGATGGGGCGCGAGTACGCGCAGCAGATTGAGAAGCAAGTGGAAGTGCTGCCGCCAGGGCCGCTGGAGAACTACATCCAAGAACTTGGCGGCAAGATGGCCGGGCTGCCGGAAGCGGGCGGATTTCCCTATGTATTCAAAGTAGTGAACGACCCGAGCATCAACGCGTTTGCGCTGCCGGGCGGGCCGATTTACATCCACACGGGCATCATTACCAGCGCCGACAACGAGGGGCAGATTGTGGGCGTGATGGCGCACGAAATTAGCCACGTGGCACTGCGGCACTCCACCAATCAGGTGACGAAAAGCTACGCCATCCAGATACCGGCCATGATTGCGGGCATCTATGGGCAATCGAAGGGCGGGTTGACAGGCATGTTGACGCAGTTGGGCGTAGGATTGGGGGCCAACGGCATCCTGATGAAGTTTTCGCGCGGGGCCGAAACGCAGGCCGATTTATTGGGTACGCGGATGATGCACAAGATTGGGTATAACCCGATTGATATGGCACGCTTCTTTGAAAAGTTAGAGGCGATGGGCGGCAAAGGCGGGCCCGAGTTTTTTAGTTCGCACCCGAACCCGGGCAACCGCTCGAAGCGCGTGAGCGAGGAGATTACGCTGCTGCCGCGCGCGAACTATACGGCCTCGACCGGACGCTTTGAACAGATGAAGCAAATGGCGGCAAAGCTGCCTACGCCGAAGAAGAAACCGGCGGGAGCGGCCAATGGCGCCGAACCGCCAAACCAGCCGAAACCGAACGGCGATGGCTCCCGCACCTGGACGGGCGATGGCTTCCGGGTGTCTTATCCGGACGCATGGGTGGGCTACGGAGAGCCGAATGCGCCGGCGGTAACGTTGACGCCGCGCGATGGCGTGGTGCAGGGGCGCGACAACCAACCGCACATTGTGCGCGGGGTGATTGTCAGCCATTACGAAGACGACGACAACCGGTTTGACTTCCGGGCCGACACCGAAAGGCTGATCCGGAACATCATGCAGCAGAATCCTTCGATGGGCAACCAGCAGCCGCGCATTGTGCGGAACAAGGTGAACAACCGGAATGTTTATGTGGCACGGTTGACGAGCCAATCGGCGCTGGATGGTTCGAAGGAAATTGACACGGTGGTGACGTTTGAACACGGCGGCGGCATGCTGTATGCGGTATTCATCGCGCCGGAAGCGGAAGCGCGGAACTTTCAGAATGTGTTTGACAAGGTACTGGCCTCGATAACGCTAAATTAAGCTCAAAAACCCCGCCGGGGAGTCCGATAAGGCCAACAGAAGTTAAGCGGACAAACTTGTGCGGAAACGAATCATCAGGTTAACCAACGAAGCGGGGAAGCCGCGGAAGATCCGCGTGATGCTGGTGGACAACTCTGTCTTTGTCCATAAGGTGTTGCGGGAAGTGATGGCCGGCGAACCGGACATGGAAGTGGCGGGGGTAGCCTTTCATGGCGGGAAAGCGCTGGAGATCATCAAGACAATAGACCCGGACGTGCTGGTGCTGGACGTGGACATGCCGGTGATGGACGGGCTGGAAGTGTTGCGCCAGTTGCAGACCTTGGATTTGAGTGCGCGGGTGATCATGTACTCGGGCTTGACGGAGCGCGCGGCGGGCATCACGCTGGAAGCTTTGCGGCTGGGGGCGGATGATTACGCGCCGAAGGGAGACAACGACTATGCCTCCCCGGCGGGACTCTTGGACGCGGAGGAAAAAGTGCGCCAGGAGTTGATTCCCAAGATCCGGCAGTTTTTTCAGAGCGCGCCGCAAGTGCTGCCGCCAGAGGCTTTAGGAATTTCTACAGCCCCGGTTGTGCACAAAAAAGGGGTTCCCACGATTGTGGCCATTGCGTCGTCAACGGGCGGCCCCGTCGCCTTGGCCGAGGTATTGCCCGGGTTGCCCGCCAATTTGCCGCAACCGGTGCTGGTGGCCCAACACATGCCCGCGGCATTCACGCCGCTGCTGGCCAAGCGCTTGGCCGCCATTTGCGCGCTACAAGTGGACGAGGCGCGCCATGGGGAACCGTTGCTTCCGGGAAAGATCTATTTGGCGCCGGGAGACCAACACATGAAGGTGATCGCCGCCGGCAATGGCATGGTGGTTACGCTGGACCGTTCGGACCCGGTGAACGGCGTGCGGCCCTCGGCGGATGTTTTGTTCCGCTCGCTGGCTGGATTGCCGCGGGCCAACGTTTTGGCATTGGTGATGACGGGGATGGGCCGAGATGGAGCGCGCGGCGCGGCGGAATTGCGGGAAGCCGGGGCAACAATCTGGGCGCAGGACGAGGCAACAAGCACCGTTTGGGGCATGCCAGGAACGGTGGTACGCGCGGGACTGGCCGAGCAAGTACATCCGCTGCCAGAGATTACGAAGGCAATTTTGAATAAAGCCATGCCCGGACGCCAACTAAACTAAAGGCTTGTCGCCTTACTCCAATTACGACGCTCTCGATTACGACGCCCTATTTTTTGACTTCGACGGAACACTGGTGGATTCCGAGCCACTGCACTTTGCCGCGTGGAACCAAGTGCTGGCGCCTTTTGGCCTTTCCCTAGCTTGGGATGACTACGCAGCGCATTGCATTGGCGTGGCCGACCGCGCCATGGTGGAGCAATTGGCCGCTAAGTCCGGCGTGCCCTTCCCTGCCCTCTTTGCCGAGTTCCCGCGCAAGAAGGAAATTTTTCAGGAAATGATTCTGCGCGAGCCGCCGATGCCGGCCAAGACGCGCGAAGTGTTGCTGGGGGGGTTGGCCTTGCCCTGCGCGCTGGTGAGTTCCAGCTATTCGCTCGAAGTGGAGCCGGTGCTGGAGGCATTGGGGCTGAAGGAAACGTTCCGAGTACGGATGTACGGCGACATGGTGGGGCGATTGAAGCCGGACCCAGAGCCTTATTTGCTGGCCGGGGAACGGATGGGCGCGCGGAGGCCGCTGGTGTTTGAAGACTCCGTTGCTGGCGTGGCTAGTGCGCGGGCCGCAGGTTTCGAGGTGGTGCGCATTGGGCATGCAGATGAGCTTGCCGGGAAGCTGCTGCCGTTCGTAAAAGCGGCCTAGGGGAGCTGGGCTTAGGGCAGCTGTATCGTCTCGCCGTCGCGTGCGGCTTTGGTGTAGCGTTGGCCGCCGACGGTGTATTCCACCAGCAATTCGTTGATGTTGCGGCCGCTGGGGTCCTGGCCCATCATGCTGGGGCTGACGCTCATTTGCAAACGGCCCCCTTGGACGCGGCGGCGCAGTTGGCTTAAGACATCCACGTTGGTGCCGAGCGTGCCGTAGCGCGCCGAAAGGATCTCGATGGGGCCGCTGGGCACTTGATTGCCGGGAGCCTGGTTGCCGGGTAGCGTGCTGGAGCTGCTTCCACTGGCATTGGAGACCCCGTTGATGATCTGGAGGGATTGGTTTTCCTCAAAGCGCTCCGTGCGGCGCTGGCCATTGGCGGCGTAATCCACCTCGAGATATTTTTGCGTGGCGGGAGCGGGATCGCCGCCCAGCGCTTCGTTGCTGACCGGTAGGCGCAAGGTATTGTTGCGAATGTTGTCCTGGAGGATTTTGGTGACGTCGGCCCAGCGGCGGCCATCGCCATAGCGGGCGCTATAGATGGTTAGCATCGTGGGAATGGCGCCGGCATCGGGGCCAAAGATGCTCCCGGAGGAGGGGAAATTTGTGGAGGGGGGGTAGGGGTTCGTCGTCTCGGGAGTCCAGGCAGAGGAGGGGCTGCCGATGCGCACGCGCTCGTGGTCGCGGAAGCTTTGGGTGCGGATGCGGTTGCGGATGGAGAAGCGGACAGTGAGTGTTTTTTCCACACCGGGCAAGGGATCCTCGAGCGTATTGCTGTCGAGCGTGAATTCCAGGCCGTTGCCGCGCACCATGGAGCGGAGCTTTTCGGTGACATTGACGCGCGTGGCGCCAGCGCCGTATTCGGCGCGCAGAATTTCAAAGACCTGGGCCGTGGCGGGCAGGCAGAGAGAGAACAAAAGCACGGTTGAGAATAGGCGCAACATAGCCTCACCATCATGCCATTTCAGCGGCGCCGATGCCACGGGTGACGGGGTTAGAATAGTGAGTCTTATGAACTCTACAGCCAGCTCTTTGTCGAGAGATGTATCCGTTCCGCTCAGCAGGAATCCGCACTTGATTCGTTGGGTGGAGAAAATGGCAAAGCTCACCAAGCCGGCGAATATCCATTGGGTGGATGGTTCCGAGGAAGAGTATGAGTTCTTGTGTCAGCAGTTGGTGGACGCCGGCACCTTTACGCGCTTGAACCAGGAGCTATGGCCGGGCTGCTACTTGGCGCGGTCGACGCCGGACGATGTGGCGCGCGTTGAGGACCGGACGTTCATCTGCTCGCTTTCGAAAGACGCCGCCGGGCCGACGAACAATTGGGAGCAACCGGTGGAAATGCGGCGGAAGTTGAAGAAGATTTTCGATGGGGCCATGGCGGGGCGGACGATGTACGTGCTGCCTTTTTCGATGGGGCCCATCGGCAGCCCGCTTTCGCAGATTGGGGTGCAGTTGACGGACAGCGCCTATGTGGTGGTGAACATGCGCATTATGGCGCGCATTGGGCAGGCGGTGTTTGGCGAAATCGATAAGGACGAAAAGCGCGTGGTGCCTTGCTTGCACTCGGTGGGCGCGCCATTGGCGCCGGGGCAAGAGGATGTGCCCTGGCCTTCCAACAAAGAAAAGTACATTGTGCACTTCCCGGAAACGCGCGAGATCTGGAGCTATGGTTCGGGCTACGGGGGCAATGCGTTACTGGGCAAGAAGTGTTTTGCATTGCGGATTGCCAGCGTGATGGGGCGCGACGAAGGCTGGTTGGCCGAGCACATGCTGATCTTGGGCGTGGAAAATCCGCAGGGCGAAAAGACGTACGTGGCGGCGGCATTCCCCTCCGCGTGTGGCAAAACAAACCTGGCGATGCTGGTGCCGCCAGAGGCGTTTGCCGGTTGGAAGGTGTGGACCGTAGGGGACGATATTGCGTGGATCCGCCCGGACGAAACGGGCCAATTGCGGGCAATTAACCCGGAGGCAGGTTTCTTTGGGGTGGCGCCGGGCACTTCCGCCGCAACAAACCCCAACGCGATGGCGAGCCTGGCGAAGAATACGATTTTCACAAACGTAGCACTGACCCCGGAAGGCGGCGTTTGGTGGGAAGGCATGACGCCCGAACCACCCGCCGAAGCCATTGATTGGCGGGGCGAACCTTGGACGCCGGCCCTGGCCCAACAGACCGGAAAGACGGCGGCGCACCCCAATGCCCGCTTTACGGCGCCGGCCAAGCAATGCCCGTCCATTGATCCGGCGTGGGAAGATCCGGCGGGCGTACCGATCTCGGCGATTCTCTTTGGGGGGCGCCGCGCCTCCACGACGCCGCTGGTGGTGCAAGCATTCAACTGGAGCCAAGGCATCTATATGGGCGCAACTATGGGTAGCGAAATGACGGCCGCCGCGGCGGGCACCATTGGCAAAGTACGGCGAGACCCCATGGCCATGTTGCCTTTCTGTGGTTACCACATGGGCGATTACTTCCGGCACCAGATTAAGCTGCAGAAGGTGCTGAACCAGACGCCGAAGATTTTCTGTGTGAACTGGTTCCGCAAGGACGAAGACGGTAAGTTCATTTGGCCGGGCTTCCGGGAGAATATGCGTGTGCTGGCTTGGGTGGTGGATCGCGCAAGGGGAAGAGTGCGGGGCCGCGAGACGCCCATTGGCTGGATGCCCTATTTCGAGGATATGTTCTGGGAGGGCCTTGAATTTTCCCAGGCTAAGTTCGACGCCCTGCAGGCGGTGGACCGCAAGGCCTGGAAACAGGAGTTGGTGCAGCAGGAAGAGTTTTTCATTGAACTGCACGACCACTTACCGCCGGAATTGGTTTACGAACGCGAATTGCAGATTTGCCGGCTGTAAAGACGAGTCGCGAAACGGCGAAAAGAATAAGCGAAGAGTTTTCAAAGCCTTAGCCAAAGGCAACAGGAAAGCGGCAGGGGCGGCACGCTCACACTCGCAGGTGAGACCTGCCCATGCCCGAAACACTCACAAAATGCCAGCCCAACCGCACGATGCAACTGCGGGGCTTCGATTCCTTTGGCGCCGCCGCCGCGCTGCACAGCGCCACGGCAAATAGCTTCACGGTAAGCGGAGTGTTTCGCGACAGCGCGGATTTCGCTGTCCTGATTGTGTACGACGCCGATAACTTTTATGAGCACGCGCGCCTGAAGTATCTGCCGGATTTCGATTTTTCGCAGCTTAGTTTGACATTTGACGTGAAGTACACGGGCCTGCGGCCGCTGGATTCGCCGCGCTTTGCCACCATCGATTGGCCCTACCTGGATGTAGTGCGGGAGGATAACTCGACGGCGCGCATCCGGCTAAGCGAACATGCGATGCTGCAATCCGGCAACTATACACAAGCCCAAACGGCAATCACGATTGTGGACGATGGATTGAAGCAGTTTGACCGCGTAACGCTTTGGTACTTGAACTATTCGTTTGATTATTTGGTGCCGGCAGTGGAATGTGCCTATGCCTTTGTGGGGGCGGGCGAGGGCACCGTGCACCGCATTACAGTAAACGGCGTCGATTATACTTACACGGAACTCAGCACCGATACAAATACTTCCATTGCTGCTGCGCTGCGCGACTTAGTGAATGCTTCGCCGCTGGTTAGCGCCGCCAACGACCCCGCGAACCAAGTAAACCTGCGCATCAAGACCGACACGGGAACATCCTTTGTTGTAAGCAGCAGTGCATCGCCGGCGGAATTCACGCTCTATTCCGTGGGCAAGCAAACGGTGGCGGCGGCATTGGCGGCACAAATCAGCGGCGTGGACTGGCAGGGCTTGGCGGTAACCTTGCCGCTGGAAGCGAACGCGGCGAACGGCGTGTTGACGGTGAAGTCTGTGAAGCCGGGGGAAGACGGCAACGCCATTGCGCTTTACACGGTGGCGAAAAACGAGCGGCTAACGGCACAAAGTTCCCTTGCCCCTTTTGAGCCGCATTGCTGGGCAGCGCCTTTCAGCGGGGGGAGTTCCGACGTTACTTGGAGGGTAAGTCTGAACTTTGCCGCACTGGGGGTGCCGCACATCCGCCAGATGTGGTTTACTTACGCGCCGCCTCTGCCCACGGGCGCAGCTTTTGCGAGTACGGAATGGAAGGCGGAATACAGTAACTGGCAACTGAGTGGGCCGCCGGAGCAAAGAGAGTTGAAGGTGGCGGGTCTGGACAGTGTGCGGGTGGAGGAAGCTTCGCCGTGGGTGGAGTACACGGGCGCCTGGGCGCAAACAGTGGGCTTTTATTCGGGCGGCTACTGCAGAAGAAGCAGTACGGTAGGCGATAAGGTTGAGATCTTTTATGCCTGCCCGGTGGTGCATGACTTATATGTGGGTACCACGTTGTTTGCCGATCGCGCGACGGTGGCGGCCCGATTGGACGGCGATGCAAGCACGGCTCATAACTTTGCGGTAAGTGCCGATGCGCCTATCTATACCCGCCGCAAATTGCGTACACAAGTACCTGCCGGGCAACACCGCCTGGAGCTGGAGATTAGCGCTGCCGGGGTGTTTGACTTTGACTTTCTGGAAGCCGCGGTGCCGGGGCCGGTGCCGGACGCACTGCCGGCGCGCACGCATGCGGGCCCGGCGCTGGATTACTCCACCGACCACACTTATAAGTTGCCCCCCGCGCGCATCCATTGGATGTTTGACCAATTGGGCTTTGCCGCGCCGTTCAACGAATACATTGGCGTCTTCTGGTGGAACGAACGGGAGCGCAGCGGCGGCAACATACCGTCGGCAACGCTCACCCTGGGCGGTACTTTCGCCAGCGGGGACCAAATTATTCTTTCGGTCGGTGGTTCGCCGATTGGGAAAACGGTATTCCCGAACGAGAACTTACACGTAATTGCCCGCCATTTGGCCTACTTTATTAATGCCAATCTTGTGGGTGTTTGGGCTACGGCCACCAACGACACGGTAGTGATTACCGCCCGTTCGGCGCAGGCGGCATTCGCTTTCCCGCTGACGCTCGATGTGCAAAGCGCGACGGGCACGGCGCAATTATCGGGGTCGCTCGAGGGCGGCGTGGAAGGGACCTGGACGATCGACATCGGCAAGGAAAACCCCTTGAACCGGGCGGCGCGGGATTGGCATGCCGATTTCTGCGCGGAAGCCGCGGCGAGGAATCGCGAACACATCCTGGCCTGTTCTATGGAATTGGTGAATCCGCCGGAGGGCTTTGCGGCCTACTTTCCGGACAATAAGCCCGTGGTAACCGACGTTGGCTTTGCGAGCCTAAAATCGACCCATTGCACCTTCAACACCGCGATGCGCGAGTTTCAGAAGAAGGTATACAAAGCCGTGGCCGACATCCAAGCCGCGGCGGGACTTACCCCTTACTTACAATTTGGCGAGTTTCTTTGGTGGTTTTTCACGAACGAAACGGCGCAGAACCCCGCCGGGGGCATGGGCTTTTATGACCCGGAAACCACCGCCGACGCGGTGAGCACACTGGGCCGCCCGCTGTACATTTTCCGCAAGCCCACCGACGCCCCCAACACCAACGGCGGCGCGGACGCCACGTTCCTGCGCAACAAGGTGCGGGACCACATTGCCGCACTGCGTAGCCACGTGCAACTGAGCCACCCGACGGCGAAGTTTGAACTGCTTTACCCCTACGATGTGAACCACCCGGTACCCGCCGGCGTGCATAACTTAGGGGGCGCGCTGAACCGCTTTGTGAACTTCCCCGCGGAGTACGAAACTAAGTCCACCAGCGGCCTGGATTCCTTAAAGATGGAAGCTTTAGACTTTGGCGCCTGGACCCGTTCCCTCGACTTAGCGCGCACGGCGATTGAGTTTCCCTTAGTGCTCGGCTGGCCCAAGGATAGCGTCCGCTACTTAGTTCCTGTTTTCCGAGGCGGCAGCGCCTGGGAAAAGGAGTACTTGGAAGCCCGCGGCATGGGCATTCCGGTGGTGAACTTTTGGGCCCACGACCATGTTCACCTCTATAGCCTGGAATGCCGGGAACCGCAGCGGGAACAAAGCGTGCAAGCGGGCGCTTAGCCTTGGTTTTCCCAGGGGCGAGCGGCGGTGAGATCGGCAATGGTTTGGGGCGGGGGCACTTTGCGGCCATAAACCAGCAAAGGAATTGAGGTTTCGTGCAGAGAGCCGTGCGTGCGGATGCGAATGTCGGCGCGCGTACGGTCGAGCGAACCAAGGGCGACCGTGGGCGCGGCAAGCACGAAAAGATCGCCCGTGCGCGGCGCGTACAATTTGAAGCGCTGGGCGGCTTCGGCGCGCAGCAACACCTCTTCCATGCCGCGTTCGGCCAGCAGAATGTCGCGGGCCTTTTCGGCCTCGGCAGGCGTTTCGAGATCAACGTACACGCTGCCGCCGAGGTCTTTGTGGTGCACCTTATGAGCATCCGCAATGGCGGCGGCTGAACGCGCGCGAATGCCTTTGGCGGCCAGTAGGCGGACGGGGTCCAGGCCAATGGTTTTGGCGTTCATGCCATGGTCGGCGCAGAGATAGAGTTCGAGTTGCGGGTGGTCGTTCACGATGCGGCCCAGCAGGCGGTCCACTTGCGCCAGATGGGCGAGGGAGGGCTCGGCCTCGGGGGCGTAGGTATGCATCATGTAATCCGAAGTGGTGAGGTAGAGCAGGTTGGTTTCCGGGCGGCGCAGCAGGTCGCGGCCGCGTTCGAAAACCCAGTAGCTGTTTTCGGCGTTGTACATGGGGATGCCGCTTTTTTCGGCGGAAAGGGAAGTTTGCGCGGCATGGCCGAGGAGGGAATGGATTTTCGCCTTCGCCCCCACAAAGGCCGTGCGCAGGCCGCGGGCGTGGGCGGAAGTGAATAGCGTGGTGGCGCGCAGATACTTGGGGTCGGAAAGTTCGACGATGCGCCCGAGGGCGGGGTCGAAAAAGGTGTTGGCGGTGATGCCGTGGGTGGCGGGGAAGGCGCCCGTGGCGAGCGTGGCGCTGTTTACGTTGGTTAAGGAGGGCATGGCAGCTTTGCCTACGCGATAGGTGCCCGCGCGCATCAGGCGGCGCAGGGTGGGCATTTCGGATTTTTCAATGTAGGCGGGGTCCAGGCCATCAATGAGGCAGATGAGGATCTTACGCGCCGGAGCCGCCAGCGCACGGGAAGGACGGGCGGCAGCCAGCAGGCCCAGAAAAAAATGGCGGCGGGAACGCATGCCCTTTATTGTAGGTATGGATTGTTGGCATACTGTTACGCGGCGTGCGGGCAGCCGCGGGTGATCTTGGTGGCGCCGAAGTGTTTTTTTAGATGGTCGAGGGCCGCGGCGAGACGCTCTTCCTTTTCGCGGCGGGGCGAAGGCGGGGGCGCAAAGAGAGAAAGCTGGGGGTCTGGCGTATGCGGACGGGAAGCACGCAACCACAGCGCGCGCAGACGGACACGGCGGTGCCAGGCGCTGCGCAAAAGGCCCGGCAGATGCACGTAAAGATCGGCTTCGAGGTTCGTGGGCTCGGCGAGCGTAAGGCTGTATTCGTTCTCTTCGCGATCGGTGTAGCGCAGGCCAAGGGTAAGGCGGCGGACGGCAATGCCCTCTTCGCGGAGGCGGGGCATCAGGGATTCCAGCAACTGGCGCAGCACGGCGTGCAGTTTCGCCGTCTCCCAGGCGTCTTCGGCAAACTCCACGGCCTCCCGCCAGGTGGGCTCGGCGCTGCGCGCATCGGCTCTTGCGTGCACGGCGCCCACGGGCGAGCCATCCAGGCCCTGCGCCCGCCGCTGCCAAAGCAGCGCATTTTTACCCAGCAGCAGTTGCAGGCCGTCCAGCGGCGCCTGCGCCAAATGGCCAATGCGCTTCACGCCGGCCGTGGAGAGCATTTCCACGGACTCGCGCGAAAGGCCCGGCAAGGCGCGCAAAGGCAAGGGCGCCAGAAAGGCGGCTTCCTGGCCGGGGGGGATGGTGCGCGGGGCGTGCGGCTTGTGCAAGCGGGCGGCCACGCGCGCCACGAGTTTATTGGTGGCCAAGCCAAAGGAGAGCGGGACACGGAGCCATTCGGCGGTGATGCGGCGGATCTCTTCGGCCACGCCCAAAGGAGGGCCCAGCAGCGTGGACGTGCCCTGCAAATCCAGCCACGCAGCGCCGGCGGAGGCTTCCTCCACCAGCGGCGTGCGCTCTTCGCACAGGCAGAGAATCTGGTCGCTGAATTGTTCGTAGAGGTCGAAGTGGGGGGGGAGAACCGTCAATGGTGGACATATACGGCGGGCGCGGGCCAAGGGCAGGCCGGGGCGCAAACCGTAAGCTCTTGCCTCGGCACTGGCCGACAACACCACGCTGCGGCGCGGACCGGCCACGGCCAAAGGACGGTGGCGCAGGCGGCGGTCCGCGGCCTGTTCGATGGAGGCGAAGAAGCTATCGGCATCGAAATGGACCACGGTGGCGAGGGAGCGGGGCCGCATAGTGTAAGTATTTACAGTATAGCTGAGGAGTGGAGGGGAAGGTTGCGCATAATGGAATAACCTCCGCATATTCCCCCAGTGGTTAGGACGTGAATTCGCCGCAGGCTTGGGCGAAGATGGAGTGATGAGGCGGCCAGTATTGGCGAGAGGCAGCACGTTGGTGCTGTTATTCGTAACCGGGTTGGCCCCGGCTCTGGCAGCGGAGTTGACCGGCAGGATAAGCGGCGCAAAGTTGCAGGCGCGGGCAACCGAAGACCCGGAGGTGGTGCGTTACGAATTGCGCTTTGACCTAAAGATGCAGAATGCCAGCCGGGAGACGCTACTGCTTCCCGCCCGAGCGCGCGTTGCCGACGAGCAGAATAGGCTGAGTCTGCAATGGGTGCAGATGAAGAATGGGCGGGGGAGTTGGGAGACTGTCTGGGATGGGCTGAGGGTTTGGGTCGAGGGGACGAGGTTCCCTCCGTGCGAGGAAACGTTGAAGCCCGGAAGGAAACGCGCTTGGCGTGACCAGAAACTCGAATTGATTTTCCTGAAAAGACAGTTGCCCGTCGAGGGGTCCCGCCCTCTGCTTCGCATGGGGCTTTGGATGGGGTGTGAAGCAGAGGGAAGAGTGAGAAGCGAGGTGGTGAGGGTAGAGGAGTTTGCCTGGCCGCAATAGGAACCCCGCGGGGCGGTAGAATTCGGGCATGCATTGCTGGATAGCAAGATTGCTGTTGATCGTGATGGCGTGGGCGGGGAGCTTAAGTGCGGAGAGCCGGGTGCTGATCCTGGTGGGGCCAAGCAATCATCCGCCGGGGACGCACGAGGTGGAGGCAGGGGGAATGCTGTTGGCCTGGGCACTGGAACATATGGACAATGTGCCGGGCATGCAGGCCGAAGTGCACACAACCTGGCCGGGAGAAAAGGCGCTGGAGCGGGCCGACGGGGTGGTCTTTATTGGCGACGTTTTTCCCTTACAACGGTGGCCGGATAAGGAAGCGAATCTTGCCGCCTTGGGGCGCTTGCTGGCGCGCGGCAAGGGCATTGTTTGCCTGCACTATGCCACGGGGTTGCGCAAGGAGGACGTGGGGGAAAACGGCGAGCATCCGCTGCTGGGGTGGCTGGGCGGCTACTTTGCCACGGGCGGGGCGACGCACCACCGGGGCGTGGCGCGGGTGATGAAGAACGTCACAGTGCAACCGGCGACAGTGCAACCGGCGACTGCTCATCCTGTAACGCGCGGCTGGAAAGCCTTCACGCTCGACGACGAGCCTTACTTCAAGAATTACTTCGGCCCGAATGGCAACCAACCGGGCCCGGGGGTAAGCATTCTGGCGACGGCGCAATTGCCGCCCGAGGCGCCGCAGCGCGAGGCCGTGGCGTGGAGCGTGGAGCGCGCCGACGGGGGACGGGGTGTGGGCATTGTGATGCCGCACTTCTTTGCCAACTGGGGGCTGCCCTATTTGCGCCGCTTCATTTTGAATGCCGTGGTGTGGGCTGTAAAGCGGGAAGTGCCGGCCGGCGGCGTGGCGGGCCCAGCGCCGGATTTGGGGGCCTTTGGCGCGGGGGAGTTGGGCAAGAGATATTGACAATTGAATGACGAATAAAGTTTTTCTGGAAAGTAGTTTTTTGTATTGACAGACGACAAAAAAAAAAGGGCAAAATTACCGCAGGAGGTGAAAGTATAATGCTTTCCCGTAAGATGACTTGTTTAATCACCAGCATACTGCCCCTTGTGGCATTTGCTTTATATATTCAGCTAACAGCATCGCCACTAAACGCAGAAAGAGATGGCTGCGAATATGGTGGGCACACCTATAGCGTAGGAGCATGCATTGCCTCTGTCTGCCAACCTGGCAAGGGACAGCAATGCCTGGGAAGCCAGTGGTCGAGTTGCGCAAGCTGTTATTAAACCGATCACTGGTAAGTAGACATGCGGGCTAAGCGGCGGCATAGCGGTTGGCGGGATGGAGGAAGAACATCTTGATGGTCCAAGGCAGACGTTGCAGGGAGCGCAAGCGGGCGAGCACGAAGCGCTTGAGGTC
>JANRIK010000036.1:0-13823 GCA_033765085.1 Bryobacter sp. | reverse complement strand
GTCTTCGCCCGCCTGAAGCTTTCCCAAGAATGCCTGAACCGGCATTTAAGCCCCGGCGGCTTCATTGACAATCTCGACACCAATTTCAATTCCCCCGCCGATACTGCTTTCTCGGTGCGAGCAGCGGCGCGGGGCCTTCTGTTGGCCAAGCAAATGGGCGACAAAGAGGTGTATCAGCTGATTGAGCCTTTTGTGAAGCGCGCCTCCGACGGGCTGGCCGTGGGCGGAATTCACACGCCGAACCACCGCTGGGTTCTAAGCGCCGCCTTGGCTCAAGCCAACGAAATCATCCCCAACGAGGCCTACGTTCGCCGCATCGACCAATGGATGGCCGAGGGCATCGATATGGACGAAGACGGCCAATACACCGAGCGCTCCATGGGCACCTACAACCCCATCACCGATAGCGCCTTCATCGCCATGGCCGAAAAGTTGAAGCGTCCGGAACTCTTCGACCCCGTTCGCAAGAACCTGGAGGCGCTGCTCTATCTCATAAATCCAACCGATGAACTGGTGACGGATTTCTCCCGACGGCAGGATCAATACACCCGCGTCACCACGGAACGCTATTTCAACGAGCTCCATTACATGGCCCACATGGACAAAAATGAAGTCTACGCCGGGCTCGCTGCCCCCTACCAAACCACGTCCCTCAGCTTGACCCAAGCCATGCTGTACCCCTGGACGCTGGAGCCGCTCAAGGGGAAACCCGCGCCGGACAACTACCGCCGCGATTTTAAGCACAATAAGTTCACACGCTTCCGGCGGGGCAACCATGCGGCTACAGTTTTCTACAACGGCTCCAGTCGCGTCGCCTCCATCCAAAAGGGCGAAGCAGCGATTCAGGTCGTCCGCTTCATCAGCGCCTTCTTCGGCAAAGCGCAATTCAAGGCCAGCGCCCATTCGGTGGAAGGCGACGTGATTCGCATGAGCCAGCGCCTCGACGGGCCCTATTATCAGCCCTTCACGCCCACCCGCAAAATTGATAGCGAAATGTGGGATAGCACGCAAAAGTTGCGTCCGCGTACGGAAGTTTCTGTCTACGAACAAGGCGCGGAATTTCGCGAAGCCGCCGGTGGCTACGATTTGCGCATTTACGCCAAGGGTACCGACCGCGTGCCCGTTACGGTCGAAATTGCCTTTCGCGAAGGCGGCACCCTGGAAGGCGTGGTGCCGGTGGAAGGCCAAGCGGATGCCTTCCTCCTGGCCCAGGGAACCGCGCGTTACCGCATGAACAAAGACGTCATCACCGTGAGCCCTGGCTTGATGCTGCACAAGTGGACGCGCAACATGCGCTACATCGAGCCCAAGTTGCCTGGCCCTACGCTCTTCCTCACCGGCTTTGCGCCGTTTGACCACACCATCCGCTTCCGCTTCGCTTAGAGGATAAAAATGTCATTTAGCCAAGAATTCGCCGAAATTCTCGGGCGCGATATCGAGCGTCTGCAACAACAGGTGGCCGCTTTCTCCAGTGACGATGCGCTTTGGCAAAGGCCGGAAGGGATGGCGAATACCCCCGGCAATTTGGTACTGCACCTGGAAGGCAATCTGCGGGATTTCTTAGGGCGCCAGTTGTGTGGAATTCCCTACGAGCGTCAGCGGGACTCGGAGTTCAGCAGCCAGGGTTTCACGCGTGAGCAATTGCAGGCTCGCCTGGTTGCTTTGCGCCAGGAGCTTTGCGGAAGTCTCGCGGGTGTGCCGGAGGCCCGTTGGGAGGAGGATAGCGGCGTGGACCGCTTTGGCATTCGGATGACCTGGCGACAGTTCGCCCTCCATCTTTTTGGCCATTTCAGCTACCACTTGGGTCAGGTGGATAGTACTCGCCGGATTTGCGAAAAGTCCGGTGCGCTGACTTATGCCAATATCCAGCGTTAAAGATTCGCCTTCAGCCACTCCACCATCTTGGCCTTGTAGGTTTGGAAGGCGGGTACTTTCTCCCATCCACCCACGCCGTGGCCTGCTCCTTCCAGCGTAAAGACCTCGCACCGCGCGCCAGCTTGTTCCAAGGCCTTGCAAAGAACGGGCGAATGTTCGTAGGGCACTTGCGCATCCTTTGTGCCGTGGATAAACAAAAACGGCGGTGCATTCCGGGAAACGTAGGCAATGGCGGAAGCCTTGCGGCGCCCTTCCGCGCTGCTGGCGAGGGGGCCCAGAAATTGTTTGGCGTTTTCGGAAAGCTCGCCTTTGATCTGCAAGTTCAAGTTCCAATCCGCAATGCCGTAGAAGTCCACCACGGCTTTCGGCTTCAAATCGCCTTTCGCCGTCAAGCCGTAGTGCGCCACGATGGTTCCGCCGGCAGATTCGCCCATGATGGCGATGCGGGCGGGGTCGATGTTAAAGCGTTTGGCGTTCTGCTTCAGAAATTTCATGGCCGCGGCCAGATCCTCAGCCGGTGCGGGGTGCTGGAATTGGGGGGCCAGGCGGTAGTTGATGCTGAACCAGGCAAAGCCACCTGCCTCGAGCGGGGCAAAGAGCGGCGGCACAAAGGTTTGCTTGTCGCCCCGCACAAAGCCTCCGCCATGCACAATAATCACCGCCGGATGCGGCCCTGGTCCCTCGGGAACGCTAGCATCGAGCGTTAACGAAAAGCCGCCGGGTTTGGCAAACTCAATGTCCTTCTCGTGACGGGCAGCGAAGGCGGCAACGGCCAGCAAGCTCAATAGAAAAAACCGACGCATGATTTCGTCAGTTTATGCCTAACCAAAGCGATTTGCCGAACGAATCCTCCTACACTACAAAATATGAGTGCACTAGCGGCGAACGGGATTGCCTTGGTCACAGGCGCCAGCAAAGGGATTGGCAAAGTGATCGCAGTGGAATTGGCCCGGGCGGGTTACGACGTGGCCGTGAATTACAATTCAGACCGTGAAGGCGCCGAAGAAACAGTGGCGGAGATTGCCGCATTGGGCCGGCGCGGCGTGGCCATACAAGCGAACGTAAGCTCCATTGAGAGCGCGCGAAACCTGTTTACTCAATTCGATCAACACTTCGACGACTTGCATGTGGTGGTGGCCAATGCCGCGGTGCAAACCTGGAAGCCTTTGCTTGACCTGACCGTAGAGGAGTGGGACCGCGTGATGAACACCAACGCGCGTGGCACGTTCCTCTGCACCCAGGAGGCGGCCAAACGAATGGTGGCCAAGGGGCACGGGGGCAGCATCATCACCCTCGGCAGCGGTTGCAATAAGCTGGCCTTTCCGCGCTTGGTGGATTACACGGCCTCCAAGGGCGCAATCGAAATGTTCACCAAGGTGGCCGCCGTAGAGTTGGGCAAGTTTGGCATCCGGGTGAATTGCGTTGCCCCCGGCGCAACGGAAGTGGAGCGCACCAAGGCCGAGGCCGGCGACTATGCCGGAACCTGGGCTCCGCTTACGCCGCTTGGGCGGATTGGCTTGCCCATGGACATCGCCAAGGCCGTGCTTTTCTTTTCCGGCAGCCAGAGCGAGTTTGTCACCGGGCAAACGCTCTACGTGGACGGCGGCATTGGTTCTCGGCCACACTGGCCTTATGAGCTCTGAGAGCGAACCCGTCCGGCTGGATATTCATCTGCAGGAGTTGTACCCGAAACAAAGCCGCGCCCGCTTGCAGGAGTGGATCAAGAAAGGCCGGGTGTTGGTGGACGGAGAGCCGCGCAAGCCTTCCTACCTCCTCAAAGGCGGGGAAGCGATATCGGTAGACCCGCTCGAACTGCGGCCGCTAAAGGCTTTTGCCGAAGATCTGCCGCTGGAAATCCTTTATGAGGATGAAGACCTTGTTGCCGTGAACAAGCCGGCGGGCATGACCGTTCATGCCGGTGCGGGGCAATTGGAAGGTACGCTCGTGAACGCACTGCTGCACCACTTCGACCAGCTTGCCCAGCGCGGGGGCGACCTGCGGCCCGGCATTGTTCACCGCATCGACCGCTTGACCAGTGGCATTCTCCTGGTGGCAAAAACCGATTACGCCCATCGCAAACTGCAGGAACAATTCAGCGGCCGCACAGTGGAGAAAACCTACCTCGCCCTCGTGCAAGGGCAAGTTGCACCGGATACCGGTACGGTCAACCGCCCTATTGCCCGCGACCCTTGGAAGCCTATCCGCATGACCGCCCAGCGCGAAGAAGGCCGCGAAGCCATTACTCATTGGAAAGTACGCAAGCGCTACGCCAATTTCACGCTGCTGGAAGTGACCATCGGCACGGGCCGCACCCACCAGATCCGGGTTCACTTGGGAAGCTTGGGCCATAAAGTGGCGGGCGACACGCTTTACGGGGCGCGGCGCCACGCGAGCGGCCGCTTCTTTTTGCACGCCTGGCGTATTGCGTTTGACCAGCCCAATACCGGAGAGCGCATCCAACTGGAGGCGCCTCTTGCCCCAGAGTTGCGCTCCTGGCTGGAGGAATTGGATTGAGCGACTGGAAACGCGCCTACAATAACGGTTAGATGAAACGCCGTGAATTTCTGGCGGCATTGCCGGCCAGCTTGGCCGCCGCCCAACAGGCCGACTCCAACCGCATCGTCCTCGATGTGTTCCGCGTGAACTTCCTGTTCACCGTCTCGGACAAGAAGGGCCGCTTCGTCACCAATCTGGCGAAGGAAGACTTTGAGGTCTTTGAGGAAAAGAAAGAGCAAAGCATTCTGGAGTTCATTGCGGAATCCAATCTCCCCCTGCGCCTCGGCATTCTGATCGATACCAGCAACAGCATTCGGGACCGCTTCCGCTTCCAACAGGAGGCCGCTACGGAATTCATCCAGAGCGTGATTCGGCCCAAGGAAGACCGCGCAGTGGTGGTTGGGTTTGATAACACCGTTCAGTTCAAAGGCGAGCTGACGGGAGATGTGGAGGAGTTAGGGCAACGCATTCGCGATATGCGTCCGGGCGGAGGCACCGCGCTGTTCGACGCAATCTACAACACCTCCAAAGATCGTTTGATGCTGGACCAGCCGCTTTTCAAATTCCGCCGCGCCATGGTGGTGCTGAGCGATGGCGAAGACACGCAGAGCGTGATGACCCGCGAGCAAGCCATTGAGATGGCCCTCAAAGCGGACGTGGTGATCTACACCATCAGCACGAACATCACGCGGATTGAAAGCGAAGGGGACCGGGTGCTGAAGCACATGAGCGAACGCACCGGCGGAATGACGTTCTTTCCGTTTAAAGCCAGCGACCTCTCGCAGAGTTTTGAGAATATCGCCAACGAGCTCCGCAGCCAGTACAACCTGCTGTATCGCCCGGAGCCCATTAAAACGGACGGGCAGTGGCATCCCGTGCAGATTCGCGTGAAAGGGCGCAAAGACTTGATCGTTCGCGCCCGTCCTGGTTACTACGCCCCGCGCAGCTAGTTTTCCGAAGCTGCAGCCGGCAGGCTAGAAGATGTAGAGCGGGGTGCCTTCTTTCGGCTCCCGGGGGCCGCCGGCACCGACCAGCGCTTCTTCTCCCGTGGCCTCTTCCACCGTTTCCGCCGTCTCGCCAATCGGGCGTACGAATAGGCCCGTATCGCTCAAGTAAACCTCGAGCTCGCTCGGCCGCGGCAAGGAGCCTTGGATCAGCGCTTCCGACAGCGGGTCTTCGACATACTTCTGCAGAGCGCGCCGCAGCGGACGCGCGCCGTAGCTGCGATCCACCAGCGTCTTCTCGAGAATGTACTTGGCTGCCTCTTCCGACAGCCGGATCTTGATCTGCTTGGCCGCGAGATTGATGTTCACTTGGTCCACCAGCAGATGCATGATGCGCAACAGGTCGTCGTCGGCCAGGGAGGTGAAGAGAATCACTTCATCCAGACGGTTCAGGAATTCTGGGTTAAACGCCCGCTTCACTTCCTGCATCACTTGCTCTTCCACCTTGGGCTGCATACCCTTGTCGAGCGGGGCGTCGAACCCAATGCCCTTCTTCTTATCCAGGAAGCGCGCCCCGAGATTCGAAGTCATGATGATGATCGTGTTCTTGAAGTCCACCGTGTTGCCCAAACCATCGGTCAATTGGCCGTCTTCAAAAACCTGCAACAGGATGTTGTAAATATCCGGGTGCGCTTTTTCGATTTCGTCAAGCAGGATGATGGAATACGGGTTGCGCTTCACGCGCTCCGTCAATTGCCCGCCTTCCTCGTAGCCCACGTATCCTGGAGGCGAACCAATCAGCTTCGACACCGAATGCTTCTCCATGAATTCGCTCATGTCGAAGCGCACCAGGCTTTTTTCGCTGCCAAAAAGAAAATCCGCCAGCGCGCGCGCCACTTCCGTTTTGCCTACGCCCGTCGGGCCCAGGAACAGGAAGCTGCCGCTGGGGCGCTTGGGGCTCTTCAATCCAGCGCGGGAGCGCCGAATGGCCCGGGCCAACGCACTTATTGCTTTGTCCTGGCTGATGACGCGCTTGTGCAATTCTTCTTCAATACGGATGAGCTTGGAGACTTCTTCTTCCTTAATGGACGTCATCGGTACACCCGTCCAGCGGGCGACGACGTCTTCGATATCGTCCTTGTTCACCACGCCGGTCGAGGTGTCGTCCAGGTTGTACTTTTCGCGCAACTGGCGCAGGTTTTCGCGCTCCTTGCGCTCTTCGTCGGAATAGAAGCGGGCCTTTTCAAATTCATGGTTGGCAATCGCGTTTTCCATGCGGTGCACGATGAACTTGATACGCTTCTGAATGTCGGCAATGTCCGGCGGCAGGGTGGTTTGCCGCAGCTTCACGCGGGCGCCTGCTTCGTCGATCAAGTCGATCGCCTTGTCCGGCAGGAAACGATCGGGGATGAAGCGGTTCGAGGCGTAGACGCTGGTCTCGATGGCTTCGTCCGTATAGGCCACAGCGTGGAATTTCTCGTAGCGCTCCTTCACGCCCATCAGGATGCGGATGGCATCGGATTCGCTGGGCGGCGGCACTTTCACGGCTTGGAAGCGGCGCTCGAGCGAACGGTCCTTTTCAATGGACTTGCGGTATTCGGCGGGTGTGGTGGCGCCAATGCACTGTATTTCACCGCGGCTCAAAGCGGGCTTCAAAATGTTGGCTGCATCGAGAGAGCCTTCCGCGGAACCTGCGCCCACCAGCGTGTGCAATTCGTCAATGAAAATGATGGCGTTCTGGTTGTCCATCAATTCCTTCATGATGGTCTTCAGGCGCTCTTCAAACTGGCCACGGTATTTGGTGCCCGCCACGATTAGGGAAAGGTCCAACGCCAGGATGCGCTTTTCGGCCAGGAAGCTCGGCACTTCGCCGTCGGCGATGCGTTGAGCCAAGCCTTCGACAATCGCCGTCTTGCCAACGCCGGGCTCACCAATCAAGACAGGATTATTTTTCGTGCGGCGGCACAAAATCTGAATCACGCGGTCGAGTTCATGGTCGCGGCCAATGAGCGGATCGAGCGAGCCGTCGAGGGCTGCCTGCGTCAGGTCGCGCGAAAATTCCGTCAACAGGCTCGATTCCTTGTTCCGGCTCGAGCTTACCTTTTCGCTCGAACTCCGCGCGATTTCCTCGCGCACCTGCGAAAGCCGCAAGCCACGCTCGTGCAGCAATTCCGCCGCGTAGCACTTTTCTTCCCGTAAAATCCCCAACAGCAGGTGCTCCGTCCCAATATGCTTGTGGTTCAAGCGCTCTGCTTCCTCGGCCCCGTAGGCAAGCACGCGCTTGCATTCGTGGCTCAGTGGCAGGTCCACGCTCGTGGATACTTTTTCGCGAATCGTCGTGTGGGCTTCAATTTGCTTGCGAATGGACTCAATCGCCGCTTGGGAGCGGAGAAAGCGATTGGCCAGTGCCTTATCTTCCCGCAACAGCCCCAACAGGAGATGTTCCGTTTCAATGTAAGGACTGCCAAATTGGCTGGCCTCGTAACGGGCGAAAAAAATGACCCGTCTTGCCTTTTCGGTATAACGCTCAAACATGGCTTTCTGGCTCCATTTTAACTACGACTTCCTGAATTCCGCCCCTCGACAATCGGAGAGTACGGTCACAACGTTTGGCTAGGGCAGGGCTGTGCGTCACAATCAGGCTCGTTAATTGATAGGACGCATGCAACTCCTCTAAGAGGTCAAAGATTTGCGCGGCAGTTGCTTCATCAAGATTTCCGGTTGGTTCATCAGCCAGCAGAAACGAGGGGCGGCCGGCCAAGGCCCGCGCCAGGGCAACTCGCTGTTGTTCACCGCCGGAGAGTTCGCCCGCCCGGTGCTCTCTGCGCTTCGCCAAGCCAACCCGCTCCAACAACTCAGCGGCGCGCTTTTTGGCCAGGGGGCGACTTTCTCCGCGGATCAAAAGCGGAATCATGACGTTTTCTTCCGCCGTAAACTCCGGGAGTAAGGACTGGTTTTGCCAAACGAAGCCAATTTGACGGTTGCGAAAATCCGCCATGCTGTCGGCGTCCAGCGAAGTAATCTCGGTAGCGTGAAAAAAGACCTTTCCCGTGGTGGCCCGGTCCAGCCCCCCCAACAGGTGCAATAGGGTGGATTTCCCGGCTCCCGACTCTCCAATTAGCGCAACCCTTTCGTTCGGTTTCACCACAAAGTGCATATCGGCAAAAACTTTCACTTCGCCACGCGCGCCGCTCGCCGAATTTGGGGGCGTGTAAGTTTTGCCAAGCGCTTGCACGACAATGCCTTTTTCGCTCAACTTTGCCGTTTCGCCGCTTGCCATGGGTGCTTTCATTATCTACCCCGCATAGGGGCAAGAAATGGACGAACGCTAACCTTTTCGAAATTCGCGTCGTCAGGTCATTTAAGCTATAGACTATGTCGACTTCCCCGCATCCACTTCCCAACAAAGCCCCCACGCCGGGCCCGGTGCTTGCACCGGCTGGCGGCCCCCAAGCGGGTTCCAGCTCTAAATGGTTGATTTTACTTGGTGTTGTGGTTGCTGGCGCAGTGGGCTATTACTTCTGGAGCCAACGGGAAGCGGCTTCGCAGAAGGCTGTCGTTGCTCAAGCTAGCGTGCGGACAGCCACGGTGCAACAAGGCAAACTTGATAAAACAATTCGGCTAAATGGAACCACAGCCGCAGGGAAGTTTGTTTCGCTTATTGCTCCGCAAATTCGCGGTAGCCGCTCCGGGCGCGGGCGTAACGGCTTTAATTTGGCCAACATGAACTCCACTACTGTGAGTTCAGTGGCAAGCATCAGCAGTGGAGTCTCAGCGGGCGCACAAAGCAGCGGCTCCGCAGCGGCGGCGGGCGCGGCGGCCTCCGTTAGCTCTACCGGTGGCACCACCACGCGTAGTTTTGGCGGATCGGGAGCAACGCGGGCGGCATCGAGCCGCATACAGCGACCGACCACCCAAAGTTCATCTGCCAGCCGCAATAGCTCCGCGACCCAGGGATCTTCCGGAGACGTGCTGGGCTCTACCTCGTCTCAATTGGGGTCGGGTTTGGGTGGCGGTGGTGGCACGGGTGGAGGCGGTCGTGGCGAGTTCACATTGGTTCTGCAGGATTTGGTGAAGCCGGGGACGATGGTCAAGAAGGGCGATGTAGTGGCTGAGTTTGACCGCCAATACATGTTGCTTCGCCTGGATGATTACCGTTCGAATATGGAAACCGCGAAAGCTTTGCTTGCCCAACAGCGCGCCAACTTGGCCCTGGCCCGCAAAACCCATGAATTGAATGTGGAAAAGGCAAAGGCAGCCGTTGAGAAGGCCAAGTTGGACCTGCGCACCCTGCCCGTGTTGAGTCAGATTGATGCCGAGAAGGCACGCCTGGCCTTGGAAGAAGCTGAAGCGCAATATAAGCAGCAACTCGCCGAAGGCAAAGAAATTGACAAAGCTGAGAAGGCGCAAATGCGGTATGCGGAGCTTGAATTCAAAACGCTCGAGTTGGAGCTGCGCCGGGCGGAACAAAATGCCGAGCGCATGGTGAGCCGCGCCAATATTGATGGGATGACGGTAATGCAGAACGTTTTCCGGGGCGGCGAGTTTGCCCAGATTCAAGCCGGCGACCAGATCTACCCCGGGCAGTTTTTCATGCAGATCGTTGACCCAAACTCGATGGTGATCAACGCCACGGTGAATCAGGTTGATGCCGACCGCCTGCGCGTAGGTTCAAAGGCAAAGGTTCGCTTTGATGCGTATCCGAATCTCGAAGTGCCGGCCCACGTGGTGAACATTGCGGCAGTTCCCAAATCTGGTGGATTCCGCGCCAGTTTTGTTAGAGAAATTCCCGTCTTGCTCAAGATTGATGTGATGGACAAGAAGATCATTCCGGACCTCAGCTGCAGCGTGGATGTATTGCTGGAAAGCGAAGAGGAATCTACCATTGCTCCCTTGGCGGGCATCTTTGAGGAGGCATCAACGGGCAAGAAGTTTGTCTATGTCCGCGAAGGTGTTGCCTGGTTGCGCCGCGAGGTGGAAGTGGGTCTGGAGAATTATTTGATGGCCAGCGTGAAGGGCCTTCGTAAGGGTGATGTGATTGCGCTGGAACCACCGCCAGCGACTGCCGTGCAATCGGCCGGCCGGCAGTAATTAAGAGGTTAAGGACAAGATGTCGGAAATTAAGCCAAAAATTCGAATCGGCGAAACCGAAGCTAGCGTACGCCGCCGGCGGATTATCTGGGGTGTGCTGTTGTTGCTGGGGGGCAGCGGTTTGTACGCTGCCTATAACTACAACAAAAAGTCGAGCGTTGTGGAAGTGCCCGTGGCCAAAGTCCGCAAAGGCGATTTCACCATTGTTGTGCGTGCTCGTGGAGAAATCCGCAGCGTGAATTCCACCGTCATTACGGCGCCCCAGGTGCCGGACCCGCAAATTGTAAGGCTGGCGGAAAATGGCCGCCCCATCTCGAAGGGCGACGTTGTTGTGGAGTTTGATGCCGCCGCGCAAGAGCAAAGCTTGCTCGAGCGCAACACCAGTGTTCGCACCATTGATTCGCAGATCGTTCAGACCAAGGCCAGCCATCGCATCGTGGACGAAATGGATGGCATGAATAAGATGACGGCTCAGTATAATCTGGAGCGCGCCAAGTTGGAAGCCTCCAAGGCAGAAGTGGTGAGCGAGATTGAAGGGGCCAAGAGCAGGATCGACGTCGATGTTTCCGGCGGGGAATTGAAGCAGGTCGACCAAACCATCCTGACCCACAAGGCCACTCAGGATGCCGACCTGGAGCGGCTGGGCCAAACCAAGGATAAGGCCTTGCGCGATGTAGATCGTGCCAAAGGATACCTCGGCAAGATGGTTCTGCGCGCGCCCAGCGACGGCATTGTAAACCTGCTGCCCAACTTCCGTAGCCAAGGCAGTTGGGGTTCTAGCCCGCCGCCCTTCAAGGAAGGCGACAAGGCCTGGACCGGGGCAGCGATTGCCGAAATTCCCGACCTTAGCCTAATGCGCATTGACCTGAAGCTTGATGAAGTGGACCGGGGCAAGCTTGTTTTGGGGCAAAAAGTGAAAGTACGTGTGGACGCCATTCCCGACCGTGAATTTGATGCCGAGCTGGATTGGATTAGTCCTATTGCCGCTCTGCAATTTCGCGGGATGGGTCTGACCCAAAAGTCTTTCCCCGCGCGTGCAACGCTGGTTGGTTCCGACAAGCGGCTGCGGCCTGGCATGAGTGCCTCGGCCGAGCTGTTGATTGAAAAAGAGCCCAACCAATTGCTGATTCCTCTGCGCGCAAGCTTTACGCAACAGGGCAAGCCGAGCGTTTTCCTGCAGCAAGGCGCCAATTTCGTGGTACGCCCGATCGTTGTGGGTAAGCGCAATGAGTCGGAGATGGTCGTTCTCGAAGGCCTAAAAGAGGGCGATGTGGTGACGCTGGAAAATCCCGCCGAAGCGGCGCGTCGGCAGAAAAAACTGTAACCAGGCGGCGGCAGATACTTTGGAAAGCAAATGCAAAAGCTACTTTTACGTCTAATCGTTCTCTCCGCGCTGGTCGGCGCCGGATACGCGGCTTTTCGCGTCTACCAGCAGCTGCCGCAGCGGCAGGAGTCTCTTCCCACGGCGAAAGTCCGGCAGGGAGATGTTGTGGTCCGCAGCTTCACGCGCGGAGAATTGCGCGCCGTACGCAGCGTCACTTTGACAGCGCCGAACCTTTTTGGCACGGTGCAGGTAACCCGCCTGGCGGCGCTGGGAGCCTTTGCCCGCCCGGGTGATCTTGTCGTGGAATTTGACGACGCCGAAGTGCTTTCGCGCCTCGAAGAAAAACAATTGGAATTGGACCAGATTGACGAGCAGGTGAAGAAGGCGGAAGCCGATTTGGCCATTCGGGACAACCAGGACCAGGTGGAGTTGTTGCGCTCGCGCTATGCCGTACGCCGCGCGGACCTCGAAGTGAAGCGCAACGAATTGATCAGCGCGATTGACGCGAAAAAGAACCTGTTGACGAAGGAAGAAGCCGAGCGGCGCCTACGCCAGTTGGAAAGCGACATCAAGAGCCGCCGTGAACAGGCTCAGGCGGAATTGGCCGTGCTGCAGGAAAAACGCAATAAAGCAACTTTGGAGTTGAACCGCGAACGCCAGCGCCTGGCGCAGGTGAAGCTCTTGTCCCCCATGGCGGGCTTAGTTGCCGTGAAGCAAAACCGCTCTTCGGTGACCATGTTTGGCATGCAACTGCCGGATATCCGCGAAGGCGACCAAGTGCAACCCGGTATGCCTGTTGTCGACGTATTGGATTTGAGTGAAATGGAGATCATCGCCAAGGTTGGCGAGTTGGACCGTGCGAATCTCAACGTTGGCCAGGATGTGCAGTTGCGACTTGATGCGATTCCGGAGAAAACCTTCCCCGGCAAGATCAAGAGCATGAGCGGCACGGCGAGTGCGAATATGTTCAGTTCCGACCCCGCGAAAAAGTTCGATGTGCTGTTCTCGATCGATATGCGCCTCCTGCTGGAGACCTTGGGTACGCCGCCGGAAAAGGTGCAAAGCATCCTGGCGCAAGCCGAGCGCAATCGCAACAAAGCAATTCCCGGGATGGGCCCCGGCGGCGGCATGGCTGCCTTGATGGCCCAAGGGGGACCGATGCCAGGCATGGCAAATGGCAACCCTGGCGCAGGTGCCCCTGCGGCGGCCCAAGGCGGTGGGAACGGGCAGGCGCGTCGCCGTCCGGAAGGTGGCGGCGCCGGCCAAGGGCGTCGCGAGGGTGGTGCCGCTCGTGGTGGTGCTGCCAATGGTGGCTCTCCTCGGATGCCATCAATGTTCAACATCGCAGGGGTGATGTACACGCAGAAGGATTTGGACAATGCGAAGCTGCCCCCTCCACCGGATGAAGACGGCGAAATTGACGTCCTGCTGCGGCCCGGCTTGCTGGCTGATGTGGAAATTACGGTTGAAAAAGTTCCGAACGCGATTCACGTTCCTATTCAGGCCGTGTTCGAAAAAAATGGCAAGTCTGTGGTTTATGTGAAGCAAGGCAATGCCTTTGTAGCGCGCGAAATCCGTCCGGTGAAGCGTAGTGAAAGCGTCATGATCATTGAAAGCGGCGCAAAGCCAGGGGAAGTGATTGCCCTGGCCGATCCGGAGGCCAAGCCCGGCGACAAGAAAAAGGGCGAAGAGAAAAAAGGCGGGGCGGCTTCTGCTTTGCCCGGCGGCAAGGGAGGCATGTAACCAGCCATGGCGGGATTCTTCCAGGGGCTTTTGCCCGAACTATACATGGGCTTGCAGAGCCTGCTGGTGCACAAGCTGCGTAGTTTGTTAACCATGCTCGGCATGATCTTCGGCGTGGGCGCGGTGGTCGCCATGCTTTCCATCACAGCTGGCGCGCAGAAGGAAATGATGAGCTATATCGATCTTCTCGGTGTAAACAACATCATTGTGGAAGCCAAGGAGGCCGTGGACCGCAACGAACTCCAAGAGCGTCGCTTAATCTCCCCTGGTCTGACGTTTCGCGATTACCGCGCCATCAAGGAAAACATTCAGGGCATTGAAGCCATGACGCCTCGCAAGCGCTTTAAGCC
>JANRIK010000031.1:0-105125 GCA_033765085.1 Bryobacter sp. | reverse complement strand
CAACCATCGCAGGTTGCTGGAACCCATCGGCAACATCCCGCCGGCCGAAGCCGAACAACGTTACTACGCTTCGCTGGACTGTCCAGCGCTGGTGGCGTGACTCGTATTAATTAGCCTCCGGGAAAGCCGGGGCGGTTCACTACAGCTTTCCCTTTGTTGTTGAACAGGGTTATTTCATCATCGTCTGAAGCGCTTAGTGTCGTTGTCAGAGCAAATGATATAGCCAATAAGAGGTATCTAAGTACAGCTCGACTTGCAATAGGTGTACCCGCAAACATAGCCCGATTCTAGCGCACCTAGCAAGGTGACGTTACGCCACCCGAAGGCGTCCTTCAGTACGTTGAAGCGCGAAGCACGTTCCGGCCACCGTTATGGGCCTGTCTAGCAATTCGGCGGGCGGTTCACCGCTCCAGCGGATATCGAAGCCTTCCGCGCGCGCCCAAATGATACAAGGGTAGGCGGCGCTACCCGTCACTTCGAGGAAGAACAGGATGCAATCGGCCACGCGCCGGAGCTTGTCGAAGTCGAATTGAATTATCGCAGTCAGGGACATTTTGGTGGTTGCGGTTATCTTGCGCACAGCATTGATTCAAGCATCCCATTCAATTTTTAACCAGCCGCTGGTCGGTTCGATTCCGACCGCCGGCTCCAGAATCCCCCACCCCGCCTTGCGTGCTAAACTCTCCCCACACGGATGTTTCGTTTCGGGTCTTTTCTGGTCCAGGTTGCTGAAAGGCAGCTGCTGCGCGAGGGGGCTTTGCTGCCCCTGCAGCCAAAAACTTTTGATCTGCTGGTCTACTTTCTCCGCAATCCGGGCCGCCTGATTCGCAAGGAAGAATTGCTCGAACAGGTTTGGCAGGATAGCCACGTGGAAGAGGCCAATCTGGCCGTTCACGTCTCCCTGTTGCGCAAGGCGCTGGGCGGGGCGGCGGACGAATACATTTTGACCGTGCCCAAGTACGGCTATCGCTTTGTGGCGGGGATTGAGGCCGAGGCGCTGCCGGTAGAGCCTCCCGCTCCTGAGGCTGCTGCGCTTCCTCCGGTCGCCATTTCTCCGCCCCGCCGTCCGCGCACGGCGCTGTTCATTCTGCTGCTGGGCGGCGTCCTGGGCGTGTCTGGCCTGGTGCTGGCATTGAGCCGGCAACGGCTGCAGGTCTGGAATCCCATCCCCATTACCTCCACGCAAGAGTTGGAGCTGAGCCCCGCGCTGAGCCCGGATGGCGCGCGGATTCTCTATTCTGTACGGGGCACCTGGCACACGTCGCCTACGCCGGTCGCTGCCGGGTTGCGGCTGAAGCAGATTGGGTCGGACCGCTCCACCGTGTTGACCAATGCGCCGGACTACAACGCCGCGTGGGCTCCCGATGGCCAGGAAATCGCTTTTGTGCGCTACATGCAGAAGCCGAACATGATGGACGAATCCTACCTGGTGACGCGTTCCATGAAAACAGGCGCGGAGCGCACCATTACGGCCGTCAATTATCGCGGGCAATTGCCGGGTCCGGGTTTGACGTATACGCCGGATGGGAAATACATTCTCACCAGTGTGGGCACGGGCTTTTTCGACGCCAACAGTCCGCGGCACCTCGTGAGTGTAGAACGTTCCAGCGGTGCGGTGCGGATTCTCTGGGATGCGCCCAAAGGCACCTTGGGAGATTGGAATCCGGTATTAAATTCGCAGGCGGACCGCTTGGCCTTTACCCGCTGCAAGACGGCCAGTGCTTGTTCCCTTTACGAGGTGAAGTTGAGCGATTCCCTCAGCCCCATTGGCGAGCCTCAAATGGTGGCCGAAGGAGTTTTGGCTGATGCGCGCGCTGCTTACCTGGCGGACAATTCTTTGGTTTATCCGAGCGGCCCTCTTCATGCGCGCACGCTTTGGCGCTATGGGCTCGATTGGTTGAGCAAACCCTTTCGGGAGCAGCTATCGCCCGCCGGTGAGGACGCCGCGCAGCCATGCGTGGTTCGCTCGGCCGACGGCGAGGAGCGATTGGTGTATGTGGGCAACCGCGTGGATTCCAACATCTGGGCCTTCAACACTGCCTCGGCAGCAAACAAGGAAACCCGCAGCGAACCGAAGCGCCTGATAGCTTCGACGCGGATTGACCAAAGCCCCGCCATTTCCACCGATGGGGCGAAGATTGCCTTCGCTTCCACCCGCAGCGGGATGTGGGAGATTTGGGTTTGCAGCATGACGGGCGAGGATTGCCGCCAGGTTACCCGCCAAGGCCCGGCCTATTCGCGCAATCCAACGTGGTCCGCCGATGGCAAGTACATCGCTTTTGAATCGAAAGCTGGCGAAGGGCCGCAGATCTTCCTGGTGGAGGTGGCGACAGGCAGGTTGGAACAGATCACGAAAGGCCGCGGCACGGCGATGTATCCATCGTGGTCGAAGGACAGCAAGTGGCTGTACTATTCGTCCGACCAATCCGGGAGGGCGGAGGTGTACCGCATTCCTGCTCCGGCTTTTGGGCAGAGTAGCGCTACGCCGGAGCAAATTACTCCTTTCGGCGGCACCAATCCGCAACTCTCCCCAGACGGCAAAACGTTGTTCTTCACGGGCCTCGACCTTACGGGATTCCGCCTGACCATTGGCAAACCGGAATCGGTCGCCGTCATCCAAACCATGAAGCCGGGCAATCCTTTTTTCATCTATCCGCCTACGCCGGGCACGGGCCGATGGGCCTATGGCTTGCTGTTTAATGGCAAAAGCTCTTTTTGGGGCCGCTTGGATTGGGAGACGCAAGCGGTAGAACAGTTTTGGCCGGCCCGCTTTGACCGGAACGTTTCGCTTTCCCTGGGGCCGGGCGATAAGTTGCTGGTGTGGTCGCAGACGGACGATTCCAACAGCGATTTGATGACGGTGGATCGACTTCGCTATTAGTTCGCCGCCCGGCCTTCCCGCCCCTCAGTACGCTGCCGCCCTGGAAAAGCTGCCGCAGCGAGGTGCGCGCACGATAAACCCGCTGCTTCACGGCCGCCGTGGAGCAACCGGCAAGGCGCGAAACTTCCTCCTGGGAGAGCCCTCGCTGGTAGTGTAGCCGCAGCGCCTCCCGCTGGCTTTCGGGCAATTGATCCAATAAGTCCAACAAGCCGCCTAGCTCGACCCTTGCCGTGGCGCGCAGGCTTACCTGGTCTGGAAAGTCATAGCCCTCGGCTAAGCTGGCTTCCCGGCGGATGCGCTTCACTTGCCGGCGATAAGCATCCAGCCGCGTGTGCCGGGCAATGCCAAAGATCCATGGCAACACCGGCATGCCCGCTTGGAATTTGGCCCGGCTGGTGTGGATTTTCAAGCAACAATCCTGCGCAATGTCTTCCGCCTCCAGGCGGCTGACCGTTTCCTTGCAGAAGTAACCCACCAGCAGGGGGCGGACCCAACCGAAGAAGCCTTCCGTGGCTTGCGGATCGTTGTTCAAATAACCTTCGAAAAGAGCAGCGAGTTGCGACATGGGCTTATTCTGCTCCCGGCACGAGAGTGCTTACTATCAAGAAATTTGCATTTCCACAGCTTTGCGACATGGGTTCATCTTGGGCCGGGTTGGGATAAATCTCTTTACCTCGCCCTAAAGAAGTTCTAAAGATGTTGCAAACAGGGCAGAATCCAGGAAAATCAAAGGACCATGCCGATCGCTTCGATGTATCGTAATTTCTCTATTTATGTCGTTGTCGTGTCACTCTCAGCTGTTGCCGCGCCCCCGCCCCAGCCCCCGGAGCATGTGAAATGGATTGCCCACCGCGGCGGAGTGGTGGACAAGCGCTTCGCCGAAAACAGCCCCGACTCGCTGGAGGCAGCTCGCGAACATGGCTATTGGATGATTGAATGCGACATTCGCGAAACGGCGGACCACCGCATCATCGTTCACCACGACCCTAACTTCCAACGCTTTTATAACGACCCGCGCCGCGTCGCTGATCTGACTTACGCCGAGGTTCGCAAGCTGCGCGCCACCCCCGGCGGCACAGCGCCCATGAACTTCTCGGAACTCGCCCACCTTGCCGCGAAGGCGAAGTTGCGCATCATGCTGGATGTGAAAGAGCCGGAACACTCGGAAGCCTTCTACCAGGAACTCGAGCGCGATTTACGCGCCGCGGGCTTGCTGGAATCCACCTATGTCATTGGCCTCGATTCCGCCCTGCGCCATTTCAAAGGGAAGGCGCGGGTTGGCGCAAGCGTCGCGCATTTGCGGCAGGCCCTTGCGGCGGGAGAGGATCTGGCCAAGCTCTATTTCCTGTTTGAATGGGGGAGGGAACTGACGGCGGAAAAGGTGCGCTATGCCCAACAGCACCAAGTGGCCGTGGTGCCTTCGGTAAACACGTTCCACTATACCCAAGGTGGCCGGGGCATGGGCCGCGAAGGCAAAACTTACCCCGGCGGTTTGGACCTCGCCAAAGACGGTGCTGCCGACCTGCAACGCTTGCGGGCTTTGGGGGTCAGCGAATTCCAAATCGATTCGGTTTACGAAGTGGCATTCCGCTAGCCCCGCCTTTGCGATAACATCCACCTCAACCGGGGATGCGCAAAGGATTGTCATGAAAATTACCGCAATAACGGCTTTCCCCCTGCGGGAGCCACAAGGGGGGAAAGCCTATACCCTCCTCAAGATCAGCACCGATAGCGGTGCGGTGGGTTGGGGGGAAGCGGCGAGCCTAAGTCCCGCGGCGTTGGTCCGCGCTCGGGAACTGGTGGTTGGCCAAGAGCCCAGCCGCTACGATTTCCTCACGCGACAATTCGCCGCGGAGCCAATGGCTGGCGCCTTGAACATGGCACTGCTCGACTTGGCGGGCAAGGCCGCCAACGCGCCCGTCTACCAATTGCTCGGTGGTCCCACGCGCAACCGCGTGCGCGCCATTGTGGCGGCGGCGAACCCGGCGGCCCGGGAGCAATTCGCGGCGCAGGGCCACCGTGCGTTCCTGGTTCCGTTGGCGCTGCCCCAGGCCATCACGTCGCGCCCCAAACTGGTGGCGGGGGTGGTGGAGGAATTTACTGCTTTGCGCAAAAGCTTGGGCGAGAATGCGGATTTTGCCGTGGATGGCCAAGCGGGCTTGCCGGCCTTGGAAGCCACCGATATTGCTGTAGCCTTGGAGCCGCTCCATCCCTTGTGGGTGGAGCGCCTGGTGCGCGAGCCGAATGCGGAAGTGCTGTCGCGCATTTCCAGCGAGTGCGCCACACCCTTGGGGCTGGGCAACGAATTGACCGAGATTGGTCCGGTACAAAACTTGTTGCGCGAGGGCAATGTGGATTTGATCCGCCTTCCCTTGCAGCGTCTGGGCTTGACGCCGCTGCGCCGCGCGGCCGCCTTGGCGGAGACTTACTACACTGCGGTCGCGCCCACCCATGCCGAAGGTGGACCGCTCACCACCGTGGCGGCCCTGCACCTAGGGGCCAGCATTCCGAATTTCTTCATACAAGAGGTGCCCGCCGTGCTCTCCGCCGAGGCCCGCACTTTGCGCGATGCGCTGGTGCGTGGTTCTTGGGAGGCGGTACGCGAAGGCTACCTGAGCCTACCCACCAAGCCGGGCTTGGGGGTGGAGATTGACGAAAGCATCGTAAGGAGAATGGCGCAATGAAACCCTTCGGAAAACCTTTGAACCGGCGCGATTTTTTCAGCGTCAACGCGGGGCTTGGCTGTGCGTGCAGCCTTATGCCCCAAGCCGCGCAAGAAGCAAATAATGCTGGCCGCCCCGAACCGCTCGGCGCCGCCGCGCTTTTCCCTTATGGGTCGAAGCTGCGCATCACGAATGTCAAAACTTTCGGCGTCACGCTGCCTACGCCTGAGCAAAGCGACCGGCCTTATGTCTTTGTGAAGATCGAAACCAACGAAGGCGTACACGGCTGGGGCGAGGGCACGCTCGAAGGTAAGGCCGCCGCCACCATTGCGTGCATTGAAGACTTTCGGGAGCTGCTGATTGGCGCGGACCCTATGCCCGTGGAGCACCACTGGCAATCGATGTACGTGCATAGCTTCTACCGCGCCGGTCCCGTGATTGGTTCAGCGATGTCTGCCATCGACCAAGCCTTGTGGGATATCCGCGGGAAGATTTTGAACCAGCCGGTTTATAAACTGCTGGGCGGACCCTACGACCCCGCGGGCGTGCGCGGCTATTATCACATCCGCGCGAACACGCCCGAGCAGATGCGCGATGTCCGCGCGAAGGCCAAGCAGCTTGGCGTTACGGCCATTAAGGGCGGAATCCCGGGCTATTACGAATGGATCGAAACCAATGCCGCGCTGCGCCGCGCCGTGAAACATGTGGAAACCATGCGCGTGAACCTGGGCGAGGAAATCGACATTGGCATCGACTTCCACGCGAAAACTTCTCCTAGCGTTGCCTCGCTGCTTTGCCGCGAAATGGAGCCCTTCCGCCTCCTCTTCATTGAAGAACCGTGCCCGCCGGAAAACGTGAAAGCTATGCAGCGCATTGCCCGCCGCACAAAGGTGCCCATTGCCACGGGCGAACGCTTGGTGGCCAGCTACAACTGCCGCGAGTTGGTGGAACTGGGCATTGTGGACATTATCCAAACGGACATCAACCACGTGGGCGGCATTACGGCGCTATGGAAAGTGGGCGCGCTGGCGGACATCTCTGGCGTAAAGATGGCGCCGCATGCCTGCGAAGGCCCCATCGGCGGCTTGGCTACCGTGCACGTAGATGCAGCCATGCCGAACTTCGTGGTGCAGGAAATCTGCAGCGGCGTGGAGCCGGGCGTGAAAGAAAGAATATGGGAAGAGTGGTTTGGCTTCCCCGCCATGCGGATGGTGAATGGCAAATTCCCCTTGCCGCAAAAGCCCGGCTTGGGCTTCGAGCTGGACGAAAAGCAAGTGGCGAAATACAAGTTTGAGGGCACGCGCCCCATGGCCCGCGTTTTCCACGCGGACGGTAGTGTTGCGGCTTGGTGATTCAGGCGCGATAGCTCATCGCGCCCGATCAACTTAGGCCCAGCGGAAGCCTTCCTTCGCCATTGGCAAAGTACGCACACGGTGGCCGCAAGCGGCAAAGATGGCGTTCGCCACAGCGGGTAGCAGCGGCGGCAGCGGCGGTTCGCCCAAACCCGTTGGTGAATTGTTGCTCTTCACAAAGTGCACTTCAATCTCCGGGGGAGCTTGCGCCATGCGGACGGCCTGGTGCTGGTGATAATTCGATTGCACGGTGCGGCCTTTTTCGATGGTGATTTCCTGGTTCATCATCTCGCTCATGCCGTCCACAATCGCGCCTTCCACTTGGTTGCGGGCGCTGGAGGGGTGAATGATATCGCTCCCCACATCGCCCACGGCCCAAACCTTATGCACCTTCACACGCTTTTGGCCGTCGACGCTCACTTCGGCCACTTCCGCGAAATAGCCAGAGTGGCTGTAGTGGAAGCCCACGCCCAGGCCGCGGCCCTTGGGCAGTGTGCGCTTGCCCCAACCGGAGACTTCCGCCGCTTTCAAAAGCACTGCGCGCATGCGTCCGGCATCGTAGGCGCCAAATCCAGTGCCCACTTTGCGTGCTTCGCCAAGCAGTTCCAGGCGAAACTCGACCGGGTCCTTGCCGGCGGCGTGCGCCAGTTCGTCGAGGAAGGAATGAATCACCCAAGCGTGCGAATTGCTACGCGGCGCGCGGAGCGGCCCGGTGGGTACGCCGGTGGGGATGAGCGTGGCCTCGATGGCCAGGTTGTCAAGAAATTGCGCGGGAAATTCCGTCGGCGCAATGTTGGAGCTGGACACAAAATTTTGGCCTTCGCCAAAGCTGACAAAGTGGTCGTGCCAGGCGACAATCTTGCCGTTGGCGTCCACGCCGCCCCGCATGCGCTGGTAGCCGCCGGGTCGGTAGAAGTCATGGCGGAAATCGTCCTCACGGGTCCAAAGCAGCTTCACGGGAACGCCGGGCAGTTGCTTGGCCAGGTAGGCAGCCTCCACCAGGTAGTCGTTGGCCAAGCGGCGGCCAAAGCCTCCACCGGTGCGCAATTGGTGAATGGTGATGTCGGCTGCGGGCATGCCTAGGGCTTGCGCGGCCATTTGCAGACCACGTCCGGGCGTCTGGCTCGGCGCCCAAATTTCCATCTTGCCGTTCTCAAACTTGGCGGCGCAGTTGCCGGGTTCGAGTTGCGCGTGGGAGATAAACGGGAAGGTGTACTTCCCTTCCACCACTTTGGCCGCTTTGGCCAGCGCTGCTTCCGGGTCGCCATCTTTGCGGATGGTGAAAGCGGGCTTTTGCGCGAAGAGTTCCGCCGCCTTGGCATCGTAGCCGGCGCTGGAGTGTGCGGCGTTCGGGCCTTCGGCCCACTCGATCTTCAGCTTCTTGCGGGCCTCGTTGGCGTACCACCACTTTTCGGCCAAAATCGCCACACCGCTAGCCAGGCTGGCGACGTTGCCATCGCCCTCCACTTGGAAAACGTGCTTTACACCCGGGAGCGCGCGAATCTCGTCCAGATTCGCCTTCACCACCTTGCCGTTAAATACAGGGCACTTTTCGAATACGGCAAAGAGCATGCCGGGCAGCTTGAAATCGATGGAATAAATCGGCTTGCCGGCCACCATCTTGTCGAGGTCAATGGTGGCGACCGATTTACCAATCAGCTTGTAATCCTTGCGGTCCTTCGGCTTAACGGTGGCCAGATCGGGCGGAGGCAGAGCAGCGGCCTTGGCGGCAATCTCCCCATAACTCACACTCTTGCCGCTGGCCTTGTGGTACACCTTGCCCAGTTCCGTGGTGCACTCCAACGGGCTAACGCCCATCGTATCCGCAGCCGCTTGGACCAGCATTTGCCTGCCAGCGGCGCCCACGCGGCGCATCAAATCCCAATTATTCGGCGTGGAGCGTGAGCCACCCGCGGATTGCGAACCGAACTTCACCTCGTCCAGATCGCCCTGCACCACGCGGACCATCTTCCAATCCACATCCAGTTCGTCGGCCAGAATCATCGGGAGGGCGGTCTTGATGCCTTGGCCCATTTCCGGGTTCTTGCCTGTAAGGGTAACTATGCCCGAGGGTTCAATGCGGATAAAGGCCGTGGGTAAAATTTTTGGCGCCGCGCCCCGCCGGGGCCCTTGTGCTTCCAATACCAGCGCCCCACCGGCGCCCAGCGTTACTTGAAAGAAGAAACGGCGATTCATCGAAGTTGCGGTTTTTGTTTTCATCGCTTTCTCCTTATGCCTTTCCCTGTTCGGCGCCCGCGCCGGAGCCGCCATTGCCGCGCATCATCTCCGCCGCCCGGTGGATGGCCTTGCGGATGCGCAGGTAGGTGCCGCAGCGGCAAAGGTTGCCGTCCAAGGCTTTGTCGATGTCCTCGTCCGTGGGGTTGGCGTTCTTCTTCAGCAGCGCCGCCGCCGTCATGATTTGCCCGGCTTGGCAATAGCCACACTGTGGCACGTCAAACTCCTGCCAGGCCAATTGCAGCGGGTGTGTTGCGTCGGGGGAAAGGCCCTCGATGGTGGTAATGTTTTTTCCGGCCACTGCTTGCACCGGGGTTACGCAACTGCGCACCGCGACGCCATTCTGGTGGACCGTGCAGGCTCCGCACAAGCCCGCGCCGCAGCCAAACTTCGTGCCGCATTGCTCCAGCTCGTCGCGCAGGACCCACAACAAAGGCATGTTGCCCGGAACGTCCACGCTCACGGGCTTTCCATTCACATTCAAACGAATGGCCATTTTCAACACTTCCTCTTTTTGATGTTGGACCAGCGACCCGGCAAGTCCACGGCGCCGCTGCACTCCCCGTGATGCATGGCAGACGTAAACCAATTCTTACACAGATGGATCTTTCGAGTTTCCGCTTAGGCGCTCATCTCCAACGTGTCGAGGTCGACGGTGATGGCGGCGTGGTCGCTTGCCGCGTCGCGCCAGCCCGTGAAGCCTTCCATGGGCTGGATCTCCGGAATCTTGCCCTGCGCCACAGCCGTCATGCCGCCGCGGTGCACGCTGACATCCTTGACTAAGGGGCGCAGCGCTTCGGAAACAAAGATGTAGTCAATTTGCGTCTTGCGCTTGCTTACCGGGTTACCACTGTAGTAATAGGTATAACGGTCTGCGGCGGGAGTATTCATAACTTCAAAAACATCGTGCAAATCCGCTGCGGCATACAAAGGAGCCATCGGGGCGCTGTCCGGAGTATCATTCAAATCTCCCAGCACGGCTACATAGTCTTGCTTTAAGTTATAACGTTCGTTGAGAATTTCTACCACACGCTGCGATTGGGCCGTTCGTTTGGCAATGGACTTAGGCGTATCGCCCCCGAACTTACTTTTAAAATGGTTTCCGAGCAACCAAAGATACTTACCATCATTTAACTTTAATTCTACTTCGAGGCAATCCCGGCTCCAGACGCTGGCTTCGCGTCCGTTGATCATCGTCCGGTCGTAGGCATTGCTGCGCAAAATCCCGAGGGAGGATTTGCGCCACGCAATGGCGATATCGATGCCGCGCGGGTCAATGGGGGAATCGATCAGCATGTTGTAGCCCAGGCGCGCCGAGGTGGGGAAAAACTCGCGCATAAAATCTGTCAGCGTTTGCCGGCCCTCCACTTCGATCATGCAAAGGACATCCGCATTGAGCGACTTCACCAGCCGGGCCGTGTTCTCCCGCTGTTTATCATCAAACTTTACCCGGATGAATTCGATGCCGCCGTCCCAGTCGGCCCGCCCATTGGCCTTGACTTTGGTCTTGCTTTGGCCCACGAAAAACTTGCCTTTGTCCGAACGTACAGTTACGTACCCTTTCAGGTCCGTTAGGAGTTGCTCAATCTGTGCTTTATCGTATGTTGTCTTGCCGATTTCTTTCTGTAATTGATCGGCCAGTTTCAGGAGCCTGCTTGATTCCTGGTTGTCTTCGAGGTTGATGATCTTCGGACGATCAAAGAGGTTTTCGAGATTGTAAGTGCCAAGGCGTATCATGTGGGGTCTCCGTGGGTCGGTAGTGAGCATACCCCGGTGCAGCGTTTCGCGCAAGTAGGGAAAAATGTGGCAAAACAGGGAGCAAACATTCGTTAAATGTCGCTCAAAAAAGCTCCCGGCGAACCGATAGAGATTGTTGATGTCACTGCGTGTAAAGTTCATCGCCGCGAATTTGGTGGTCTTGTTGGTTCTGATTGCAAGCACCAACTTTATTTTGTCTAAGATGCAGCTTCAGAAAAACGCTTCTGCGGAAATCAACATGGCTGGCTCGCAGCGCACCTTGGGGCAGCGAATTGCGAAGGATGCGCTGGCCGGTGCGGTGGATTCGCAAAAACTCGCCCGCTTTGACCGTGTGCAGTTCGGATTACAAAACGGTGACCCGAACCTGGGCCTCCGCCCGGCGTCTTCGCTCCTCATCCGGCAAAAAATTGACACAGTAAACCGCCTGTGGTCGCGCTACCGGGAACTCGCGCAAAAGGCTGCTAATCTGCGGGCGGAAGAAAGGGCGGAATTGCTCACTCTGAGCAATTCCTTGCTGGAAGCTTCCGACCAGACCGTACAGGCCATGGAAAGCGAGATTCAGAGCGAAATTACGCAAGTGCAATTGGCGTTGGGCCTTTCCGTGGGGCTTATTGCCGCGATGATGATTGTTCTCTGGTTTCGCGTGCAGTCGCCGGTGCTGCTTCGATTGCAAACAACCATCAGTGAAATGACGGAAGGCTCCCGGAGCGTTGGCGCCGCCGCCCGCGAACTCGACCAAACCAGTACGCAGCTGTCCAATAACGCCAATCGCCAGACTGCGCTGCTGGAAGAAGCTTCGGCCAGCACGCAGGAGCTAAGCGGCTCCGCGCAGGAAATTTCGGCCACTGCCAATCAGATGGGCGCTGAGATGGAAGAGGCGCAAACCAGTTTCCAAGCCGTTGCTGCCGCTATTGAAACCGCCAAAGAAGCTACCCAACGAGCCGAAGCTTCCGCGAAGGAAGTGCAGGCAGTAGTGAAGTTGATTGAAGAAATTGCCTTCCAAACGAACATGCTGGCCTTGAATGCTTCCGTTGAAGCGGCACGCGCGGGTGCGGCGGGTGCGGGTTTTGCAGTGGTGGCAAACGAAGTGGGGAATCTCGCCGGCCGCTGTGCGGAAGCCTCGAAGATGACCTCGTCCTTGGTGGTGAAGGTGGTGCAAGCCAGCCAGGAAAGTGCTCAAAGTTCTTCACAGGTGAGCGAAATCGTGGTGGAACTGCGAGCAGGGAGCGAACGCGTGGCAAAGACTGTCGCGCGGGTAACTAATAGTAATAACGGTCAAGCCAACGATCTGAAGCAGGTGGCCGGTGTCATGCGCCAATTGGACCAATTAACCCAAGAAGGTGCTTCCACTTCGGAAGAAACTGCAGCTACGGGGGCCGAGCTTTACACCCAAGCTAGCCGTTTAAACGGTTTGGTGGAAGATGTGCAGCTTCTGTTGAACGGTCGCTAATTTAGCCAAAAAATTCGCTGCCAACTACTGGCGGCCCTATTACGCGCAGTTTCGGGCTAAGCCGAAGTAGGTCTGCCCGTTGTCCTACAGCGAGTTTCCCCCGGTCCTTCAACCCCGCTCGTCGCGCTGGCGTTAGGCTGGCCATCCGGACTACTTCCGGCAAGGGCGCGGCGCTTGCTTGCGCCATGCCGCGGACCATTTCATCGAGCCCCACCACGCTGCTGGCCAAACCCGCTGCCGTGAATCCCACCTTGCCGTTGGATTGAAACCAGGCACCGTCTTCGCTGGGCCCGAAACGATAATTGCCCGCTGGCATGCCAAGTGCCCGGTTGGCGTCCGTCACCAGGCACAGCCGATCGGGCCCCAACATCTGGTAGGCAAAACGCAGGAGCTCCGGGGACAAATGTTGGCCGTCGGCGATTACCTCCGTGCTCATTTCGGGGTTCGCCAGGACAAATTCCGCCATCGAGGCCTGCATGGGCGTGCCGTGTTTGGCGCGCAAGCTTGGCACGCTCGACATGGCGCACCAAAAGTGGTCGACGTGCCGCAAACCGGCGGCGAAACCCTTTTCCATATCGCGCCAAGTGGCCTCGGAGTGGCCGCAAGTCACCAGGCAACCGGCGCGGGCAGCGGCCCGGTAAAATGCTGCGGCTCCCGGCAACTCCGCGGCGCAGGTGGCAATGCGCACCATCCTGCTCTCAAAGTACCGCCGGTATTCCGCCGGCAAAGGATTGCGACGACCTTCCTTGGCGTGGCAACCAACCTTCGTCTCTGCGAAGTAGGGTCCGTAAAGATGAATGCCCTCTGCCCGCGCACCGTGCGCCGGTTGCCACTGGTCGCGGTACTCGCGGCAAGCGGAAAGCATGCGTGCAATTTGCTCCGGGCTGCCTGTGGTGGTGGTGGGGAAAAGCGTGGTGGTGCCGCGCCGTAGGTGGGCGCGCGCGGCAGTTCTCACGGCGTCCAGCGTGCCATCCATAAAGTCCGCTCCGTCGCCGCCGTGGACGTGCAGATCGACAAAGCCGGGCGAAATATAGTCAGTGCCCCAATCGTGAACCTTTATACCGGCAATCCGTCTCCGTTTGGTGATCTCCACAATAAAGCCGTTTTCCGCCACCACGGTGCTTTCCGTCTGCAGGCGATCCTCCAGAATCAGCGTCCCGCGCCAGGCAATTTTTTGGGCCATCGGCAATCCTCCTTAGGTTGGGGGCACCAGCGGACCCTTGTACAAATAGCCGCCCTTGCCGATCTTGGGGTCACTGGCTTGACCGTATTTGCTCGCAATGGTCAGCAGAGTGCCATCGTAGCGGTAAATGAACTTGCCGTACTTCACCAATTCCTGTTCCAGTCCCTTGGCGGTCAAGTTCTTGAGCGCATCGTTTTTATCGTCTTTCGCCTTTTGCACTCTGTTCATCAGAGCTGTGCCGCCAGTGTTCTCCCATTGCACCAAGTCGTGCGCGTATTGTTCGAGCGGATTGGTGGGCGTGGAAGGGGTCTTGCGGTACTTCGAAACTGCATTGCGGATGACCGTGTCGGAGTTCCCGCTTTTCAACAACTGCTGGTAGGCCTGAATCAGTGGCCCCTTGGATTGCGTCTGCGCCTTGGCAGCTTCGGCAAACTCCATGTTTTCGTCGATCATTTCTTCGTGCTCAACCAAGGCGCGCCCGGAGCTGGTATCGTGCTGGATCTTGCCCGTTACGGCCGTTAATCGAACGTTGCGGTGCCCCACCAGGTTGTAGAAAAGCCCGTAGGCGAAGCTGCTGGCCAGGTCCCCAATGGCGATACTCCCGGCGTGGTCTACGAGCGAGCGCTGGTAGCGGCGGCAACGCGCGCCGTAACACATCACCAAAGCAATTTTGCGCTCCTTGGTGGAGGCGGGAATTACGCTGAGCAGGAAGGTGGCCAGTTGCTGGTAAGTTGCCAACTGCATCACGCCGATGCCCACCGCGGCATTTGTGTAGCAGACATCCGGGGTGCGCGGGTCGCCGTGCGCCACGATGTAGATTTTTTCGGCCATGCCGCAATCGTGCCGGATGGCGGCCAGCGTTGGCCCGTTGGTAGTGAAAGTGTTCGTGGTGCCGTCCACGCAACGGTGTTCCACCACCCGGTTTTTCCCCACAAACAGGCTGGCGAATTTGCCGTGTTGCTTGGTCACTTCGTAGCGCTTGGTTAAAACCTGCAGGGTGCTGTCGGCAGCCCCTTTCATCGTGGAGGCAATCTTGTCCTCAAAGTTGAGCATTACGTACGTACTCATCCATTTACATACTATCGGACGGTGTGCGAATGCTCGCTCGCGGGCGGCGTGTAACCTTGCATTTTGTTAACAAGTCGTTATTTACAGTGATAGAATCGGGGCACGAGGAGGCCCCTAACGTTGACCTTGTGCGTCCGTTTATTCCTGTTTGCCAGCATCGCTAGCCTTAGCGCCTATGCTGAGCCCCAAGCGCTTTTCAAGCAGAGCTGTCTGGCTTGCCACGGCAAAGCGGCCATGGGGGGCATCAATCTCCAGGAACTCCTCGCGGCGCCCTCAGTTGGGGACCATTACGACAAGTGGAAAAAAGTGGCCTTGGTTCTGGAAAACAACCAGATGCCGCCGGCCAAGGTTAAGCAACCTCCGATGGAGGCAAAGGCGGAAACGGCCGTTTGGGTGCGGTCCCGATTGCGAGAATATGCTTTGGCGCACAATGGCGACCCCGGCCGCGTGACTGTGCGGCAGCTTACGGCGGGCGAGTATAACTACGCCATTGAGGACCTCACCGGGCTGAAGCTGCAATTGGAACGCGATTCTTCGGCAGATTCCGTGGGCGGCGAAGGATTTACGAACTACGGCGACACGCAGTTCATGCAGGATTCCACCTTCGAGCGCTACCTGGAATCGGCCAAGCGCGTGGCTTCCCACGCGGTGGTGGGCAGCGGGCCCTTGCAGTTTTTCATTGACCCGGGCAAGAGCGGCCTGGAGTATTCGGCCATCAGCCGCATCCGCGCCATCTACGAAAAGCACGGTTTCCGCGCCTCGTCCGGCGAGGGCGGCAAGCCTTACAATCTCGGTCTGTATGGCAAGGTTTTCTATGCCGTTTGGGCCTACCAGAACCGGGCCGCGCTCGGCCAGCCGAAAGCCACTCTTGCGGATTTTGCCGCCAAAGAGGGTGTAAGTACGGAATTCGCTACGCACATTCTGGCCACCCTCCAAACACCCAAGGCCACGTACCCTTTGACGGAAGCCATTGCCCTGTTCCAAAAAATGCCCGCGCCGGGCAAGGGCGACGCACGTGCGGCAGCGAAAGAACTTCAGGACTTTGTCATCAATTATCCCCGCTGGGTTTTCGGCGCCGGAGCTTGGGCGGAGGGTGGACGGGGCGACGAGCGGAACTTCCTCATCACCAATGATTCGCTCCAGGCAACCACTTCCGGAAAGCTGCGTGGCATCAGCCGCCAACGCGCCGGCCGGGAGCACAAATTCTATTTGAGTGTGGTGAACCTCAATCCCAAATCCGATAAGCCGGCGGCTGTCGAAATCCGCGACGCGAATATCCGCTTTACGAAGCGGGACCGCTCGGCCTCCGGCAACATGCCGCTTTTGAGCGCGCTCGACCAGGAAACCAAACAAAAGCTTGGCTTGGGGGGCGACGCGGACGCCATGAAGTTCAGCATCCCCGCGGGTGCCGTCGTGCCCATTGCGGTAAAGGCTCCGGAGGGCGTGCTGGGCGTGGGCATTACGCTCGAAGCCGTGTTGCCCAAGGAATATCCCGAAGCGGTTTTGCGCGTGACGGTGTCGGACGCTCCCACCATCAATGCCGGGGTGCCGAACAGCGCCATCCTCGGCTTTGAAGACAACCCGGGCTACCGGCTGTGGAAGAAGAATGTATTGGCTTACTCCAATGCCATGCCGCAAAATTCTCACGCCGAGGCCACCCCTGCCGACAAGGACCCCATTCCGCCGCCTTTCAACAATACTTATAACCAGCCGGAGCGCGATACTTTCCACGTTAAGGTCAAGTACCACCGGGACGACTCTTTCCTGGCCACCAAGGTGTTGGATGCGACCACGCGCCGTGCGCTGGACCAAGCCTGGAACGACCTGCTGGGCAGCTTTGAGTATCACGATGCCTACTTCAGCTTTGTGAAGACGAAGTTCAACCTTTCGGCCCTGGCCAAAAAGCCCATTGAATCCCTTAGCGCGGCCGACATTGCCGCCATTCCCGCCGAACCCCGGCAGTATGTGGCGCGACTAAAGAAAGAGGCGGATGCCGTGGATGCCGCGTTCCTCCGTGCGCAACCGGGGCACGTGGAAGACGCGCTGGCGTTTGCTGAACGCGCCTGGCGCCGTCCGTTGACCGCCGGGGAGAAAGATACGCTCCGCCGCTTCTACACCCGCAGCCGCACGGTGATGAAGCTGGACCACGACAAAGCAGTGCGCGCATTGTTGGCGCGAATTCTGGTTTCTCCGGCCTTCCTCTATCGCATCGAGACCAATTCCGGGCCGCGCCTCTCGACCAATCCTAAAGGTGTTGCCCGGCTGCGTCCGGTTGCGGCACCGGTTTCCGCGAAGGAGATTTTGCTGGCGCCTTATGAGCTAGCCAGCCGCCTCAGCTTTTTCCTGTGGTCCAGCATTCCGGACCAGGAACTGCGCCGCGCAGCCGCCGCGGGCGAGCTGAACGAGCCGAAGAACATTGCCGCCCAGGTGAAGCGCATGTTGGCCGACCCGAAGGCCCGCCGCCTTGCGCCCGAACTTTTTGGCCAGTGGTTGGGCTACTACGGTTTCGACCATTATTCCGGCGTCGATTCCAGCCGCTTCCCCGAGTTCAACGAAGACCTTAAGCGCAGCCTGTACGAGGAAGCCAACCACTTCTTTGACCACCTGATTCGCCAGGGTCGCCCCTTGCGCGAAATGTTTGCCGCCGACTACACCTTCCTGAACAAGCGTCTCGCGGAGCACTACGGCGTGAAGGCTGATGTCCCCGCCGATGGTTCCTTCCAGAAAGTCGACAACTTAGGCCAATACAACCGTGGCGGATTCCTGGGCTTTGGTGCCGTCCACGCCACTACTTCCGCCCCGCTGCGCACCAGCCCGGTGAAGCGAGGGAATTTCCTATTGAGCCGCGTCTTCGGCACGCCCACGCCTCCCCCTCCGCCGGACGCCGGCATGTTGCCCGCCGACGACAAGAAGTTTGCCGGCGAGACGATCCGCGAGCGCTTGATTGCCCACCAGCGCAATGCCACGTGCGCCGGTTGCCACGCACGCATTGATCACCTCGGTTTCCCGCTCGAAAAATTCGACCCCATTGGCCGGTGGCGCGAAAAGTACGATAACGGCCAGGCAATTTATGACATTGGCGACGTCTCGGAAACGAAAAAGATTCCGGGCATTGCGGGGCTGAAGCAGCATCTGAGCGACAAGGAGAAGCTAGTGCTCGGGAACTTTGCCCGCAAGACGCTCGGCTTTGCCTTGGGCCGCACGGTGCAAGGCTCCGATGACCCGCTGTTGGAAGAAGTCGCCGAGGGAGGAGGCGAGCAAACCTTTGCCGACCTCGCCGTTCGCATTGCCATCAGCAAGCAATTCCGCTACCGCCGTGCTGACTCCCCGGATCAACCTCAACCCGCTGCTGTTCCCGCCCAAAAGGCCAACGTCGACGCGTCAAAAAAATCGATAGGTGGACTATGAAACTCCTTTCCCAAGAACCCGTAAATCCCCGCCGCCGGAATTTTCTGCGTGGAGTAGGCGCCGCCCTCACGCTGCCCTGGCTGGAGTCCTTGCCGGTCTATGCCGCGGATTCCGACAAGCCTGCGGCCAACACACCGCCGAAGCGCTTCGCCTGCCTTTATTTCAGCAACGGTGTGGAGCCCATTCACTGGTTTGCCAAGGGTGCGGGGAAGGAGATGGAACTGGGCCCTGGATTGATCGACATGGCGCCGCACCGCGGGGACTTTACGTTCATCCGCGGCCTGTACCACCAGCGCGCTTTTGTTTCCACCAGCCCTCACCTGGGCCGCTCGCCCAACATGCTCTCGGGCGAGCCGGTTTCGATGGACCCCACGGTCATCAAGGTCGGCACCAGCTTCGACCAAATCCTGGCCCAACGCATCGGCGCGGCGACGCCCGTCAATAGCCTCGCGCTTGGCATCGAGCCCAACGAACTGCGCCTGGAAGACGGCCTTTCGATGATCTACGGCTCCTGTATTTCCTGGGCCACTCCTTCGAAACCAGCCACCAAGGAAATCTACCCTGCCCGGGTTTATGACCTGTTGGTAGGCGATGGCTCCGGCCGTCAGCTTGACCGCTCGATTCTGGACGCCGTCAGTGCCGATGCCAAGGCCGTCGAGCCGCGCTTGAGCCGCAACGACAAGACGAAACTCGACGAATACTTCGAATCCATCCGCAGCATCGAGAAACGCATTGAAATGGCCTCCCGCGAACAGCGCCTGGAAGGCTGGCGGCCTTCGCTCAGCAAGCCGGACATGCCGCGCCCGGACGACAAGCTGCCGCAGGACGTGCCCCAGCACATGAAGCTGATGCTCGACCTCATCGTCCTGGGCTTCCAAATGGACAAGACGCGCATCGTCACCCTGATGCTCAACAACGACCTTTCGCAGATGAACTTCAAGTTCCTGGAAGGCGTGAAGGGCGCGCTCCATCTGGATCTCACGCACAACCAGAAGGACCCCAAAGCCGAGGCCATGTACCTGAAGACCAATCAGTTCCACGTCCAGCAGTTTGCTTACCTCGTGGACCGCATGAAGAAGATTGACGAAGGCGGCTCTACGTTGCTCGACAATTCTGCCCTCATGCTCTGCTCAAGCCTTTTCGATGGCGATTCGCATTCCGCGGAGCAACTGCCCATCCTTCTTGCCGGTAAACTCGGCGGCACCCTGAAGCCCGGCCAGAACCTGGACTACTTCGAGAAGGGCGACGACAACCGCCGCGCCAACAACCTGTATCTTTCCCTCATGGACAAGATGGGTGTCCAATTGGAAACCTTTGGCGATGGGGCAAAGCGGATTTCGGAAATCGGCTAGACCTGCTATGCTCGTTGGTCGCTATGACGACCGCCGAAATCGCTAACAAACTTGTTTCCCTCTGCTCCCAAGGCCAATTCCACGTGGCCATGCAAGAGCTCTACTCTCCCGACATCGTTAGTGTGGAAGCCTTCACCATGGACGGTTCAAGCCGCGAAGTTAGCGGTATTGAAGCCGTCATGGCCAAGGGGCAGAAATGGGTGGAAGAGAATGAAGTTCACTCCGCCAACATCGAAGGCCCACTGGTAGCCGGCGGCCACTTCGCCGTCACCTTCAAGATGGACATCACCAACAAGGCGATGAACATGCGCATGAACATAGAAGAAGTAGCGGTGTATCAGGTGAAGGACGGCAAGATTATCCGCGAAGAATTCTTCTATTCGATGGGTTAAGCGCTGATCTTCAGGTTGGCGAAGTGGCCAATGGTGGAGCCTTCGATCCACAGCGCTACTTGGCCCTTGGCTTCCCTGCCTGTCTTCAAGTCGTTCACAATCAGCGTTGGCTGCTGGGCCCGGTTCACAAAGAGCCGGGCTTTTTCTTTGTTCACTTCCACGCGTAAATGCACCCACTGCGCCGGCTCCATGTCGGCGTAGGTTTCGTACTTTGAGGGGTACTCTTTGCGCAACTTTTCCCAGGTAAAGTCTGGGTGCGAAATGTACTGCACGCTGTGGTTGCGGCGCTCCTGGTCTTCGGCGCGGCCGTTGGTGGGCCGGATATAAAAGCAATCGTAAGTCTTGCGGTCTGCCTGCACCCGGAAGGCAATGCCAACAAAACCGCGCGCGCCACCGGGGGCGCCACTGGCCGGCTGCCCGGCTACTTCTACTTCAATCACCCCGCTCGAAAACGCAACATCTTTGCGCAGCGCCAGTACATCGATGCGGCCCTGGGCGCCGGCGGGACGATTGACAGTCATACGTTGGCCAGCCTTGCCAAGCAGTTCGGCGGGCTCGAGCACTGCGTTGTGTAGTTCGTAATCGGAGTTTTGCGCAAACAGGGCTACCGGCGTAGCGAGGGCAAGTGGCGTGGCAAGAACGGTGCGGCGGCGGACCAGCATGCAGCCAGAATAACCCTAAACCGCCTTGAGCACCACCAGCGTCAAGTCGTCCGATTGTTCGGCGTTTCCCGCAAAGGCATCCGCCCCGGCCACAATGCGCTCCTGGATTTCCCGCGCACTCAGTGCCGCGGAAGCTTTCAGAATGCTTTTCACTTCGCGGTCTTCCCACATGTCGCCGGCTTCGTTCTCCGCCTCGCTTACGCCATCGGAATAGCACAGCAACACGTCGCCGGTTTCGAGCGTCAAGGTCGCCTGGCTATAGAGTGAAATGCTGAGCAAACCAACGGGCGGACCGCCTACGTTCAGCCGCTCAATTTTGCCCGTTGCCGCGCGCAACAGCATGGGCTCGGCTTGTCCGCCGTTCACGTAGGTGAGTTGGCGCATGGTGGGGTCCAACTGCCCGCAGAAGAGCGTGGAATAGCGCTCGGAGCGCGAAAACGAAGCCACGGCTTTGTTGAAAGTGCCCATCAGCCCGGCCAGCGATTGTGGCGTTTCGTGCAGCACTTGGGAGCGGATGGCCGCCTGGATGCTGGCCATCAGCACGGCCGCCGCCATTCCTTTTCCGGAGATGTCGCCCAGGGTGAAAAACAACCCGCCGCCGGCGAGCTCGATGAAATCGTAGTAATCGCCGCCCACCGATTTGGCCGCCCGGCAATAGGCCGCGGTTTCGAGCGCCGGTAATTGGGGCGTTGATTCCGGAAACAAGCGCCGTTGCACTTCTTGCGCAATTTCCAATTCGCGCATCACCAGCTTCGCGGCTTCGGCCTCAAGGCGCAGGCGCTGCGCTTCAATGGCGCTGGCCGAGTAGCTAGCGGCTAGGCCCAATAGATTTACGTCTTCCGGGGAAAAGCCGCCGGGTTTGTTCAACGCTTGCAGAGCGCCAATGACCGTGCCGTCGCCCGCTCGCAGGGGAATCACAAGAACACTTTTGGTCTCGTAGCCGCCGGAGGCGCGCGCCAGCAGGCGAGGGTCATTGCCGGCGTCGTTGGAGACGATTGTTTCTCCCGTCTCCACGGAAGCGCCCACCAAACCATGCCCCAGAGGGATGCGCAATTCGTCCACACCGTGCGCCACCATGGTCCAAAGCTGGCTCGCTTTGCGGTCAATCAACCAGATACTGCAACGGTCTGCTCCCACCAGATCCCGGGCCATGTCGGCGTTCAATTTCAGTGTGGCCCCGGTCTCCCGCGCCCCGCCGATCCGGCTGGCGTACTCAAAAATTACGCGCGAAATGTGCTCGCCTTGCATACTAATTGTTTGATTGTAGCGAGGCTCTCCCTTTTGTCCCCACAATTTTCCATTACAATAAGAAACTAACACTCAAGATGCCGGTGACCGGATGGAGCTAAAGTTTTGGGGGGTACGCGGTTCCATTCCCACCCCCGCGCCAGAGAACCTCGGCTGTGGTGGCAACACTACCTGCCTGGAGGTGCGTGCCCGTTCGGGAGCCACGCTGATTATTGATGGCGGCACAGGTGCCCGCATGTTGGGCCTGGACCTGCTTAGCCGCTCTTCCGGCGGCAGTCTGAACCTTGACATCCTGATGACGCACTTTCATTGGGACCACATCCAGGGCATCCCTTTCTTCGCCCCCTTGTACAACCCGAAGAACCACATTACCTTCCACACCAGCAAAGCCGCGGATGAGGTGCGCAATATTCTGGAAGGCCAGATGACGCACCCCTACTTCCCCGTAAGTTTTGGCCTGCTGGGGGCGCAGCGCGAGTTTTCCACCTTGGACCAAAACTCCGGCCCCATCGCCGGTGGAGCTTTCCACGTGCGGCCCTTTGCCCTAAACCATCCCCAAGGTTGCTCCGGCTACCGTATTGAAACCGAGGGCGGTGTGATTGTCCACGCGTGCGACCACGAACACGGGGACCCGGAGGCCGACCGCCGTTTGCTCGAGATGGCCCAAGGCGCCGACTTATTGGTATACGATTCTCAATTTACCCCCGCCGAATACGACGCCAAAAAAGGCTGGGGCCACAGCACCTGGCTGGAAGGAACTCGCGTAGCGAAAGCCGCGGGGGTCAAGCGTCTGCTGCTTACCCACCACGACCCCTCGCACAGTGATGCATTCCTCGAGGCGATGCTGCTCGAAGCGCGTCAGGAATTTCCCAATACGGACCTCGCCAAAGAGGGTCAAGCCTTCGCGGTTTGACCGGCCGGCTCGGGTTGCTCCAGGGCCGCCACGTACATTTCCAAATCCCGTCCGTCTTTGGTGCGCACTGGTCCGCGGGCCTCGCAGACAATAGCGTGGCGTACCGCTTCATAGGTCCGCTGCGAAAAATTCACCCGCCCGGGCAAGCCGCTCGACTCCATGCGCGAGGCCAGGTTCACCGTGTCGCCCCAAATGTCGAAGGCAAATTTCTTGTGGCCCACCACTCCCGCCGCCACAGGACCGGAATGTAGGCCCACGCGCAGGCGCCAGGGCATGGAGCCCGGTTGCGCGGCAATTTCGCTGGCTTTCTCGACAATCTCCAGCGCCGCGCGCACGGCCTTCACGGCGTGTTCCGGGTCTACTTGTGGCAGGCCTGCGGCGAACATATAGGAATCGCCGATCGTCTTCAGTTTCTCCAGCCCGTAGCGGCTTACGATTTCGTCGAAAGCTGTGAAGTATTCGTGGAGAGCAGCGACAATGTCGCCCGCCGCCACCTTTTCGCTCGACACCGTGAAGCCGACAAAGTCGGTGAAGCAGACGGTGACGTCGTCAAAGTACATCGGTTCCACTTTGCCGTTTACCCGCAATTCTTCGGCCACCTTGGCGGGAAGAATGTTCAAGAGCAACGCTTCGGTTTGCTGCTCCTGTTCGTAGATCTGGTCGCGCTGGCGGCGTATTTCGGCGGTGCGCTCCTCCACGGTCCGCTCCAATTGGATATTGGATTCCCGCAGCGCGCGAATGCGCCAGAGCACAAACAAATAGACGAGGCCGCTGCCGAATAGCGCGTAGAGAGAATAGGCCCACCATGTGCGCGTCCAGGGCGGATCAATGCGTAACCGCACTTCTTCGCTTTCGGCCTGTTGGCCGTAGGGTGTGCGCGCCCGCACCTGGAAGCGGTAATCGCCCTCCCACAAGTTGGCCAAGTCTTTCCAGGGTTCGTTGCTCCACAAACCCATGGCCGGGGCGGCGGCGCTGCTGCTGGTTTGGTATTCCACCCGGTTGGGCGCGTCGAAAAAGGGCAGCGCAAATTCAAAGCGCAAGCTGTTCTGGGTATAAGGAAGGCGGAGGGAAGCGTCGGTTGAAAACTGTTTCTCGGAAAGGTTTTCCCGCGAATCGCTCAGCCGCAATCGCCGCACCAGCACCAGGGGCGTGAAGCGAGCACGCGGGCGCAGAGCCTGGTCAAAGCGCACCAAATAACCATCCGGACCTGCCGCCCACACCACACCATCGGAGTCTAATTGCAGCACCCATAATTCTTCGAGGCCCGCCCCCAGGAGCGGCATCGGGTCGGCTTCATACTTTTCGGCGGCAGTCTTGCGCAACAGCGCATGACTGCCCGAGCCGGACACCCACAAGCCATTGGCATCCCCGCGCAAAAGCAGCACGCCTTTTTCCGTTACTGGATATTCCGTTCCCAAGGAACCATCCGCCACAAAGCGCTCTTCTTTTTCATCGGGGCGCACCAAGCCTTTATCCGTGCCAAAGTACAGTTGCGACCCCACGCGAAACACATTTTTCCAGCCCGTGGGAAGGCCTTCTTTTTCCGTGTAGGTCTTCACTTCGGCGGCAGCACCCTGCGGCGTGATGCGCAGCACGGTGTTCAGCGTCGTAGCCCACAGGCGCCCTTGCGCGTCTTGGGCAATCGTGCGGAATTCTTCCGCCTTGTTCGGCACCTCCAAGACGCGGCGCCAGCTTGCGCCTTGCCTTTCCAGCCCCAATGCCCCAAAGCGGCCCGCCAACAAAAGGCGTTGCTGGTTGCCGGGCGCGAAGGCCAAATCGTAAACCACTTCCATCCGCTCTAACAGTCGCGCCTGCCCCTGCCGGAATTCGTATAGTCCGCTTTGTGTCCCAATAAAGAGCGAATCCGGTCCGGCCAACAGTGTCCAAACCGTTTCTTCCAGGCCAGGGACGGCTTGGAAAACGGCTGCTGCTGCCTCCCCTTGGGGCGTCAGGCGGAAGAGTCCGCTGGTGGTGCCGGCAAACAGCTGCCCTCGCCACCGCGCCAAGGTTAAGAGCGATCCGCGCAAGCCGCTATTTTCGCCAAACTCCGTGAAGCGCGGTTGGAAGCGGACAATCCCCCCGCCGGTGGCAAGCCAGGTTCCGCCCTGGCGGTCGGTGGCGAGCGATGCCACGTATTCGCTCGGCAGGCCGTCTTCCTTGCGCAATTGGCGCAAGACCTTGCCCTCCGGCGTAGCCAGAATGACGCCGCCGCGCGCGGTGCCTAACGCTACTACATCGCCTTGGATTTGGCCGACAGAATAAAGGGCGAACTCGCCCACCCGGTTCGCCGCCTCCGAAGTCAGGGCGCTGAAGCCAGTGTCGGTTTTTAGAAAGAATCCATTGCTGGTTGCCAGCACGAGTCCGCGCGGATGACGGAAGGAGCCGCGGACGTCCAGATTGGCAAACACCTCGCCCCCGGCGGCCATCACCAATTCCTCACCCCGCAATTGGTACAGGCCCTTGCCCGCCACATGGGGAAATACGCCTCCGTCAAGCAACAGAGTGCGACGCAAACGGTTGGGGGCTTTCCAACTCCGAACCCCGGCATTGGGCGTAACCAGAATCAGGCGTTCGGTGCAGCCAAAGTAGACGCCTTCGGGTGTGGCAAGAATGCTCCACACGTCGCCAAATTTCCGCTCGGCGGGGTCAATGCGGTCCAACAGCGAAACGTAACGGGTTAAGCCTAAGGTGTTGGTTTCCAAATAGCCCGCTTCGTTTTGTCCGCCCGCGTAGACGCGGCCATTTGCATCTACGGCCAAGCTGCGCACGGGGCTGTTGCCGGGCAGGGTTAATTTGCGCCAGGAAACGCCATCGAATTCGAGAATTCCCTCGGTGTTGCCAAAAAACATAACTCCCCGGGAATCCTCCACCACGGCCCAATTCTGGGGCGAGGCCAAGTATTCTTTTGAGGAGTAAATCCGAAAACGATAGCTGCCAGCTTCCGGAGAGAAAGCTGGCAGCAAAGGAGCTAGGAATGAAAAAAGGAGGACCTTACGCAGCCAATCCAACGGGTTATACCGTTTTGGATTTTACCATCCTGCGGCGGCGAATCAGCAGAACCAAACCGGCCACTCCGGCACCCAAGGGCAGGAATGCGGCAGGCTCAGGCACAACTTCCGTTCCCGTGACAACGGCCGTCAAGCCAACGATTTCGCCCGGTAGTAGATCGATGATCATGCGGACAGAAACGAAATTGGCCAACTCAGGATAGGTAACGCTTTCGCTCAAGTCAGCAGCTACGCCGGTGTCGCTGGTCACTTGCAAGAAGAACGGGTTCGGGCTTTCGTCGCTCAGGCACTCGAAAGCCGTGGAGTAAGTGTTCACGGCATCGCCCACAATATTTGAAACCGGAATAGCTTGGTTGAAGATATCGTCCGGGCAGGTCCAGCGGCTGACGTACATCGGACCCGTGGGAGGATTCAAGCGCATTTCGTCGCCAGCAATGATGGGCGGCGGATCCACGGTGTAGGAGATGAAATACTGTTCGCGCTCGGTGATGGTGCGGTTGAAGGTGGTGCTGGTCAAACCGCGGAAATCGATGCCAACGCCCGTGGCGCTGGGGCGCACGATGATGTCGTTGGCCGTCACCGGGCCCGCGCTGCTTAACTTCACGAATTGGAAGTTGTAGTAGTTGAGCACACCATTGGAACAGGCGAAACCATCGGGGAAGTTATCGCGGTAGAAGTCCAACGAGGCTTCCGGGCAAGTCGAAGCTTGCGCGGTTGGCGAAAAGCCAATAGCCACGGCGGCAAGCAGGAGAGAGAGCTGAATCTGACGCAAGGGAACAACCTCTTTGTTTTGGGCTAGCAAAAAGTAGCTGCCCATGTATTCTTAGAGTTTAGCGGAAGGGCATGCAAACTCTTACAGTTCCAAAACAACGTACAGTATGGCTTCGTACCAGTACTCTCGTAATTCTTCTACTTTCCGCTTGTGGAAAGAGTCCAGAAAGCCTGGTTGCGGAAGGGAATCAGCAGTTAGCGGCGAAGAAAATTCAGGATGCGGAACTAACTTTTCGCAAAGCATTACAAAGTGATGACAAATTAGTTTCAGCGCACTTAGGCTTGGGCAAAGCTCTGCTGGCGGGCACACGCGGGGCCGACGCTTATAACTCGCTGTACCGCGCATGGGAATTGGAACCGCAGAATCCGGAAGCCCGCCGCCTCTTGGCCGAGTTTGCTTTGGCGGCGCTGCTGGGCGGGCAGCGAAGGCCGCAGCAATACTACGTCCTGGTTGCCAAGATCGCCCAAGCCGAATTGGCGCAGAACCCTAACGGTTATGCCGGTTGGCGGCTGCAGGGGTTATTGGCGCGCCTGGACCGCAAGCCGGAGGAAGCCGAGGCTGCCTTTCGCCGCGCTTTGTCGGCCAAGCCCGAGGACAAAGAAATGACGGAAGCTCTGGCGGCGCTTTACTGGGAGTGGCCCGGGCGGGAGAGCGAAGGGGATTCGTTATTAGGAATCTATTCTCAAAAGAACCCTGCGCAAATCTCTGCCCGCGTACTGCTTGCCGGACGTTTTGCTAAATCGGGCCGCATGCAACTGGCGCAGGAACAATTGGACGCCCTGGCGGGCTTGCCCGGGGGGGCAGTGCCAGCCGGAGACTTTTTTGCCGTACGCGAAGACTGGGACAAAGCCTTGGCCTACTACGCCAAAGCCGAGGCAAGGGGAGGCGAGGAGCGCTTAGAGGCGTTGAAAAAGCGCATCAGCCTGCTGAACCGCTTAAGCCGCTTTGAGGAATTGGCGGCTGCCTTGACGCTAGGGCTGGTGGCTGCCCCGGATGATCTCGACCTGCAAACCGCGAAAGCTCTTTTGGACCTGGGCCGCAACCAGGCGCCCGCCGCCGCCGAAAGATTGCGCGGTCTGTTGCAAAAGCACGCTGACAACGCGACCTTGCACTACCACCACGCCCGCGCTTTGCTGCGCTTGGGCCAGCCCGAAAATGCGGAAAAAGCCTTCGCAGAGGCCGTGCGGCTAAGCCCTTCGTTTGTGGAGCCACGCTTGGCGCTGGTGCGCCGCGCCTTGGATACGGGTAAACCCGCCGAAGCGCTCCGCCAGATGCAGGTGGTGCTGCAGGTGGCCCCCAACAACCGGGATGCCAGGATTGCGGAAATTGGCGTGCTGGAAGCGGCAGGGCGTTGGGCAGAAGCCCAGGAGCGCTTGAAGGTATTGCGCGAGCTTTATCCCCGCAGCGGAGCGCTGGCCTTGGAGCAAGCCATTCTCGACTTGCGCGAGAAAAAATATGCAGAGGCGGAGCGCGGCTTGGCGCCCCTCTACCAACCCGGCCAAAGCGATTGGCGCCTGCTTTCTTCCTATGCGCGCGCGCTGGTGGGCAATAGGAAAGCAGCCACGGCAGTCAGCATTCTCGAAAAAGAGCGGAAGGGGGCGCCGGACAACCAGGAACTTGGCTACGTCCTGGCGGAAACCTATTTGGTGGCCAACGATGCCACGCGGGCGCGCGCCCTGTTGGAGCAGATGTTTGCCGCGAGCCAAAGCTTCCCGCCGGTGGGGATGCGCTTAGCCAATCTGCAGGCCAAGGCCGGAGAGACGGACCGGGCGCGCCAAACTCTTTCCACCACGCTTGCCGCCAGCCCCACGCGCCTGGAGCCGCTGGTGCAATTGGGGCAATTGGAAGAAAGGGCGGGCCGCTGGGAAGCGGCCAAAGGGCACTATCGCAAGATTCTGGCGGCGCAGCCCCAAAACATTTTCGCCCTGAATGGTTTGGCCAATTTGATTGCCGCGCACGGTCCCGCCACCGAACTGAACGAGGCGCTCGGCTATGCGCGAACGGCGCAACAATTGGCGCCTCGAGACCCGATTGTCCAAGCCACCTTGCAGGAAGTGGAAGCGCGGGCGGGCAAGCGCTAAGTGGCGCTTATTGGCTGACGCTGCTGGCGGGTGTGCCCAGATACTTTTTGTACCAATCGAGGTAGCGCTGCAAGCGGTCCTTGGCAAAACTGGGCCGGCGGATGCCGTGGAATTCGCCAGGATACACGATGAGCTCCGTGGGTACGCCCAGACTCTTCAGCGCCATGTACATTTGCTCGGAACCGGCAACGGGCACGTTGAAATCCTGCTGGCCGCAAAGAAACAGCGTGGGCGTTTTGATGCGGTCCGCGTGCAGGAAGGGGTAGCCCAACTTCATATACTTGTCGAAGTTTTTCCAGGGCGGGCCGATTTCGTTGTCGTACTGCAAAATATATTGGTCCGCGCCATAGTAGCTGACGGTGAAGGCCGTGCCGGCCCCGCTGATGGCCGCCTTAAAGCGCGTGGTGGAGGCGATGAGGTAGTCCGTCAAAATGCCACCGTAGCTCCAGCCGCCCACGCCCAGGCGCTCCGGATCAGCAAGGCCGGAATTGACCAGATAATCGGCTCCGGCCAGCAAGTCCACCACCTCTTTATTGCCCCAATCGGCGCTGATGATATTGCCATAGGCTTGGCCGCGCCCTGCACTACCACGGTAGTTCACGGCGAGAACCGCGTAGCCTTGGGCGGCCAGCAATTGCCGCTCGAAGCTGAAGGAGTGCTGGTCTTGTCCGTTGGGTCCACCGTGGATGTTGAGCAACGCGGGGACCTTGGTGCCGGCCATGTAGCCGTGGGGCTTGAAGAGCAAGGCGTGAACTTCGTTGCCGTCCGCGGCCTTGAATCCTACTTCTTCCACCGTGGCCAGGTTGAGTTCGCCGAGCAGTTTGTCGTTGTGCGTGGTGAGCTTCTTCACCAAACCACCCTCCAGCAGGTGGACCTCCGGCGTGTTCACGGCCGTCCCGGCCAGCATGACGGTGCACTTGTTGTTCCGCTCGATGCTCGAAAAGGTCCGCTTCCCGGTCAGCACTTTCTCAATCGTGCCGCCGCCCACGGGTACCCGGCCCAACCAGACAGACCGGTCATCGGTGACCAAAAAATCGACGGCCCGGCTATCGGCGGTGAAACGCGGGCTCGAAACTCCGCGGTCCAGCGCAGCGCTCAACATCTTGGGCTCGCCCCCCGCGGCGGGCACCACCATCAAGCGCGGCATTACATAGGCTCCACCTGCGGGCAGGCTGCCTTGGGTGTAGGCGATGTACTTGCCATCGGGGCTCCACGTGGGGCTGCTATCGTTGCCCGCGAAAGAGGTAAGGCGACGGGGCGTGGAGTTGGGCTTGGCATCCACCACCCAGATGTCGGAGTTATTGCCGCGGTCCGGGTCGCCGGGGCCGCGCTTGGAAACAAAGACGATCTGCTTGCCATCCGGCGAAAACTGCGCGTCGCTTTCGTCGAAGTTTTCCGTGGTTACGAGTTCCGGCTTCTTGGCTTCCAGGTCGTAAAGATAAATCCGGTTGCGGTGCGGCCCGTGGATGTAGCCCTGCCCGTCGCGCTTAAAGGCATAGCGGTTAATGACGATCGGCTTCGGCTTGGCGTCCTTCGGGTCCTTGTCGGCGTCAGCGTCTTTCTCTTTCATGATCAAGAGAAAGCCCTTGGAATCGGGCATCCATTCAAAGCTCGCCAGCGATTGCTTGAAGGCGGTGATTTGCTTGGCTTCGCCGCCGCGCCGGTCGAGCAGCCAAATCTGCGTGCCCTTCACTTTCGCATCCGGCCCTGGCCGAGAAGACAAGAAGGCCAAGTACCGGCCGTCGGGACTGAATTGCGGCGAGGATTCACTCTCTGGCGAAGAGGTCAAGCGCAGGTTGGTCTGCCCATCGGCGGAAATGGTCCAGATGTCCGTGTCGCGTTTGTCCTTCTCCACATCCGTGGTGGAAAGCGTATAGGCAATGGTTTGCCCATCCGGCGAACACACGGGCGAACCCACATCGACAAACTTGAATTGATCATCCAGCGAGAGCAAACGCTTGGCGGGCGCTTGGGCGCTCAGCGAAACAGTAGCGGCAAAGACAAGCAGAGAGAGACGCATGAACATCAGGTTAATATCATTTGCGTTCGCTATCCAGCAGGGCCAAAAGAAGCGTTAAGGCGCCGCGGTTACTACTAACTGCCCGTGCTGCACACCTTTGGTGGCGATCAACAAATCGGCCAGGCTTTGGATTTCTTTCGCCTTGCCGCGCAGCACGAGGACCTCTAGACAATGGTGCGCGTTCAGGTGCACATGCAGCGTGGAGACGATAGTGGTGTGGTGATCGTGCTGCAGGTGCGTCAATTTGTCGGAGAGGTTTCGCTGGTGGTGGTCGTAAATTAACGTAAGAGTGCCCACCACGTCCTGCTTGGGCTGCGCGGTTTTCTCGCGGATCAAGCGGTCGCGAATCAAATCGCGAAACGCTTCCGAGCGGTTGGCATAACCGGCGCGTTCGATGTGTTCATCAAACAGGGTCAAAAGTTGGGCATCGAGGGCAATGCCAATGCGGGCGAGATCACTCATGCCCGCTATTGTCTCTTAGCGAATCTCGAAGGAGAGGCGGATTTCGCAATTTTCCGGGTCGGCTAGTATTCCTCCAGGGAACCCCGGCGCGATGGCGCGCGTAGTTGTCAGCATGAGCCCTTGCTTCGCTCTCTTCCTTTTCTTCGCTGGCGATTGGCAAACGGCGGTGCAAACGATTGGGGACGCCGCGTGGCAAGGGGAGGCCTTGCGCTTGACGCCGCCCCGGGAGAACCAAGCCGGCGCCGCTTGGCGCAGGGATAAGGTAAGCGTCCGCGAGGGCTTTGAAACGCGCTTCCGCTTCCGCATTCGCGAGAGTGGCGGACTGGGGGGTGGCGCGGATGGTTTGGCCTTTGTGATGCAAAATTCCGGACCGTATGCGCTGGCCGGCCGCGGTGGCGCGGGGGGCTTTGCGGTGGAAGGGCCGGGGATGCGGGGTAAACGGCGAAAAGAGATTGGCTATAGCCTAGCGGTGTTCTTCGACACTTTCGAGAACCAGGAGATGCAGGACCCACCGGTGGATTCTGTGGGGCTGTACTCGTTTGGGCGTCCGAAAAAGGCGAAGTGGCCACCGCCGCGCTTGGGCGTTTCGCCGCCCTTGGAGCAAGAGTTGAAGGTAGGCGGCGAGCACGAAGCGCGCATCCGTTTCGCGCCTCCGGTGTTGACGGTGAGCTTGGATGGCGAGGAGGCTTTCCGCACGACGGTGGACATTGGCCAAGTTGCCGATGCTGAAGGAAAGGCTTGGGTGGGCTTTACGGCGGCAACCGGCGCGGGTTGGGGCGCGCACGAAATTCTCGATTGGGCCTTCGAGAGCGTTGAGAGCCAAATGCTGAGCGTGGATTCCGAAATCACTTTTGCGCCCGCAGACTGTTTGCCCGATCGTAATTTGTGCACCCCGCCGCGGACGACGGTGGAGCTCGCTGGCGAAGATCGCTTCACGGTTGTGCTTTCGGCCAACGACACCCAAGGCGTCGCGGTGCCCAATCCGGCAGGCCGGAGTGTGGAAATCGAAAAGGCGAGCGGCTTTATCTGTTGGGGTGCGGGGGACTGCATCACGGCCAGCGGCAATGTAGAAGTCCAAAACAGAAATGGTCAAATACGTTTTGGCGTGAAGGGCAAGCCCCGAGCGAACGGCGAAGGCTACTTTGTTTTAACTGTTAAGCTCCGCTGACTGCTGGCTCCGTTGGGCGCAAGCTCCGTTGAGCACGGTGGCAAATGCGCTCCGTGGCGGGCAGGGGACTTTCCTTGCGCCAGCGCTTACACAGCGCTAGAACGAACGGGGGTTGGCTTTTGGCGGCATCGTTCAACCAATTGGCGACGGAATCCTGTACGTACTTTGCAGGGTCCGCCCGTAGGGGTTCGAGGAGCGGTAGCCCCATCTCCGGCTGTGCTTTCAGTAGCCCTGCGTGCGCGCACCAAACACCGCGGGGGCGAGTTGCTTCGACGGCGAAGCGGCGGATGCGCTCCGAAGGAGAATCCACCCAGGGCCGCAAGAGGGCAATCGACTCTGGCAATTGCGCCACCAAATGAGGCCGCACGGCCATCCAGGCCCATTCCCGAACGCCAAAATGCGCGTCGTCCGCCAAGCGCCGCAGCGCATCCAAGCGGCGAGCGAGGGTCAAATTGGGGTTGAGCATCAAGGCGTAGGCCGCAATGCCGCGCACGGTATCGGAAGGGTGGCGCAGCAAGGCTTTCGCGGGCTTTGGGCCAATGGCCTCCGCAGCTTGTTGCATGCGCCGCACAATGGACTTTTCCCAAATGGGTGCTTTGGCTGCAGGGGCGATGTGTGCCAACAACGTGGGGAAGTCCACGGTTAGCGCTTCCTGCAGGGTGCGGGATTCCACTTCGCCGCGGCTCAGCGCGTTCACTTTATCTTCTCGGTATGCCGGGCTGGCCGATTGTCCCCGGTTGCCCGATGGGACGATTTCCGCCGGGGAAACCAGGACGTCCGGTGGAGGGCTGGCCACCGGGGAAGACACCACCACCGCCGGGGCGCCCTTGGTTGCCGAAGCCGGAGTTGCCAAAACCAGAATTCCCCAATCCCTGCTGGCCCGGCTGCCCTTGCTGGCCCTGGGATTGCGCATTGGCATTGGGGCGGCCACCTTGGTCCTTCGCGGGGTCGTAGATAAACTCCCACTCCTCAATGCGCTCGCGCTCGTTGATCACCTTAATCCCCTTGCCTTCGAACTTGCTAGCCACGCCCGCAATACCCGTCAAAGCGGGGTTGCCGGAGCCGGCATTTCCACCGCCCAAAGCGGGACCCGAGGCGGGAAATGCACCCAGGTTCGCGGCGTTCGTCGTGCTGGGGTTGCCAATGTTCAAACCGGCGGGCGGCGGCCGCGGCGTGGTGAGCAGGCGTTGGATGGTGTTCAGCGCGGGACTCAATTGTTCATTCGTCAAAGGCCGCTGTCCGCTGGTGCTGGTGCCGGCGCTAGTGGAACCGGGAGGCCGATTGATCATGTTGGAGGGCAGGGTAGGAAAGGGGGACGTAGCCGGCGAAGGGGTAGAAGGCGCGGAGGCTCCCACGCCGCCAGGGACGTAAGCGGGTGGCTGGTTGCTTGGCGGCTGGTTCGAAGGCGGGATCGTATTCGGCGGCGGGGCCGTGTTTGGCGGATTGGGATTGCCGCCCGGATTGCCACCGGGTGCGCCCACATTTACGTTTGCGTTGTTGGGGGAGTTCGGGTCGGTTGGCGCGGCGGGCTCTCGCGGGGTACCGTCGGGGTTTGTTTGCCCGCCGATGTCCGCTGCCGCCACGTCGCTGGCGCGTCGCATGGCGGCGGGGTCGTTGGGGTCCTGCCCGTTGGCGGCGGCTTGATTCGGGTCTGTACCACCAAAGCCCGTGCCTAGCTTTTGCTCCTGGGCCCCGGTGGGCTTGATCACCTTCGAATCTTTGTACGAGCCGTTGACAATGTTGATCAGCCGCCATTCATCGCTGCCCGTCATGGGGTCGACGAAACGCTTGCGAAGGAAACGCTGGCCGGAGGTCTTTTCTAGTTCCTCAAGCGTCATGGGGTACTTGCGGAACTTGCGGTAATAAAGCTGAATAGCCCGTTGGTATTCCTGCCCGCGGTAAACGAGCAGGTCCTCCTTGGCGCGTTGGCTTTCGAAAACGGCGCGGGGTAAGGCGGTGTAGAGCGACACGGCTGCCATGCCGGCCAGCACAAAGATGAAGAGCAAAGCGTAGCCGCGTTGGCCCTGCCGCCTTTGGGAAAGCTGCCGCCTTTGGGGAACTGGGTTCATTCGGCGCCTCCGGGCTGCCGGTCCGGAACAATCGGCAAGGTCTGCTGTTGGCTGAATTGCGTGTCTTCCATCAACACGCTGGTCAAGTTGATGCGAATTACTTTATAGCGTTGTTTCAGCGTCTCGCCTGCCTCGGCGCTGAGAATATCATCGCCATCCAGGAAAAAGGCTTTCCGGCCGCTGGCACCCGGCGAGGACACATAGCCGTAATACTTCAACGGAATGGGCGGCGCCACGGGCTTGGGTGGGGGGGGCGGAGGAGGTGGATCGGGCGGCTTTTCCATGGGCCCGATAAAGGCCGGTGGCGGCGGGGGCTTACGAGCCGCTACTTGCTTGGGCGCGTCGGGGTTCGCGGCTTCCGGCGGTGGATCGTTCGAAAAATCAAAAAGGCTGCGAAAGCCCCCGGCTACTTTCTGGTTCTGTAAACGGGCCAAAAGTTCCAAGCGCAGAGTGGGGTCCACGCTCATGGGGTCCGGGCGGTCTTCGGGGCGCTCCGGGCCAACGCGCGGACGAAACTCTTGCGCGCGGCGGTTCACGGTGGGCCTTTTCACTGCAGCGGCGTTCGGCGCGGTGGGCGAGGCGGGCGCGGCGGTAGTTTTCGGTGACGTGCTGCCACCGCCGTAGTTCGGTGTGGCAATGTAGTTGTCGTAAACCACGTACACCAGCACCACGCCAAGCACGGCCAAAAAGGCCAATTGCCGCGGATTGGTATCCCACTTCATTTCCAGCGCCATCTAGCTTTGCGTCTCCTTTACAAAGACGTGGAAGCGCACGCTTACGTTTAGCGTGTTCTGGTTTTGCACGGGGGAGGCGGTAAGGTTATCGATAATCAGGAAGCGCGGGCTACGGTCGATCTTGTCCAGGAACTGCACAAGGTCCGCGTAGGTGCCTTCGTAGGCGCCGTTGATGGTAAGGATGGCAAGGTCGGGGGCGCCCTCGACGGGTTCGGCCAAAAAGCTATGGTCCTTCGGACGGATGCCAGATTCTTTGCTTAGCTTCTGGAGCGAATCGATGATGGTGCTGGCCGTGCTGCGGCGGTCGAGGAAATAAGTGTCCAGGAATTTTTCGCCCTCCTGACGGCTGGTCTGCACCTTGGCCGCCAAGCTGCGAACGCGTTCAATATTGCGGCCATTGCGCTCTTGGGTGGCGCGGGCTTCGGCGTAGCGCCGCTCCAGATCTTCCAGGCTACCGCCCGGCGGGAAAAAGAGAAAATACAGCGCCACCAACGTGCCCAGCAACAACAGGCCGAGAATGAAGCGCATAAAGATGCGCGGTTCGCGCCAGTTTATGGTCCCGGCGCCGGAGGGGAAAAGGTTAAAACTGGGGCGCATAGTTCACACTCAAGCGGTAGCGGTAAGTCGGGTCGTTCTGCGAAGGGGGCAACATGGTTTGGGCCGTGGTGGCGCCAAAGCGCGGCGAACCTTCGAGATTCATCAAAAAGCGCACGCCCGCTTCTTCGGTGCGCGCGCCAATGGTCATATCCAGAATGATGCGGTTGTCGTTGAGAATCTGCGGACGTACGGTGACCAGCCGGACGCCGCCAGGCATCACTTTTTCGAGGTCCCCAAACAATTGCGTCCAACTGACGGCCTTGCGCCGGATGAGGATGTTCAAAAACAGGTTGCGGTCCAGGACCTCAGCATTCTGCGTTTGCCGGAGCACGGCGTCGTACTTGGCCAATTCGGCGCTTTGCTGGCGCAGCGTACGCTCCACACCGTCCAGCGCCTCCCGCGTCTCTTTGGCGCGCTGGCGCTCGCCCAGGATCAGGGTCACCAGCAAACCCAATGCCAGAGCCAAGACGACCGCCAGCGCGGTGCTGGCCACCAACAGCGCACGTTCGCGGCGAAAGGGTTCCGTGGCGAGATTGACGTTGTAGCGTTGCGCCATGGCCTTTAGCTCACCCCCGCAAAAGCTTCGTCGCCTTGGCCGGCGAGATAGCCCACAAGTCCAGCATTAAATTCATCCACCGCTTGGGTGCGGCCCTCCACCCGCGCACGCAGCGGGGCAAGCGTTAGCTCCCAATTTGCGGCGAGATGCTCCGTCAGGGGGGCGGCCAATTCTTCGAGTCCGCAATGGTCGATGCGCGAGGGCTTCAATTGCAGCACGTCGGCAAGGTAGGCCAGGGTGGGGTCGACAATGTCGAGCACGGCATCCAGGCTGGGCGAATCCAACTCCAGATCCCGGTACAGACGCAGGCGCGAATCGTCAAAGTACCCCAGCGAAAGGTGGTTGCCGCTTAGCTTCAAAAAAGCCGTATGGGGCTCTACCAATTGGGCCATGGCCAGCGAAGAAACGGTGATGAAGCCCGGATGAAAGCCGGCATTGCGGAAGGCCGTTTCCACCGGGGCTATTTTCTCGAGCGCAATCGCCTCGGCCAGGACATTCACCTTGGGGTCCGCCTTGGAATCTACCTGGTAAGTGCAAACGGCGCTCTCAATATCAAAGGGCACGGTGCGCTTCAGGCGCAGCTTCACCAAGCCCAACTGCTCTTCCGCTTTGCGCGGGAAGGTATCAAAATCGAGCAGCGAAACGCGCGCGGCCGAATCCGGCAAAATTACCGCCGCCGGCCGACGGTGGCCGTTCGCGTTCGGAGCGTGGCGGCGCAAGAGCGCCTCCAGCAAGGTGGAATCTGCCTCGCGGTCCAGCCCTTCAATGGCGGCAAACTGCAGGCCCCGCCCGGCTTGCCAAATCGCCAACCCGGCCGGCCCGATCTCAAAAGCGTATTGCGGTGGAGGTTCTTCCACCAGCGCGCGTAGCTTAGCGAGAAAACTCATTCGACGAAGGTCACCTTGTTGATTTCACGCAGCGTCGTGAAGCCATCGCGCAGCCTTTCGAGCGCGCTTTCGCGCAGCGTGGTCATGCCCTGGCCCCGCGCCGCCTGGCGGATGGTGGACGTTGGTTTGCGCTCCAAAATCAGTTCGCGGATTTCCTCCGTCAGGTCCAACAATTCGTGGATCGCGGTACGTCCGCGGAAGCCCGTGCCGCCGCATTCAAAGCAGCCGCGCCCTTCGTATAGCGGCACGCCGCGCCACTCTTCCGGGTTCAAGCCGCTGTCGAGAATTTCCTGGTCGGAATACGTCACCGGGTGCTTGCAATGCACGCAAATTTGCCGCACTAGGCGCTGGGCCAAAATGCAGTTCAAGGCGCTGACAAAGTTATACGGCTCCACGCCCATATTGAGGAAGCGGCCCAGGACGTCGAACACATTGTTGGCGTGGACGGTGGTGAAAACCAAGTGGCCCGTAAGCGCGGCGTTGATGGCGATAATGGCGGTTTCCTGGTCGCGGATTTCGCCCACCAGGATTTTGTCCGGATCGTGGCGCAGGATGGAGCGCAAGCCGCGGGCGAAGGTCAGCCCCTTCTTCTCGTTTACCGGAATCTGCGTGACACCCTTCAATTGGTATTCCACGGGGTCTTCAATGGTGATGATCTTGTCTTCGTCGTTCTGGATTTCGCTTAACGAAGCATAGAGCGTGGTTGTCTTGCCCGAACCGGTTGGCCCCGTCACCAGCACCATGCCGTAGGGCTCCTTGATGTAGCGGCGAAACTTGGTAATGTCGCGCTCAGAAAAGCCCACCACGTCCAGCGTCAGACGAGTGAACTTCTCGCTCATGCTCTCTTTGTCCAAGACGCGTAACACAATATCTTCGCCGTGCACGGTGGGCATGACGGAGACGCGGAAGTCGATCAGGCGGCCTTTGTAGCGCACGCGAAAGCGCCCGTCCTGCGGCACGCGCCGCTCGGCAATGTCGAGCTCGCTCATCACCTTGATGCGCGAAATGATAGCGCTGTGCCAGTCCTTGGCAATGGGCGGCATGGCGTAATGCAGCACGCCATCGATGCGGTATTTGATGGCTACTTCCTGGTCGCGCGTTTCGATGTGGATGTCGCTCGCCCGCCGCTCGAGGGCGTTGAATATGGTGGTGTCCACCAGGCGGATGACCGGCGCCGTATCGTCCGCGCTCAGCTTGTCAATGGAGAGGGTTTCTTCCGGGTTTTCCTCGGCCACCACATCCAGCGTGAAGCCTTCGGTTACTTCCTCCAGCACGCGCTGGCTTTGCTCGGTCTTCTTGAGCAGATCGGAAATCTGGCCGAGGGTGGCTACCTTGATGCGCAGCTTCTTGCCCAGCAGGTGCGTCAGCTCGTCCTGCAGTTGCAGGTTGCGCGGGTCGGCAATGGCGATTTCCAGCGTGCCGCCCTCTTCGCGCAGCGGCACGAAGTTGTAGCGGAACATCAGGTCCACTTGGATGTGGCGGAAAAGGTCGTGGTCGATTTGCGTATTCTTCAAATCGACGAACTCCGCGCGATAGCGCATGGCCAATCGCCGGACTTCGGCTTCTTCCGCGGTGTTGTCTTTGAGCAGGACCCGGTCGGTCGCCATAAACTTTTAGTGTCGCGCAGACGCGCTTACTTAGCTTTGACGCCCGCGGGGGCCGAAACGTGCAAATGCGCGAAATTCATGAGCGCATTAAAAACCAAGGGCCAACTGCCCTGGGTTTGGTGCCGCCACATGGGGTTGTTGCCGAACAGCAACACGTTGCCCTGGCCCACCGGAACCTGCACGATGGCCGGCTTATGCGCCAATTGCCCGCCCCCGGCCAGCATGCCGCTGATGAGCAGGTCTTTTTCCGCCGCCCAACGCACAATCACGCGCGGCATGTGGGAATCCGGCGGTAAGTAGGCGCGCATTTGTTCGCGCATATCGGCGGGGATGGGCGGCTCCTGGCCCGGCGTCGCGGCTTGGCGCGCGGGAGGCTCCTGGAAGGGGCGGCCTTGCACCACGTCGGGGTCATTCGGACCACCGCGGCCCGTAGGGCGGGGGAGGTTGGCCGGCGCGGGGCCTACCAGGTCCAGACGGAAGACCGGCGCGCTGCGGAAATAGAGCGGAATCTTTTCGTCGTAGCCGTAAACGATGGGGCTTGCCTTATCGGCGACATAACTCGAAAGCACACTGCCGGAGACCTGAAGACCGGGTGTTGGCGCAATGCTCACGCCCTCCACCAGGCCGTAGTCAATCGGGATGCTCGCGTTGCCCTGGATGGTAATGAACAGCCCGCCCGCTTCAATAAACTTCCGTAGGTTCACCAATCCCTCCAGCCCCATGCCACCCCGGATGTCGTCTGTCTGGTCCGGCCCGGTGCCGAAGCTCGGCGTCAGTTCACTGGCTTTCCAGGGAATCGCCGGCTCGCCGGCGCGCTTCGGAATGCCGTTGACAATCCGCTGGCTGGATCCGCCAACGGGCCCGAATAAAATGACGTCGTACTTCGCCCGCAAATCCGCAATCTCGCTCAGCTTCTGGTCGCTGATGTAGTCGTAAGGGACGCCCGCCGCTTCGAGCGCCAATCGGACCCAGCCCTCGTTCTGCGTGTTAATCCACGTATGCACGAGGGCAAGGCGAGCGGCCACCAGTTCGTGCTGCTTCACGGTGGGCAGACTGTTGGCGGCATTGAAGCGCAAGCCCAAGCCGCGGGATGCCCGGTCAAGCTCCGCACGGCTCAAGTTGGCCGCGGGCAGGATGACGGTCCCCGCCGGGTATTGTTTCCCTTCGTGGGTGAAGGCTTCCTCGGCCACGGTCATCTTCACGTTCTTCAAGGCGTAGCGGAAGGTGGCAAGGCCCAGATCGGCGTTGGCGGACAGGAGGTAAACCTGGGGCGTAGCCGTGCCGCTAACCGTTGTGGGCAATGCCGGCATGCCTTGCAGTTTCTTCATTGGCGCCGCCAAGATGGCCGGGTCGGTTACGCGCACCGTCTCCACGTTGCGCAAGTAGCCCAGGCTCCAACCGGTGTCGTCGTAGGGCCGCGTATCGTTGGCGCTGTAGTATTGCAGGTCCAGCAGCATGTCGGCCATGCGGGAGTAAGGCTGGTCCATACGGATGACAAAGCTGCCCGCGGGGAATTTCCGCTTGCCCGCTGCCGTGTTGCCCGTCTTTAGGCTCACTTCCGCTTCGGCCGTCAGTTGGTGGAACTCCACACCCTGCAGGTCCATAATGCGCAGTAGGTCCGCCGCCATACCCGGACGCTGTGTGTCGCCGGGAATTACGTAAGCCGCCGGGCCCTCCGTCGTCGCCTTCGCCACCGAGCGCTGGCTTTTCTTGTAGAAATTCTCCACAAACTCCGCCTTGTTCCGCGCCGTGTAATTCAAAGCCAACAGGGCGGCCGATTGCTGCAGGTTTACGTTGTTGCGAATGGACCAGTTCACTTCCGGATAGGGCGGATTGGGGCGGAACCAAGTCCGCGTGGTGGACGTTGCGGGCACGGTGCGCTTTTTCGTGTCGGCCCCGCCATTGCCAAAGGTTTCGTAAAAGCGGCCAATCGCGTTGTGCCCGTTGGCGGCCAGGAACATGTAGTTCGCGGCCCAACCGTCGTAAAAGCCGTGCGTCCATACGCCTGGGACGCCGCGCTTGGTCATGCCTTCCACTTCGTGATAGGCCAGCTTTTGCCATTCGCTTATCAACACTGGGTCGTACCAGGCGTTATAGGGCCCCATGCCGGTGGAGACATAAAGGAAAGGCACGCTCTCGTGCAGGTCGTGCAGCACCAGAGGGTGGTAATCGAAGAAGGCCTTCCAAACATTGCGCGTCAAGGCCAAGGACAGGCTCATGCCATCGCGGTTGTTGTCGTGTGCCACATACTTGCCCCAATAAATAAGGCTGGGCGAGGCTTGGTTTTCGTGCGCGCGCCGCCAGTTATACAGGTCCACCATCCGCTCACGGCCGTCCACGTCCGTCACCGGCGTAATCATCACAATCAGGTTGTCGCGAATGGCACGGATGAGTTCGCTGTCCTCCACGGCCAGCCGGTAAGCCAGCTCCATCAGCATTTCGGGCGAGCCGGTTTCGGTGGAGTGCAGCGAGCCGGTCAAATAGTACATCGGCACCACTTCCTTCATCAGCGCCGCGGCCTTGGCCGGGGGCGTTTTGCGCGGATCCGCCAGGCGCGCCATTAATTCTTTGTGCCGGTCCAGCTTGGCCAGATTGGTTTCCGAGGAGATGCAGGCCACAATCATTTCGCGGCCTTCTTCGCTTAGGCCCATGTTGAAAACACTGACGCGGGGCGTGGCGCGGTCCAGCGCGCGGAAGTATTCGTGCACCTTTGAGGCGTGCGTCAACTTGTAGGGCGTACCCGCAATATAGCCCAGCACTTTCTCCGGCGTGGGAATCGTGGGGTGGGCCGGCAGGTGGTCGACGAGTTCGGTTAGAAACTCCGGCGAGGTGGTGTATTCGCGAATCTTATTGGTGTAGTTTTGGTCGACACCCGATTGGGCCAACAGCGTAGTGGCCAGGCCAAGCCATAGGCAGAACTTCATGATTTCGTTACTATAGCGCTTTAGCCTAAACATGACGACACTCTCCCACCTGGAATGCTCCGGCACGGGCAAAACCTACGACCCCCAACAACTTTGGAACCTTTCCCCCGATGGCTGGCCCCTGCTGGCTCGTTATGACCTGGCCAAGGCGCGCGATGGTTGGAACCGTGATTGGATTACCAGCGGGCCCACAAATATGTGGCGTTACGCGCCGATTCTGCCCTTGGCGAACCCCTCTTCCCTGGTGACGCTGGGCGAGGGCATGACCGCGCTGGTAAAGACCGATGCCCTGGGCAAGGGGCTGGGGGCGCGGGACCTTTGGGTGAAAGACGAGGGCCTGAACCCGACGGCGAGTTTCAAAGCCCGCGGCTTGAGTTGCGCGATCTCGATGGCGAAGCAATTGGGCGCCCGCAAGGTGGCCATTCCCTCGGCTGGCAATGCCGCCTCCGCCTGTGCCGCCTATGCGGCCGCCGCCGGTATGGAGTGCCACATTTACATGCCCCAGGACGTGCCCCATTCCAACTACCTGGAGTGCAAGGCCTTTGGCGCGCACGTCACGCTGGTGGACGGCCTGATCAGCGATTGCGCCAAGATCGTGGCCGAGCGCAAAGAGGCCGAGGGCTGGTTTGAAGTTTCCACCCTCAAGGAGCCTTACCGCATTGAGGGCAAGAAGACGATGGGCTACGAACTGGCCGAACAGATGCAATGGCGCTTGCCCGACGTGATTCTCTACCCCACCGGCGGCGGCGTTGGCTTAATTGGTATGTGGAAGGCCTTTGCCGAAATGGAGGCCCTGGGCTGGATTGCGCCCGGCAAGCGCCCCCGCATGATCGCCGTGCAGGCCACCGGTTGCCAACCCATTGTGCGCGCCTTTGAGGCGGGCGCCGAGCGCAGTACCTTTTTTGAGAATGCGCAGACGGTATCGAGCGGCCTTCGCGTACCCAAGCCTTTGGGCGATTTCCTCATCCTGCGTGCGCTGCGTGAATCCGGCGGCACGGCGATTGCGATTGAGGATGACGCCGCCCTCGCCGCAGGCGTCGAACTTGCCCGCACGGAGGGTCTCTTTGTGGCTCCCGAAGGCGCCGCCTGTGTAGAAGCTGTGCGCCGCCTGCTGGCCAGCGGCTACCTGAATCCCGACGAACGCATCGTCATCTACAACACGGGCGCGGGTTTGAAGTACCTGGAAGCTTATTCCCAGCTTTACCCGCGCGCTTAGCTGGCATTTTTCGCCGCTTTCCGCTATAGTTTTGGGGCTGTCCCATTTCGTTGTCTTAGGAGAGTCCTATGGCCTTTTGTTCGAATTGCGGTGCGGACCGCGGGGAAGCCGCATATTGTCCTCGTTGTGGTGCGATCGGGAATCCCAACAGCAATCCCGGAGCCAATCCGGGTACCTATGCAGGGCCGTCCAGCGCTCCACCGCCCTCTTCCGCTGCGCCCGCTGGCGGCATCACCACGAATATGGCCGCTGCCCTCTGCTATCTCCTCGGGCTCGTCACGGGCATCATTTTCCTGGCTCTCGCGCCTTACAATCAGGATCGCAACATTCGCTTCCACGCTTGGCAATCCATCATCCTATCGGTTGCCTGGATTGGGATCTGGATCGTGCTCACCATTGTTTCCACAATTCTGAATGTTTTTGCTGTTATCTTGATCCCGGTTTTTCTCCTACTCCCCTTGGCAGGCTTTATTCTCTGGCTGATGTTGCTCTGGAAAGCCTACAACGGCCAGAAGTTCAAGCTGCCGATCATTGGGGACTTTGCCGAACAGCAGGCGGGCAGTTAGCAAAAACCATTTAGCCCAGCAGCTTTTCAATCGCCGCCATGTCGTAAGGTGCTTTCACGGGCGCGTTGCCATAGTGGCTTTCCAAGTGCCTGCCGTGCGGGTCTTCCAGTTGGCCGGTGTGGTAGCGGTAAATGTAATCCGGGTCCTTCAGCACGTTGCCTGTCAGCACACCCACCACAAAGGCGTCGCTGCGAATCACACCCCGCGCCACCAACTTTTTCACGCCGGCCAGGGTTGCGGCGCTGGCGGGTTCGCAGCCAATGCCGCACTTGCCGATAATGGCCTTTGCGTCGGCAATCTCCTGCTCGGTGGTCTTTTCGACGGCGCCTTCCGCTCCGTGTTGGCCCAGCACCGCCCAGGCTTTGGGCCAGGAAACCGGATCGCCAATCTTGATCGCCGTGGCTAAGGTTTCCGGATGGGTGTTTGCGACAAAGGCATCTTCCCCGGGTGCCTGCATAAATTCATAAAACGGGCTCGCGCCTTCAGCCTGCACCACGGCGAAACGCGGCAGCTTGTCAAGGAAACCCTGCGCGTAGAGCTCCCGCACGCCCTTGCCCAGCGCCGAAACGTTACCCAGGTTTCCGCCCGGCAGGACAATCCAATCCGGCACCTGCCAATCGAGCTGGTCCATCATTTCAATGGCAATGGCCTTCTGGCCTTCCAGGCGAAAAGGGTTCACGCTGTTCAAAAGGTAAATGCCCAGTTTCTCCGCCAACTGCCGGGTAAGGGCCAGGATCTGGTCAAAGTTCGCGGCCACCTGCAGCGTCCTCGCGCCATAATCCAAGGCCTGGCCCAGCTTGCCAAAAGCGATGTTGCCGTCCGGAATCAGGATGATCGCCTCCAGGCCCGCATTGGCCGCATAAGCCGCCATGGAGGCGCTGGTGTTGCCCGTTGACACGCACGCCACGCGCTTCATGCCCAGGCGCATGGCTTGGCTTACGCCCGCCGTCATGCCGTTGTCCTTGAAGCTACCGGTCGGGTTGAAGCCCTGGTGCTTGAAGCGCAAGCGGTCCAGCCCCGCGTAGCTGGCCGCCAAGCAAGCGTCGAGGATGGGCGTGTTGCCCTCGCGCAGCGTGATGATGTGCCGTTCGTTGTCGAGAAACGGAAACATTTCGCGATAGCGCCAAACGCCGCTTTGGTCCACCGGATGGTTCGACATCCGCCGCTCGCGCCAAGTCTGTTTCAGGGTCCAGGGCTCGCTGGTTTGGCCTTCGTAGCGCACCTCCAACAAGCCGCCCGTCTGCGGGCAGGTATAAAGCACGTCTGTAATGGGATAACGTAGAGCGGAGGCACCAAGGCTGGCCAGATAAGCAGTCATGCTGGATCCTTCATTATAGAGAGACATGCGGGCGGTCTACTTCGACAACGGCACCATCGCAATCCGGGACGTGGCTAAGCCGCGCCTCAAGCCCGGCTATGCGTTGTTGAAAACCCGCCTGGCTGGTATTTGCAACACCGATCTTGAACTGCTGGCCGGTTATTACAACTTCTCCGGCATTCCGGGCCACGAGTTTGTGGCCGACGTTGTGGAGTGCGACGAACGGCGCTGGATTGGCAAGCGTGTGGTGGGCGAAATCAACCTTGCCTGCGGTGCCTGCCAGTATTGCGCGCAGGGCCTCGGCCGGCATTGCCCCAAGCGCAGCGTCCTCGGCATTGTGAAGCACCCAGGTGCCTTCGCCGATTACTTCACTCTCCCGGTAGAGAACCTTTTGCCCGTGCCCAACGAAATGCTCGATGAGTATGCCGTGTTCACCGAGCCGGTGGCCGCCGCTTGCGAAATCCTGGAACAAGTCCCTTTGGGAGCCCAGGAGGAAGTGGCCGTGCTGGGCGATGGCAAGCTGGGTTTGCTGATTGCGCAGGTGCTGACGCTCTCCGGTTGCCGTGTCACGGCCTTTGGCCGCAATCGCACCAAGCTCGACGTGTTGAAGCCTTTGGGCATTAAAACCATGCTGGTGAAGCGCGAAGCCGCCCGCTATCCCACCGCCGCGTTCGGTTACGTGGTGGAGGCCAGCGGTTCGGCAGAGGGCTTAAATACCGCGCTCCGCATGGTGCGTCCGCGCGGCACGGTGGTGCTGAAATCCACGGTGCACAATCGCGCCCCCTTCGATTCCGCGCAGGCGATTGTGAACGAGATTACCCTGGTCGGCTCCCGCTGTGGCCGCTTTGCGCCCGCCATGAAATGGATTCGCAGCGGCGAACTCAACCTGGGCGCTATGATCGACGCTTGGGTGCCGCTTGAACACGCCGACATTGGGCTCGGTTTGGCGCGCGAGCCGGGCATTTTGAAAGTTCTCCTTTCCACCTAGGCCAAGCATTCCCCTTAGTGCAGTACTAAGGTCTTTCCACCCCGCGATGGAGTGTAAGTACTAATGCATTTTGGGCATATCGTTCTATTTATGCCTTAGCGCATTGCCCGTACTATCAGTACGTCGGGTAGAACTTTATGACGCTTGGTGGCTACGAAGTCCAATTTTTTGTGACCGTTCTGGTCATCCTCGCCTGTGCCTTTGTGGCCTTGCTGATGGATTACGTGAAGGGAAGTCACGAACAACTGCGCGAACGGCACGTGGACCTGCTGGTCCGCCAGGAACGCTTTTCGGGCGTGGCAAGTACGGACGTTTCGGTGCTGGCCGAGACGTTGGAAAGCGCCATGGCCCAGCAAACTGCGGTGCTTCGCGAAATTGTCGAAGAAAAGCGCAAGAGCGGTTTCATTGAGCCGAAGAAGCCCGCAGAAAAGGCTCCGCCGGTTCATCTACGGGACATTCCCGTGGAGCAGATTCCGGAGCCAAAGCGCACCGTTGCGCCGCAGCCCGTGGCGGAAGATCAGCGGGTGAAGATATCGCTGGTGCCGGAGCCGCAGAACGTCATTCCGTTCCAGGTGTTGGAGCCTGTCGCAGCCCCGGTAGCCGAACCTGCTGCTTTAGAAAATGACCTCGCCATCGAAGAGCAATCCCAACAACCAGAGCCTGCCCCGGATCTGGAAGCAATGCTCGACGCGATGATGGCCAGCGTCGAAACCCCCGCTCCCCCGATTAAGCCCGCAGCAACTTCTGCCCGCCCCGTCTATCCCACCGGCATGCAACCGCCGGAGGTGCTGGCGGATCTCGTCGCCCACGATACGCCTTTCCAAGGCCAAGTACTCTCCATCGGCATCAACGACTTTGCGCAGATGAAGGAGCGATCCGCCAAGGCGGGTTCAGAAAACTACCTCGCCAACGTGGATAACCTCCTGCGCTCCTTCCTGCGCAATGATACCCATGGCCAAAATTTTCTCGTACGCGCCGAAGAGGACGAATACCTGCTGGTGGAGCCTGGCTTGACGGGCCCCTATGCCCAGCGTCGCTTGAACGAAATCAGCGAAAAGCTGTGGGACTTCCAACTGCGCAATCTCGGCAACTTCAGCGTGGTATTCAGCTGGGGAGCCCAGGAAGCCGAAAGCCTTCCTTTGGCCGAGGTCATCGAGCAGGCGCGCGAGCGCATGATGGAAACACGAACCAATCGCCGCAATTCGAGCGTGGAAAAAACGCTGCGCCGCTTGGCGACGGCCTAAGGTTTCAACGTCGCTTCGAGCGCTTCCATTTCCCGTCCCGCTTCGGCAAAGCGTCCCTGGCTGGTTAACTCGCGCCAACGGCGGAAGTGTTCCTGCGCCTTCATAAAGCGATCATCGCCTTGCGCGGGCGTGCTGGGAACCATCGGCGCTGGTTTCCCTCCCGGAGTGGCTTGCGCCGCGGCATCTGCGGCAGCCTGCGCGGTGGCCTGCGCAAAGTCTACCCGCGTACCAGAAAGTTGCGACAAAGCCTGTTCATAGGTATCCGCGTAGGCCAATTGGCTGCCAAAGGCCAGGGCTACTTTTCTTAGTTCCGGCATCGGCGCCTTAGCCGCTTGCAAATAAATCGGTTGCACGTAAAGGAACTGGTTGTCCATGGGCAACACCAGCATTTGCCCGCGGATTACGTTCGAGCCTTGCTGGTTCCACAGGGTCAGGTCCTTGGCAATGTTTTGGTCCTGGTTGATGCGCGCGCTCACTTGGTTGGGGCCGAAAATCAACTGCTGTTTGGAAAGCTGAAGCACCTCAATCTCGCCCAGCCGTCCGCCGTCGCAACGCGCCGCCATCAAACCAATCAGGTTCTGTTTGTTGCGGGGTGTAAAGGTGGTCAGGAGGATAAAGTTGGCCTCTTTGTCTCCGGGTAGGGTGGCCATCAGGTAGGTCGGCTTGGCCGTATCGCTACCGCCTTCGTTTGAACTTCCGCCGCCGGCAATGTCCCAGAGGTCCTCTTTGTTGTAGAAGGCTTCGGGGTCTTTCATGTGGTAGGTCAAGTAGATCTCCGCTTGCACGCGGAACAGCGTCTCCGGGTAGCGCGCATGCTCGCGCAAATCCGCCGGCATGGCCGCAGCCGGCTGGAAGAGTTCCGGGAACATGTTGCGATAAGCGCCCAGCACCGGGTCTGCTTCGTCCCAGGCGTACAGCACCGTACGCCCGTCGTAGGCGTCAATGGTTGCCTTCACGCTATTGCGCATGTAGTTCAAGGTGCCAAAGCCTGTCCGTATGGGCCGCGCGTAAGGGTGGCGGTTGTGCGCGGTGTAGCCGTCCAGCATCCACACCAGGCGCCCCTCCTTGCTGATCACCAGATAGGGGTCCTGGTCCCAAATCACAAACTCGGCTAGCGTGCGCGCCCGGTTCAATACGTTGCGGCGGATCAGCATGCGGCTCTCCGGCGTCAGGTACGATGTGAGCAGGATATTCCAATCCCCCGCCGAGACCGCCGCCGCCAACCGCGTGAAAAAGGTTTGGATGGGGATGCCGCTGCCGCCCTCGTACTTTGAATGCACGTTCTCGGTGCCCGAGGGGTAATTGAATTCCGGTTGTGCGGTGCGCACGAAAACAGGCTCGTGCACGGCCTCGCCATAGTAGATCTCCGGCCGGGATACCTTGGGCGCGCCGGCGGCGCCCACCAGCGGCGCATCCTTCAGCAGCAACTGTGGCAAGCCATCGGAAGAAATCTTGCTCGTCTCGGCCATCACCACACCGTAGCCGTGCGTGTAAATGAAATGAGGGTTGATCCAGCGGCTGCGCGCCTCCGGCAGTTGGCGTACGTCCAGTTCGCGCGGCGTCAATAGCACTTGCCGCATGCGCCCATCGGCGAAGCGGTAACGGTCCACATCCGTATCGGCAAAAACGTAATAGGGCCGCAAGGCTTGGATCTGCGTCACCGTATCGTGAAAGGCCTGCCAATCCCAGAGCCGCACGTTTTCGAGCAATTCCTGGTGTTCGGCCGGCTCGAAAACGCCGTTTTGCCGCGCCGGAAAATCCCGCTCCTTCAGTTTGCCGGCGAGGCCATAAGCGGCCCGCGTGGCTTGGATGTGCCGTTCAATGTAGGGCCGCTGCAGGGTGATTTCGTTCGGCCGCACGTTCAGCGCATTCACCGCCGTCGGGACCAGCGCCGCCGCCACAAAAGCCAACACCATCACCGCCCCGGCAATGAGCCAGCGGTTCAACAACACGAGCGCCGCCGCGCCGAGCGTGGCCCCCACCTTCAACCAAACCAGCGGAATGCCCAGGTTCACAGCCACATAGTCCGCGCCGGTCAAAAAGCCATGCTCTTCGTAAAGAAACTGGTAGCGCCCCAAAAAGACCTGGCCGGCCAACAATACCAGCGCCGCCGCCACCACACCGCGCACGGCCACAGAAGCGAAAATCCGCCCCAGGTCCAAGGCCCCCATTTCGTCCCAGGTTCCGCCCTGCATGGCTTCCAGTTGCATCCGCAACGGCGCGAACTGATTGCGCAGAATGGCGTAAACCCCGCCCAGTAGCAATAGCGCCATGGCCCAGCGCAGCATCATTTCGTAGAAGGGCAGCGAGAAGAAGTAAAAATCCAAGCCGAGCCCGAATACCGGGTCGCGCCAGTCATTGCTGGCCGCCGCGCCCATGCCGCCGTACCAGCGCAGGAAGGTCAAATGGTTGAAGAACAAGCTGGCCAAGATCCAGCCCGCGCCCAAGCTGGCCAACAAGCGCCAGCGCCACGAAAATTGCGAGCGGCTTGAGAGCCCAAAAAACAAAAGCGCCGTTACGAGCGCCGCGCCAATGCGCGGCAATATCGCAAACTGGATCATACGGTTGAAGGTGCCGCTTTGGCCCAACTCCTTCCACCATTCCAGGTCGATATAAAAATTTGCCAAAGACCGTGCGCTCAACAACAAGACGAAGAGCGCAATGATCCACCCGACCAATCCTAAGCCCGAGCCCGAATTCCCGTAGGAGCGGCTGGGGCCGTCCGCATCAATCACAACTGTGCGTGCCATCTTACTTACAATCAAAGCACGATGCAGAGAAAAACATGGTGGCTTATTTGCGCGGTATTGGCACTGCCTCTGATGGTGCTAGCTGCGTTGTATTTCCTGGTAAGTCCAGAAAAACTCCAACCCGTCGTCGAAGCCCAACTCAGCCAAGCCCTCGCCCGCCGGGTCACGCTGGGCCAATTGCGGCTGCAATTCCTGCCCTTATCTTTATCCGCCGAAAATCTCGTCGTTGCGGAAGCTCCTGGCTTTGGCGACGCGGTTCTTGCCCGTGCCCAATCGCTTGAAGTCAGCCCCCGCCTCTTGCCCTTGATCCGTGGACAGGTTGAAATCGCCAGTGTGAAAATCAACGCGCCCGTCGTCGAACTCCGCCAAGCCGCCAGTGGCCAATGGAACTACGAGAGCCTCGGCCAGCGGGGCGGGGAAGCCACACCGCCCCTGGTGCTGGATCGCCTGGAGATTCTTAATGCCACGTTGGGGCTCAACCCGCACGCTGGCCCCCGCCAACAGTATGAGCGCCTCAGCGCCCGCCTGGATGGCTACGCTGAGGGCAAGCCCTTTCGCGCATCCCTCAATGCGCAGACCGCCTCCGGCGCCGAGATTGGCCTCGATGGCGAGTGGCAAAAAGATCAGCAGCGCATAGCCTTGCGCCAAGTCGAACTCCACTTTGCCGGGCTGAAGGGTTCGCTTCAGGGAGAGATCAATGCCGAACGCCTTAGCCTCAACCTCGCTATTCCTTCCTCGCCCATCGCCGAAGCCGCCCCGCTCTTCTTGCCGAAAGGCACCGAAGTCTCTGGCCAAGTCAGCGCGAAGCTGCGCGCAGAAGGTACTTTTCGCGCGCCCTTGCTGAACGGGGACTTCACGCTCATCGCCTTCCGCGCCCAAGGCGGCGAAATCAAAAGCCCCGTTGAAACCCCCAAGCTCAACGTCGCTTTCACCCCTACGCAAATTACGCTCGCTCCCTTCACCATCAACAGCGGCGCCACACGACTTGAAGCCCAGGCCACCGTCACCGATTACGCCACCGCGCCCCAAATTGCCGCCACCGTTCGCGCTCCCAACGCGCAGCTTGCCGAATTGCTCGCCATGGCCAAGGTCTACGGCGTCCAAGGCCTTGCGGGCACGGATGCCACTGGCCAAGCCCGGTTGGATATTGCCATTCGCGGCCCACTTTCGGCCAAGGCCCCGCTGAACTTTTCCGGCTCCGGTGCGCTTACCTCCGCCCGCTTTACCTCGCCCGAACTGACGAAACCCGTTGTGCTCGACCGCGCGAATTTTCGTTTTGCCGAAAACTCGCTGGCCATCGACGAGTTCTCGGGCCAACTGGCTACCACCAAAGCCACGGGCAACCTGCGCGTGCAAAACTTCCGCGCCCCGCAGGTCACCTTCGATCTGCGCGCCGACCAGGTTTCCCTCAAGGAATTCGAAACGCTGTTCCCGAAGCAGTCCCAATCTGCCCCTCCGCCGAAGCTCACCGCCGATGGTCAAATGACTATCGCGAAGCTCGACCTCGACAATGTGCTGCTCGAAAACGTGCGCACTCGTGTGAGCTTCCGCAATGGCGAAGCAGTGCTTTCCCCGCTTACCGCGAACCTTTACGGCGGTCAGCAAACCGGCGAGCTTCGCATGGACATGCGCCAGCATCCGCCGCAGGTGACGTTGCGCTCGAAGCTCGACCGCGTGGAATCCAGCCGCCTGCTCGCCGCCGCCACGCCCGTCAAAGGCTTTCTCTCCGGCCCGCTCTTCAGCAACGTCGATTTGCGCTTCAGCGCCGGCGAGCCCGCCGACCTGGTGAAGAGCCTGAATGGCAAGGTCGCCCTCAATATGAACGGCGGCCAAATTGCCGGCCTGAACCTTACCAATGAACTTGCCGCCGTGGCCAAGTTCCTGGGCTACCGCGCCTCAGGCGCCAGCTTGACGGAAATTCTCTCCCTCACCGGCGACCTTGATTTCAACAACGGGCAAGCCACCACCAACAACCTTGAGCTAAAAATCCCAAACCTCAGCGCCGCCATCTCCGGCGCTATCGATCTCAACAACCAGACCTTCAACCTGAAGCTAGTGAATACGCTAGATGCAAAGTTCTCCCAGCAGGTCGGAGGCAACAGCATTGGTAGTTTCCTTTCCGCTGCCCTTGCCAGCCCCCAAGGCAACCTCATCATTCCCGTCACCCTCGAAGGCACCTTCCAAAAACCGCGCATGGCGCCCGATGCAGGCGCCATGGCAAAGTTGAAGCTGCAGAATCTCGACCCCTCAAAGCCCCAGAATGTCATCAAGCAGGTGGACAACATTCTGGGCATTTTCAAGAAGAAAAAGTAGCCGTTAGTCGCGCACAATGATCTGCTGGCGCATCTTCGGCCCTTCTTCCACCGTGTAGTCCGGTGGCACCAGGAACAAACTCGCCGGCGGCTCGCCCAGCTTGACATTCGTCAGCCGCGTCGTCGTTTCACCCATGCGCGGGTCGGAGTGCTTGGTCAGTACGGCTGTCTTCAGTTGGTCGCTGTACCAGCTTTCCGTCACCACTTCCATTTCCCGCTCGTTGCCCATTTGGCCCGCGGGGATCTTTAACCGCGTCCGCGTACCCTTCGCCATCACGCCCTCGATGTTGCGCGTGCCCAAGTCTTCGCGATTGGCCGAGTCCTTCGTGAGGCGGTGCACTTGCACGTTGCGCTCCACCTGCACCTCGCCTGCGTCCTTCTCGATGCGGAATGCCTGGACAGACACTTCTCCGCCTTCCATGCCCTTCCATTGGAAGTTACCCGGTTCCGGCCTTTCCACCTTAATCGCCTTCTTCTGCTTGGGCATCAGCGTGTAGGAAACCTTCGCCACCGGGTCGTCAATGGAGATGCTCACGTGCGCTTCCGGGCTGGAGCCCAAGGGGCCCAGGTGTTGGATCTGCGCCTCGCGCCGCGTCCTTCCTTCGCCGTCCCGCGCGAAGCTCGATTTGTTCGTCCGCGTAATGCGGTTGCCGTCCGCCAGCGTCTGCACGGACTCGGTAATGGAATCCGCCGTGTACGGCGCACCCTTCACATTTTGACCTCCGGCGAAGAAGACCATGCGATTCGCCGGACTCGCAGTCCGCTCAATCACAACGTCCTGCACCTGTACTTGCGCCAGTGCGAAGCTGGCGCTAAAAACCAAACACATGCCGATTTGTTTCATAGCTTCTCCTAATTACTGAACATTCACCGTATCCAGAATGCGAATGGCCCGCGCGATGCCATCCTCACCCAAAAGAACCTGTGCCTTCACCCTTCCCCGCGCCGCCACCGGCGCCTGCCGCAAACCCAGCGCTAACAAGCGCGTCTCGTCTACCTCCACCTGCAAGATCTGGTAAGCCCGCGGTTCCGGCAACAGCGCCGCTTCCTCGATGGGCACAAAATGAATTGCCTCCACGGGCGCGAATCGATTCGCCGGGCGCTCTGGCTTCGGCCACAGCACCAGCGCCACGCTTGCCGCTATGGCCAATCCCGCCGCCACTGCCGCATAAATTTTCCTGCCACTCCCTTTGGATTGCACCGCTGCTTCTTCGAACAAATGGCCCAAGTCCGGCGGCACTTCCATCTCTAAACTCTCGCGGTACTCCCGCAGCGCATCGTTTAACTTCATCGCGCACTTCCCTCTCGCAAACTTAGCTCTCGCAAACTTTTCTCCAAATGCCCGCGCGCCCGGCTCAAGCGGCTGCGCACGGTTCCCACCGGCAGGCCGAGTACCGCTGCGCTCTCTTCGTAGGTCATTTCTTCCAGTTCCACCAGCGTCACCACTTCGCGGTAATGCTCCGGCAAGGCCAGGATGGCGGCCCGCACCGCTTCGTTCCGGCTCTTGCGGGACAAGCCCTCCAGCAGTGTCTCTTGCCCAAGTTCCGATTGCTCTTCCTCTTCCCAAGGCACTTCGCCGCCCGCCTTCTTGCGCCGCCATTCGCGCAAACGATTCCGCAGTATGCCGTAGAGAAAAGCTTCCAGCGAACCCTTATGCGGGTCAAATTGTCCCGGCTCGCGCAGGAGCGCAACAAAGGTTTCCTGCAGGGCATCCGCCGCCGCTTCCGGGTCGCCACTCATGGCTAGCGCAAAACGGTAGAGCCGCTGGTGCGTCCGCTCGTAAGCTTCCCGCAGCGCCGCCCGTTCCCCTTGCCGGATTCGCTCCGCAAAGTCCGGCTGCGCCGTCGCCTTCAAGCTCGCCACCAGTTCCACTGCTTCTATTGGACTTGGCCAGCCAGAAAAGTTCCCGCCGTCCGCAAAAAAAGATTCAGGATTTCAGCAGCGCCATGGCGTCCCCAAACAAATCCTCGGCGCGCGCATCCTCCCTCGCTTCCACCGCCACCCGCAAAATCGGCTCTGTGTTTGAAGCGCGCAGATGAATCCACGCATCCTCGAAGATCAGCTTCAAGCCGTCCGTCCGGTCCAGCTTCGCTTCCGGGTACCGCTTCTCCATGGCCAACATTAGGCCGCCCAGGCGCCCGTGCACAAAACTCGTTTTCCCGCTGCGACGGGCGTAATGCGGCAGCCCCTCGGCCAACTCGCGCAACGTCTTCCCCGTTGCGGCCATGCGGTCCAAGATCAACGCCATGCCCGTGTAGCTATCGCGGCAATGGTGTACGCCGCGAAAAATAATGCCCCCGCTCGAGCCTTCTCCCCCAATCAAGGCCTGCACGCTGCGCATGCGCTCCACCACATTCGCCTCTCCCACCGCCGCGCGATACACTCGCCGGTTATAGCGCGCCGCCACGTCCTCCACCACATTGGACGTCGTCAGGTTTACCGCCACATCGCCCGGCGCGCGCGCCAACGCCGCTTCAATGGCCAGCGCCAGCACATCATCGTTGTCCAGCATTTCGCCAGCGCCATCGCACACCGCCAGACGGTCGCCATCCGGATCCTGCCCAAAGCCGATGTCGCAATTCTCCCGTTTCGCCAGCGCCGTTAATTCGCCCAAGGTCTCTGGCTTCGGCTCTGCTTCGCGCGGAAAGGGCAGAGTGGGGTCCACGTGGATGGCGTGCAATTCGCAACCCAGAATTTCCGTTAAGAACCATACGCTCATCCGGCTGCCCGCGCCGTTCACTCCGTCCAGCGCCACCCGGAAGCGGCGTGCGCGGATTCTTTCCACATCCACATGCGGCAAGATCTTCCGCACATGGCGCTCGCGAGGCGAAGCTTCATCCTCCCGGCAACCGGCAATCTCTTCGTTGCGCGCCTGGTAAAAATCCGACTGGTGAAAAAGGTCCAGCAACTCCGAGCGCTCGTAATGGTTGAAGAACAGCCCCTCGTGGTTGAACAGCTTTAGCGCGTTGTACTCCGGCGGATTGTGGCTGGCCGTAATGCCTAGCCCTCCCGCCGCCCCCGTCTCGGCAATGTAGATCTGGATCGTCGGCGTCGGTTGCACGCCCAGCCGCACCACTTCGCAACCCGCGGCCAATAAACCGCAAGCCACCGCGTGTTCAATCATCGGCCCCGTGAAACGCGTATCGCGGCCCACCACCACGCGCCCGTGCCCCACGTAAGTGCCAAAGGCCTGCGCGAAATCGGCCGCCAGCAGCGGTGTTAAAAACTCGCCCACCACCCCGCGTATGCCCGAAACCCCAATCTTTAACAAGTGCTCACGCATAGGCCGCCACCTCGCTCAAAAGCTCCCGCGCCAGTTCCTCGGCCCCGTTCCCGCGTGTTTCCACAATAATGCGCACCACCGGCTCGGTATTGGAAACGCGCACGTGAAACCAACCGTAGGGCAGGGTAACCCGTAGCCCGTCGCGCGTATCTCTTGCAAAATCGTGATACCGCTCTTCCAGCCGCATCATCAGCAGCGGAATCCGTTTGGCGTCCAGCGGCACCTCGTGTTTCCGCATATCGTAAGCGGGCCAGGCCGCCACCAGCTCGCCCAACGTCTTGCCCCGCTCTACCATCAGGCTCATCAACGCCAGCAGGCTCGCCATGCCGTCGTACACAAAGCGGAACTCGGGCAACATCACTGCTCCGGTGCCTTCCCCTGCAATGGCAATGCGGTCCGCGGCATAAATGGCCAGGGCGTCCATTGCGTGCTGTCGGCCCACAGGCACGCGCACCACTTCGCCGCCATACTGCGCGGCAATGTCTTCGAGCAGCGCGGTGGTGGAAAGGTTGGTGATAACCAAGCGCCCGGGCAGGCGCGCCAATTGATAATCGGCCAGCAGCGGCAGCACCAGTTCCTCGCTCACCGCTTTGCCATCGCGCCCGCAAACGGCAATGCGGTCGGAATCCATATCGAACAACACGCCCAGGTCTGCGCCTAAGGCCTCCACCACCGGCCCTAGCATCAGGTTCACGTTGCGCGCCGTGGTGTTGGGCTCGTGGGAAAAGTGTTTGTTCTCCAGGCTGGCGTTCAGCAGCGTAAGGTTCAACCCGTGCTTCTCGCGCAAGCGGTTCAGCAGGATGCTTGAGAGCCCGCTCGAACAATCGGCCACCAGTCGCACGCCCCGCAGTTTCCCAATGTCGAATACCGCTTCCAGCGCCGCCAGGTAGTGCTCCACTGCATCCGTGGCGAAGGAGAGTTTCCCTACTTCTTCCCAACCCACGAAGCGGAAGCGCCGCAGGTGGTAGATATCTAAAAACTCCGCCGCCTCGCCGCTATTCAAGTACGTCCCGTTCGAGCCAAAAAACTTCAACGCATTCCACGGTGCGGCGTTGTGCGAGGCCCCAATGGAGATGCCGCCCGCCGCCGCCCGCTCGCGAATCGCATGCTGCAGCACCGGCGTCGACACCAGCCCCAAGTCCACCGCATCGCGCCCACTGGCCAGCAAGGACGCGATCACGCCCTCGCGCAACATATCGCTAGAGGCCCGCGGATCCCGCGCCAACAATACGGGCCCCTCCTGTGGCAAGAAGACGCTGAAGGCCGCCGCGAACTCCAGCGCGTGCTTGCCCTCCAAACCAGGGCCAACAATCCCGCGCACACCGGCGGTGCTGATACGAAGGGTTTGCGACATTGCTATTTCACAAAGAGCAGTGTCCCGAAGGCTTCCGGCGTGTGGTTGCTGGGCCTTCCCGTGGGTTGCCACGCCACCATCTGCCGCTCCGGCGGGCCGCCTTGAAAACGATAAAAATTGCCCCTCATCTTTGTCCCCACCTCCACCGGTTGCTTCGTAATGCTCGTCAGCGGAATTTGAAATTCCCCGTACCAAACCTTCTTCGCCGCATCGATCCTGGCCTTCACCTTCATGCCGCTGTCCCACTTCCAGCCGCCCTCGGGCAAGGGGTTTTTCGTGTCAATGTCCAAATCTACCCACTCCCCTTGCGGGCTCACTTGGTACTCGCGGTATTGGTGGATCTTCTCGTAATCCGCCCCCACAAATAACTCCGCCACATCGTGCTCCCAAAGCTTGTTTGTTTCCTTCACCGTTTCCGGATTCGGCAGCAGGTACAGCACCTCATACGGGCAGACGAAGAGCACATAAAGGTGCTCCCGCGTGAAGCGCGCCCTCACCTCCGTGCGATTCGCCGGCAGTTCCTTGCCCAGGTTATTTTTCGTTGCCCACACAGGCTTGGCCGCGCGCCAAAACTCCGTTTCCGGATTGGCGGTCAGGGCCGGAGCGCGCTCGGCATAGCGGACTTCCATCGTACTTTGCGGCAGCATAGGCAAACTCAAAAGGGCCAATAGGAACAGGCAGCGCATGTTCCTCCAATCTTAGACGATACAATCCCTCCATATGCGCTTTGCTGTGTTGCTGTCTTTCGTGTCTTCGCTTTTTGCGCAAGCTCCCGCGGCTGCACTGCCGGATTGGATCACCGCCGACCGTGACATCGCCTATTCCGGCGCCCCGGAAACCCGCCTGGACGTCTTCCAATCCAAGCGCGCCCCCGGCGCGAAGCGCATTGGCGTGCTGGTCATCCACGGCGGCGGATGGGTGGGCGGTACCAAGGAGGCCGTCTTCGAGCGCCTCTGCTTGCCCTTCTTGGAAAAAGGCTACGTGGTAGCCAATGTGGAATACCGTTTGGCCAAGGCCGCCCTCGCGCCAGCCGCCGTTGAGGATGCTCTCCTTGCCGCGGAATGGTTTCGCAACAGCGCGGCCAAGTATGGCGTGGACAAGAACAAGATTATCGTTACGGGCGATTCCGCTGGTGGCCACCTCGCCCTGATGGTTGGCTTGGCCACCAAGCAAGCTCGCCTGGGCCCTGTGGGCAAAGTCGCCGCGGTTATCAATTGGTACGGCATTACCGATGTGCAGGACCAACTGGAGGGCCCTAACATGCGCGATTACGCCGTTACGTGGTTGCCCGCCACCTTGGCCGACCGCCAGGAAATCGCCCGCCGGGTTTCCCCCCGCACGTGGGTGCGTAAGGATGCTCCTCCGGTGCTAACCATCCACGGCGACGCAGACCCCGTTGTCCCTTACGAACACGGCGTCGATATCACCAAGGAACTCCGCAACGCAGGCGCCGATGCCGAACTCTTCGCCGTTCACCAAGGGGCCCACGGCCGCTTCCGCCCCGAAGAGTACACGCGCATTTGGAACCAGATCTTTGCCTTCCTCGCAAAGCGGAAAATACAATAGGGTCATGCCGATCAGCCGCCGCACTCTGAATCGATTGCCAATGCTTGCTGCTACTCCGTTCGCTGCACCCCTTCTTGCCGCTCCCCCGGCGGCCGCCCCCCTCGCTGCCGCACCCGATGTGAAGCTCGGCATTGATCTCTTCAGCGTGCGCAGCCAAGGCTGGACTGCCTTTGAGCACCTCGACTACGCCGCCCAACAAGGCGCCAAGGTGGTTCATTTTTCCGAAATCCGTTTCCTGGGCAGCTTGGAGGATGACCACGTCCGCAAGGTCGCCGCCCACGCGCAACGGCTGGGCATTACGCTCGAAATCGGCATGCGCAGTATCTGCCCCACCTCCACGCTCTTCGACTCCCAGCAGGGCACCGCCGAAGAACAACTCCGCCGCGTCATCCGCGCCGCCAAGCTTGCCGGCTCCACGCTCGTTCGTTGTTTCCTTGGCAGCATGGCCGACCGCAAAACCCAAGTCCCCTTGAGCGGCCACATCGAGAACACGGCCAAGGTCCTGCGCAACGTCCGCAGCTATGCCGAAGGCGAAGGCGTCCGCGTGGCCGTGGAAAACCACGCTGGCGACATGCAGGCCCGCGAATTGAAAAGCTTGATTGAGCTCGCCGGCAAAGACTTTGTGGGCGCCGTCATTGATTCCGGCAACCCCGTCTGGGCCCTCGAAGACCCCCATCTAACGCTGGAAACGCTCGCCCCCTACATCCTCACCAGCCACGTCCGCGACAGCTATCTTTGGAAAACCCCCACCGGCATTGCCGTCCAATGGACCGCCATGGGCGAAGGCAATGTCGACATTGCCCGCTGGGTGAACCGTTATCGCGAACTCTGCCCCGGCAAGGCGCTCTCGATGGAAATCATCGTCATTCCGCAGCGCCAGTTCCAAGTATTCGATCAGAAATTCTGGGAGGCCTACCGCGATACTCCCGCCTGGGAATTCACCCGCTTCCTCACCCTTGCCGAAAAAGGCTCTCCTCGGCCAGATCCCCCCAAGCTCGAAAAAGAAGCAGCTCTCGCCTGGGAGCGTAACCAATTAGAGAGCAGCATGCAATATACAAAGAAGCTCCTCGCATGAAAACCACCCTTCTTCCTCTTCCCCTCCTCTTCTTCCTCGCCGCAGTCCTTCCCGCCGCCATCGTCTCTGACGTACGCGCCTGCCTGAACCGCCAGGATTTTCCCGCCGCCGAAAAGCTGATTGCGGAGGCCAAAGGCTCCGGCCCCTGGACCCCTGAATTGCTCGAGGCCCACAGCTGGATAGCTCGCGGCCACCTTGCCGCTAAACATTATGACCAGGCTCTCTCTTGGGCCGAGAAAACGCGCGCCCTCTGCTTGGCCATGATGAAGCGCCAACCTCTTGATCGCGAAAAGCACTTGCCCATCGCCTTCGGGGCCACCATTGAGGTCACCGGCCAAGCACTCGCCGCCCAAGGCCAACGCAGCGAAGCCGTCACTTATCTCGAAGGGCAGTTGAAAAAATACTACGCCACCAGCATTCGCACCCGCGTGCAAAAGAATCTCCACCTCATCAGCCTGGAAGGCAAGCCTGCCCCCGACTTAGAACTCCGCGAAGCCATCGGGCCCAACAAAGCGCGTCCCCTTTCCGCTCTCAAAGGCAAGCCTTTGCTGCTCTTCTTCTGGGCCCATTGGTGCGGCGATTGCAAACAGCAGGGGCCCGTCCTCGAAACGCTGGCTAAGGAGTTTGGTCCCCGTGGTCTGCTCTTCGTCGGGCCCACCCAGCGCTATGGCTACGTGGCCGGCGGCGAAGATGCCACCTCAGCCCAGGAAAAGCCCTACATCGCCGAAGTTTTCCAAAAGTTCTATGCCAGCATCCCCGGCCTCCAAGTTCCGTTAAGCGAAGAGAACTTCAAACGCTACGGCGCCTCCACCACGCCTACGCTTGTTCTGGTGGATAGGGCGGGCATCGTTCGCCTTTATCATCCCGGCAAAATGACCGAAGCTGACTTGCGAGCCAAAATTGCGTCACTCTTATAAGAGATGACGGGCGTATCGGTTCTCGGCTCCACTGGCTCTATTGGTGTAAACACTCTTGACGTAATCCGGCAATGGCCGGAGCGCTTCTTTGTCCACTCTCTGGTGGCCGGGCGCAACGTTGCCCTGCTCGCCGATCAAATCGCGGAGTTCCGCCCCGCCTTGGTCGCCGTTGCGGACGATGCCGCGCGCGGTGAACTTCTCTCGGTGCTCTCCGCCCGGTGCCTTCCTGCGCCCCCCGTTGAAGTTGGCAACCGCGGCCGCCTTGCCGCCGCCACCGCGCCCGAGGCTCCCACCGTGGTCAGCGCTATTGTTGGCGTTGCCGGGCTCGAAGCCACCTACGAAGCCATCCGCCTTGGCAAGCGCGTGGGCTTGGCCAATAAAGAAGTGCTGGTCGCCGGCGGCGAACTTGTCACTGCCGCCCTTCGCTCTCACCCCGCCGAACTGCTTCCCATCGATAGCGAACACAACGGCGCCCACCAATGCCTCCGCGCCGGACGCCGCGAAGAAGTTGTCAAGCTCATCCTCACCGCCAGCGGCGGCCCCTTTCGCACAACTCCGCGCGAAGCCTTAACCCACGTCACTCCCGCTCAGGCCCTGAATCACCCCACCTGGAAAATGGGTCCCCGCATCACTATCGATTCCTCCACCCTCATGAACAAAGGCTTTGAGGTCATCGAAGCCTGTTGGCTCTTCAACTTCACCGCCGACGAGGTGGACGTGGTCGTGCACCCACAGTCCAAAGTGCACGCCATGGTTGAATACAACGACGGCAGCGTCATCGCCCAAGTTTGCGCCACCGACATGCGCATGCCCATCCAGTACGCGCTTACCTACCCCGAGCGCGCCGCCGCCCCCGTTCCCAAGCTGGATTGGCGCCAAACTCACCAATGGGACTTCGCCGCCCCCGACTTCGCCAAGTTCCCCCTGCTCGGCCTTGCCTACGATGCCATTCGCGCCGGTGGCAGCGCCGGTTGCACGCTCAACGCCGCCGACGAAGTGGCCGTCGAGGCTTTCCTCAACGGCCAGATTCGCTACTTGGACATCGCCGCCACCGTGGCCGAAACCCTCGCGCGTCTGCCCGTGTCCCATCCGCGTTCCGTTGCCGAATTGTTGGAGGTAGACCGGGAAAGCCGCGCCGTCGCCAGCGAAGTTATTTCTTCTTCGCTAGCAGCGCGCTAACGGCTTCCGGATAGTCGAACGCATTGGCCGGCACTTCGCCGTTCGATACCACTTCCTTCACCGTCGTCTTCATCATCATCGGGCCCACCTTTTGTTCCATCGCCACCGGCATCAGGATGCCCCCCTCCTTGCGGTACTCGCGGAAGAACGTCTCCATCGGGATTTCGCCCATCTGCGATTTCACCTTCATCGACATCTTCACCATCAAGCCGCTCTTCTTGTCAATCCAGGAAAGCGAGTCGTTGTTCACGCCCTTCATGCGGGATTTCACCACCCAGCAATCTTTGCCCTCCACACTTTCCTCGCCCGTCACTTCGGCCATCTCGGTATACTCACGCCAGTTCGCCGCCGCGCGCAGGTCCGAAAGCCGCATGTTCTGAATCTTTTCTTCGCCCTCGCGCAGCCGCGTTCCTTGCATTGCGCTCGATTCCCAACTCACGCCGTCCTTCGTCCCACTCAGCACCTTGCCAATGCCGGCCAGGTCCAGCGTTGTAATGCTGTTCCCGTTGTCGGCCAGCAGCGTGGTGCTCGTGCCCTTAATACCCTGTCCCACAAACTCAATCTCGGCCACCACCTTCTGCGTCTTCAAGCTCCTGTAAGCCTCCAGGCCGCCGGTAGCTTCAATGTAGCCGTCCATCAGCGCTTCCGCCTTCGGCGGTTCGGCCGCCACCAAGCCCAGCGCCACTACAAAAGTCATCAATAATGTTTTGCGCATCATGTTCTTCTCTCCGTTCTTATTCGCGGATCCACCGCAGTGCCGCATCCAAGGCCGCATCCCGGCCCGCCAATAAATCCGCCCGCTTCAGGGGGACGGCCTGATCCGGCTCCACCCCCCTTCCTTCAAGCGGCCCACCGCCCGCCGAATGGTAATTCGCCGTGGTGTATTGCAAGGCATCCCCGGTGGGAAGCTTTTCAATCGCGCTCGGCAGGGCCATGCCCCCCGTGCGCTCGCCAAAAATCCGTCCCCGCCCCAGGTCCTTCACCGCGCCGGCAAAGAACTCGCTCGTCGATAGCGACAACCCATCCACCAGCACCGCCAGCTTGCCGGCAAAGGCTTCGGGCCGCGGGTTCGCCATCAGTTTCAATTCGTAGGTGCGCATGCGCAGCGTTCCCAGTGCGGCCTCTTTGTCCAGAAACCACCCCAACAGTGCGCTGCTCAAAATACCCATACCGCCCGGGTTCCCCCGCAGGTCCACCACAAAGCCCCGGCAATCTTGGCATTGGGCCATCGCCTGCGCCATTTCGGTCTGCAACCATTCGGGCTCAAAAAACGCACTCACCCGGAAATAGCCCACCGCCCCCATTCTTTGAAACTCCATCTCCACCGGAATGGGCGGCAGGTTGCCAAACGTCGCCAGCTTTCCCGGCATCGGCACCGCAGTCAGCTTTCGCTCGCCCTGCTCGCCAAAGCGCAGCGTTTTTTCTTCGCCCACCTTGCCTTCCACCATCGCCTGCGCCACTCTTACCTTGCGCAGGTCCGAGCCCGTTAGTGGCTTCGGAGTTTCCAAGATCCACCCCGGCTTCACCCCCGCTTTCTCGGCCGGGCTTCCTTTGCGCACGCGCCAAACCACCGCCTTGCCTTCCACCATGCGCAACTCCATCCCCAAGGTCCCACCCTTCGTTCCGTTGCTCATCTGCTCAAAGGCTTCGCGCGGAATCAAACCCACGTGAGAGTGCCCCAACTTGCCCAACATCTTCCCAATCGCCGTGCGCACTTCGTCTTCGTTCTTGGCCTTGCGCACGGCCTCTTTGGCTTCCTCGCCTACGGCTGCCCAGTCCAGGCCTCCCAGGTCCTTGTCAAAGTGCTTGTCCCGGATGGTGGCCCAAGTCTGCTCATAAGTCGCCAGCCACAGTTGCAACTGCTGGTCCGCCGTCTGCGCTGCTTCGTTCAAGCAAGCCAGGCCCACCAATAAACACACCGATCGCACAATGCTTTTCAACAAAGTGTTTCCCATTGCAGTTCTCCTCATTACGAATCTTTCTTGCCTAGCGGCTTGCGCGCGCCTCAATCAACTCCAGCGTTTCCCGCATTGCCTCTCCCACCGATCCCGTCTGGCTCGCCGCCAGGCGCCGCCCCTTCTCCAGTGCCGCCTTCACCGTTTCTCTCTCCCCGCGCAGCACCGCCAGCGCCGCCTCGTTCAACACCTTCCCTTCGGCGGGAATAATGGCGGATTTGCAACTCTTCGCGTGATAGCTCTCGGCCTTCTCGGCGTCCGGCTCTTCCATTGCATAAAAGTAAGCAGCGGAACTGTACACAATGGGCTGGAAGCTGCCGGGCCATTCCTCAACCTTGGCCAACATCTTTTCCAACCAAACGCGCGCCTCGGCAATTTCGCGCCGGTCCAAGTGGAAGCTGTAGCGCAGAAACGCCGCTGTGATCCCATCGTAGGAGTCGTCCTCCCACGCCGTCGCCATTTCCACCACTTCCCGCGGCCAGTCCCGCGGCCTTACCTTTTGGCTTAAGGAGCCCAACGTCGCCACCGCGCAAAAACGGTCCGCTGCCGGGCCCTCTTTCATCAAGTCCAAAACCCGCTTGCCGTCGCTCACGAAGCCGCCCATGCATTGTGGAATCGCTGTGGCCAAAGCGATGGCGCCGTTCGTTAGTCCGAACAGGCCTAACAGCAAACGCTGCGGCCCCGGCCCCAACCACCAGGCCAAGCCCAGGCCCACCAACGTCCCCAGCACCGAAGCCAGCGGCCCGCCCAAAACCATCCACAACGTTCTTTGCCGCAAATGTTTTAACCCCGGCGGCACTTCGGGGTCCGCCACGGAAGCGCAAATGCCGCCCCACAATCCCAATTGCCGGTTGAAGCCCAGCTTCATCTTCCCGCCTTGCCGGTCCCAGCGCAGCGGCCCCGCCGTCAGCATATGCAGCCGGAAGCCCACCAGCCAGCCGGCCACCGCGTGCCCACCTTCGTGCAACAAAATCACACCCAACATCAGGAGGGGCGTTGCCCAGAGCCACACCGGGTCCGCCCCCAATTCCAATTTGCCCTTTGCCAGCCGGCCAATTAGATTCCCCACGCCGTAGCCCAAGCCTCCGAACGCGAGCGTAAAAACCACGGTCTGGAGGTTCCGCTTTGTGCTTTTCGATAACGCCATTTTTAGTACTCCTTGGCGGCCACGACCCGCCATGCGGCCAAATAGAACGCCGCGCTAATCGCCAGGAAAATTCCTGCCTTTGCCCAGGCCTCAAGATCGCCCGCCACCAAGCTTTGGCTCATCATGTAGGCCAATAAATTCGCCCCTCCCGGCCCTTCCGCTACCCCGTAGCCGCCCAGCATGCCCATCACCAGCAGCGCCGTCATGCCCGCCCAGTATTCATCGAGAAACGCTGTCAGAAATACCGAGAACGCATAGAACAATACCGCCCCCACGAGCAGGTTCGGCAACGTCGCAAATACTCTTCCCGGGTCCATCGCCAGCTTTCCCCAGTGCGTCGCCAACAGCACCACTCCCGCCGTGGTAACGGTCCATACGAAGAGCAGCCCCAAGCCCATCAGCACCCTGATGCGCAACAGCTGCTCGCGCGTCACCGGCATGCTAAGCAAAAAGTACATCGAGGGGTGAAAGCCGTGGGTCATGCCCCAACTGGTCTGCGTGTTGATTCCCGAGCCCGCCAGAATCAAGGCGCCCACGGGCACCACCCTCACCGCAAGCAAGCCAAACACCACGCGGAACAATCGTTCTTCGCCGCCGATTGCCGCCGCGGCCAAGGCCTGTTCCCAGGGCTTCGGAGGCCTTACCAGCGCCGCGAAGGTAACCGACAAACTCATGAAGTAGCAAAGCAAAAAGCGGTATCGGCACTCCAGCCACGCCTTACGCCACAACATGCCCCACCTCCTTCGGTTTCCGTACCATGTCCACAAACAACTGCCGCAGGGGCAAAGGGTCGGCCTCAATCGAGGTGGCCCCGGCCGCGCGCAATTCCGTTAAAGCGGCTGATGTATTCTTCCAACTCGTCAAGCTCAACACCCGCCCCTCGCGCCGCGCCCGGCCATACCGATTCCAGTCCGGCGCCTGCCCGATCTCATCCGGCAGCACCGCCGTGATCCGCCGCGCTTCCGCCCGCACTTCATCAATGGGCGCATCCAGCAAGCAGGCCCCCTCGTCCAGAATGATCAAGTGGTCCACCACCTGCTCAATCTCCTCCAGTCGGTGGCTGCAAAAAACAATCGTCGTCCCGTCTTCAGCCACTTGCTTGGTCATCTCCGTCAGCGCCTCTTCCACGGCAATCGCATCCAGCCCGTCGGTCGGTTCGTCCATCACCACCAGATCGCAACCGCGCACCAGCGCCAGCAACATGTGCAGCTTCGCGAGCATGCCCTTGCTCAACTTGTTCACATTCCGCTCCAGCGGCAGCCCAAAAGTTGCCAGCAATTGCTGTTCCCGGTCCCGGCGCCAAGCCGGATAAAAGGGACGCACAAAATCAATCACATCCTTCACCGTCATATACGGGAACAAGCGCTTGCCCTCCGGCAAGAACGCCGTCTTGCGGCGGATGGCCAGGCCCTCCGCGGCCCCTCCCAGTCGCAGCCCCAGCACTTCCGCCGTGCCCGCGTCGGCGAGCATCATGTCCAGCAGAATCTTTAGCGTCGTCGTCTTGCCCGCGCCGTTCAAGCCGATAAATCCGCAAAGGCTGCCCTTCGGCACCCCAAAGCTCATGCCCCGCAGCGCCTCCAACTTGCCGTACTTTTTTCTTAGGCCCTCGGCCCGGATCGCCATCATTGCCGTTCTCCTGCCGCTGTTCTTTTCTCGGTCAATTCCGCTTCCACCAGGCGGCGAATCTCGTCCTCGTTCAGGCCCAAGTCCCGCAGCTTCTCCACCGTTCTTTCCACAATCGGTTTCGCTGTGCGCATACGGTCTGTCAACTCCTTCGTGTTCAGCTTTTCGCTGACAAACGCGCCACTGCCCTGCCGCAATTCCACCAGCCCCAAGTGCTCCAGCTCCTTATACGCCTTCGCCACTGTGTTCGGGTTCATCGGAATCGATTCCGCCAGCTTCCGGATTCCGGGCAATTGTTCCCCCGGCCGCACCGCTCCGTTCTCAATCGCATGCCGCACCTGCTCAATCAATTGCAGGTACATCGGCACGCCGGATTGGGGGTTCAGTCGGAAGATCACGTTCTTAGTGTCATAGTAGACTAGTACACTATGACGGTCAAGAACTTTTTTGACCTTTTTCAGCGCCCCGCCGTCTAAACAATTAAGCTGAAAGCAGATTCATGGAATTTCTCAACGCATTTTTTTGGCTCTTAGTCCTTTTGGGCGTCATGATCATCATCCACGAGCTAGGCCATTATTGGGCCGCCGTGCTCTGCGACGTCCGCGTGGAAAGCTTTTCTGTCGGTTTTGGCCCGCGCCTGTTCGGCTTCAAAATTGGGGAGACCGATTTCCGCTTCTCCGCCATCCTCTTCGGCGGATACGTCAAAATGCTGGGCCAGGAAGATTTGAAGGTTGACGACGGCTCCAATCCCGACCCCCGCTCTTTCCTCAACAAACCCCGCTACCAGCGCCTTTTCATCGCCTTCGCCGGGCCCGCGATGAACATCATTCTCTCCGTCGCGCTGCTGACGGGCCTTTACATGTATCAGTACCCGAAGCTCGAAAACGCCGATGGCCCCGCCGTGGTTGGCCACATCATCAAGGATTCGCCCGCCGCGCAGGCCGGCCTCCGCGAAGGCGACCGCATTGCCAGCTTCGACGGCATTGCCAACCCGAAATGGGACGACATTCTCGTTAAGGAGCTTACCGGGTCCGGCCGCAACATCCCCGTGGAAATTGTCCGCGGTGGCCAAACCCTCCAATTTACGCTTACGCCAAAGACTGACGAAAAGACCCAGGCCGGCACCATCGGCTGGCGCGCGGAAAGTGAAGTGATGATCGAATCCCTCCTGAAAGGCTTCGATGCGGAAAAAGTCGGCCTAAAGCCCGGCGACGTGGTGGTGAGCGTGAACAACCAATTGATCCGCTCCACGGAAAAGCTGCGCGAATTGGTGAACGCTTCGAAGGGCGCCGCCATTGAAGTCATCTACCGTCGCGATGGCGAACTGAATAAGGTGCAAGTTCTGCCCAAGCGCAGCGAAGAGGACGACCGCTGGATGATTGGCATCGGCCTCCGCCTTCCTTACAAGATCGTGCAACTACCCTTTGGCGAGGCCCTCACGGAAAGCGTTCGCAACAATGTTCGCAACGCCACCATGATTTACGACTACCTCGGGGGCGTCGTTCAGCGCCGCCTCTCTCCCAAGCAGTTTGAAGGCCCAGTTGGCATTGCCCGCATGGCCGCCGCTGCCGCCAAACAAGGGCCCGCGGATTTCCTTGGCCTGATGTCGATGGTCAGCCTCAACCTCGCCATCTTCAATCTGCTGCCCATTCCTGTCCTCGACGGGGGCATGATTCTCGTGCTCTTAATCGAAATGATCCGCCGCCGCGACCTCTCGCTCCAACTCAAAGAGCGCGTGCTCCAAGTCGGCCTCGCCTTTCTCCTCCTGCTCGTGGTCTTCACCCTCTACAACGACATTTCGAAGGCCATCTTCCGGGGCTAGGTACGGCGTGGGAGCCTGTTTTAGCTCAGCCCCAACTGCCCCTTCAGCCGCTCCACAAAGCTTTCCAACTCCGCTACCCGCCGCTCCAGATCGGCCATCCGGTCAGCCCTTGGCATCGCCACCACTTCTTCGTGCATTTCCGGCAGCGGACCTAATAAATGTGCCCAGCGGCTTTCCCGTGCTCCCGGCGCCCGCGGCAACTCCTTCACCAGCGGCAATTCCTCCCGCTTCGCCATCCGCTCCAAGGTCAACAGCACGCTCTCCAAATCCTCAAACGCATACAAGCTCTGCGTTCGCCCGCGCAGTTCCCCCGGCGTTTGCGGCCCCCGGCATAGCAGCACACTAAGAATCGCCAGTTCCCGGTTCCCCAAATTCAACTTCGCCCCTAGCCCATGGCTGTATTTCGCCACCCGGTGCTGCGGTCCGGAAATCTCGTACGCCAAGCCGCTGTGCCGCATCACTTCAATCGCCCCCAGCACATCGCTCTCCGTCAGGCTCAGCACCGGTTCGCGATTGTTCTTCTGGTTGCAGGCGTTCACCAGCGCATTCAGGCTCAGCGGATAGTAGTCCGGCGTGGCCATCTCTTTCTCGATCAATGCGCCCAATACCCGTTGTTCAATGGCGTTGAGTTCCATCTTGGTTAGCCCCTTAGTCCATGCAATGCCGCCTCAATTTCCGCCCGCGCCTGCGGCGGCAGCACGGGGTAGGGAAGCCGGCACGCCCCCCCGTAGTAGCCATTGAAATCCAGCGCGTGCTTCAATCCAGGTACACCGTATTGCCTCGTCACCAAATCCACCGCCCGCGCCATCCTCGCCTGCCAATCTGCGGCTGCTTCCGGCTCGCGCTTACGCACGGCCTCTTCAATCGTGATGCAGCTATAGGGCGCCGCGGCCGCCATGGCGCTAAAGGCAAACCCCGCCCCGCCATTCGCGGTCGCCGCCAAATGATCGGCCAGCCGCTCCGGCGCCAAAACATTCGTCGCCAAAATGTTTGGGTGCGAAAATTCCCCCTCGGCCACCACCGGCACCGGCGCGTGGTCCGCCACGCAGCGCACGTACAAGGCCCCGTCCGTATGCCCCAAAACCGGCGGCCTCACCGTCACCGCCGCGTAGCCCAACTCCGCCGCTTGCTTGGCCCATTTCACACTCTGCCAAACGCTGGCCGCCGAAACATCTGCAATCAGGACTCGCCCCTCCCCTGCTGTTTCCTTCACCAATTCCAGCAGCCTCGTCCGCTCCCCTTCGCACAACAGCGCCCCTTCGCCCACCTCGCTTGCCACCACGTACCCAGCCAGCGCCACGCGGTTCCACTTCGCCACGTTCGCCCTCACTTTGGCCACGTATAGCTCCGCCTCCCGGTCAAACGGCGTCGGCAACAGCGCAAAAATTCCCTTGAGTGTCAGCATAAAGAAAAACGGCGGGCTCCTAAATACATAGGATGCCCGCCCCTTTCCAATTGAAGAAAAACTTAGCCAACCTTCAAGAAGGTCAACAGGGCTAGCGATTCGATCAGCGCCAAGCCGATCAGCAGCGCTGTCGTGATTTTGCCCGAAGCGCCAGGGTTGCGCGCGATGCCTTCCACCGCGCCCTTAATGGCGTTGCCTTGGGCCAATCCGCACAGCCCCGCGGCAATCGCCATCGCGAAGGCCGGGAGTAAAAGACCATTGGTGCTGCCCGACGTCGTGCCTTGCGCAAAGCTCGGCACGGTGAAGGACAAAAGGAACAGGATCAACAGGGTTTTGCTACGCATGGTGTTGCGTCTCCTTCATAGATATCCCTTCCAGGAGGTGGTTCCAGCGGTCCGTTGGGACGTCCGCGGCTCACACTGAATGGGCAAAAAAATTCGTTAGTGGTCCTCGTGGGCCACAGCGCCGCCCACGTACGCCATCGACAGCGTGGTGAAAATGTAGGCCTGCAGGAAGCTGACAAAAAAGTGCAGGGCCATGAACACGACCGGAATCACGTACTTCGTCAATTCAATGAACGAGATCGTAATCTGTTCGCCCGCGAACATATTGGCGTACAAACGAATCGTCAAGCTCATCGGCCGGATTAGGTGCGAAATAATTTCCAGCGGAAACATCAACGGCGCCAGCCACATCACCGGTCCCGCAAAATGCTTTAGATGCCCCAACAGGCCCTGCTCCTTCACGCCCATTGCGTTGTAGTAAAAGAAGCTAGCCACGGCAAACCCCAGCGGCACTGCCGGATACATCGTCGGGCTTTCCAGCGTCGGCACCAGCCCCACCAGGTTCATGATCAGAATGCCCAGAAACATCGTCATAAACCAAAAGCGGTACTTCGGCCCGTCGTGCCCAATCACTTCCTTCGAGTGGCCCTTGATAAATTCCACAAACAATTCGCCCAACTGGCTCAGTTTGCCCGGCTTATCCATGCTCAGCGTGCCCCGCACCAGCCACGGCAGCACCAGCATCACCAGCAGCGACAACAACAGCATCGAGTTGTAATTGGTCCACGGCTTTGCCGCGTCGTGGGCGTGCTGCCCCACCAGCGCCATCGCGCTATTGGCTGGACCCGCCAGATATTGGTTCAACAGCGCGGTGAACCACAGTTCATGTTCGTGCATTATTTTGATTCTTCAGAGCGTTGATTCGTCAGCAAGGCTTCCCCCAGAACCGCCACCACGCCTTGCAACACACCGCAAGCCAGCTCCGTGTCGTGTTCCGGGTAAACCTTGAGAATAGCAAAAAAGGCCCCCGCGTACAGCAATAGCCGCGTCACGAACAACACCCACAACAGCCAGTGCACCCGCCCGCCGCCAATTCCCTTTGCCGCCGCCCCCAAAACCACCATGCTTCCCAGGCTCAAGAATGCCGTGGCCAAAAAGGCGCCCGCTGAATCCCAGCCCCCCACCCAGCCAAACCCCACCGCGCCCACCAGCGTCAATCCTGCTTCTGCCCAGAGAATGCGCCGCAGCCTTGCCTCTAATTCCTCCAAGCGGCTCTTTCTCTCCTTACTTCTTTTCCAAGCGCTTCACTTGCCGCAGCACTTCGTACAACCCCACACCCATTCCCACGAGCAAACCAACGAAATTCATCTGCGTCGTGCCGTATTGCGCATCCACCCACTTGCCCGCATAATACCCGCCCCCCATTGCCACCAACAGGAAAAACGGCAAACCCAAAAATACCGCAGCCCGTCCCATGCGCTTCGTCCTATATAGTATCTGCATGGCGTATCAGAATACGGCCGCGCCTCGTTTCGACGCGATCGTGGTGGGCAGTGGCGCAACAGGCGGTTGGGCCGCCAAGAAGTTAACCGAAGCCGGCATGCGCGTGGCGCTGCTTGAGGCTGGCGGCAACGTTTCCAAGAAGGATTACTCCGAGCACACCATGCCTTGGCAGCTCCCCTTCCTGGGCCAAAGCCCCGATGTTCTCCGCGAGCGCCCCATCCAAGGCAAGTGCTACGCCTGCACCGAGTACAACCACAAGTGGTTCGTCAACGACCTTGAAAACCCCTACACGCAGGAAAAGCCTTTCAATTGGATCCGCATGCGCGTCGTCGGTGGCCGCTCCCTTTCTTGGGGCCGCCAAAGCTACCGCATGGGCGACATCGACTTTAAGGCCGCCTCCCGCGATGGTTACGGGGAAGATTGGCCCATCAATTACGCCGAAATGGTCCCCTATTACGAAGAGGTGGAAAAGTATGTCGGCATCTCCGGCCAGGCCGAAGGTCTGGACCAATTGCCCGATTCCATCTTCCTTCCCCCTATGGAGTTCACCTGCGGCGAACTCAAGCTGCGCGACGCCGTGAAGGCCAAGATGGGTCGCGTCGTCACCATGGGCCGCACCGCCATCCTCACCAAAAACCACAACGGCCGCCAGGCCTGCCACTATTGCGGACCCTGCGAGCGCGGCTGCATCACCACCAGCTACTTCAGCAGCCCCTTCACCACCATTGCCGACGCCCAAAAGACCGGCCGCCTAACGCTCATCACCAACGCTGTGGCCGCGCGCGTGCTGATGCGGGACGGGGGCAAAGCCGAAGGCATCGAGTACATTGACAAAGATTCCCGCGACGTCAAGCGCGTCACCGCCAAGGTCATTATGCTCTGCGCCTCCACACTCGAATCCACGCGCCTGCTGCTCAATTCCAATATCTGCAACTCCTCCGGCGTATTGGGCCAAAACCTGATGGACCACATCTACCAGGGCGGCGCCGCGGGCCTGATGCCCGACCTTGAATCCAAACCCTGGGCCGGCATGCCCCGCCGTCCGAATGGCATCTACATCCCGCGCTTCCGCAACATCAAGGAAAAGATGACCAACGGCTTCATTCGCGGCTACGGCTACCAGGGCGGCTCCACTCCGGCCTTCAGCTTCAATGCCCCCGGCTTCGGCAAAAACTATAAAGATGCTGTCCGCGCCGGTTACTACGGCATCAACATCGGCCTTTGGGGCGAATGCCTCGCCCGCCCGGAAAACCGTGTCGAAATCGATCGCGGCAAGACGGACGCTTGGGGCGTGCCCATCCTCAAGGTCAACATGCAGTGGAGCGACAACGAAAAGAAGCTTTGGGAGGACGGCCGCAACGAAGCCGCCGCCATGCTCGAAGCCGCCGGCGCCAAAAACGTCAACAAGACCGGCCAGTATTCCATCCCTGGCTTCTGCATCCACGAAATCGGCACCGCCCGCATGTCCGCCGACCCCAAAAAAGGCGTCCTCAACAAGTACTGCCAGAGCCACGATGTCGAGAATATTTTCGTCACCGATGGCGCCGCTTGGGTCAGCTCCGGCTGCCAGAACCCGACGCTCACCATGATGGCGCTCACCGTGCGCGCCTGCGATTACATCACCCGCGAATACGCAAAGAAGATGGCTTAATTGCCCGCCTGCCGCAAGCTTACGGCCTTCGTTTCGCCCTCGCGCACTTCCACGGTCACCGTTTCGCTCGTCCGCGCGGCCAGCCACTCGGGGTCATAAATCAGCTTCGTTTCCACTTCCCCCACCGCCAGCAAGCGGTAAGTTCCCGGTGCCAGGTTCGCCAGCGCAAAGCTGCCATCCTCGTTCACTGTCTTGCGCTGCACTCGCCCGCTCGCTTTGCGCGGATCATACGGTTCTTCCACTACCACGAGCGTTCCCGCCGCGGCACCCTCCGGCACGTCAACCTTTCCATTCAAGGCCGCCACCTTCGGGCTCAAAAGCACTTCCACTTTCACGCTTCCCCCGTTGCGCAAGTCCAATCCTTGCACGCGGATGTCCTGTCCGTTATAAGTCACGGCTTTCACATAGTGGTTCACTTTCTCGGCCTCGACACGCAAGGTATAAGTGCCCGGGATTAGCTCCCCGTAGCGGAAACTTCCGTCCGCTTCCACCATCTGCCGCTGGTTTCCCCCGTTCACCACCACTTGCAGCCCCAGCCCTCGCGGACGCGGCTCCACGCGTACCTGCGCCAAGTTTACGCCCGTCGCCTCGCCCTCCACGCGAATGCGCCCTTTAATTTCCACGGTTCCCACCGGCGCCAGGGCTACGTTTTCCACATTGCTATTCGTGATTACGGCCTCGCCCTGTGCAATCATTCGCGGCTTTCGGTCCTCTCCCACTTCGCTAATCGTTAGTTCGTAGTTTCCTGGCAATAAGTTTGTCGCGGTAAAAGCGCCATTTTGCACCCGTGCCATAGTGCCACCCATCATCGGACTACTATTCGGGTCTCCCGCGGGACGTACATTGACAAAGTATCTTGTCCCCTCTTGCGCGCTTGGCAAGTTCCCGCTAAGGCTAAATACCCGCGTCTTTTGTAAGTTCAACGTAACGCCGCTAAGTTCCTGTCCCGCGGCTAAACTAATCTTCTGCGCCTGATCTAATTCACTAACTCCAGGATAATAAGTCCGCGCGTAAGCAAACGTCTCGTTCCCGCTCACTAAGGGTGCCGCGCCCCCAAATCCACCTGTGCCGCCCCGCCGCGCTCTCCCCATCGCAAACCCGCCCCCGCACTCCGCCGATAGCAGATACTTCCCCGGCGCCAAATTCGCCACCCGGAATTCCCCTACCTCGTTCGTTTCCGCTCCCCCCACCCGCAGCAATCGCGCCAACCCGCCTGAATAATTCCACTCCCACACCGCCACCTGCACCTGCCCAAAACCTTCCCCGTCCTCGTCCAACACCCTGCCCGTCACCACCCCCTGCGGCACCAACTTCAATTCCACACCCCCCACCACCGCGCCCTCGCCCATCTTCCAAGTGGACTCCGTTCCCGCCCCGCCGCCCAAGCCAATTCTCCCTTGCATGGCGATGGGCAGATTGGCGCCCAACGGTCGTACAAACCCGGCCTTCTCCGCCGAAACGGAATAGTCGCCCGCCGTCAAATTCTCAAACACAAACTTCCCCTCGGCGTCGGTCGTTACGGAAAGCTGCCCTCCCGCGTTCCTCTGGGTGCTACGCAGCGTAACCGTCGCCTTGCGCACCGCTTCCTTGGTCACGGCATTCACCACCCGGCCCTCCAGCCGCCCAGGCTTCGCCGACGCGCTCGTCTGCCCCCACAGCCCGCTTGCCAGCAAGCCTAACAGCCCAACCTGCGCCCAAAGTTTCATTGATTCTGTGCCTCTTCTACTTCCGACGCTGCGATAAGGGGCAACGTAACGGTCTTCGTCTCCCCTTCACCAATCTTTACAATCACGCTCTTGGCCGCAAAGTTTCGCAAAAACTCCGGGTCAAGCAAATTCTCTTCGAAATTCCTGTCGAATGCGTACAACCGGTATTCCCCAGGCCCAATCGCCCCGAATTCGAACGCCCCAAGCGGCGCAATCTCTGCATCGAGATTGAGTCCTTCACCCGACCCGAGACGCTTCGCCTTGATGCTTTGCGCGATGACCGTTCCACCTTTCGCTCCCTCTACCTTCCCCAAAATCCCGCTCACGCGCGGGGAAAGTATCATCTCAATCTCGCCACCCTCGTAAAAAACCGCATCTTCCAATTCCTTGCCATTCAGCCGGAAATGCTTTAAGAATAATGGCTTCGGCATTTTCTGAACCTGCAAGGTCTTACGGCCGCTGATTCCCCGCTCAAACTCAAAGCTGCCATCCGGAGCTGGCGTTACGCTCGTTCCCGTAGTGGATCTGAGACCAATCTGGCAATACAACACCAACTCCAAACCACTTTTCCATTGCTCCGCGTTATCCTCTGCGCCTTCCAGTCGAATGACTCCCCGCAATGGTCCAGTCTCGATTCGCGGGACGTCCAAATCCTTCACATCCGCGCCTCCCACCGTCACCTCCACCTGACCCTGCAGCCCCGCTTTTGTGTTTGAGGAAACCGTCAATAAATATCGCCCCGGCTGGATTCCTCGAAATTGAAACGCTCCGCTTCCCGGGAATATTGCCGTCTGCGGCTGCGGGAATCCGCTCGTGTCTTTTAGCATGCCGATGCGGTCCAAGGTTGCATAGAGTTGACCGTCACTCTCCGCCAACGCGAATTTTCCTTCTACGCGGTACACCTTGCCTCGCAAGGCCGAGAAGTCCATGCCTGTCACTACTTGCCCCGGTTTCACCACAATTGGCCTTGCGCTTTCCAGGTCCGCCACCCCAGGAAAATAACTGGGTACCCTTGCATATTCTCCATCGCTCGCTTCGTAGGGTTCGTTCAACATCGAGAACATAGAAGAAGGCGCCTGAGCCTTTATGAAGTACCTACCTGCTTTCAATCCGCTCAAGCGAAATTCCCCTAAATCGTTTGTTCTCCCCTGCCACACACTTTCCATGACATAGGTCCCCTCACGGTAAACCCGCCGCGCACCTGTTACGCTTACCCCCTCCAGCGGATCACCATCTTCATCCAACAGGCGCCCAGCAATAACCGCCCCCGGCTCCAGGCCGAACACTAAGCCCTCAACTTTGTCTTCTTCTCTTACTTCCACCCTCATCGCCGAGCCCTTAGCGAAATAGTTCTGCTTCAGCGGTTCGAGAGTATAGTTCCCCTCGGCAACTTTCGCGAACACAAAACTCCCATCCTTCGCCGTCATCACAGAGCGCGCTATTCCCCTGCCCGTCAACCTAACCAAAGCCTTCCCCACCCCCTCGCCCGTAACCGAGTTCACCACGCGGCCGCTGATCTGCGACCAAGCCAGCGAGGCGAAAAGCAAGACAAACCCAACCTTCATTGCTTCATCGCCTCCTCGACTGCCGCCGCTGCAATGCGCCGCAAAGGAATGCTTTTCGCTTCGCCCTCCCCAATTCTCACAACCACAGCGTTTCCGGAAAAATGACGCAGGAATTCCGGATCCTCGTTGATCTCCTGCCCACTGCCAGCAAAGGCGTAAACCCTATACTCCCCGGGGGCCACTTCTGCAAAGGTGAAATTCCCGCCCGCATCCGCAACTGCGATTTGGTTCTTCCACTCCGCCGTGCTGATCCGCTTCGCGTTAACCGCCTCCAGGAGAATCTTGGCTTCCCTTGGCTCGTCGACCGAGCCTGTAATTTTCCCCGTGCGCTTGGAAAGCACAAGATCAATCTCGCCTCCACCCTCGAAATCAAGTTGTTCCATCTCCACGCCGTTTAACCGGAACGACTGAATGAAAGTGCCCGGTATTCCGTGCTGCAAACGAAAAGTCTTTAGCCCCCCTGGAACCTCCTTAAAGTGGAATGAGCCCTCCTTGGTAAGGTTCATTGAAGTGGAAGTAGTCGAATAGGGCGAGAGCTTCGTTGCAATTTGAACAATCAGCTTCGAAAAGCCGTCCGGGGGCAAGGTTTCATCGCCCATTATCTTGACGGTTCCCCGCAACTCAGTTTTCCCTGCCGGAGCAACCTCCAATTCCGTAACGTCTTTGTCCGTAACGGTGACCAGCATTTTCCCGACGCGCGGCGGAGCCATATTCGTCGACGCTGTAAGCATATAGCGCCCTGGGCTCACGCCACGAATCTCGAAGCTGTCCGACCCGCTCTGGATGCTTACGCCGCGATGATCACCTTGAGAATCCGGCATTCTTGCTATCGGCTCCAGCGTGATTTGCACCTGCGGGTTGTCTTCTCCCAGTTGCACCCGTCCCGCTACACGGAATACCCTCCCGCGCAACAATCGGAATTCCATGCCGCTATACTCCTGCCCCGGCTGAACGGCCAACAATTGCGCGCTTTCCACCTCGGCAACGCCGGGAAAGTAAGTTGTTAGAGGGGCAAACTCCTGCCTATTCTCTTCGTATGCCTCCGCTTGCTGACCCGGAATGTTCCCCCGTACCGCCGCCCGCAACAGGTATTTCCCGCGCCGCAACCCCGCCAGTCGAAACTCCCCTAACTCGTTCGTAAGTGCGAAACTCTCCTGCTTCAATCCGTAGACACCTCGATGATAAGTCCTTCTCAGCGCTGCAACGTAGCCGCCTTCGATGGGTTCCCCGTCCTCATCCAGCAGCCTTCCACGCACTACCCCGGCAGGCTCCAGTTTGAGTTCCAAGGCCTCCATTTTCTGCCCTTCGATGACGCGCACTTTTTTCGCTGCTCCAATGGCGAAGTAGTTCCGCTTGGCCGACTCCAGGCTATATTCACCTTCCGCCACTTCCGGGAAAACGAAGCTCCCGTCCTTGGTTGTCCGCGCGGAACGCTTGCCTTCATTGCCATCCAGCGTCACCAAGGCCTTCCCAACCCCCTCCCCCGTCAACGCGTTCACCACCCTCCCGCTTACCTGCGCCTCCAGGCCCACTCCGGTCGCAATCAGCAGCAGAAGTGCCAACCTCATTGCTTCATCGCCTCCTCTTCAGGCGTGGGCGAAAATACAAGCTCTAAGTCCCCGCCTTCCCTCAAGTCAAGCAGGTGCTGGTCAACCTGAATTCCATTTTTCAATACTTTTTGCAGCTTCGTTCCCTTTGGTGGCTGATTTATAAGTATTAGATACTCGGCAGGAGCTACTCCCTCGAATTGAAATGTTCCATCCTCGGCAACTCTTGCTACTACGTCGGCAGACCGTGTCGCTTGGTATCCGTTCAGGAGCCGTAGTCCTAGACTTTTCGGTAAGTATTGGTTTCCCTCTAACGCTGTGCCATGCTGTTCCCAGCGCACCCGTCCAGAGACGAAGCGCGGGGCAAATGCAGCTATCGAGATTTCAACATCTGCTTCATCAATTGTGACGTCCTGCATGCCAATCACTCGTTGCACTGGATCTCGCCCTGCCAATATATGCAGGGTGTAATCTCCCGGAAGTAGATCCTCAAAGTGGAAGGATTTATCGTGTCTATTGAGATATGTGACGGCATAAGTAGAGAGTTCCCCGAGAGGCTGAATCGTGTTCTTCTCTTGGCGTGTCAATGAAGCTACCAAATTACTTTGATCTTGCTTATGGTCCACGGATTGGAGGAACTGTCCAGAGAGATGAAACAGAGGTACTCGCTTCAGGGTTAACGTCAATCCGCCCCCCTCAGATCCTGCTGCTAAGTGGATCTTTGTCGCTTGCCGCCGGTCAAAAGTTCCAGGAAAGTAAGTGAGCACAGAGCGGTAGATTCTTGTCTTGAAAAGGGAGTCCGCTTCATGTGTTAAATTTCTATCTTCTTCAATCACTGCCGCCAATAGGTATTCTCCCTCGGGCAAACTATGGAAACGAAATTCGCCCTTCTCGTTTGCATGGGCGGGCTCAGCGGCTAAGTCCGTATCGCTAAGTTCTGTTTCGGATGTCCTCCAGAGAAATACCATTGCGTCTCTTGCTGGTTCTCCTTGCGCATCCAAGACAACTCCCGTTAGACTGGCGGCCTGAGCCAGTTTGATAGTAATCCCACGAACTGCTTCTCTTTCATGCAGCTTCACCTTTACTCTCGATAGAGATGGGTTAGTCTCAACATTCCCCGATTGAGGTCTCGCATAGCCAGGTTTGTCGGCAACCAAGATATACTCACCAGGGAGTACATTCTCAAATGCAAAAGCGCCACTCGCATCCGAATTTGTTCGTGCGACAGGCCTGCCTTCGGGTTCATCCGCTTTCGTAAGATTCAGAGAAGCCCGTCCCACCCCCTCCCCCGTCAACGCGTTCACCACCCTCCCGCTTACCTGCGCCTCCAGGCCCACTCCGGTCGCAATCAGCAGCAGAAGTGCCAACCTCATTGCTTCATCGCCTCCTCCACTTCCGCCTTCCCGATCTGCTTCAGTGTCACCGTGCCCGATTCCCCCTCGCCCACCTTCACCGTCGCCGCCCGCGCCGAGAATTTCTTCAGAAATTCAGCATCGGCAGCCAAGTTCATGTCCAATTCCTCAAACGCATAGGCCCGGTATTCGCCCGGCGCGATACTCAGAAAGCGGAACGTCTTGTCCTGGGAAACCCCCGCTTGCGGCGGAAACCAAGATTGCAGGTTCGAGAGGCGGCCGTCCACCCGCTCCAACACCACCATGCCGCTCGCCGCTTCTTCTTTTTTCTCCACCATACCGCTCAGCGCTGCCACGTTTGTGGAGAAAACAATCTCGATCTCTCCGCCCGCCCGCAAATCCACTTCCTGCTCTGATTGCTCTTTCCCGTTCAAGCGGTAAACCTTCAGGTAGGTTGGCGCGCCGAAAACATTGACATTCAGCCGATATCGCCCCGGCACCACATCCGCCAAGCGGAACGATCCATCTTCTTCAATCGTTCCCCGGCTGGGCCCGCTGAACATCGGGGTGCCCGCCGGGGGCAATAGTTGTACGGATGTCCCTTTGAGCTTCATCCTCTCCAACAGATCCGGCCTGCCTTCCAAACGCACCCGCCCCGTCACCGCCAGAAGCTGCAACTCTGGCACCACAAAATCAACCACGTTGTCGCTGCTAATCGTTAGCTCTGCCATCCCCACCGTCTTCATACCGCCCCCAGCGGGCGTGTTTTTCATCACGCTCACCTCGTGCGTTCCCGGCTTCAATCCACTCAGTTCAAAGCTTCCGTCTGGATTCACCCGATTTCGCCCAAAGCTGAACCCCATGGCGGCAAACATCGAAGAATCCACCTTCTCCCGCACATTCAGCATCAACATTCCCTCGTTCGGATTCTCGGGAATCGGCCCCAGATATTTCCCCTTGGCCCGGAACACCCGCGTCTTCACCATGCGAATTTGCCCGATGCTCAATTCCTGGCCCACGGCCAACTTTACTGTCTGCGCCTGCTCCACCCGCTCCACCCCCGGATGGTAGGTCGCCGTGTAAGCAAACTCTTCCTTCCCCTGTTGCAACGGGGAGTCCGCCCCCAAACTGCCAAAGCGTGCCGGTTGGGCCAAGACGGTAAAGCTCCCCGCCGTCAGGCCAGTCAACCGAAACTCGCCCCGCTCATTCGTCTGCGCGCTCGCCAAGGGTTGCCACAGATTCCGCCCCATCGAGGGATTCTTCCGCAACACCATCACCTGCAACCGCTCCAGCGGCTCGCCCTCTTCGTCCACCACCATGCCCGCCACCGTCGCACCCGGCAGCATCCGCAACGAGAGATCCTTTAATTCCCCTCCGCTGATCAACTTCAGTGGCGTACCCGCCGAATTCGGCGACGACGCGCCATAGCTTGTACGCACAAAGCCCGCCTTCTCGGCATACAAACGGTACGACCCCTCTTCCAACTCTTCAAAAACGAAGCTGCCGTCCGTGCCCGAGGTCACGCTCTTGCCCTGTGGCGGGCCCACAAAGACTGGGGCCGATCCTGGCTTGGGAGTAGGAATCGTCTGCAGCGTCACGGTTGCCCGCCGCACTGGTTCCCCGGTCAGCGCGTGCACTGCCTTGCCACGCAACACTCCCTTTTTGGCTGCTTCCTCTTGTACCTGTGGCTGAGGTGCAGCCTGCTGGGCGATGCCCAACACCAAGGCCGTAATCAAAACAAACATTTCTACCCCCCTCTTTTGCTTTTCAGCTTCGCCGGGGGCGCAAAAAATCAGGCCATTCGCTGTAAAGGTAAGCCGCTCATACGAACCACCCGATCCACGCCCGCGCGATTCAACCGGCTGGCGTCGTATTCAATCACCATCCGCCCCGGTTCTGTTTCGCCAGTATTTTGAGGCAATTGGAAGCCCATCACCCCATACACACTCGTCAAGCGGGAGAGCTTTTCGTAATCGGCTTCGGCCAGGGGACGTGTCAGGTCGTAGTTCAATTCCACTCTCGTCATGACTCAATTTTGACGTATGCGAGGGGAAAAGCGTTTAATGTTTTGCGAAAACTTTTGTCGATCCGTCGGCTTGAATCAAAAACGTCTGGTAGGTGTCCTTGCGCGCCCCTGCCTCCATACCCGGCGAACCGATCGGCATCCCCGGAACCGCCAGTCCCTTCGCTTTCGGCTTCTCTTTCAACAAGCGCAAAATGTCCGTCGCCGGCACATGCCCCTCAATGGCGTAGCCGCCCACCACCGCCGTATGGCAACTGGCGTAGGCCTCGGGAATGCCCGCGTTCTTCCGTGCCGCCGCTGTTGCCGCCACGGTCACCACTTTGGCGTCGAACCCCGCCGCCTGTACATGCTCCACCCACTTGCCGCAGCACCCGCACGTTGCCGTTTTATAGACCACCATCTTCGGCTTCGCCTGCGGCAACGCGTGAAAACTTACCAATCCCACCAAGGCCAGGAACACTAGGTAACGCATAACCACAGCTTAACAGCGGACCCGCTTACCAGTGGAAGCCCCTACCACCGGAAGCGCAGATTCGCCGTCAAGTCGAAGGGCCGCCCGGGATACACCAGGAAGTCGTTGATGCTCGCCACCAGATAGCGCTCTTTGTTGAACAGGTTATTGATGTTCACGGAGTAGTCTATGTGCTTCGTCTTATAGAACACCGCCGCGTCCCACAAAGTATAGCCGCCCAGGAAGTAATAGTTAAAGTTATTCACCGGCGCCCGCGCAACATACCGCGGACCCACGGCCACCGCCCATCCTTTGGGCAAATCCTGCACCGCCCACAGCCGCGCCGTGTGCTTCGGCACAAAAGCCGGCGTGCGTCCTACTAAGTTCCGCGTCACGCCGTCGCCGTCGGGCAACTCAAAGTCCTTAAACTGCGATTGCGTAAATCCGTAGCTCGCCATCACCTGCAGCGTTCTCGTCATCCGCCCGCGCAGGTCCGCTTCCCATCCCTTTGCCCGCATCCTTCCGGCTTGGTCAAACACACCGTTCGCGCGGCTTACAGTTACGTTCTCCTTGTTAATCCAGAACAAACTCGTGTTCAGTGTCATCCGCCCGCCAAGTAAGTCAAAGCGCTGTCCAATCTCGTACTGGTCCCCGGTTTCCGGTTCCAATTGCCGCCCGTCGTTGGAGACCGAAGTTTGCGGCCGGAAGCTTGTCCCGTACGACCCATAAATACTCATAAAGTTCGTTACTTGCCCGTTCAAGGCCGCGCGCCACGTGAAGGGGTCCTGCGCCACTCTCGTTATTGCGCCTTGTCCCTCCACTCCGTTCACCACCGGATTGCGGAAATCCGTGCGCCGGAAGCGGTCATAGCGTCCGCTCACCAGGGCCGTCAAGCGCGAATTTAGCCGCATGAAGTCCTGGAAGAAAAACGCGTTCACATTGTTCGTAAAGTAGTCCAGCCGGCTTACCGGGAAATTTGTCAGTTGCTGCGTAAACGTTTCCCGGGGGTTCACGATGCTAAGCGGGGGCAGCGCAATGCCCAGCGTCGCGCCCGATCTCTCCGTCTGGTTCGCATAATGCAGATAGTCGTATCCGAACAGAATTTGGTGCTCCACTTTGCCCGTGCGCACAATGCTCAAGAGGTCCATCTGGTTCTGCAAGGGCCGCCGGTGGTGAAAAAAGTAGAAAAAGCCGCGGTCTACCAAGTCTGGCGTCCGCACCGGGTCTACACTTAACGATTCCGTCACTAAGTATTGGTCATCAAAGTAGCGATAGGTAAAAGCATTCCGGAAGCGTAGATTATCGCTAAAAGTATGCGTATAAAACATCTGCGGAATAATGTCCCGCGTCGCTTGAAAATCCGTTGGCGGAGTGTAACGTGTCGAAAACGGTACGTTCGGAATAATGTTGGAGCGGAACGGGTTGGGCTCGCTCGCTGGCCGCAACAGCGGAATTCCCGCATCGCCATCAAAACGGTCTTCGTTGTAAGTCACATAGAAATTCAATTGGTCGCGGTTCGTCATGCGGTAATGAATCGCTGGTGTCACGTTAAAGCGGTCCCAGCCCGCCTGACGGAAACCATGCGCCCGGTTAAAGCCCACATCCAGCCGGTAAAGCAACTTATCGCCCCGAATCGGTCCCGCCGCGCCAAACTCCGCCCCAAACATACCCCAGCGCCCGCCCCGCACCACGCCTTCATAAGCCGGCGCCGCCGTCGGCTTCTTTCTGACCAAGTTAATGGTCCCGCCCGTAGCTTCCGTGCCGTACAACATCGACGAGGGCCCCTTCAGTACTTCCACGCTTTGAATGGAGTTCAACTGCGTGTTCATCCGGTTTCCTTCCAGCCGCAACCCATCCAGCAGCACCGACGAACCTACTACGTTGTCAAACCCAAAGCCCCGGAACACGTAGTATTCGTACATGCCGTACAGCGTGAATGAGTTCGTGTTCGGCACATTCTTCACCGCGTCCACCAGGTTCAACACTGCCTGTTGCCGCAGCGTCTCGCCGCCCACCGTTTGTACCGTTACGGGCAGCTCCCGCAGCGGCACTTCCGTGCGGCTTGCCACCAAGCGGTCGTTATCCGCCAGTACAGTTACATCGGAATACACGCGCGCCGTCTCCAGCGTAACTCTGGTTTCCAATTCTTCGCCAACTGCCACCTTAATTTCGCTGCTTGTCTTGGCCTCAAACCCCGCCCGCAAGACGCGCAATTGGTAAGTCCCCGCGCCGAGGGAAGCAAAGCGGAATGCCCCGGTTGCGTCTGTATTCACGCTACCCAGCCGCTTGCCCGCGCCATCCTGCAATTCCACATAGGCTTCCGAGATCGATAACCCCTGCCCGTCCACTACCCGCCCCGTCAAACTCCCAGAGCTTTGCGCAACTAAGGAACCAACTCCTAGCAGCAGAACACAGAAAAACCGCAAAATCGTGCGAATCATTCCTCATATTCGCACATTCCTTCGCTCTGTTTTGGCCCTACCTAACTAACCCGATCAAGCTCCAGGAATTCCTGAATCGTCTCGTCATTGGAAAGTTCCAAACCGTCCGGAGTGCCAAAGTACGCCACCCGTCCCTCCGCCAAAAACACCACGCGGTCTGCCACTTTCCGCATCAATTCCAAATCGTGCGTCACCACCACGCTGGTCAAATGCAATTGCATCTTCAAGCGCATCAACAGCGTGGATAAATGGTTCGACATAATCGGGTCAACCATCGTCGTTGGCTCGTCGAACAAGACGCAATCCGGTTGCGCCGCCAGCGCCCGCGCAATCGCCACCGCTCGCCGGTGCCCCATGGATAAATCCGCTGGAAAGTAATCCCGGTAGGGCAGCAGGTCCACCATGTCCAGCAAGCCGTCCACCACGTCGTCCTTGTTCTCTTCGCTATATTCGTCGCGCAATTCTAACGAGAACAGGATGTTCTCCCCCACGGTCAGCGAATCAAACAGGGCCCCCGATTGAAACACCATCGTCAACTTCTTCCGGATCTTCCGCAAATCCGGCTCGCCCATTTCCGTTATGTCCTGGTGCGCCACAATCACCCGCCCCGCGTCGGGCTTCAAAAATCCCATAATGTGCCCCAGCGATACACTCTTGCCCACCCCCGAACGCCCGATAATCGCCACCGTCTCCCCGTCTGGAACAAAAAAATTCGAATCGACTAAAACCGGGTAGTCGAACGTCTTATAAACGTGCCGGAACTCGATGTAATGCGGATAGGCCTCGCTCATTCGCCTGTCCTTCTCCCTTCTTTCGCTTCGCCAAACTGGATATCACCAGGTTCATTCCAGTTTCGCAGCATCTCCACGTCCACGCATACCACTCGCTTCACCCGAAGTTTCTCGACCAGCGCCCTTACGCGCAATTCTTTCTCCACCAGCGCCGCCTCCACCGCCCCCCTCGCCCGCCGCCGCCACAGCGCGCACAAAGGCTGCACTCCCCGCGTCGGGCTGTCGCTCACTACCGCGTCGCAAGCTTCATCCCGTGCCGCCCACAGTTCTTCCAGCCACTCCACCGTTACAAACGGCAAGTCCACCGCCAACACCAGGTTCCATTCTGTCTTGCTTTCCGCCAGCGCTGTCGCAATACCCCCTAGCGGCCCCAATCCCGCCTGTTGGTCCGGCAAGCTTTCCCAGCCCCAGGCGCGATACTTTCCCACCGGCGCCAGAATCTTCACTTCGCCGCACACTTCCGCCAATAGCTTTGCGCGGTTCTCCAATAGCGTTTCCCCTTGCCACGGCAACAGCGCCTTGTCCCGCCCCATGCGCCGGCTTGCTCCTCCGGCCAGCAGCCACCCCGTTAAGTCCGCCTGCCCGCCCGTCTTCCGTTTGGAGCCCAGCCGCATTTGACTATATGATAGGAGAGAACATAATGGCACGGATTTGTTTTATTCCGACCATCGCCGCCTGCTTGCTTATCCCCGCCGCTTCTGTTTGCGCGGGTGATGTCACTACTTACCGGACCACGGTTCGTATTGACCAGAGCACGGGTAAATTGGTGCGTCGCCTTGCGCTTCCCAATGCCGCCACGCTGCGCACTGCCGCCGCTCGCGTGCCCGCCGCTGAACGCGCCGCTGTTGACAAAATTGTCGAGCAAGCCGCCCGCCAACACGGTCTCGATCCGCGTCTCGCCCAAAGCGTGCTCGCCGTCGAAAGCGCCTACAACCAATACGCCACCTCGCCCAAGGGCGCCATGGGCTACATGCAGCTCATGCCCGGCACGGCGAAAATGCTCGGCGTCAAAAACGCCTACGACGCCCAACAGAACATTGAAGCGGGCGTCCGCTACCTCCGCTATTTGAAAACCAAATTCCAGGACGAACGCCTGGTACTGGCTGCTTACAACGCAGGGGAAGGCGCCGTGAAAAAGTATGGCGACATCCCTCCTTATCGCGAAACCATTGACTACGTGGCCAAGGTTGGCCGCCGCCTTGCCGCCGCCGCCCCCTCCACTTCCCAGCCTGCTCCGCAGGAAGTTCTAGCTGCTGCCCCAGCTCAACCCAAAATCCAACAAACTCTGGATGCGGAAGGCCGAATCGTCCTCAGCGTCCAATAGGAGCCTGCTCATTCGCTTGCTCGCGCAGTATCGCCGCCCTCGATTTTCCGCCGCCGCGGTTCTGTTACTATGCGCCGTGCCTCCCCTTGCGGCCCAAAACCTTGGCCGCATTGAAACCATCGAAAGCTCCCACGCCCCCAACACCACCACCATCCTCGTCTCCGTCACTGGCGCCATCGACATCCAAAGCCAGCGCATCGAAAACCCCGCCCGCGTCTTCGTCGATTTCCAAAACACCTTCCCGCGCAAAGGCTTGGGCGTCTTCCGGCAGTCGGCCCAAACGCTCGCAATCCAAGATCCGCTTGTCCGCCAAATCCGCGTTGCCGAAAATCAGCGCGGCGTCACGCGCGTTGTCCTCGACCTGGCGCGCGAAGATCTTGACTACCGCACCGAAGTCCGCCCGGGCAATAAACTCGCCATCCTACTTTCCCCAGTCCGGTCCAAACTCACGAACCCGCTATCCCAAGCCCGGCCCAGCAATCCCCGGCCCACGCGCGCTTTCCAATTTCCCGCTCCGCCCACCTTGTCGGCGAAATACTCTCTCCCTTCGCTCCCGGAAACTACCCTTGCGCCCCTTCCTTCGCCTAAGCCCGCGGCCAGCCCAGAGGTCGCCCTCGCGGCAAAAACTTCCTCTCTCAATCGCAGCCTCACCCGCGTTCTGGGCCTCAAAGTCGGCCGCGTGGTCATTGACGCCGGCCACGGTGGCCACGATGTCGGTTCTACCGGCCGCTCCGGCTTGCACGAAAAAGACGTCACTCTCGATGTCGCCAAGCGTCTTGGCGCGCTGCTCGAAGACCAACTTGGCTGCGAAATCGTTTACACCCGCACCGACGACCGCTACCTCGCCCTTGAGGAACGCGCCGCCTTCGCCAACCGCGCCCAAGCCGACCTCTTCATATCCATCCACGCCAACGCCGCTCGCAACCGCACCGCCGCCGGCATTGAGACCTATTACCTCAACTTCACCTCTTCGCCTGAAGCCCTCGAAGTGGCCGCCCGCGAAAACGCCGTCAGCCAGCGCAGCGTGAACGATCTCGGCGACCTCGTCAAGCAAATCGCCCTCAAAGACAAGCTCACCGAAAGCCGTGAATTTGCCACTAAGGTCCACGCCGCCATGCTTGCTTCTACGGCCAAAGTCTCCTCGCGCGGCAACGATCGCGGGGTCCGCAAGGCTCCCTTTGTGGTCCTCATTGGGGCGAAAATGCCCAGCATCCTCTCGGAAATTGGTTTCCTCAGCAACCCCAAGGAAGAGGCGCTGCTGAAGACCGACGCCTACCGCGACAAAATCGCCGCCGCCCTGGCCAAAGGCATCGTCAACTACGCCAACACGCTCAGCCACTTCCAGGTGGCCGAGAAAAACTCGCGCAAAACTAATCCCTAGCCGTTTGCCCTAACTCGCCGTCACCAGCGCTGGCAGATCCCCCAAAATCGAACGGAAGATCACGCGGTTCCGTCCCGTCCGCTTTGCTTCGTACAAACTTTCATCCGCAATTTGTAAAAGCGTTTCCGGCGAGATTTTCAAGCCCGGCAAGGCCGTCGTACACCCGAAGCTCGCCGTTAGTGCCAGCGACGTGTCTGTCGCCGTATCGTCGTGAATCGGCATCGCTTCGCTCGATAACGCCCGGCGGATGCGCTCGCTTTGGCTCCGCGTGCACGCCTCGTCGCAGCCTGGCAGAATCACCAGAAACTCTTCCCCGCCGTAGCGGCCCACCGAATCGTAGCTCCGGATTGCCGACTTAATGCGCCGCGCCGATTCCCGTAGCACCGCGTCGCCCACAATGTGCCCGTAGGTATCGTTCACGCTCTTGAAGTGGTCAATGTCCAGCAGCGCCACGCCCACCGGTAAATTCTCCCGTTCGCTGCGGCGCAGTTCGCGGTCCAGCACCTCAAAAATCGTATGCCGGTTGAAAATCTTCGTCAGCGCGTCGTGCGTCGCCTGGTCGCGCAACGCTGCCTGCGTGCGCAACAGCTCCGCCTGCAATTCCACAATCCGCCGCCCCGCGCGAATCCTTACCTGCAACTCATGGTGATTGAACGGCTTCGTGATGTAGTCGTCCGCCCCGGCCGTCATCCCCTCAATAAGGTCTTCCCGCTGGTTCTTGCTGGTCAACAACAAAATGTAGGTATAAGCCTCGCGCTGCTGCTGCCGCACCAAACGGCACAGCTCTACCCCTGTAAGGCCCGGCATCACCCAGTCGAGCACCGCTAGCTGCGGCGCGTCGGCCTTCTGCAGCACCGCCCAGGCTTCCTGCCCGTCGGCGGCCACCACAGGGTCGTAGCCCCACTTTTTCACCGTTGCTTCCAACATGTGCCGGCTAACAATGCTGTCATCGGCAATCAAGATTTTCATCGAGCCTGCTGTCCGGTATCCCCCGGGCCACTTTCCGGCCTAGTACAACCGTTACCTTTCATTGTTGGGCCGAAGCGGTAGAATTGCAACCGCTGGACCTTACCATTACTAAGTCTTATCGGACCGCAAAGTGTTTCTCTTGACTTCTAATCTGCACAAAAGATGCACCTTAACCCCGCTTCACCCCCACCAGCCATAACAGAAAGCCCCCAATCACCCCCGGCATCTGCCGGAAATCCTCCCCCAGACTCTGCCCCCCCTCGCCCGTCACCAGTACCCCACGCCGCATTGCGTAAGTATTGAACAACATTGACAGGGCTGTAAAGATTACGCTCACCAGGATGCTTAGCTTCAGCTTCGGCGTTCCCCGCGCCGAATGGATGAGGAATTCGAGCGTATGGTTAAACACCGGCAACCCCACGCCTACCGCCGCCATCGCCGCCCAACGCGGCGTGGCAAAGCGCAGCCGCTGCGTGATCGCACCATAGAATCCGGATAGCGCAAAGCGCCACACAAACTCCGCCGCCCAAGCGCCGCTGGCCGCTCGCGCCCCCGCACTCAGGTTCGTGAAGAAAAATATCGCGCCCCGGATCAGCGCACTCGTCAACGCCGATTTCCGGTTCCACCGCGCCACCAATTCCCGCCCCGGGTGCCGCAACATCTCCCCCACCACGGCCCCCAACGGCTCCCCCACTCCCGCCTGTCTATCCTCTGCGCTCATCCTTTCTAAGATCGCGCATTTGCCTCCCCTAAAAGGAAGCCACCAGTCCCAGTCGCAGCGTAAACGGGGCCCCGGGAAGAATGTTGTTGTTGTTGTGCGCCGTTGGGAAATAGGTGCGGTTGAAGAGATTCTCAATATTCGCCTGGAACCTCACCCCTTCCGTGATCTGGAAAAAGTTCGCCAAGTCCCACCGCGTAAACGCGGGCAAAGATACCCGGTTGTCAATCGTGGCAAAGAGCGGAGCCTGGTAAATCGCCCCCAATCCTACGCTCCACCGTGGGTGCAGACGGTATTGGTTCCACAAGGAAAATTGTTGGTTGGGCACCAAGGGCACCTTCCGGCCCGCCGGTGCTGCCGTTGTTGCGCTGACAATAAAGGCGTCCTGCGCCGCAAAGCCGCCGGAAATCTGCCAGCGCCGGGTCACGGAGCCCTGGATGCCTATTTCCAATCCATTCGTCCGCTGGCTGCCCGTTTGCACCAGCAGCCCCGGGTTGTTCGGGTCCACCGCCGTCGCGTTGTTGCGGTCCAGGCGATACAGCGCCGCCGTCAGGCTCAAGCGGCGAGACCAGTCGTATTTCGCCCCCACCTCGTAATTGTTGAAACGCTCCGGCCGCAGCGTGCTTTCCGTGGCCGAAAGCGAGGAAAACTGGTCCCCCGCGCTCGGCAAAAAACTCACGCTGTAGCTGCCGTAAAGCGACAGGTTCGCCACCGGCTTCACCACCACTCCCAAGCGCGGTGCCGCAAGATTATCTTCGCGCCCCAATTCGGCCCCGTTCCGCCGGTTGCGGACATCCACCGTGAAGCGCTCAAAGCGCACTCCGGCCACCACTTGCAAATATTTGTTAATCTCCACCTGGTCCTGGACAAAGGTCGCCGCAATGTGGTTCGTGGCGTCGTTGTTGGCATCGTTGGCGCGCGTCACAAAATCCGCCGGCACCACCAGATTCGGGTTCGCCAGGGGCGCCACAAAATTGGTCGAGCCACCAAACAACGCCGTCCGCCGCAGGTTTGTTGTCCGCTGGCGCCCAAACTCGGTGCCCACCAGCAGGGTATGCCGGAAGCGTCCCGTGCGAAAAGTGCCCGAGGCGTCCGTTTGGTTAAAAACGTTCCGCCGCACCGTCCCGTTGTCGTAGCCGTTCAGGTTCACCTGCGTACGGTTGCTCAAAACAGAACCCGCAAAAATGTTTCCGTAGTATTTGTCGTAGTCGCCCACCAGTGTCGTGTTGCGCAGCGTCCACTGCCCCAATTGCCACTCCACCGCGCCCGAACCCAAGTGCACCGTTGCGTTTGACCGGCTCTGCGCCGGGTCGCCGAAAAAGGTCGAGCGCGAAGTCGCCAGCGGCCTGCCATCCAGCGAAGGCACCCCGCGGTCCACGGTCCGGCCGTCCACAAAGTATTCGTAGGCCATCCGCACCTGCAGATTGTCCTTTGGGCGCAGGCTCACGGTCGGCGCCAGCCCATAACGCTCCAGCCCCACATCGTGCCGGAACGAATTCGAATTCTCATACACTCCGTTCAACCGGAACGCCGCCAGGCTCCCGTAGCTGTGCCCCAAGTCCACCGTGCCGCGCCGATTTCCAAAGCTGCCTCCTTGCAGGCTGATTTCGCGGTACGGCGTGAATTGCGGTTGCTTGGTCACCCGGTTAATCACCCCGCCGCCCCCGCCGCGACCAAAGGTCAATGCGTTGGCCCCCTTCACCGCTTCCACCCGCTCCACGTTGTACAAATCCCGCAAATACTGCACATCGTCCCTCACCCCGTTCAGGTAAAAGTCCGAAGTCGTGACGTTGCCGCGCAGCACCGGCGCGTCGCGGTGTCCTTCGCCCTGTGCCATCGTAATGCCCGGCACATAGCGCACCACATCGGCCATGTTCTGCATCGCTTGGTCGCGAATCAACTCCTGGCTAATTGCCGTAATCGCCTGCGGCACGTCCAGCAGTGGCGTCGGGGTCTTGGTGGCCGAAGCCGCGGTCACTTGGTAAGCCCCCGCCTCCGTCACGGTGATCGTCTCCCGGTTCTCCGGTAACTGCAGCACTACTTCCACCGGCGCCGTCGCCCCGGAACGAAAATTCACCGGCACCTCCGCCGCACGAAATCCTTCAGCCTCCACCACCAGCACATACTGCCCCGCGCCCAAGGGGAACTGGAAACGCCCCTCAGCATCCGTCGTCCGCTGGCCCGCGCCTGCTTTCACCTTCACCGTGGCCCCTGCAATTGGTCTGCGGGTAGCGTCCAGCACTACCCCTTGCAACGGCTGGCTCTGCGCCGCCTCCGCTTCCACCAGGAAACTCATCACAACTGCAACCAGGCAGCAAAACTTTCCAAAAGACACAGGAAAACACCATCCTCAGGCGTAAAATCACGATGCTTGCAAGCCACCGCCCCCACGGGCCAGCCCCCTACATGCAACTGTCTTACATTAAATCTGCATCTCCGCTCCCCTGTCAAGCTATTTGCAAGTTTCTTGCAAATACGAGTGGCGGAAGGATGGCAATTTCCGCTTGCTTGCGAACCCCAGCCTGGCCCTACCCCAACAACCCCGCCAGTCGCGAACCCTCCACTACAATCGTTTCGTTCCGCTCGGGCCCGTTGGACACACACCCCACTTCAATCCCCGTCCGCTCGGCTAAAAATTCCAAATACCGGCGCGCCTCCGCGGGCATTGCCGCAATCGACGTCGCCCCCTTGGTCGAACCCGCCCAGCCCGGCAACATCTCGTACACCGGCTCAATGTGGCTCAGTTCCTCATTCGTCGCGGGCATATCGTGTACTTCCACGCCTTTCACCTTATAGCCCACACAAACCGGAATTTCCTCCAGCCCGTCCAGCACATCCAGCTTCGTAATAATCAAGCTGTCAAACCCGTTGATCGCCGCCGTGTACTTCAGCAGCGGCACATCAAACCACCCACAGCGCCGCGGCCTCCCCGTCACGCTGCCAAATTCGTTGCCCGCCTTGCGGATCCTCTCCCCCGCCTCCCCGTGAATCTCGCTCGGAAAAGGCCCCGCCCCCACGCGCGTGATATAGGCCTTCGAAACGCCAATAATGCCGTCAATCTTCGTTGGCGGCACACCCGCCCCCGTACACGCTCCACCCGCGCTCGCGTTGGAACTCGTCACAAACGGATAGGTCCCGTGGTCAATGTCCAGCATGGTCCCCTGCGCGCCCTCAAACAGAATCCGCTTACCTTCGCGCATCCGGTTGTTCAGGTAGCTGGCTGTATCGCAAACCAACGGCCGCAGCTTCTCCGTGTATTGCTTGTAGTCGTTCAAAATTGCAGGGAAATCGATTAGCTCGCTTACGCCAAAGGCCTCGGCCAGGGTCGATTTGTCCTCGCACAAGTCCGCGTACAGCTTGTCAAAGCCCTGCGGCGAAACCAGGTCCGCCATGCGAATGCCCCGCCGCCCGATCTTGTCCTCGTAGCAGGGACCAATTCCCCTGCTCGTTGTGCCAATTGCCACGCGGTCCTTGCGCGCCTCGCTCACCTTTTCCACCATCCGGTGGAACGGAAAAATCACGTGCGCCCGGTTGGAAATCAACAGTTGCCCGTGGACGTCCACGCCCGCCGCCTCCAGCGTGCCAATCTCTTCCATCAGCGCCTTCGGGTCCACCACCACGCCGTTGCCGATCACCGCCTTCACGCCCGGCCGCAAAATGCCACTCGGAATTAGCTTCAGCACATACTTCTGCGCGCCAATGTAAACGGTGTGCCCCGCGTTGTGCCCCCCCTGGTAGCGCGCCACAATGTCGAAGCGGTCACTGAATAAATCGACAATTTTGCCTTTGCCTTCGTCGCCCCACTGAGCGCCCAGTACGATTAGATTTGCCATGTGTTGAAGCCCAAATGCTCTAGTGTATCGCGTACACTGGAGTTTTATTTCCCGACATGAAGCTACATGAACTCTTCGTCGCCCTGGGCGAAGAATCCTTTCGCGGCCAGCTCCGCGGCATCTCCCTCGGTACCCTCAAGACGTACAAATTTTACGAGCGTCTCCGGGTCCGCCTTCGCGTTGCCAAGCTCAACACGGAGGCCCTCCGCCTTGCCGCCCCCAAAGCCTTCGCGCGCCTCCAGGAAGGCGACGAGGATCTGGCGCTCGAAATCTCCCAGTGCATCCTCATCTCCAATATGAAGCTCATCATTGATGTGCTCAACTTCCTCGGCGTCCCCCACAACGATGGCTTCTTCGCCGAAGGCGCCAACCCCGCCGAACACCTCACCGGCGATTGGCAGGCCCGCGCCTATAGCGAATTCAAAGAAAAATGCTCCGAGCCCGTGCTCCTGCTTTATTTGAACTACCTTGCGCACGAAATCAACGCTGAAAGCCCCGTCTTCCAGCCTGCTTAAGCCCCTTATTGCCACACTCGACTCTGCCACACTCGACTCTGCCATGCTCGACGCCATCCAATCCCTCAGCCACGAAGCCCTCGCCCGCCTTGCCTCCGCCCAAACCCCGGAGGCGCTCGAAGAAATCCGCGTCGATGTTCTGGGCCGCAAAGGCAAGCTCGCCGCCTTTGGCAAAGAAATGGCCAAGCTTTCGGCTGCCGACAAAGCCACCGCCGGCAAAGCCCTGAACGAGGCCAAAGCCGCCCTCGAAGCCGCCTTCGAAGCCAAAAGCACCCTTTTCCAAAAAGCCGCCCTCGCCGAAAAGCTCCAACAGGAGTGGCTGGACCTTACCCTCCCCGCCCCCGGCGTCCGCCCCGGCGCGCTTCACCCCCTAACTCTCATCCAAAACGAAATCGAAGACCTCTTCTATTCCATGGGCTTTGTCATCCTCGACGGCCCCGAAGTGGAAACCGAATTCCACAACTTCGATGCCCTGAACATTCCCCCGGACCACCCCGCCCGCGACATGCAGGACACCTTCTGGCTCGAAGGCGGCCACCTTCTGCGCACCCACACCTCTCCCGTCCAAGTTCGCGGCATGCAAACCCTCGGCCCCCCCTTGCGTATGATTGCCCCCGGCCGCGTCTTCCGCAACGAAGAAGTGGACCCCTCCCACGAACACACCTTCTACCAGCTCGAAGGCATGATGGTGGATAAAGACGTCTCCGTCGCTAACCTTCTCTACTTCATGAAGACCCTGCTGAAGGGCATCTTCCACCGCGATGTCACCGTCCGCCTTCGCCCCGGCTTTTTCCCCTTCGTCGAACCCGGCTTCGAGCTCGACATCGAATGCATGGTCTGTGGCGGATCCGGTTGCCCCGTTTGCAAACACTCCGGTTGGGTGGAGCTCCTTCCCTGCGGCCTCGTCCATCCCAACGTCCTTCGCTCCGGCGGCATCGACCCCACCCAGTGGTCCGGCTTCGCCTTCGGCCTCGGCCTCACCCGCCTGGTCATGATGCGCTACGTCATCGACGATATCCGCTGGCTCCAATCCGGCGACCTCCGCTTTTTGAACCAATTCGCTAATCAATTCGCCCCCGCGGGAGGCCTCTAATCTATGAAGTTCTCTCACCAGTGGCTGGAAGAATTAGTCCCCGGCTTGGGGATTGAGGGCAGGGAAGTCGCCCGCCTCATCACCCTCCACACCGCCGAAAGCGAAGGCGTCGAAGCCCACGGCGAACTCCTCGGCGGCGCCTGCCCCGCCACCGTCCTCGCGGTCGAAGAAATCCCCGGCGCCAAGAACCGCAAAGCCCTCGTCGCCACCGCCCAATATGGCGAAAAGACCCTCGTCTGCGGTGCCCCCAACTGCCGTGCGGGTCTTCAAACCATCTACGTCCCCCTCGGCGTGAAGCGCATCAGCGGCATCGATTCCGATGGCATGCTCGCCAGCGCCGCCGAACTCGGCATAAACGCCGACGACGATGGCATCATCGAACTCTCCGGCGACGCTCCCGTCCTCGCCCCCGACGAAGTCATCGAAATCGACAACAAGAGCCTCACCCACCGCCCCGACCTCTGGGGGCACTTCGGCATGGCCCGCGAACTCGCCGCCATCCTTCGCCAACCCCTCCGCGACCCCGTCAACATCTCCCTCCTCCCCGCCGGCGACCCCGCCATCGAAGTTGTCATCGAGGACCTCGACCTCTGCCCGCGCTACTCCGCCCTCGTCTTTGAAAACGTCCGCGTCGCTCCCAGCCCCTGGTCCATGCAATACCGTCTCCGCGCCATCGGCCTCGGCACCAAAAACAACATTGTCGACGTCACCAACTGGCTCCTCGCCGAGCTTCCCCAGCCCACCCACGCCTTCGACGCCGACAAACTCCACGGCAAAATCATCGTCCGCCGCGCCCGCTCCGGCGAAAAGCTGCTGGCCCTCAACGACCTCGAATACGAGCTCACCCCCGCCGACCTCGTCATCGCCGACGAAGCCGGCCCCATTGCCCTTGCCGGCATCATCGGCGGCAAACACTCCGCCATTACGGATTCCACCACCCGCATTGTCCTCGAAAGCGCCAACTTCCACGCCGCCACCATTCGCAAAACCAGCTCGCGCCTCAAAGTCCGCACTGATGCCTCCATGCGCTTCGAAAAAGCGCAGGACCCCGAAAACACCACCCGCGCCATCGCCCGCGCCATCGAACTCTTCGCCCAAGTTGCCCCTGGCATCCGCACCGTGGGCGGCGTGGCCGACGTTCGCTCCCCCCAGCGCCCCGAAACCGTTATCTCGCTGGACCTCGCCTGGCTTACCCGCAAACTCGGCCGCGAAGTCCCTAAGCCCGAAGTCGTCGGCCTGCTCGAGCGCCTCGCCTTCCGCATCATCGATCACGGCGCCTCTCTCGAAGTCGGCGTCCCCACTTGGCGCGCCACCAAAGACATCTCCCTCCCCGATGACCTGGTGGAAGAAGTGGGCCGCATGGTCGGCTACGCCAGCATTCCCCCCACTGCCCCCCTCATGCCCGTCGCGCCCCCGCCCGTCAACCACGAGCGCCGCTACCACAACCGCCTCCGTCAGCAAGCCACCGCGCAAGGCTTCACCGAGGTTTACAACTACTCCTTCATCAGCGAACAACAAGCCGCCCAACTCGGCCTGCCGCTTGAGGCCCACCTCCGCGTGCTCAACCCCATCGCCTCCGACCAGAGCCTGATGCGCACCGCGCTCCTGCATGGCATCCTCAAAAACTTCGAAGAAAACAGCAAACATTTTCCCCGCTTTGCGTTTTTTGAAATCGGTAAGGAAATTCACAAGCAAGCCACTGGGTTGCCCCAGGAAACGCCCCACCTCGCCGCCGGCTTTTATGGCGAAGGCGGCTTAGCGGAACTCACCCGCCTCGCCGAGTGCCTCGTGGGCTGCGTGGACGTCCTTCCCACGGCCGACGTCCGCCCCTTCGAACACCCCCTCCGCACCGCCGAGATATTTGTGGGCGAAAAACAAATCGGCCGCCTCTTCGAATTCCACCCGGAGTGGCTCGAAGGCCGCGCCGCCGTCCTGGACCTCGATCTCTCCCTCACCATGGCCCTCGACGCAGCCCGCCAAATCAAATACACCCCCATCCGCCGCTTCCCCGCGAGCGAATTCGACCTCAGCGTCCTCGCCCCCCCGCGCACCTACGCCCGCACCATCGCCCAAATCCTCCACGCCGCCCGCGCCCCCCGCGTCGAAGCCATCCGCTTCCTCACGGATTTCACCCTCCCCGACGCCTCCCGCAGCCTCACCTTCCGCATCACCATCGCCGACCCCACCCGCACCCTCACCCAGGACGACATCACCACCGCCCGCACCCACCTCCTCTCCGCCCTCCAATCCCACGGCTACGAGCTGCGGTAAGCAGGGGGGCGCCATGGAACGTGTTTAGTCAATCTGCTTTCACCCCTCGCGTAGCTCTAAAACCAATGCTTGCTCCGGTTCCCATAGGGAAATCTGCTTCACCCCTGAACAACAGGATTGCCTTGTCCAACTGGCCAGCCGCACTGGGATGGGGCCAGGCGAATTCGTTCAGGACTTGGTCCAGCGCGATTGGGAAAAAGACTCGCAATTCCTAGCCTCCGTTCAGGTAGGCATCCTTGCTGCTGATTAAGGCGACATACTATCTGAGGAGGAGATGGACGCCCGCTTGAAAGCATCCTTCCCTTCCTGATTCGCCCGCGATCAGCCTACTCAGTAGCCCCCCCTCACTTCACCAACTTATTCAAGTCCGGTTCCTTCGCCATCTCTACCGCAATCGGGTTAATCGCCGGCGCCACCATCATGTACCACCAGTTCCAATCCGGATCCGTGTCCAGCTTCAGCATCTTCTTCGCAATCGCCGCCGAGTTCGCCGCCAAATACAGCTCCAACCGCTCCGCCACAAACTCAATCTGTTTCTCGGTCGGGTTCCCCTTCAAAATTTCCTTGGCCACCCTCCCTGCCAAGCCTTTCGCCACCATCTTGCCCGCCCCTTTGCCCAACCCTGCCGAACCCGCCGCAATCACCGTCTCCAATACCGCCTTCTTCACATCCTCCAACGACACGGTGTCCCCCCGGTCCGCCCCCTTCAGCGCCAGGTTCGTTCCCTGCATCGCGCCTTCCCCCGACGCCGCCACGGCCATCGTCCCCAAAACCCCCAACTCCAACGGCGCCGCCACCACCAACGTCGCCAGCGCCGCCGATACCTTAATCCCCGCCTCGGCCCGCTTCGCCCCGGCTTCCAATTGGTCCATCCACCAGTTCAAAAAATCAAAGCCCCACTTCACCTTCGCCGCCGCCGAACTCACCTTGCTCCAGGCCTTCTCGTACTTGCCCGCCGCCAGCGCTTTCCTCGCTTCGGCCAGCAACGGCGGAACCTTCTCGGCAATTTCTTTCTTCACGAATAAAGGGTGCTTGGCGTGCAAGCCCGCGCCCATCCGCGTCCAGTGCGAAAAGAGCGCGTTCCCCATCGTCGTCGAAATGTCGTATTGGTCCTGCAGCATTTTTTGGATCCGCAGGTTCTCCCGCTCCACTTCCGCAATCCCGTCCACCAGCCGCCGCCGCGCCGCCTCCTTGGCCTTCAACGCCGCCGCCTCACGCGACAGTTCGTGCGGGTCCCCGGTAATTTTTATCTCCTGGAACAACACCATGCTCTGCCCCGTTACGCGTTTATATTCCGCAGCCCAATATTGCTGGGCTTGCCACAAGCGCCGCAACTCCTTCTCCAGTTGCAATTGCACCGCCAGCGGGGGCCGCTTCCCCAATTTCTCCCCAATCTTATGGATCGCTTCGTAATTCACCTGCACTTGGTTTTCAATCTGCGCACCGGTTGCCATCCGTCCGTCCTCCGCGAAATGAGTTGGTCTCTATCTGGTTGTGCGTAAAATCCCACCTTCGTTGCAGGAAGAATTACGAAGACAATTTCCCACCGCTCTGGCTCCCGCCCGAAACCGTAGCATTGCGGAATCCCCATATACTAATCTTCACGATGCTCAGCCGCCGCGCCTTTACCTCCACTCTCGCCGCCCCTCTGCTGCGGGCGGCCGACAAGCGCCCCAACGTGATCCTCATCCTTACGGACGACCAAGGCTACGGCGACTTTTCCCTGCGCCGCAACCCCATTCTCAAGACGCCTAACCTCGACCGCCTCGCCGGCGAATCTGTCGAGTTCACACGTTTCAGCGTCTCGCCCGTTTGTGCCCCCACGCGTGCCGCGCTTTTGACCGGACGCTACCCTTTGCGGACAGGCGTCCACGGCGTTACCAAGGGCAGGGAAACGCTGCGGCCTTCGGAAGTGACGCTGGGCAATCTCTTCCAAAGCGCAAGTTACCAGACCAGCCTGATCGGCAAGTGGCACCTTGGGGAAAACTACCCCTACGTGCCCCACGCCCGCGGCTTTGACGAGTTCACAGGCATGCGCCTGGGCCATTGGAATTGGTACTTCGACGCGCCTGTGGAGCGCAACGGTCAGCCCGCCCAGCTTTCCGGCTATATTGCCGACGCCCTCACCACCGAAGCCACCCGCTTCATTGACCGTCACACCCGCGACCCTTTCTTCCTCTATCTCGCTTACAACACGCCCCACGCCCCCTACCAAGTGGAAGACAAATACTTCAACCGCTTTGCCGGCCAGGGCCTGTCTATCGAAAACCAAACCATCTATGGCATGGTGAACAACCTGGACGACAACATCGGCCGCCTGCTGGCGCACTTGGAAAAGAAGAACTTGGCGCAAGACACCATCGTGCTTTTTCTGTGCGACAACGGGCCGCAAACAGACCGCTTCAATGCCGGCCTCCGCGCCCGCAAGGGCAGCGTTTACGAAGGGGGCACGCGCAGCCCGCTCTATGTCCGTTATCCGGCGAAGCTCAAGGGCGGCCGTCAGGTTGACCATATTGCCAGCCACATTGACGTCTTTCCCACGCTCGCTAGCTTGTGCGGAATAAAGCCTCCCGCCGGGCCGCCGCTCGATGGCGTAAACCTTCAACCGCTGCTGGAGGGCTCTTCCGCTTCCTGGCCCTCCCGCCACATCTTCACGCACGCCGACCAACAGCCCGACCCCACGAAGCCCTTTCCCGGCGCCGTTCGCAGCCAGCAATACAAGCTGGTCAACGGCACCGAACTTTATGACCTGCTGGCCGACCCGGGCGAAAAGACCAACATCGCCGCCCAACACCCTCAGGAACTCGCGCGCCTTCGCCGCGCCTACGACGACTGGTTCGCCTCCACTCTCGAAGGCTTCACGCCCGGGGCCCCGCCTATTCCCGTTGGCTATCTCGAAGAGAATCCCGCGCGCCTCAGCCCCACCCAAGCGGCTTTGGACGGCAACCTGCGTTTCCACCAGAAATTCGGCTACGCGCACGATTTCGTCACCGGATGGGACCCGGATCCTGCTTCACGAGACGCGATGCTCTGGCGCATCAACGCCCATCGCGCCGGGCGTTATGAGGCGACGGTGGAATACCGCGCTCCTGCGGCGGGATCGCAATTGAGCTTGAGTGCCCCGGGCGGCACAATTTCCTCACCCACCAAGGCGCCCGTCAACATGGAAGAAATCCACCTGCCCCACCGCGCCCACAATGGCGCCGAAGCACCCGTCGTGCACTGGGGCCGCTTAACCCTGGGTCAGCTGCGCCTTGCGGCCGGGGAAGCCACACTACAGCTCAAAGTCAGCCAAGTGCCCGCCGACATTAAGACGCTTTTTCTTAAGTTGGTATGAGTCTGATCGAGTGCGTCCCTAACTTTAGCGAAGGCCGCGATGAAGCCACGCTCGCTGCCTTGGAAGCCGCGATTCTCAGCGTTTCCGGCATACTCCTCTTGGGCCGCGAAGCGGACCCCGACCACAACCGGAGCGTTTTCACCTTTGTGGGCGAACCTGCCGCCGTCGTGGAGGCCGCCGTTCGTGCGGTCGGAGTTGCCGCCGAGCGCATCAACCTTACCCAGCACCAAGGCGTTCACCCGCGCATTGGCGCCGCCGACGTGGTGCCCTTTGTGCCCGTGGAAGACCTTACGCTGGCCGATTGCATTCCCATAGCCCATCGCGCCGGGGAGGAGATTTGGCGGCGCTTTGGCGTCGCGGTCTATTTTTATGAAGCGGCTGCACTCGCGCCCGATCGCGAGCGCCTGGAAAACATCCGCCTCGGCAAGATCACCGGCGGCCCGGACCTTGGCTCGCCGCATCCCACGGCCGGCGCCACGGTGGTCGGCGCGCGTCAATTCCTGATTGCTTACAATATCAACCTTGCCACGCCCGACCTTGGCATTGCTCAAGACATTGCCCGCCAAATTCGCACTTCCTCCGGCGGCCTGCCGCACGTGAAGGCACTCGGTTTACCGCTTGCCTCCCGCAACCAGGCGCAGGTATCGATGAACCTGACCAACTTCGAAGTTACCCCGCCGCATGTTGTTTTCCAGGCCGTGGAGGCCGCCGCCCGCGCTCGCGGCGTGGCCATTGCCTCCAGCGAACTCATCGGCTTTGTTCCACGCCGCGCCCTCGAAATGGCCTTCAACGATTTGCTCCGTTTTGAAAACTTCCACGCCGCGCGTGTTCTTGAAAACGCCCTAGCCGCTAAACTGAAAGAAAGTGCTCGTTAGTATTGAAACCTCCCCCGCGCGCTCCAAGCGCCCGGAATGGTTAAAAGCCCCCGCCCCGGTTGGCGAAAACTACCGCGACTTGAAGCAGCTCGTCACCGATCTTCAATTGCACACGGTGTGCGAATCTGCCGCTTGTCCCAACATTGGCGATTGTTGGAATCGCCGCACGGCCACTTTCATGATCCTCGGCAACGTCTGCACCCGCCGCTGTGGTTTTTGCGCCGTACAAAAGGGTGTGCCGCTCGAGATGGATTTCGACGAGCCGCGCCGTGTGGCCGAAGCTGTCGAGAAAATGGGTTTGCGCTTTGCCGTTGTCACCAGCGTGAACCGGGACGACCAACCCGATGGTGGCGCGGGCATTTTCGCCGCGGTCATTCGCGCCATTCGCGAACGCGTGCCGGGTTGTGGCGTCGAGGTTTTGATCCCCGATTTTCAGGGCTCCCACGCGGCTCTTGATGTTGTTCTCAAAGCTCGCCCCGATGTGTTGAACCACAACACCGAAACCGTGCCGCGCCTGTATAAACAAGTCCGCCTGGGCGCCCGCTTTGAGCGCAGCCTGGACTTACTGGCCTATGCCAAGCAACAAGCGCCGCACATTCCCACGAAATCCGGCCTCATGCTTGGCCTGGGCGAAACCTTGGACGAGGTGCGCGATACCATGCGCCAACTCCGCGACCACGCCGTGGATATTGTCACTCTTGGCCAATACCTGCGTCCTTCGCCGAAGCATCTGCCCATCATTCGATACGTTCCTGTGGACGAATTCGCCGTGCTCCGCGATTTTGGCTATTCGTTGGGGTTTCGTCACGTGGAAAGCGGCCCGCTGGTGCGTAGTAGTTTCCACGCGGATGAAGCTGTCTCGTAATTGTTAAAACCCCTTAATCAGAGCACCACCTTGAGGTTGTGTTAACCTTCTTGCAAAGCTTCAAGGTCTGAACTTTCCGGTCCCCGCCCGATCGACGATTTCCTTTTCGGGAGTTCCTATTTATGTCCACACTTCGGGCGGGACGGCTGTTCCTTGCTTCTCTTTTCCTCCTTTCTTCTGCCTGGTTACCCGCGCAAACCTTCCGCGGCGAAATTAAAGGTTCCGTGCTGGATAGCACCGGCGCCGCCATTCCTGAGGCCGCCATTAAGGCCACCAACCGCGCCACCGGCGTTAGCCGCAACACCACCACCACAGCCTCTGGCGAGTTCTCGCTCCCTGATATGCCACTGGGTAAGTACGAAGTTATAGCTTCAAAGGCGGGCTTTCAGGACCAAAAGAGCGAAGTCGAAGTGGTTGTCACTCGCGTCTCCAATATTGCATTTACCCTTGCAGTAGGCACGCAAGCCACTGCCGTGGAAGTAAGCGCCGCGGTCGTGGCTATCGATACCACCTCAACGACCCTTTCCGGCGTGGTCAACACCAAAACGGTTGCTGATCTTCCCATGAACGGACGCGACTTCCGCCAGATGCTCAAGCTTGCGCCGGGCGTCAATCCGGTTGGCAATAGCGTAAACGGTAATCGCACACGCGGCAACAACTACCAAATCGATGGCGCAGACAACAATGACGGTTTCCAAAATACCTCCGCCGTGAACCAAGGCGGCGTCTCGGGCATTGCTGGTACTTTGCTTCCTGTCGAAGCCATTGACCAATTCTCGGTATCCACTAACGGCAGCGCGGAAATGGGCCGCAACGGCGGCGGCATCGTGAACCTGGTGATCAAGTCCGGCACAAACCAATTTCACGGCAGCGGCTATTACTTTAATCGCAACGAAGTATTCGCCGAAAATTCTCCCTTTGCCGCCGTTGGCAGTAAGGTACGCCGGGTCCGCAACAACCAAGGCGGCTTTTCTTTGGGTGGACCCATTCTGAAGAACCGTACCTTCTTCTTCCTTACCGGCGAGGCACAAGATGCCCAGGCCGCCAATGGTACTGCTGCCACTACCTTCTCCCCTGCTTGGTTGGAAGTGGGCCGCGGCGTACTCCGGGATTTTAATGTCCCCGAAAATGCTGTCACGCGGAACCTCATCAGCTTCTGGCCAGAACGGGTACGCACTGGTCCGGCTGTTGTGAATAACTTCTTTTCCAATGATGCCAACCTATACGACAGCTACAACGGCATCGTGAAAATCGACCACAATATCAATTCGTCGAATAATTTAAGCGTTCGCTACTATGGCGGTACGGGAAAGCAAGCTGCCGTATCCAATGCCAGCGCGCCATTTCTGGAGTACTTCCAGGTAGCTCCCAGCCGGATGCACAACGTATCCGTCGCTCTCAACAGCGTGCTTAGCCCCCGCTTGGTGAATAGCCTTGTGCTGGGCGGCAATTATTTTCTGCAGACCTTTGGAGATTTTGATACTAGCCCGGACCCGATCGCGGCTGGCTTAAATACCGGGGTTACCGCGGATGATTTGCGCGGATCCCCCACACTCAATATTTCTGGCTTCGCCACTGCCGGTCCGACTCAACCCCTTGGCCGCATTGACACGACTGGCCACATCACCAACACCGCATCGTTTACTTTTGGCAAACACCAATTCAAATTTGGCGGCGAGTATCGCTACGCTTTGCTGGATATCTTTTATAACCAGGGCGCTCGCGGTACCTTCACCTTTGATGGTTCTCGTGGTCCTTGGGCGGGTAACTCCGCTTACTCCGCTCAGCAGCGCGCTCTTGCAGACTTCCTTGCCGGGTTCCCGCGCAATGCCGCTGGCGCCACCATTGTTCGTCCCGGTCCGGGGGTTAGCTTCCAGGGAAGCTTCCTGCAGCGCGATTACACGCAACACTCCACCGACCTGTTCTTCCACGACACCTGGCAGGTAAACAACCGCTTGAGCCTGAACTACGGCGTCCGCTGGACCTACCTTGGTCCCATCGGCGAAAAGGACAACGCCATCTCCACCTTCCTTCCCGACCGTGGCATTGTTTCCCCGGGCTCTGGTCTGGATTCGCTGTATCCCAAGGATTGGAATAACTTCGCCCCCCGCTTCGGTTTTGCTTATCAGCCCTTCGGTGATAACAAGACGGTACTCCGCGGCTCTTATGGCATCTTCTTCGACGTGCCGGCCGTTGCCTTCTTTGCTTCCAATAGCGGCGGCAACGGTGGCGCGGCGGGCATCAACGCCAATCCGGGTGGTAACTTCCCGATTCAATCCTTGCAGGCCGCACCTGGCTTAGTTCTGCAGCCCAATGTAGATCCCTTTAGCAACGCCACCACGCCTATCCTGGGGGCCTTGGGCGTGAACCAGGACTTCGCCACTCCTTACTTGCAAAACTTCAACCTCAACGTCCAGCGCGATGTCTTCGGCAAGGGCGTTTTGCAGATTGGCTACGTTGGCAGCTTGGGCCGCAAGCTGGTGCACACTCGCAATATCAATGCGGCGCTTCCCGGCACGGGGTCCGTGCAATCCCGGCGGCCTTTCGCTTCGGCATACCCCACGCTCGGCTCCATTAACCAACTCGAAACCGCTGGCCTTTCGAATTACAATTCGCTGCAGGTCAGCTACAACCAGAATCTCTGGAAGGGATTGACGGGTTCTTTGGCCTACACTTACTCGAAGGCCATTGATACTTCCTCGGAAGCCCGCAACACTGTGCCCATGACGAGCGCAAATTTCTTCCGCGATCGCGGCCCTGCTGCTTTCGACAATCGCCACATCCTCAATGGCTTCGTCAGCTATACTTTGCCGGCCTTCACGGATAAGTGGAAGCTGCTGACCCAAGGTTGGCAGTTCAATATGCTGATCACCGCCCACACGGGCCTGCCCTTCAACATCACTTCCGGCACCGACGTCAACAGCGATGGTGACAACACAGACCGCCCGAACCTCGTCGGCGACCCCTTTGCCAATGTACCGGGCCGCACTGCCCAATCCAGCATTCCTTACATCTCCCGTAGCGCCTTTGCTAACGCTCCCGCCGGCACGCTGGGTAACCTTGGCCGCAACGCGCTCCGAGGTCCGGGCTTTGCCACCGTGGACCCCTCTATCTTTAAGAACTTCACCATTCGCGAAGGCATCTCCCTGCAGGTGCGTGGTGAAATCTTCAATCTCTTCAATCGGGCTAACTTAACCAACCCGACCACCGCCTTAAACTCGGGTAACTTTGGCCTCATTACCAACACCCGCAACGGCGGCGGTGCGCCCGGCCTCGGCTTTGGCGAACCCCGCAACGTGCAACTTGCCGTGAAGCTTCTGTTCTGATATGAAACGACCTGTCAATACCTTTCACAGGTGCTGACGGTTTTTTCTTCGGCTGTTTCAAGAGCCTCCCGCCCACCAAGGCGGGAGGCTCTTGTCTTTGTAGTTGCAGATTAGGACAGCGGAGCCGAAGGCAG